>NZ_JBIVFA010000016.1:0-193668 GCF_044747975.1 Streptomyces sp. NPDC090045
CCCCCGACACGTTCGACGCCCGAGGAGACGCCCCGGAACACACCCGGCCCAAGCCGCACCAGCGCAGCTGGCCCGCCCCGGCCCGGCCCGAGCGGCGCAGCCAACCCGTACACCGGCCCCCGCCGACCCCGCCCGAGCGGCGCAGCCAACCGGCCGGCCAGGCCAGCCGCACCGGCGAAGCCCGCCGCCCAGGCCACGGCCTAGCCCAGCGCGATCGCCCGCAGCGCGGCCAGGTGGCGCTCGTACACGGCCCGGCCCTCAGGCGTCAGCGAGAGCCAGGTGCGCGGCCGACGCCCCACGCGGCCCTTGCGGACCGCCACCCAGCCCGCCTCCTCCAGCGCCGCGACCTGCTTGGACAGCGCCGAGTCCGTGACCTCGACCAGGTCCCGTACGAAACCGAACTCCGCCTTGTCCAGCGGAACCAGCGCCGCCACCACCGACAGCCGTACCGGCGCGTTCAGCAGCGGCGCCAGGTCGTGCCGCGGATGGCCGGCCCGCTTCGCCTCCGCCGCCCCGTCCGGACCCGCCGCCCCGTCCGGACCCGCGGCCCCCGCCGCGCCCGTGGTCTCCCCGCCCGTCATGCCGCACGCCGCATCTCGGTCCACGCGCCGAGCGCGAGCGGCAGCGCACACGCCAGCGCGGCCCCCGCCGCGAACGGTACGCTCCGGCCGAACACCGTGGTGCCGAGCAGGACCATCACGGCGAAGACCGCCGCCCACGACCCGACCAGCACCCCGTGCTTCACACCGAAGCCCCGGCGCACGACGCTCTGCCGCGCCGCGTACACGCTGAGCCCGGTCACGAGCAGCACGTTGATCGCCCCCATCACCGCCGCCGCGACCGGACCGCGCCCCAGCACGGCCACCGGTACGAGCAGCAGCTGCCCGGCGGCGAACACCCACAGGTAGCGCGCGTACCAGCCGCTCCGCGCCCGGGCCGCCTTCTCCATACCGGCCGCCCGGCCCAACGCCTCTGTCGCCTCGTGCATGACTCCCCCTCGTCCGAACACTCATCAGTCGATTTCCAATATGGCGATTACTTTCCACATTGGCAAGTACTTGTCGTCAGGGAAGGCAGCTGGCCAAGCGCGACCCGAACCACCCCGGAGGCGCCGCCAGGACCCACCACTGCCCGCCCCCGTCTCACAGGCCGACTGCCCGGAGACTCACCGGCCGCCGCCACGTATTCTCGGGAACCATGAACATCAGCGACCTCGACAACGGCGCGGGCCCGGGCGCGGGCACCGGCAAGGGCGCCGCCGGCGGCATCGACGAGAGCGTCACCGCCGAACTCGCCCGCCTGCGGGACAGCATCGACAACATCGACGCGGCCGTGGTCCACATGCTCGCCGAACGCTTCAAGTGCACCCAGCAGGTCGGCCACCTCAAGGCCCGGCACCAGCTGCCGCCCGCCGACCCGGGCCGCGAGGCCAGCCAGATCGCCCGGCTGCGCCAGCTCGCCGAGAACGCCAAACTCGACCCCGCCTTCGCCGAGAAGCTCCTCAACTTCATCATCGCCGAGGTCATCCGCCACCACGAGACGATCGCCGCGGGCGAGGAGTAGCCGCTCGGAGCAGCGGCCGCGCAGCGGAAGACGGAAGCGGCGGCGGCACACCGCAAGGCAGAAGTGGCGGCCGCGCAACGGAAGACGGCCGCGGCGGCCGCGCACCGCAAGACGAAAGCGGCGGCCCCGCACCGGCAGACGAACGCGGCGGCCCCGCACCGCAAGACGGAAACGGAAGACCGACCTCCGCCCCCCGCTGGGGCAGCATGGCCCCATGTCCGCACTGACGCGCACCGAAGCGCAGCTCCGAGCCCGGCTCCTCGACGTCCACCACTACGCCGTCACCCTCGACCTCACCGGCGACGACGACGAAACCTTCGACTCGACCACCGTCATCCGGTTCACCGCCCGCACCGCCGGAGACACCTTCGTCGAGCTGAAGCCGGTGGAGCTGCGCTCCGTCACCCTCGACGGCCGTCCCCTCGACCCGGCCGCCCTCGAAGACAACCGCCTCCCGCTCACCGGCCTCACCCAGGGCCCCCACGAGCTGCACCTCGACACCCGCATGCGCTACTCCCGCACCGGCGAGGGCCTGCACCGCTTCACCGACCCCGCGGACGGGGAAACGTACGTCTACAGCCAGATGTTCATGGACGACGTCCAGCGCGTCTTCCCGGCCTTCGACCAGCCCGACCTCAAGGCCGTCTTCGAGTTCACCGTCACCGCCCCCGCCCACTGGACCGTCCTCGCCAACGGCATCACCACGCGCACCGGCACCGGCACCCCCACCGGCGACGCCACCGCCACCGCCACCTGGACCTCCGCCCCGACCCCCGTCATCTCCACCTACCTCGCCGCCGTAGCCGCCGGCCCCTGGCACAGCGTGACGACCGAACACGCCGGACTGCCCTTCGGCATCCACTGCCGCCAGTCCCTCGCACCCCACATGGACGCCGACGCCGAGGAGATCCTCTCCGTCACCAAGGACTGCTTCGACCGGTACCAGGAGAAGTTCACCGAGCCCTACCCCTTCGACTCCTACGACCAGGCCTTCGTACCGGAGTTCAACGCCGGCGCCATGGAGAACCCCGGACTCGTCACCTTCCGCGACGAGTTCATCTACCGCTCCGCCGTCACCGACACCGAGCGCCAGTCCCGGGCCATGGTCATCGCCCACGAGATGGCCCACATGTGGTTCGGCGACCTCGTCACCCTCGCCTGGTTCGACGACATCTGGCTCAACGAGTCCTTCGCCGAGTACATGGGCTACCAGACCCTCACCGAAGCCACCCGCTTCACCGACACCTGGACCGACTTCGGCGTCACCCGCAAGCCCTGGGGCTACGACGCCGACCAGCGGCCCTCCACCCACCCCGTCGCCCCCGCCCCCGACGACGTCCCCGACACCGCCTCCGCCCTCCTCAACTTCGACGGCATCTCCTACGCCAAGGGCGCCTCCGCCCTGCGCCAGCTCGTCGCCTGGCTCGGCGAGAAGGACTTCCTGGCCGGCATCAACACCCACTTCGCCCGCCACAAGTTCGCCAACGCCTCCCTCGCCGACTTCATCGACTCCCTCGCCGCCCACACCGAACGCGACGTCCGCGCCTGGGCCGAGATCTGGCTGCGCACCACCGGCATCGACACCCTCACCCCGCGCATCGAGGAAGCCCCCCACGGCGCCGACGAAGCCGCCGGCTGGACCCTCACCGTCGACCGCCACGGCAGCCGCCCGCACCACATCGCCGTCGGCATCTACGACCGCGACCCCGCCGACGGCCGCACCCTGGAGCCCCGCGAACAGCTCACCCTCGACGTCCCCTCCGACGAGGTCGTCTCGGTGACCGGCGCCCGCCCCGCGCTGCTCCTGCTCAACGACGGGGACTTCACCTACGCCAAGGTCCGCCTCGACGAGACCTCCCTCGAAACGGTCCTGCGCGGCCTGTCCGGCATCCCCGACGCCCTCACCCGCGCCGTCGTCTGGAACGCCCTGCGCGACATGGTCCGCGACGGCGAACTGGACCCGCAGGCCTACCTGGCGACCGCCGAAGCGCACCTGCCCGAGGAACGCGACCTGGCCATCGTCCAGGGCGTCCTCTCCTTCGCCCGCACCCACGTCGCGGTGCGCTACGTGGCCCCCGAGGACCGGACCGCCGCCCTGGCCACCCTCACCACCACCGCCCGCGACCTGCTGCGCCGCACCGAGGACGGCTCCGAGCCCGGCATGCGGCTCAGCGCCGTACGCGTCCTCATCGACAGCGCCACCCAGCCCGACACCATCGCCGCCTGGCTCGCCGACGGCACCGTCCCCGGCGGCCCCGCGCTCGACCCCGAGCTGCGCTGGCGCATCCTCGCCCGCCTCGCCGTCCTCGGCGCCGTCGAGGAGGGCGACATCGACGCCGCCCTCGCCGCCGACCCCAGCGCCACCGGCCAGGAAGGCGCCGCCCGCTGCCGCGCCGCACTCCCCACGCCGGAGGCCAAGGCCGCCGCCTGGGAGCGGCTCTTCCACGACGACAGCCTGTCCAACTACCTCTTCAGCGCCACCGCCCAGGGCTTCTGGCAGCCCGAACAGGCCGACCTCGTCGAGGAGTACGTCACCCGCTACTACCCCGAGGCCGTCGCCCTCGGCGCCCGCCGCGGCCCCGCCATCGGCGAAGCCGCCGGCCGCTACGCCTTCCCCGCCTACGCCATCGACGAGGCCAACCTCCAGGCCGGCCACGCCTGCCTCGCCGACCCGGACATCCTCCCGCTCCTGCGCCGCAAACTCGTGGACCAGCTGGACGACCTCGCCCGCGCCCTCCGCGTCCGCACCGCCTGACCACCCCCGCCGCCGGCGGAGCGGGGGTCCGGGGGCGGAGCCACCGGTTCGGGAAGGGGCGGGGTGGGGAAAGGCGCCGCGCAGCGGCCCCCGCCCCGCAGGGGACCGACCGGAAACTCCGGACAAACCCCGGCGGTTACCCCATTCGGGTCTGATCGTTGTACGGGCAGGGTGCCCCGCCCCGCACCCCTCCCAGCCCCGGAGGACCCCGATGACCCCGCCGCCCGGCACAGGCACAGGCCCGCCGCCCCCGCTCGCCGGCGGAGCAGGCGGCCCCACGGCCCTGCGGCCCCTCCTCGACACGGTCCTCGACGCCCTCGCCGACGGAGCCCGGGACCGCGGCGGGCCCCTGCCGGCCGGCGGTCCGGAGGCCCAGGCCGCCCGCGTCCGGGCCGCACTCGGCGACGTACTCCCCGCCCACGGAACCGGCGACCACGAGGCGCTCCGCACCCTCGTCCGCACCCTCGCCGCCGGCGCCGCCGACCCCGCCGACCCCCTCTGCGCCGCCCACCTACACTGCCCCCCGCTCGCCGTCGCGGCCGCCGCCGACCTCGCCGCCAGCGCCCTCAACCCCTCCCTCGACTCCTGGGACCAGGCACCCGCCGCCTCCGCCGTCGAGGCCCTCCTCACCCGCGCCCTCGCCGCCGAGTTCTACGACACCCCCCACGCCGACGCCCTCGTCACCACCGGCGGTACCGAAGCCAACCAGCTCGCCCTGCTCCTCGCCCGCGAACGCCACGGCCCCGCCCTGACCGTCCTCCACGGAGCCAACGCCCACCACTCCGTCCCGCGCGCCGCCTGGCTCCTCGGCCTCCCCCCGGCCACCGAACTCCCCACTCCCGCCGGCGTCCTCGACCCCGCCCGCCTCGCCGAAGCCCTCGCCGCCACCCCCGGCCCCACCCTCGTCACCGCCACCGCCGGCACCACCGACGCCGGACTCGTCGACCCCCTCCACCGCATCGCCGACCTCTGCGACCGGTACGGCGCCGACCTCCACATCGACGCCGCGTACGGCGGCCTCCTCGCCCTCAGCCCCCGCCACCGCGACAAAGTCGCCGGACTCGGCCGCGCCCACTCCCTCACCATCGACCTGCACAAACTCGGCTGGCAGCCCGTCGCCGCAGGACTCCTCGCCGTCCCCGACAGCGCCCTGCTCGCCCCCCTCGCCCACCAGGCCGACTACCTCAACGCCACCGACGACACCGAAGCGGGCCTGCCCGACCTCCTCGGCCGCTCCCTGCGCACCACCCGGCGCCCCGACGCCCTCAAGATCGCCACCACCCTGCGCTCACTGGGCCGCGACGGCCTCGTCCGCCTCATCGACCACACCTGCGCACTCGCCCAGCACCTCGCCGCACTCCTCGACGCCCACCCAGGCTTCGAACTCCACGCGGCCCCCACCATCAGCACCGTCCTCTTCCGGCCCACCCACGCCGACGACGACCAGCTCGCCACCCTGCGCCGCACCCTCCTGCACGAAGGCCGCGCCGTCCTCGGCCGCACCCACGCCGACGGCCGCCTGTGGCTCAAAGCCACCCTGCTGAACCCGCACACCACCGCGGGGGACCTGGACACCCTCATCGCCCTCCTGGAAGGCAGCACCCACCGATGACCGCCCAGCTCGATGCCCCCCACGACCTCGTCGGAATCGGCATCGGCCCCTTCAACCTGTCCCTCGCGGCCCTCGCCCACGGCCTGCCCCGACAAGGCGCGGGCGAACTCGCCACCGTCTTCTACGACCAGCGCCGCGACTTCCGCTGGCACCCGGGACTCCTCATCGAAGGCGCCACCCTCCAAGTCCCCTTCCTCGCCGACCTCGTCACCCTCGCCGACCCCACCAGCCCCTGGAGCTTCCTCAGCTACCTCAGGCACAAGGAACGGCTCTTCCCCTTCTACTTCGCCGAGCAGTTCCACATCCACCGCGCCGAATACGACGCCTACTGCCGCTGGGTCGCCGGCCGCGTCCCCGGCCTCCACTTCGGCCACCAGGTCGACGCCGTCCGCTGGAACCCCGAACGCGACCTCTTCGAAGTCGACTACACCCAACTCGACGCCGACGGCGAAGCCGAAGCCCTCGGCCGCACCTACACCCGCCACCTCGCCCTCGGCATCGGCACCGCCCCCTACATCCCCGAACCCCTGCGCCCCCTCGCCGAAGCCCCCACCGTCCCCGTCATCCACTCCGCCGACTACCTCGACAACCGCCGGCGCATCCTCGGCGCCGACCACGTCACCGTCGTCGGATCGGGCCAGTCCGGCGCCGAGGTCTTCCTCGACCTCCTCCGCGCCCGCCCCGCCGGCCGCGAACGCCTCACCTGGCTCGCCCGGACCCCCTCCTTCGCCCCCATGGAGTACTCGAAGCTAGGCCTCGAACACTTCACCCCCGACTACACCCGCTACTTCCACTCCCTCCCCGAACCCGTACGCAACCAGCTCGTCCCCGCCCAATGGCAGCTCCACAAGGGCATCGACGCCGACACCATCGCCGCCATCCACGCCGAGCTCTACCGCCGCACCCTCCACGGCGGCTGGCCCGACGCCGTCCTCACCCCCGGCGTCAGCGTCCGCACCGCCGGCCGCGTCGCCACCACCAAGGTCGAACTCCACCTCGAACACGTCGAGCAGGGCACCCGCTCCCGCCTCACCACCGACGCCGTCGTCCTCGCCACCGGCTACCAGGAGCGTCCCCTCAGCGGCCTCCTCGCCGGCCTCGACCCCTACCTGCGCAAGGACTCCGCCGGCCGCCCCCGCATCGACGACCGCTACCGGATGATCCTCGACCCCGCCGTCAGTGGCAGCATCTTCGTCCAGAACGGCGAACGCCACACCCACGGCGTCGGAGCCCCCGACCTCGGCCTCGCCGCCTGGCGCAGCGCCGCCATCCTCAACACCCTCACCGGCAAGGACCCCTACCCCCAGCCCGCCCGGACCGCCTTCACCACCTTCGGCCTCGAACAGCGGGAACACACCCGCCCCCGGCCCGCCGGCGACCTGCTCCCGCTGGTCGACCACCCCTGACCCCACCGCCCGGCCCGCCACACCCCTGCGCATACATTCCCGGCATGACGACGCTCCTCCTCGACGGCGGGCCGGTCGCCCCGGACGCCCCGGTCACCCGCACCGGCGGCACACCCCTGGCCCCCGCCGGCACCGCATGGCCGACCTGCGCCTCATGCGCCGCACCCCTGCAGTTCCTCGCCCAGATCCACCTCGGCGACCTCCCCGGCCACACCGCCCCCACCCCCGGCGTACTGGCCCTCTTCATGTGCGCGAACCGCCCCGGGCAGTGCGAGCAATGGAGCCCCACCGCAGGCGGCAACCTCGCCCTGCTGCTTCCCGCCGACCGCCTGGAACCCGTACGGCCCCCCGACGAGGCCGACCAGGACCTCCTCGGACTCGGAGCCGTCCGCGCCGCCGTACCCGCCCCCACGGCACCCGCCACCGCGACGGTCCTGGGCCGGCTCGGCGGCACCCCCGACTGGCTCCAGTACGACGAGACACCCGACTGCCCCACCTGCGCACGGCCGATGGACTTCGCCGCCGAGCTGACGGAAGGCCCCGACCCCGTCACCGCCATGAACTTCGGCTCCGGCCGCGCCTACGTCCACACCTGCACCCCCTGCGGCCGGGCGGCACTCCTCTGGCAGTGCTGACCCCCCCCACCCGACGGCCGCGGCCCACCCCCACGCACAGCGGCCGGGACCCCGCCCCGCCAGGTCCCGGCCGCACCGCCCGCGAACGGACTAGAACACCGGCACGCCGGCCCGCGTCAGCCGCCAGTCCACCGAAGCGAACTGCGCCGGGTCGATCGTCCCCTTCGCCTTCACCCACTGGACGATCGTGTTGCGGATCTCGTCCGAGTTCGACCACAGCTGCTTCGCCTGCGGCACGTGCGGGAAGTTCCCGCCGCCCGAGGCACGGTAGTTGTTCACCGCGAACACGAACTGCGCCGCCGGATCCACCGCCTTCCCCTGGAAGGACAGCCCCGTGATCCGCGAACCCGCCGGCTGCGCGATGTCGATGTCGTACGCCAGCCCGTACACCGCGTCGTAGTTGTAGTCGGGAATGCTCTCCGCGTTCGTCAGCTTCGCCGGATCCACCGCGTCACCCGGCGCCGTCCGCACGAAGTACCGCGCCGAGTACTCCAGGTACTCCTTCAGCTGCGCACCCGTCAGCAGCCGCGCCTCCATCGTGTTCTCGAACGGGTACAGGCCCGCCGCGTCCCGGATCGTCACCTGCCCCGCCGGGATCGCCGCCGTCCGCGAGAAGCACGAAGCCTGCGACAGCACCGGAAGCGCCGCCCACTCCGTACCCGCCAGCGCCGCCTTCACCGTCTCCGCCTGCACGTGGTTGATCAGATCGATGATCGCCACGTCCTTGACCGGCCCCTCCGCCGACGACATCGCCTGCGTGGACGTACCGATCACCTGGTTCACGTACGCCACGACCTTGCGGTGCTCGTCCGACAGCAGCCGCGTGATCTTCGGGTCCTCGGCGACCGCGTTGGAGTTCAGCACCTTCGCCGCGACCTTCGCCACCGACCAGCGGCCCTTCTCCCACACCAGCTCGAAGTCGAACAGCGTCAGCCGCTGCCCCCACTTCAGCGGCTCCGACAGCACCACGTCCTTGCCGGTCGCCCTGTTCTTCACCCGGTACTCGGGAATCTCAGTGTGCGCGTGCCCCACCAGGATCGCGTCGATCCCCGGCACCTGCTCCGCCACCAGCCCGGCCGCGTTCTCGATGTGGGGCAGCTGGTCCCCGTACGAGGACGTCCCGCTCGACCCCGAGTGCGCCGACACGATCACCACGTCGGCGCCCATCGAACGGAGCTTCGGCACGTACTTCGCCGCCTGCTCCTCCAGCCCCGGGAACGTCATCTTCCCCTGCACATTGGCCTTGTCCCAGATCGCGATCCCCGGGTTCGTCAGCCCCAGCACCGCCACCTTCACGTCCCGCCCGCAGGGCGTCCGCAGCCGGTGCATGCTGTACGGCGGGAACGCCGGCCGCAGCGTCTTCGCATCCAGCGCGTTCGCCCCCAGCAGCGGGAAGTCGCACTGCTCCTCGAACTTGCGCAGCACCGGTATCCCGTAGTTGAACTCGTGGTTCCCCAGCGCCGCCGCGTCGTACCCGATCGCGTTCATCGCCTGCGCCATCGGGTGCACCGGACCGCGCCGGGCCGTGATCGGGTCCACCTTGGCGTAGTAGTAGGACAACTGCGTGCCCTGGATCGTGTCACCGGCATCGATCAGCAGCGTGTTGCGCCGCCCCTTCTCCGCCCGCACCTGGTTCACCAGCGTGGAGATCTTCGCCAGGCCGACGTCGTTGTGCGCCTTGTCGTCGAACTCCTTGTCCGTGAAGTAGTCCCAGTTGAAGACGTTCCCGTGCAAGTCGGTCGTGCCCATCACCGTGAACGCGTACGTCCGCGGCGCCCGGCCCTTCACCTCCTGCTGCTGTGCGGCGGCCGGGGTGCTCGTGGCCCCCGCCAACGCAACGGCCGCACCTGTCGCGGCCGTGGTCCCCAGAAAAGTCCTGCGGTCGAACGCCATGCCATCTCCCCTTTTGAGGCCTGAACAACGCGCGTAGATTCTGACCCACTGGTAACAAGCAGCAACACCCCCGTCAGGTTTCGATCCGATGACCACACCCGTACGAGCGACAGTGCGAGAGTGAATCCATGACCCAGGACGCATCGCACCAGCCCTACGGCACCCCCGAAGTACCCCGCGTCGCAGTCCGCGGCGAAGCCCGCATCGAAGTCGACCCCGAGATCGCCCGCATCGGCATCACCGTCAGCGCCCGCGGCACCGACCGGCGCACCGCCCTCGAAGACCTCACCCGGCGCAACAACACGGTCCTCGACCTCATCAAGAGCTACGGCGACCCCGTCGAAAAACTCGAAACCGGATCCTTCTCCATCACCCCCGAACTCACCCGCCACGGCCGCGCCGAACGCATCCGCGCCTACCACGGCCGCGTGCACATCACCGCCGAACTCAGCGACTTCACCACCCTCGGCGAACTCACCACCCGTCTCGCCGACCTCGAACTCACCCAGGTCGACGGCCCCTGGTGGGCCCTGCGCCCCACCTCGCCCGCCCACGGCCAGGCCCGCCGCCAAGCCGTACTCGAAGCCGTCCAGCGCGCCCGCGAATACGCCGAAGCCCTCGGCGCCCGCCTCGCCGCCCTCGTCGAACTCGCCGACCTCGGCGCCGAGAACGCCAACCCGTTCCCCGCCGCCCCCGGCGCCGGAATGCGCACCATGGCCTTCAGCGCCGCCGAGGACGCCGGCCCCCCGCCGCTCGACCTCGAACCGCAGCGCCAGACCGTCTACGCCCAGGTGAACGCCCGGTTCACGATGACCCCTCCGCAGCTCTGAAAAAACGACGAAATCGGCGCCCCGGGGGTGCTCATCAGAGCACCCCCATGCACATTCAACAGTTGTCAACAACCTTTTGCTCAAAGGTTGTTGAGTGGACACCCGGAAGCGATTACCTACTCTCTGGTAGGGGAATACGCTCGCCTCATGCGCCGAGCGAAAATCGTATGTACCCTGGGCCCCGCCACCGACTCATACGACCAGATCAAAGCCCTGGTCGAGGCCGGAATGGACATCGCCCGCCTCAACCTCAGCCACGGCACCTACGCCGAACACGAGGAGCGCTACGAGCGCGTACGCAAGGCCTCCGACGAGACCGGCCGCAGCGTCGGTATCCTCGCCGACCTTCAAGGCCCGAAGATCCGTCTCGGCCGCTTCCACGAAGGACCCGTACTCCTTGAACGCGGCGACGAGTTCACCATCACCGTCGAAGACCACGAAGGCGACCGCCACACCTGCGGCACCACCTACAAGGGACTCGCCACCGACGTCACCACCGGCGAACGCATCCTCGTCGACGACGGCCGCGTCACCCTCGAAGTCACCGCCGTCGACGGCCCCCGCGTCCACACCCGCGTCGTCGAAGGAGGCATGGTCTCCGACCACAAGGGCCTCAACCTCCCCGGCGTGGCCGTCTCCGTCCCCGCCCTCTCCGAGAAGGACATCGAAGACCTCCGCTGGGCCCTGCGCATCGGCGCCGACGTCATCGCCCTCTCCTTCGTCCGCAGCGGCCGCGACATCGAAGACGTCCACCGCATCATGGACGAGGAAGACCGCCGCCTCCCCGTCATCGCCAAGATCGAAAAGCCCCAGGCCGTCGAGAACATCGACGACATCGTCGCCGCCTTCGACGGCATCATGGTCGCCCGCGGCGACCTCGGCGTCGAAATGCCCCTGGAACAGGTCCCGATCGTCCAGAAGCGGGCCGTCAAGCTCGCCAAGCGCAACGCCAAGCCCGTCATCGTCGCGACCCAGATGCTCGACTCGATGATCGAGAACTCCCGGCCCACCCGCGCCGAGGCCTCCGACGTCGCCAACGCCGTCATCGACGGCACCGACGCCGTCATGCTGTCCGGCGAGACCAGCGTCGGAAAGTACCCCGTCGAAACCGTGCGGACCATGTCCCGCATCGTCGAAGCCGCCGAAGAGGACATCCTCGCCAAGGGGTTGCCGCCCCTGACCGACCGCAACAAGCCCCGCACCCAGGGCGGAGCCGTCGCCCGCGCGGCCGCGGAAATGGGCGACTTCCTCGACGCCAAGTTCCTCGTCGCCTTCACCCAGAGCGGGGACACCGTCCGCCGGCTCTCCCGCTACCGCTCACCCATCCCGCTCCTCGCCTTCACCCCCGACCCCGCCACCCGCTCCCAGCTCAACCTCACCTGGGGCGTGGAAACCTTCCTCGGCCCCCACGTCGACTCCACCGACGCCATGGTCGCCCAGGTCGAGGAAGAACTCCTGCGGATCGGCCGCTGCGTACCCGGCGACACCGTCGTCATCACCGCCGGCTCACCCCCCGGCGTCACCGGATCCACCAACCTCGTCCGCGTCCACCACATCGGCGACGCGGTCCGCTGAACCCGCCCGCCGCGGCAGCCGCGGCCACGCACCGCGTCGGGCAGTTCCCACCGGCCCGACGCGGTCACCCGCAGCCGGCCCTACCAGCCGAAGCGCCGGTCCACCACAGCCGCGAACTCCTCGAACGTCAGCACCGCGTCCCCGTTCGCATCAGCCGCATCGAACAGCGCCGACGACGCGTCGGCGTCCCCGAGGCCCCAGAACGGCAGATCCCCACGCGCGGCCAGCGTCGGACCCTTCGACCGCAGAGCCGAGATCACCTCCACCCGGGTCAGCTCACCGTCCTCGTTCAGATCGAGCGCGTCGAACAGCTTCCGGGCCTTCTCACTCATCACAGGATCCCCACTTCGTCGTCGACCTTGACCTCAACCTAACCTGAGCTCATACGGTCATCACATGACGATCAAGGAATACCCCCAGGAGCGGCTCGCCGCCCAGCCCATCGGCTACTGGACCCGCGCGGCGGCCGATCTGGTCATCGGCGGCCTCCGCGCCGCCCTCGCCGAGGAGCACCTCACCCAGCCCCACTGGTGGACCCTCAACCACGTGGCCGGCACCCCCGGTGCATGGACCCGCGCCGCCCTCACCGCGAAGCTGACCCCCTTCGACGACCAGAACACCGACTTCGAAGCCGTTTACGCCGACCTCGCCGCCCGTGGCTGGATCACCGAGACCGGCGACCGCCTCACCCTCACCGAAGCCGGCGAAGCGGGCCGCCTGCGCGCGCACGACCGCAACGCCAAGGTCCACGCCCGCATGCGCGAGGGCATCGACGACGCCACGTACGCAGCCACCATCAACACCCTCCGCCTCCTGGTAGCCAACCTCGGCGGCAACGCCGACCTCCCCTAGACCGGGCCGGCTCGTCAGCCGACCCGCCGGGCCAGCACCTGGCCCGGCCAGTCCCCGTCCAGGAAACGCTCGGTGGGCGCGAAGCCGTTCCGCTCGTAGAACGCGACCAGGGCGCCCCCGCCGCCCGCCCAGCAGTCCACCCGCAGCAACGCCACGCCCGCCCGCCGGGTCTCCTCGGCCGCATGGCCCAGCAGCGCCGCCCCGATCCCCAGCCCCGCGTACCGCCGGTCGGAGACCAGCAGCCGCACGTACCGCTCGGGCTCGCCGGCCGGCCCGATCGGCATCTGCGGACTCGGCCCGGAGTCCAGCACCAGGGCCCCGACCGGCACCCCGTCCAACTCCGCGACGTAGGGCACGTTCTCGGTCGTGTACCGCTCCACCCGCTCCACCCCGCCGGGCCGCTGCGAGTACGGGACCGTGCCCCACTGCCCGGTATTGCCCCGCGCGTTCATCCAGGCCACCGCGGAATCGAGCATCGCGAGTATGCCCACGGCGTCCTCGGGACCGCCGGGCCTGATCCGTATGCGTGTGCTGTCGTTCATGGCGGCAGCCTAGGCAGAACTCGGTGGTCACACCTCGGCGTAAAAGCGGGACGGCTTCTTCGCGTATCGAGGGATTGTGCTCCACGTCCGGAGCTTCGCCGCTCTTCGTCCGGTTGGCCGCAATTCGAAGTTTCGTTCACCGTGACGAGTGAAGATCGCTAAATTCGCTTGGCGACCTTGAAATTGAAGGAGAAGTACCCCGGGTCGGATTCGAACCGACGCTGAATGGGTTTTGAATCCATCGCCTCTACCGCTGGGCTACCGGGGCCCCTTCGAAACGAAGGATACCGAAGACCCTCCGTGTCACAAACATACAGGAGCTAGGTAGGCTCGGGGGAGCTGAATCGCCTTGCAACAAGGAGCCCCCGTGACCGCCGAGCACGAGTCGACGCCCACGCCCGACGCCGACCAGTCGCACGTTCCGCCGCTGACGACCCGCGTCGTCATCGCCGAGGACGAGGCGCTCATCCGCCTGGACCTGAAAGAGATGCTGGAGGAGGAGGGGTACTCCGTCGTCGGCGAGGCCGGGGACGGGCAGACGGCCGTCGAGCTCGCGCGCGAGCACCGGCCCGACCTCGTCATCCTCGACGTGAAGATGCCCGTCCTGGACGGGATCTCCGCCGCCGAGAAGATCGCGGAGGAGTCCATCGCCCCCGTGCTCATGCTCACCGCGTTCTCGCAGCGCGACCTCGTCGAGCGGGCCCGGGACGCCGGGGCCATGGCGTACCTCGTGAAGCCGTTCAGCAAGAGCGACGTGGTGCCGGCCATCGAGATGGCCGTCTCGCGCTTCGCGGAGCTGCGCGCGCTGGAGAAGGAGGTCGCGGACCTCTCCCAGCGGCTGGAGACCCGCAAGCTGGTGGACCGGGCGAAGAGCATCCTGCAGACGCAGTACGGGCTCACCGAGCCGGCCGCCTTCCGCTGGATCCAGAAGTCGTCCATGGACCGCCGGATGTCCATGCAGCAGGTCGCCGAGGTCGTCATCGAGGACGCCGAGGCGAAGAAGAAGGAGAGCGGGAAGTAGTTCCCGTCCCGGAACAGGCGTGAGGCCCGCCTCCCCCCGAGGGGAGGCGGGCCTCACGCGTACTGGGTGGCTCAGTCCTCGCCGAGGTAGGCCTTGCGGACGTCCTCGTTGTGGAGGAGGTCCCGGCCGGTGCCGGAGAGAACGACCTTGCCGATCTCCATGACGTGCGCCTGGTCGGCGAGCGAGAGCGCCGCCTGGGCGTTCTGCTCGACCAGCAGGATCGTCATGCCCGCGGCCTTGAGCTCCTTGATGGTCGACATGATCTTCTGCATCATCAGCGGGGAGAGGCCCATGGAGGGCTCGTCCAGCATGAGCAGCTTGGGCTGCGACATGAGCGCGCGGCCCATGGCGAGCATCTGCTGCTCACCGCCCGAGAGGGTGCCGGCGGCCTGCTTGCGGCGTTCGCCCAGGATGGGGAACATCTCGTAGGCGCGCTGGATGTCCTTCTCGATGCCCTCCTTGTCGGTGCGCAGGAACGCGCCGAGCTGGAGGTTCTCGGCGATCGTCAGCCGGGGGAAGATGTGCCGTCCCTCGGGGGAGTGGGCCAGGCCCAGGGAGACGATCTTGTGGGCGGGGACGGAGGCCAGGGGCTTGCCGTCGAAGGTGATGCTGCCGCTCTTGGGCTTGATGAGCCCGGAGAGGGTGCGCAGGGTGGTCGTCTTGCCGGCGCCGTTGGTGCCGACGAGGCAGACGATCTCGCCTTCGTTGACCTCGAAGGAGATTCCCTTGACGGCTTCGATCTTGCCGTAGGCGACCTTGAGGTCCTCGACCTTGAGCAGTGCGGTCACTTGGCCTCTCCTTCCGTGCTGGTGGTGCTGGTGGTGCTGGTGGTGCTGTCCGCGTCGGCGTCCGCCGGAGCGTCGGCGTCCGCCTCGGCTTCGGCCTCCGCCTCGTCGGACGGGGCGGCCGCTGCGGCTTCCGCCGCCACGACCTCGGCGTCCTCGGCCGCGCCCGGGTCGCCCTCGAAGGGCTCGCCCAGGTAGGCGGCGATGACGCGCTCGTCGCCCTGGACCTCGGCCGCGGTGCCCTCGATGAGCTTCTCGCCCTGGACGAGGCAGGCGACGCGGTCGCAGAGGTTGAAGATGAAGCGCATGTCGTGCTCGATGACGAGGACGGCGATGCCCATGTCGCGGATGGCGAAGATGAGTTCTTCGGCAGCGCGGGTTTCCTGCGGGTTCATGCCGGCGGTGGGCTCGTCCAGGAGGATGAGGCCGGGGTCGCTGGCGAGGGCGCGGGCGATCTCCAGCTTGCGCTGCTCGCCGTAGGGGAGGTTCTTGGCCAGGTGCTGGGCCTTGTTCTCCAGCCCGATGAACTCCAGGAGTTCCATGGCGCGCGCCTCGCTGGCGGCTTCGGCCTTCTTGAAGCCGGGGCCGCGCAGCAGGGCGGACCAGAGGCCTTCCTTCGTGCGGGTGTGGCGTCCGACGAGGACGTTCTCCAGCACGGTCATGTTGTGGAAGAGCCGGATGTTCTGGAAGGTGCGGGCGATGCCGGCCTCGGTGACCTTGTGGGGCTTGGGAGGCAGGACCGTGCCCTTGTAGCTGACGGATCCCTCGGTGGGGACGTACAGCCCGGTGAGGCAGTTGAAGAAGGTCGTCTTGCCGGCGCCGTTGGGGCCGATGAGTCCGACGATCTCGCCCGAGTTGACCTGGAGGTCGACGCCCTTGACGGCGGTGAGGCCGCCGAAGCGCATGGTGACGCCCTTGGCTTCGAGAACCGTGGTCTTGGTGGTGGTGTCCGTGGTGGTCGTCATGTTGTTCACGCCCCCGCCTTGGCGGTGGCCAGGTCCTTGGGGGCCTGGTCAGCGGTGTCGTCGTGGAACTCGAGCTGCGCGCGCTTGTTGGCGATGAGGCCTTCGGGGCGGAAGCGCATGAGCAGGATGAGGGCGATGCCGAAGGCGAGGAGCTGGTAGTCCTGGAGGAAGGCCAGCTTCGCCGGGATCAGGAAGAGCAGTGCGGCGCCGAGGATGGGGCCGCGGATGGTGCCCATGCCGCCGAGGATGACGGCCGCGAGGAGGAACGCGGAGTTCGGCGGGACGGGCCCGGCGAAGACGTAGTTCTCGGGGACGACCGTGCTGTTGACGTGTGCCTGGACGGTGCCGGCGAGGCCGGCGAGGGTGGCGCCGAGGGCGAAGGCGATGAGCTTGACCTTGAAGCCGTTGATGCCCATGGCTTCGGCGGCGGTCTCGTCCTCGCGGATGGCGACCCAGGCGCGGCCGATGCGGCTGCTGCCGGCACGGGCGAAGACCACGACGACCAGGGCCATGACGAGCAGCATCAGGAAGTAGTAGTTGGCGTAGGCACCGAGGGTGATGCCGCCGACTACGTGGGACTCCCCGAAGTTCCACCCGAAGAGTTCGAGGTGGGGGATGTTGGGGATGCCGTTCGGACCGTTGGTGATGTCCGGGCCGGAGGTGCCGTCGAGGTTGCCCATGGCGATGCGGAAGATTTCTCCGAAGCCGAGGGTGACGATGGCGAGGTAGTCGCCGCGCAGGCGCAGGGTCGGTGCGCCGATGACCACGCCGAAGATGAGCGAGGCGAGGGCGCCGACGATGACCGCTGCCCAGAAGGGCAGGTGGATGCCGAAGGCGGAGGCGGTGCTGCCGGAGACCAGGGCCGCGGCGTAGGCGCCGACGCCGAGGAAGGCGACGTAGCCGAGGTCGAGGAGGCCGGCGAGGCCGACGACGACGTTGAGGCCGAGGGCGACGGTCGCGAAGATCAGGATGTTGACCGCGATGAGCGTGTAGGTGTCGCCGCTCTGCTGGATGAACGGGAAGGCGATCGCCGCGGCCGCGGACCCGATGAGGGTGACCTGGCGGTGCTTGGCGGTGATGCCGCCGAGACGGGCGAAGAGGCCGGCCTTGTTCAGCGCGAGGGCGACGAAGCCGACGGTGATCAGGTAGGCGACGAAGAGCTGCGGTTCCTTGTCATCGGTGTCGATGCCGAAGGTGATGACGAAGAGGCCGATGGCGAAGACGCCGGTGATGATGAGGATTTCGGCCCAGGAGGGCAGCTGCTTGGCGGGGGCCGCCTTGCGGGTGTCGTCCGGGAGCTTGTACGCGGCGAGGGCCGGGACGAGCGAGCCGACGAGGGCGACGTACGCGCCGGGTTCGAGGTTGATCACGCCGCCGAGGACGACGGTGATGGAGATGACCGTGAACCAGGTGGCGGCGAGGTTGCCGAGGGCCAGGAACCAGACGGCCTTGCGGGTGCCGGTGGGGGCGAGCCAGCCGAGGCCCTTGACGCCGAGCGCGGAGAGCGCGTAGGCGAGGGTGAGGGCGGCTCCGGCGAGGGTGACGAACTGGAGGCCGGCGGGGCTTCCGTAGTAGGTCAGGTCGCCGGGGAACTCGGCGGTCCACGTCCACGCGAGGAACGCGCTGACGATGGTGAGGAGGCTGCCGCCGATGACCGCGTACAGGAGCGTGGTGGGCGCGGGGCCCTGCTTCACCGTGTCGGTCTGCGGGGTGGTGTTGGTGGTCATGGTTCTCACGCCCGATCCGCGACGCGCTCACCGAGCAGGCCTTGTGGCCGCACGAGGAGGACGACGATGAGGAGTACGAAGGCCCAGACGTTGGACCAGGCGCCACCGCCGAGCTGCGACATGCCGGGGATCTCTTCGATGTAGGCGATCGAGAGGGCTTCGGCGAGTCCGAGGACGACGCCGCCGACCATGGCTCCGTAGATGTTGCCGATGCCGCCGAGGACGGCCGCGGTGAAGGCCTTGAGGCCGAGGATGAAGCCCATCTCGAAGTTGATCTGGCCCTTGTCGAGGCCGTAGGCGACGGCGGCGACGGCGGCGAACGCTGCACCGATGGCGAAGGCCATGACGATGATGCGGTCGGTGTTGATGCCCATCAGCTTCGCGGTGTCCGGGTCCTGCGCGGTGGCCTGCATGGCGCGGCCGCTGCGGCTCTTCTGGACGAAGATGCCGAGGGCGAGCATGCAGAGCGGGGCGAGGATGAGGACGAAGAGGTCCGCGCGCTGGATCGCCAGGCTGTCGGTGATCTTGAAGGCCGCGCCCTTGAACTCAGGGAAGCTGACCGCCTTCTTGGCGTCCGGGTAGAACTGCCAGACGAGCTGCTGGAGCGCGATCGAGAGGCCGATTGCGGTGATGAGGGGTGCGAGCCGGGGCGCGCTGCGCAGTGGGCGGTAGGCGAAGCGTTCGGCTGCGCAGGCCACGGCGACGGAGGTGGCAGCACCTCCGACGATCATGACGGGTATCGCGATCAGCAGGGAGGTGCCGGTCGGGAGGATGGCGTAGGCGCTGAGCGCGCCGAAGCCGCCGATCATGAAGATCTCGCCGTGGGCGAAGTTGATGAGCTGGACGATGCCGTAGACCATGGTGTACCCGATGGCGATGAGACCATAGAGAGCACCGAGGGCCAGGCCGTTGGCCAGCTGTTGCGGCAGTTCGTGCACCGCAGGGCCTCCGATGAGCGTGTCGGATAAGACTCCGCGCGAGGGCGCTGTTTGCGCCCTCGCGCGGCGTTGGTTCAGGTGGAGCGGGTGGTGCTGGGGACTAGGGGCTTACTGGTTGAAGGTGTCGCTCTTGACGTCGACCCACTTGCCGCCCTCGACCTTGTAGACCGTGAGCTGCTTGTTGGTGGTGTCGCCGTACTCGTCGAAGGCGACCTTGCCGGTCACGCCCTCGAAGGAGACCTTGCCGAGCGCCTCGACGACCTTGGCGCGGGCGTCGGTGGGCAGCTTGCCGCTGTTGGCGGCGACGGCGGCCTTGACGGCCTGGATGACGGCCCAGCCGGCGTCGTAGGAGTAGCCACCGTAGGCGGCGTACGGGTCCTTGTAACCCTCGGCCTTGTAGTCCTCGATGAACTTCTTGGCGGTGGGGAGCTTCTCGACCGGGTAGCCGATGGAGGTGGCGAGGTCGCCCTCGTTGGCCTCACCGGAGGCGCTGATGAAGGCCGGGTCCTGGATGCCGTCGCCGCCCATGAGGGGGACGTTGGCGCCGGCCTTCTTGATCTGGTCGGCGAGCAGGCCGCCCTCGGGGTACTGGCCGCCGAAGTAGACGGAGTCGGCGCCGGTGGACTTGACCTTGTCGGCGGTGGAGGAGAAGTCGGTCTCCTTCACGGTGACGTGGTCGGTGCCGACGACCTCGCCGCCGAGCTTCTTGAACTCCTCGGCGAAGATCGCGGCGAGGCCGGCGCCGTAGGTCTGCTTGTCGTCGACGATGAAGACCTTCTTCTTGCCGGCGTCATTGAAGAGGTACTGGGCGGCGAACTTGCCCTGGACCACGTCGGTGGCGGCGGTGCGGAAGTAGGTCTTGAAGCCGCGCTTGAACTCGCCCTTGCCCCAGTTGTCGCCCTGGCTGAGCGCGGGGTTGGTGTTGGCGGGGGAGACCTGCGCCAGGTTGGCGGAGTTGAAGACGCCCTGCATCTGCTGGGCGACGCCGGAGTTCAGCGGGCCGACGACGCCGAGGACGTCCTTGTTGCCGACGAGCTTGGTGGCGTTGGCCTGACCGGAGGCGGGGACCGCCTGGTCGTCGAGGGCCTCGACCTTGAACTCGATCCCGGGGACCTCGTTGTTCTTGTTGGCCGTCTTGGCCGCGAGGTCGACGGAGTTCTTGATGCCCTGGCCGAGCGCGGAGAGCGAGCCGGTGAGCGGGGCATCCACGCCGATGACCACGACGGTCTTCTTGCCGCCGCCGTTGTCCTTGGAGTCTCCGTCGCGCGATCCGCAAGCGGTGAGGGTCAGTGCTCCCGTGGTGATCACGGTGGTGAGGACGAGCAAAGAACGGTGTCGCACGATTCTTCCTTTCCCTGGCGCGGCTCTCTCTTGGAGAGGTGCCGTTAGGTCGCCGGGCCGCACTGGGAGGTCCACGGCCGTGCTGATTCGCGCTCTGTGGCGCGGTGACTGGCCGTGACTCTAGGCCCGAGGTGACGAGCACCGGGAGGCGGGAAAGGAGGATGTGACGCTCTTGTTATGCCAAGGCCAAGAATGTGTGGCGAGAGTGTGGACAGAACGGACATTTCGTGACGGTGAATAGTGTCCGCATCCTGAGAATTACCTGTTCCCCTAAGGGGCTTGAGGCCTCCATGCACCTGTCTTAGATCAAATTCAGCCGAATGTGGCGGTGCGTGTCTGAAAGAATCCTCCGAGTGGCGATTCTCGGAGGAAAAGACGGATTGCGTACGGCATGTGAATTACTCAGAGTAATGAAATGCCCGACGCACCCCCGCCGGATGGATCTTGTCCGGGTCGGCTGCATGGCCTCCGACCTGCGGTTCGGTCGTACGTGCGGATCTGCCCGGAAGGCGGACAGCGTGCTCGGGAATGCGGTGACCCGGGTCACGTGGGGGGTCGCCAGTTCTCCGAGCTGCCGGTCGCGCCGCCCTCCTCGGTGCAGCGCCGGGCCACGAAGCGGTCGATGAGCTCAAGTGCCTTGGCCTGTCCGGCAGTTCGCTCCTCCGCGCGGCCGGCGGCGACCGCGTCCTCGTGGATCGCGTACTGCGCGTTCGACAGGCCCTTCTGCTCCCAGTCGAGGCCGGACCACTTGGCGCCCAGGAGGGTCTCCTTCGCCCAGTACGACACGAGGCTCGTGCACACCTGTGCGGGCGAGGAGGGGCCGGCGGAAGGGGTCTGTGGGGCCACCGCCGTGGGTGATGCGGAGGAGGAGCATCCGGTCAGGGCGAGCGCCGCGAGGAGGGTGAGGGCGGCGTACCGGGCCGGGCGTGGCGTGGTCCCCATGAGGGGAAGGTAGGCGGTCACCATCGGTGACACAACAGATGTCACCGCGAAGCGTGCGGACTGGCGGGTTCCGGGCGGTCGCCGGTGAGCCCGGTCCGGGAACGCGCACAGGCCCGGATCCGCCACCCCGGGGCGGCGGATCCGGGCCTGCGAAACCGGGCGGTGACCGTGTCTCCTACGCTCCGGGGGTGAGCGGATACCGGAGCCCCGAGGAGTGGGTCGAATCGGCCTGGGAGGAGCTGGACGCCCCCGACACGGGCCGCCGGGACAGCTGTCTCGAAGTCGTCTGCGACGTCCTGGAGACGGGCCGCCTGACACAGGCCGACGCCGAGCGGGCGATCGAGCGCCTCGTGGCCGTCGCGCTCTCCGACGAGAGCCACACGCTGCGGGAGTCCGCGCTCCACGCGATCTGCACGGCCACCGCGCCCTACGAGCTCCGGCTCCGGGAGTCCCCCGGTGAGGGGGCGGCCTGACTCCCGGGGCGCGGCGGAGTCGCTCGGCAAGGCGCCCGCGCGGGCCGGGTCAGGCCCCCGCGGGGGCCTCGGTGGCGGCTCCGGCCAGCTGGTCGACGTCGCGCAGCAGGCAGGTCAGGCGGGCGGTGCAGATCCGCTTGTCCTGCTCGTCGGTGATGACGATCTCGAAGGTGGTGGTCGAGCGGCCACGGTGCACGGGGGTGGCTACGCCGGTGACGATGCCGGTGCGGGCGCCCCGGTGGTGGGTGCAGTTCAGGTCCACGCCGACGGCGATCTTGGTGATGCCGCCGTGCATCATCGCGCCGATCGAGCCGAGGGTTTCGGCCAGTACGGCGGAGGCCCCGCCGTGCAGCAGCCCGTAGGGCTGGGTGTTGCCCTTGACGGGCATGGTGCCGACGACGCGGTCGGCCGAGGCCTCCAGGATGCGGATGTCCATCCGCTCGCCGAGGTCTCCCGCCGAGAACAGGGCGGGAAGGTCGATGCCCAGGGCCGCGTACTCGTCGAGTACCTCCTGCGGGAACTTCACTGCGTGCTGCTCGCCCATGGTCAGGCTCCGTTCGTCAACGCTCGTTAACCTTCTTGTCCTGAGGTCGTTCTATCAGGCCGGTTCGAAACGCACGACGACGGACTTGCTCGCCGGGGTATTGCTGGTGTCCGCGGTGGAGTCCAGCGGGACCAGGACGTTCGTCTCGGGGTAGTACGCGGCGGCGCAGCCGCGGGCCGTCGGGTAGTGCACGACGCGGAAGCCGGGCGCGCGCCGCTCCACGCCGTCCTTCCACTCGCTCACCAGGTCGGTGTACGAGCCGTCGGCCAGGCCCAGCTCGGCCGCGTCCTCGGGGTTGACCATGACGACGCGGCGGCCGCCGGTGATGCCGCGGTAGCGGTCGTCGAGCCCGTAGATCGTGGTGTTGTACTGGTCGTGGCTGCGCAGGGTCTGCAGGAGGAGCCGTCCCTGCGGAACCGTGGGGTACTCCACGGGCGCGGCGGTGAAATTGGCCTTGCCGGTGGTGGTGGGGAAGCGGCGCTCGTCGCGCGGGGCGTGCGGCAGCTGGAAGCCTCCGGGGCGGGCCACCCTGGCGTTGAAGTCCTCGAAGCCGGGGACGACGCGGGAGATCCGGTCGCGGATCGAGGCGTAGTCCCGCTCGAACTCCTCCCAAGGGGTCGCCGAGGCGGCGCCGAGGACCGCGCGGGCCATGCGGGCCACGATCGCGGGCTCGGAGAGCAGGTGCGGGGAGGCGGGGGCGAGGTTGCCGCGGGAGGCGTGGACCATGCCCATGGAGTCCTCGACCGTGACGAACTGCTTCCCGGCGGCCTGTACGTCCTTGTCGGTGCGGCCGAGGGTGGGCAGGATCAGGGCGCGCCGGCCGGTGACCGCGTGGGAACGGTTCAGCTTGGTGGACACGTGCACGGTCAGGGCGGTGCGCCGGATCGCGGCCTCGGTGACCTCGGTGTCGGGGGTGGCGCCGACGAAGTTGCCGCCCATGGCGAAGAGGACCTTGGCCCTGCCGTCGCGCATCGCCTGGATGGAGCGGACCACGTCGAAGCCGTGCCCGCGCGGCGAGGTGATGCCGAATTCGAGGTCGAGGGCGTCGAGGAAGGCGGGCGCGGGCCGTTCGAAGATCCCCATGGTGCGGTCGCCCTGCACGTTGGAGTGGCCGCGGACCGGGCAGACGCCGGCGCCGGGCCGGCCGATGTTGCCGCGCAGCAGGAGCAGGTTGACGACCTCGCGGATGGTGGCGACGGCGTGCTTGTGCTGGGTGAGCCCCATGGCCCAGCAGACGATGGTGCGCTCCGAGGCCAGGACCATGGCCAGCGCCTGCTCGATCTCCGGCCGGGTCAGGCCGGTCGCGGTGAGGGTCTCCGCCCAGTCGGCCTCCTTGGCGGCGGCGGCGAACTCCTCGTAGCCGTGGGTGTGCTCGCGGATGAAGGCCTCGTCGGTGGCGTCGCCCGCCTCGATGACCAGCTTGTTCAGGAGGCGGAAGAGGGCCTGGTCGCCGCCGATGCGGATCTGCAGGAAGAGGTCGTTGAGGGCGGTGCCCTTGAGCATGCCGAGGGGGGTCTGCGGGTTCTTGAACCGCTCCATGCCGGCCTCGGGCAGCGGATTCACCGAAATGATCTTCGCGCCGGAGGGCTTGGCCTGTTCCAGGGCGGAGAGCATGCGCGGGTGGTTGGTGCCCGGGTTCTGCCCGGCGACGATGATCAGGTCGGCCCGGTGGAGGTCCTCCAGGGAGACGCTGCCCTTTCCGATGCCGATGGTCTCGTTCAGCGCGGAGCCCGAGGACTCGTGGCACATGTTGGAGCAGTCGGGCAGGTTGTTCGTGCCGAATTCGCGGGCGAAGAGCTGGAACAGGAACGCGGCCTCGTTGCTGGTGCGGCCCGAGGTGTAGAAGAGGGCCTCGTCGGGGGAGGCCAGGGCGGTCAGCTCCTCGGCGATGACCGCGAAGGCCCGCTCCCAGCTGATCGCCTCGTACCGGTCGCCGCCCTCCGGCAGGTACATGGGGTGCGTGATCCGGCCCTGCTGCCCCAGCCAGTAGCCGGAGCGGGTGGCCAGGTCGGCCAGCGGGTGCGCGGCGAAGAACTCGGGGGTGACCCGGCGCAGGGTGGCCTCCTCCGCGACGGCCTTGGCGCCGTTCTCGCAGAACTCGGCGGTGTGCCGCTTGTCGCCCTCGGGCCAGGCGCAGCCCGGACAGTCGAAGCCGTCCTTCTGGTTGACCTTGAGCAGGGTGCGGGCGGTGCGGGCCACGCCCATCTGCTGCTGCGCGATCCTCAGGGTGTGCCCGATGGCGGGCAGCCCCGCGGCCGCGTGTTTGGGGGGCGCGACCTGCGGAGCATCCTGTACCGGATCACCTGCGGGCGGCTTGGTGGCCATGACGCTCCCCTTTGAACAGTCCTGTCGTATACACCGATCCTGTCACGCTCCGCCGACATCGCCGACGGCGGATTTGTCCCTGCGCTCCGGCCGTCCGGTTTTGTCGGTGGGGGCGCCTAGGATCGGGGGCGTGGCAGAGACAGCATCGAAGAAGAGCGACCAGACGACCGCAGCGGACCGCCCCCGCCTGATGCTCATGGACGGGCACTCCCTGGCGTACAGGGCGTTCTTCGCGCTGCCCGCGGAGAACTTCACGACCGCGACCGGCCAGCCGACCAACGCCATCTACGGCTTCGCGTCCATGCTGGCGAACACGCTGCGCGACGAGGCGCCCACGCACTTCGCGGTGGCGTTCGACGTCTCGCGCAAGACGTGGCGCTCGACGGAGTTCCCCGAGTACAAGGCGAACCGCTCCAAGACCCCCGACGAGTTCAAGGGCCAGGTCGAGCTGATCGGCGAGCTGCTCGACACGATGCACGTGCCGCGGTTCGCGGTCGACGGCTTCGAGGCCGACGACGTGATCGCGACCCTGGCGACGCAGGCGGAGGCCCTCGGCTTCGACGTGCTGATCGTCACCGGCGACCGGGACTCCTTCCAGCTGGTGTCCGAGCACACCACCGTGCTCTACCCGACCAAGGGCGTCTCCGAGCTCACCCGGTTCACGCCGGAGAAGGTCGAGGAGAAGTACGGGCTCACCCCGCAGCAGTACCCCGACTTCGCGGCCCTGCGGGGCGACCCGTCCGACAACCTGCCGGGCATCCCGGGCGTCGGCGAGAAGACCGCCGCCAAGTGGATCACCCAGTTCGGGTCGTTCGCGGAGCTCGTGGAGCGCGCCGACGAGGTCAAGGGCAAGGCCGGGCAGAACTTCCGGGACCACCTGGAGGCCGTCAAGCTCAACCGGGTCCTGACCGAGATGGTCAAGGACGTGGAGCTGCCCAAGACCCCCGCCGACCTGGTGCGCGTCGCCTACGACCGGACCGCCATGCTCGGCGTGCTGGACGTGCTGGAGATCCGCAACGCCTCGCTGCGCGAGCGGCTGCTCGCCGTGGACCCCGGCGCGGCCGAGGAGGAGCCCCCGGCTCCGGCGGCCGGTGTGGAGCTGGACGCCTCCGTACTGGGCACGGGCGAGCTGGCGCCGTGGCTGGAGGCCCACGCGGGCGGACCGCTGGGCATCGCGACCGTCGACAGCTGGGCGCTGGGCGCCGGCCGGATCACCGAGGTCGCGCTTGCCGCGGCGGGCGGGGCGGCCGCCTGGTTCGAGCCGCTGTCGCTGGACGAGGCCGACGAGTTGGCCTTCCGCGCCTGGGCCTCGGACGAGGCCCGCCCCAAGGTCGTGCACAACGCGAAGGCGCTGTGGCGGGTCTTCCCCGAGCACGGCTGGTCGCTGGCCGGCGTGACCATGGACACCGCGCTCGCCGCGTACCTGGTCAAGCCGGGCCGCCGGTCCTTCGGCCTGGACGTCCTGTCGATGGAGTACCTGCACCGCGAGCTGGCGCCCGCCGCCGCCGACGGCCAGCTGGCCTTCGGCGCCGACGACACGGCCGAGGCCGAGGCGCTGATGGCGCAGGCCCGCGCCGTCCTCGACCTGGGCGACGCCTTCACCGACAAGCTCTCCGAGGTCGGCGCCGCCGAGCTGCTGCACGACATGGAGCTGCCCACCTCCGAGCTCCTCGCCCGGCTGGAGCGGGCCGGCATCGCCGCCGACCGCGACCACCTGGAGGCGATGGAGCAGCAGTTCGCCGGCGCCGTGCAGCAGGCGGTCAAGGAGGCGCACGCGGCGGTCGGCCACGAGTTCAACCTCGGCTCGCCCAAGCAGCTCCAAGAGGTCTTCTTCGGCGAGCTGGACCTGCCGAAGACGAAGAAGACCAAGACCGGGTACACCACGGACGCGGACGCGCTGGCCTGGCTGGCCACGCAGACCGACCACGAACTGCCCGTGATCATGCTCCGCCACCGGGAGCAGGCCAAGCTGCGCGTCACCGTCGAGGGCCTGGTCAAGACCATCGCCGCCGACGGCCGGGTGCACACCACGTTCAGCCAGACCGTCGCCGCGACCGGCCGGCTGTCCTCCACCGACCCCAACCTGCAGAACGTGCCGGTGCGCACCGACGAGGGCCGGGCCATCCGCCGCGGCTTCGTCGTCGGCGAGGGCTTCGAGTCCCTCATGACGGCCGACTACAGCCAGATCGAGCTGCGCGTCATGGCCCACCTCTCCGAGGACGAGGGCCTGATCGAGGCCTTCGCGACCGGCGAGGACCTGCACACCACCGTCGCCTCCCAGGTGTTCGGCGTGGAGCGGTCCCAGGTCGACGCCGAGATGCGCCGCAAGATCAAGGCCATGTCGTACGGCCTCGCGTACGGGCTCTCCGCCTTCGGCCTCGCCCAGCAGCTGAACATCGAGCCCGCCGAGGCGCGCGGTCTGATGGAGACCTTCTTCGAGCGCTTCGGCGGGGTCCGCGACTACCTGCAGCGCGTCGTGGACGAGGCCCGCGCCACCGGATACACGGCGACCGTCTTCGGCCGCCGCCGGTACCTGCCCGACCTCAACAGCGACAACCGCCAGCGCCGCGAGGCCGCCGAGCGGATGGCGCTCAACGCCCCGATCCAGGGCACGGCCGCCGACATCGTCAAGGTCGCGATGCTGCGCGTGGACGAGGCGATCACCGGGGCCGGCCTGCGGTCGCGGATGCTGCTCCAGGTCCACGACGAAATCGTGCTGGAGATCGCCCCGGGCGAGCGGAAGCAGGTCGAGGAGCTGGTGCGGCGCGAGATGGGCGCCGCCGTCGAGCTCCGGGCCGCGCTGGACGTGTCCGTGGGCGTCGGCCCGGACTGGGAGTCCGCCGCGCACTGAGGCCCGTACGGCCAAGCAGCGCCAAGCGCCCGTCCCCGCTCGCTCAGGCGGTGGGGACGGGCGTCCGCGTTTCCTCGTCCGTACGGGCGGTGCGGTCGCCGCGGTGCCGCAGCCGTACGAGCACCCCGTACAGCAGCAGGGCCACGGCGAGGCCGCCGCCCGCGCCGAAGCAGACGGTCGGGATGATGTCGAGCGGCGTACGGATCCGGTCGAAGAAGGTGAAGAAGCGGATCACGCGCATGGTGACCCCGACCGCCACGCACCCCACGACGAGGGCGAGCGCGCCCCAGACCTCCGCCCGGCCGAGCACCGGCACGGACGCGGGGGCGGGGGAGGCGGGCAGCCGGCGCAGGGCGGTCGCCGTGAACCAGAGCAGCGCGCAGGCCGCGAGCGCCGAAGTGCCGTACTGCAGGTACGAGTAGAGGGGCAGGCCGAAGGCGAGGGGCTCTTCGAGCTCCGGCAGCGCGTTCGTTCCCCAGCGGTCGATGTGCGTGAAGCTGTCCCACACCACGTGCGTGAGGGAGCCGGTGACGGCCGAGGCGTAGAACCAGGCGGCGAGCGCGGGCAGTCGGCGCCCACTCCAGTGCTCGCCGCGTACGAACGCATGGACACGGCCCCGCCAGCCGCGCGGCAGCAGCGCGACCAGCGGCTCGCGCAGCAGCAGCCAGCACCCCACGAGGGCGGCGGTGAGCACGGCGTCCACGGTGAACACCCCCGCCAGCGAGTGCGTGAAGGTCCCGTAGGCCATGACGCCCTCGACGATCGCGTCCGTGAAGTAGAAGGTGTCCGGCGCGAACGACCCGAGGACCAGGGCCGAGGCGACGAGGGGGCCGCGCGCACGCCCGGTCCGGCGGATGGCCGGAAGCACGGCGGCCGCATGGCTGAGAGTGAACGGCATGGCACTTCTCCTGGACGTTCTCGCGGACGTTCTTGTGGTGCTGGCGTGGTGTTCCTTACTTCGGGCCAATGCGCCCGAAGGGTCCCGACAGTATGCGTGACCTGCGCACGGACGTGTCGATGTGGTGAATTCCGGCCCGCTGTCCGTGCCCATTGCAGGGAGTTGACGTATGGTCACGCGGACGTCGAGGGGGAGGGGTCCGGCTCATGTCGGCTCGAATAATCGGACGCAGGCTGCGCAAGGGGGCCGCCGCCGCCCTGGTCTCCGCGCTGGTGGCCGCGGCGCTGACCGCTTCGCAGGGGCCGGCGGGCGCCGAAGAGGACCGGACGGTCGCGATCGGCGAGGGCGAGCAGGCCCTCCCGGCCGAAGCGAGCGGCGGAGACACCGCCTACTTCACCGAACTCCCGCCGCTGGCGAGCCCGGAGCCGCCGGCCGTGGTGCTGCCGGACGAAGCCCAGACCCCGCAGCCGCAGGCCCCGGAGACGGTGGCGGTGCCGGCGGGCGCCGCGACCGGACCGGCCGAAGGGGCGCAGGGGATACCGGCGAGCGTGCTCGCGGCCTACCAGCGGGCGGAGAAGACGGTGGGGCAGAGCGACCCCGGCTGCGGACTGCGCTGGCAACTCCTCGCGGCGATCGGCAAGGTGGAGTCCGGTCAGGCGCGCGGCGGCCAGGTCGACGCGGCCGGGACCACGCTGCGGCCGATCCTGGGGCCGGTCCTCGACGGCAACGGCTTCGCGAACATCTCGGACACGGACGGCGGGGCCTACGACGGGGACACCCGGTACGACCGGGCGGTCGGGCCGATGCAGTTCATCCCCTCCACGTGGGCGGCCTGGGGCCAGGACGCGGACGGCGACGGCCGGCGCAACCCGAACAACGTGCACGACGCGGCCCTCGCGGCCGGGCGGTACCTGTGCGCGGGCACCCGGGACCTGCGGACGGACGCGGACCTGGACCGGGCCGTGCTCTCCTACAACCACTCCACGGAGTACCTGCGGACGGTCCGGTCCTGGTTCACGTACTACCTCAAGGGCACGCACGAGGTCCCGGACAGGCCCGGTACGGGCACGGGCACGCCCACGACACCGACGCCGAAGCCCACACCTACGCCGACGCCCACTCCGAAGCCCACGCCGACGCCGGACCCGAAGCCGACGCCTACCCCGACGCCGGATCCGAAGCCCACGCCGACGCCGCACCCGAAGCCCACGCCGACTCCGGACCCGACGCCTACTCCGACTCCCACGCCTACGCCGGATCCGAAGCCCACCCCGACGCCTACGCCGACCCCGACGCCTACGCCCACGCCGGACCCGAAGCCCTCGCCGGACCCGACGCCCACCCCCATGCCGACCCCGACCCCGAAGCCTTCGCCGACCCCGACGTCCAGCCCGACGCCCAGCTCGTCACGCACGCCGAAGCCCACTGCGTCTCCGGCCTCCACTCCGGCGGTGCCCCGGTCGACCCCGGGGCAACACACCTAGTGCTGTGACCGGGAAGGTTCACCGGGTCACAGCACCAGGCCGCGCCTTGTGGATCAAGTCGGGCTCGCGGATCGAGCCTGGGGTCAGTTCGTGCAGCCGAGAATCACCCCGACGGGCCGGCAGTTGTTGGGCGTGTTGTCGAAGATCCGGCTCCTGACGAGGGTCAGGGAGCCGCCAGAGGTTCCTTGCCAGACGCCGCCGCCGTTGAGCGCGATGTTGCGCCGCACCTTTGTGTCCGTCAGCGTGGTGGTGCCGTCATTGGCGATGCCGCCACCCATTTGGCCCGCGCGGTTGTCCGCGATGGTCGTCGAAGAGATGTCCATCGGAGCGCGGTCGTTGTAGATTCCGCCGCCCTGCTGGAAGGCGCGGTTGCCTTCGATGTGCGAGTTCTTGATGGTCAGAGAGACCCCGGCGGTGAAGATGCCGCCCCCAAACTCCGTGGCCTGGTTCCGCACCACTTTGGTCTTCTGCAGCAGGGTGGTGCTTCCCGGCCCGTTGTAGATGGCACCACCCTGCACGGCAGCACTGTCCCGCACGACGCTGTCGTGCATCTCAAGAGTGCTGCTCAGGTCCACGACGATGGCGCCCCCCACGTTCGCCGTGCTGTTGGTCACGGTGCTGTGCTTGAGGATGAGCGTCCCTCCGGATCTGGGCAGGTAGGTGCCGCCGTACTCGAGATAGCCGCCACCGGTCGCGGTGACACCCTCGATGGTCAGGCGCCCGTTGGGGCCGTCGACCTCCGCGATCCGGAAGCCCTCGGTCGCGTCGGGATCCCGTCGGATGGTGGTCTTGTCTCCCAGCAGCGTGACGGTGCCCGTGATAATGGGCAGGGCGTTGAGGCCGAGACCGCCGGTCGACGCGGGAGTGAGGACGTTGTAGACGCATTTGGGTGCGAGCCGGATGGTGTGCGGTCCGGTGTTGTTGTTCGCGGCGTTGATCGCGTTGTTGAGTGCGGTGACGTCGCACGGAATGGCTGCCAGGGAGGTCGCGCCCGCAGTGCTGCCGAGACTGACCGCGACCACGAACGGCACGGCCAGGGCCACGGCCTTGAGCCGACGTCTGTACATCACTTCTCCGATCGCCATATGTAATCATTTGATTACATTCTGTTGCGATCAGTGTTCCATGGGGTGGGTGTCCCGCCGTGCGCAACGCGGGGGCGGGTGTGCCGGCGGGTGCCGAGGCCCCCCGGGTGGCCCAGTGGTGATCTGCGGCTCGAACGGTTCTCATCTCGCCCCCGCGTTGCTACGGTGCCCCATCTCTGACGCCTCATCAGATTTCGGAGCCCCGGCATGCGCGCATTCGTCGCCGCCGCCATCGGCCTCGCGGCCGCGCTGGCCCTCGTGTTCGCCATCACGGCGTTCGGGGTGCCCGAAGGCGAGACCTCACCCAAGCCCCTGCTCACCACCGCGCCCCCCGCGCCCGGAAAGTAGAGGAGGGCCCGGCCTTGCGACGCAGAGCGAGCCTTGTCCTGCTGGCCCTAGCCGTGTTCTGCGCAGCCCTCGCGCCACTGCTGCGCTGGTACGCGTACCCCCGCCTCGCCAAGATCCCGCCGAGCCAGTACCAGGAGATGGTCCTGGAGGCGAAGGACGCGACCCTCCTCGACTACACCGGCGGCATGCAGCCCAAGAAGGTCGACAAGGTCACGATCGTCCAGACCCTCAAGGGGAACGTGGAGGCGTCGAAGGAGATCGAGTCGAGCGCGGGCAAGGACGTCGTCGTCTGGGACACGCTGTCCTACATCATCGGCCCCGACGGCAAGATGGTCTCCCAGATCCCCGAGCGCTACATATTCGACGCCCACACCCAGGACCCGGTGCACGCCACCGGCGAGATGGTCGACGGGGACGCCGTCAAGCGCGAGGGCATCGAGTTCAAGTGGCCCTTCTTCACCGAGCCGCGCGACTACCTGTACTTCGACGCGCAGACCCGCACCTCCTCGCCGATCCACTACGTCGGACCGCGCACCTTCAAGGGCATGGACGTCTACTACTTCGAGCAGACGATCCCCTGGACCAAGGTCTCCATGCCGAAGAAGATGCCGATCGAGGGCATCGACCCGTCGACGATCGAGGCCGCCACCGGAACCACCCTCTGGTACACCGCCAAGGTGAGGTTCTGGGTAGACCCGGTGACCGGGGCGCCGGTCAACGCCGAGCAGGACATCCAGCAGGAGATGCGGGGCGGCATCGCGGCGGGCGGCCCCGACGGCAAGCTCACCGCCTTCGCCGGGCACGTGACGATGCGCGAGGACTACTCCGACTACACCGTCGACCTGGTCAAGTCGAACCGGATGAAGGTCCTCGCACTGCACACCTACGCGCCCGTCGGCCTGGCCGGCGGCGGGCTCGCGCTGCTGGGGCTGGCGCTGTGGCTGGAGGCCCGCAGCCGGCGGGTGCGGGAAGAAGGGGAAGAGGTCAGCGCCTGAGCCGGGCGTTCGTGTGGCGGGTGGGCTCGGCGGTGGCCGGGTCCTCCGGCCAGGGGTGCTTGGGGTAGCGGCCGCGCAGCTCGGCACGGACGGCGCGGTAGCCGCCCTGCCAGAAGGAGGCGAGGTCGGCGGTGACGGCGGCGGGCCGTCCGGCGGGCGACAGCAGGTGCACCAGCACCGGCACACCGGCCACCTTCGGGGTCTCGGCCAGCCCGAACAGCTCCTGGAGCTTCACCGCGAGCACCGGCTGGCCGTGCTCGGCGGAGTAGTCCAGCCGGATCCGGGATCCGCTGGGCACCTCCAGCCGTTCCGGAGCCAGCTCGTCCAGCCGGGCGGCCTCACCGGTGGCCCACGGCAGCAGCCGGTTCAGCGCCTGCCCGGCGTCGATCCGTCCCAGGTCCGCGCGGCGCCGGGCCCGCGACAGCTCGGGCTCCAGCCATTCGTCGGCGCGGTCCAGCAGGGCGCCGTCCCCTTCTACGTCGGGCCACGCGCCGCCGAGCGTGCGGTGCAGGAAGCCCAGCCGGGCCCGAAGGGCCTGCGCGTCCTGGGACCAGCGCAACAGGCCGAGGCCCTCGGAGCGGAGCCCGTCGAGCAGGGCGGCCCGTACGAGCGCCGGGTCGGGGGTGCGCAGCGGGCGCACGGCCAGCTCGATCGCCCCGAGCCGCTGCGCCGCGCGGGCGATCAGGTCCCCGTCCTCCCAGCGCACCTCCTCGCCCTCGGTCCGCAGGTGGGCGGCGGCGGCCAGGGCGGTGTCCTCGTCGATGACCGCGGCCAGCCGGATCCGGGCGGAGGCGGAGTGCGGGGGCCTGTCGGCGACTGCGACGGCGAGCCAGGGCGCGCGGCGCAGCGGTGACCCGTCGCCGAGCTCGGCCCCGGTCCCGGAGGCCATGAGGAAGGCCCCCTCCCCCTTGGCCTTGGCCACCCGCTCCGGAAACGCCAGCGCGGCGACGAGCCCGGCGGCCCCGTCATCGTGCGCAGCACCACTGCCGGGGCTCCGCCCCGGACCCCGCTCCTCAAACGCCGGAGGGGCTGAAGAGACAGCCTCGCCGGCGTTTGAGGCGCGGGGGTGCGGGGGCGGAGCCCCCGAAGGGGTCCGTGGCGGAGCCCCGGTTTCGGGAAGGGGCGGGGTGGGGGAGAGCCCCGCAGGGTCGCGCACGGCACGGTCCAGCCGCCGGACCTCCGCCTGCCACCGCGCCGCGTAGCCGTCGCCGCCCCGCCGGGCCTGCCGCCACGCACCGGCCAGGTCGTCCCCGTACTCGCGCGGCGGCTCCTCGCTGAGCAGGGCCACCAGCTCCGCCGCCCGCCGGGCACCGAGCGCGGCCGAGCCGTCCAGCAGGGCACGGGCCAGCCGCGGGTGCAGCCCGAGCCGGGCCATCCGCAGCCCGCGCGCGGTCGGCCGCCCCGCCGGGGACACCGCGCCCACCGCGACCAGCACCTCCCGCGCCGCGGCCATCGCCCCGGCGGGCGGCGGGTCCAGCAGGGCCAGTCCGGACGCGTCCGGGTCGCCCCAGCACGCGGCCTGCAGGGCGAACTGCGCCAGATCGGCGATGCGTATCTCCGGCGACGGGAACGCCGGCAGCCGGCCGTCCTCCGCCTCGGCCCAGCAGCGGTACACGGCACCCGGCGCCTCACGCCCGGCCCGGCCCGCCCGCTGCCGCCCGGCCGCGCGGGAGGCCCGTACGGTCGCCAGCGCGCCCAGCCCCCGGGCATGGTCCACCCGGGGCTCGCGGGCCAGCCCCGAGTCCACCACCACCCGTACTCCGGGAACGGTCAGGCTCGACTCCGCCACCGCGGTGGAAAGGATCACCCGGCGGTGGTCCGAGGCCGTCAGCGCCGCGTCCTGCACGGCGGCCGGGGCCCGGCCGTGGACCTGCAGCACCTCCGCGTCCACCCCGCCCAGCTGCCCCGCCACCCGCGCGATCTCGCCGACGCCGGGCAGGAAGCACAGCACGTCACCCGAACGCTCCGCCAGGGCCCGCCGCACCACCGAGGCCACGTGCGTCAGCTGCGCCGGATCCACCCGCATCCCGTGCGGGGGCCGCACCGGCCGGGCCGGCGGGGCCCACACGGTCTCCACCGGGTACGAGACCCCCGCGGCCTCCACCACCGGCGCGCCCCCGAGCACGCGGGCCCAGCCGGCGGAGTCCGTCGTCGCCGAGGCCGCCACGAGCCGGAGCTCCGGGCGCAGGGTCTCCCGTACGTCGAGGAGGAAGGCGGCGACCGTGTCGGCGTCCAGGTGCCGCTCGTGGCACTCGTCCAGGACCACCACGTCGACCCCGGTCAGCTCCTGGTCGCGCTGGAGCCGCTGGAGCAGCACCCCGGTGGTGACCACCTCCACCACCGTGCCGGGACCCGCCACCCGCTCCCCGCGCACGGTGAAGCCGACCGCGCCGCCGACCTGCTCGCCCAGCAGCCAGGCCATCCGCCGCGCGGCGGCCCGGGCGGCGATCCGCCGCGGCTCGGCGACCACGACCCGGCGCCGTGGCCCGCCGCCCACCAGCCCCGCCAGCACCAGCGGCACCAGCGTGGTCTTGCCGGTGCCGGGCGGGGCGCAGAGCACCGCGGCGCCGTGGCCGTCCAGCGCGGAGATCAGCGCGGGTACGGCCTCTCCTACGGGGAGGGCGTCGAGGGCGGCCTGGCGGATCAAGGGATCAGGCCCTCTCGCACACGAAGATCGCGGTGCCCGGGATCAGGTTGCCGCGCAGCGGGGACCAGCCGCCCCACTCCTGGCTGTTCCACTCGGGCCACTCCGGCTCGACCAGGTCGACCAGGCGGAAGCCGCCCGCCACCACGTCGCGGACCCGGTCGCCGAGGGTGCGGTGGTGCTCGACGTACACCGCGCGCCCCTGCTCGTCCTGCTCCACGTACGGGGTCCGGTCGAAGTAGGAGGCGGCGACGGACAGCCCCTCGGGGCCGGGCTCGTCGGGGAAGGCCCAGCGGATGGGGTGGGTGACGGAGAAGACCCAGCGGCCGCCGGGGCGCAGGACGCGGTGCACCTCGCGCATGACGTTGACGGGGTCGGCGACGAAGGGGACGGCGCCGTAGGCGGAGCAGGCCAGGTCGAAGGAGCCGTCGCGGAAGGGGAGCCTTCCGGCGTCGGCCTCGACCAGGGGGACGTCATCGCCGATGCGCAGGGCGTGCTGGAGCTGGCGGTGGGAGAGGTCGAGGGCCACCGGGCGGGCGCCCTGCGCGGCCAGCCAGCGCGAGCACTGGGCGGCGCCGGCGCCGATCTCCAGGACGTCCTTGTCCTTGAGGGAGCCGGCGGGGCCGAGGAGGGCCGCCTCCGTCTCGTCCAGTCCTTCGGGCCCCCATACGAAGCGGTCGTCGCCGAGGAAGGCGCCGTGCTCGCTCTGGTACTCGTCGGCGTTGCGGTCCCACCAGCCCCGGCTCGCCCGGCTGCTCTCCGCTTCCCCCGCGTCACGCCGTGTGGCCTCGGCGTCTTCCACGGAGCCCGGATCGGCTTCGTACGCGTCTTCGGAGGCGTAGTCCTCTTGGTTCATGGGGCCCGTCGTCGTAGTCTGCGAATGTCTTCGGAAAGTGGCAGGAAGCGTCAGGAACGCGCTCCCGCCCACGAATTGTGCCGGTTATGCGGTGATCCGCCCGGGGTGTGCGCCTTCGCGCATTGACCCTGTCCGGCCGCCCCCGTATGCTACAAGTTGCGCTGCGAGCCTGTGCTCCTCAGACCTAGCAGGCTGCGCTTGTATCTGTTGATGTCCCCTCGGTTTTCGAGGCCCCGCCGCACTTCGCGGAATGGGGGTCTCCTTGGCTGTCCGGCTTCGGCAGATGCCGATAAGGGCTCCCGGCGTAGCAGTACCTACGACTTTCTGTCCGTAACCGGAGCCCTTTCCCACATGACGAGCAGCACCGAGACCACCTCTACCACTCCGCAGGTAGCGGTCAACGACATCGGTAACGAGGAAGCCTTCCTCGCCGCGATCGACGAGACGATCAAGTACTTCAACGACGGCGACATCGTCGACGGCGTCATCGTGAAGGTCGACCGGGACGAGGTCCTGCTCGACATCGGTTACAAGACCGAAGGCGTGATCCCGAGCCGTGAGCTCTCGATCAAGCACGACGTCGACCCGAACGAGGTCGTCAAGGTCGGCGACGAGATCGAGGCCCTGGTTCTCCAGAAGGAGGACAAGGAAGGCCGCCTGATCCTGTCCAAGAAGCGCGCTCAGTACGAGCGTGCCTGGGGCACGATCGAGAAGATCAAGGAAGAAGACGGCATCGTCACCGGTACCGTCATCGAGGTCGTCAAGGGTGGTCTCATCCTCGACATCGGCCTCCGCGGCTTCCTGCCGGCCTCTCTCGTCGAGATGCGTCGTGTCCGCGACCTCCAGCCCTACGTGGGCAAGGAGCTCGAGGCGAAGATCATCGAGCTGGACAAGAACCGCAACAACGTGGTCCTGTCCCGCCGTGCCTGGCTGGAGCAGACCCAGTCCGAGGTTCGCCAGACGTTCCTCACCACCCTGCAGAAGGGTCAGGTCCGCTCCGGCGTCGTTTCCTCGATCGTCAACTTCGGTGCCTTCGTGGACCTGGGTGGCGTCGACGGTCTCGTCCACGTCTCCGAGCTGTCCTGGAAGCACATCGACCACCCGTCCGAGGTTGTCGAGGTCGGCCAGGAGGTCACCGTCGAGGTTCTCGACGTTGACATGGACCGCGAGCGCGTCTCCCTGTCGCTGAAGGCGACGCAGGAGGACCCGTGGCAGCAGTTCGCCCGGACCCACCAGATCGGTCAGGTCGTCCCGGGTAAGGTCACCAAGCTGGTTCCGTTCGGTGCGTTCGTCCGCGTGGACGAGGGCATCGAGGGTCTGGTCCACATCTCCGAGCTGGCCGAGCGCCACGTGGAGATCCCGGAGCAGGTCGTCCAGGTCAACGACGAGATCTTCGTCAAGGTCATCGACATCGACCTCGAGCGTCGCCGGATCTCGCTGTCCCTGAAGCAGGCCAACGAGTCCTTCGGTGCCGACCCGGCGTCGGTCGAGTTCGACCCGACCCTGTACGGCATGGCCGCGTCTTACGACGACCAGGGCAACTACATCTACCCCGAGGGCTTCGACCCCGAGACCAACGACTGGCTCGAGGGCTACGAGAAGCAGCGCGAGGCCTGGGAGACCCAGTACGCCGAGGCGCAGCAGCGCTTCGAGCAGCACCAGGCCCAGGTCATCAAGAGCCGCGAGGCCGACGAGGCCGCTGCTGCCGAGGGCGCTGCCGCCCCGGCCGCCGGTGGCAACGCCGGTGCGGGCATCTCGGGTGGTTCGTACTCCTCGGAGTCGGACGAGACCTCCGGCGCCCTGGCGTCGGACGAGGCCCTGGCCGCGCTCCGCGAGAAGCTGGCCGGCGGCCAGAGCTGATCGCAGCGCGCATCACACTCCGGTGTGAGCAGAGCTGAGCTGAGTTGAACGGTGAGGCCCGTCCCCTTCGGGGGGCGGGCCTCACCGCGTTTCCGGCCGGAGCGCCGCCGAAGCGCTGCCGGAGCGCCGCTGGGCCGCCGCCGGGCCGCCGTTGATCCGTTGCGTTCCCGTGAATGCGGCCAACTGGGGAATGGTCGCGTCGTCTTGGACGTTCTTGGCAGAGAACGCGGCGAGGAGGAGTGGTGGCGGTGCTTGATCCACAGGGTTTGTACGAATGGGATGCCAAGGGCCTGGCGGTGGCCGACCTGGCGGTCGCCCAGGACTCGGCCGGGCTGGTCATGCTGTACCACTTCGAGGGGTACATCGACGCGGGTGAGGCCGGCGAGCAGATCGTCGAGCGGCTGCTGGACACCCTGCCCCACCAGGTGGTCGCCCGGTTCGACGCGGACCGGCTGGTGGACTACCGGGCACGCCGCCCGCTGCTGACCTTCCAGCGCGACCACTGGACGGAGTTCGAGGAGCCCCGGCTGGAGGTCCGGCTGGTCCAGGACGCCACCGGAGCCCCCTTCCTGCTGCTGTCCGGCCCGGAGCCGGACGTGGAGTGGGAGCGCTTCTCCGTCGCCGTCCGGCAGATCGTCGAACGCCTCGGGGTCCGGCTCTCGGTCAACTTCCACGGCATCCCGATGGGCGTTCCGCACACCCGTCCCGTGGGCATCACCCCGCACGGCAACCGGACCGACCTCATGCCCGGCCACCGCAGTCCCTTCGACGAGGCGCAGGTGCCGGGCAGCGCGGAGTCCCTGGTGGAGTTCCGCCTGGCCCAGGCCGGGCACGACGTGCTGGGCGTCGCCGCACACGTACCGCACTACGTCGCGCGCTCCCCGTACCCGGACGCCGCGCTGACGGTGCTGGAGGCGATCACGGCGGCGACCGGGCTCGTCCTGCCGGCCGTGGCGCACGCGCTGCGGACCGAGGCGCACCGCACGCAGACGGAGATCGACCGGCAGATCCGGGAGGGCGACGAGGAGCTGGTCGCCCTGGTCCAGGGGCTGGAGCACCAGTTCGACGCGGCCGCCGGAGCCGAGACCCGGGGCAACATGATCGCCGAGCCCGCGGAGATTCCGTCGGCGGACGAGATCGGGCGCGAGTTCGAGCGGTTCCTGGCGGAGCGCGAGGGCGAGAACTGACGCCGACGGGGCTGTAGGGGCGCCGGGGGCGGGGTCTAGGCTGCGGGCATGCTGAAAGTGGGCCTGACGGGCGGAATCGGTGCCGGCAAGAGCGAGGTCTCGCGGCTGCTGGCGGGGTACGGGGCGGTCGTCGTCGACGCCGATCGGATCGCGCGCGAGGTCGTGGAGCCCGGTACACCGGGGCTCGCGGCCGTCGTGGCGGCCTTCGGCGGGTCGGTGCTGACCGCCGAGGGGGTGCTGGACCGGCCGAAGCTCGGGTCCCTCGTGTTCTCGGACCCGGCGAAACTCCAGACGCTCAACGCGATCGTGCACCCGCTGGTCGGGGCCCGGTCCGCCGAGCTGGAGGCCGCCGCGGGAGCCGACGCGATCGTGGTGCACGACGTACCGCTGCTCGCGGAGAACGGCCTGGCGCCCCTCTACGACCTGGTGGTCGTGGTGGACGCGGCGCCGGCGACGCAGCTGGCGCGGCTGACGGCGCTGCGCGGGATGGCCGAGGAGGAGGCGCGGGCCCGGATGGCCGCGCAGGCCACCCGGGAGCAGCGGCTCGCTGTGGCCACCCTCGTGATCGACAACGACGGGCCCCTGGAGGCGCTGGAGCCGCAGGTGCGCAAGGTGTGGGAGGAGCTCACGGCCCGGGCCGCCGGCGCGACCGCCTGACGTGTGCATGGAATAGCGGCCGTGGTGGGGGCGTTGAACGCGCTCGTAGAGGGAAGGATTCCGACCGTGTCCGAGACCACGCGCCCCACGCCGGCCAGCCCGGAGACCCACGTCATCGACTTCCGGGCCGCCGAGCAGCTGCTGGCCGCACGCGACCCGCGCGGCGCGGTCAAGCTGCTCGACTCGGTCATAGCCGCCCATCCGGAGAACACGGCGGCGCGGCTGCTGCGGGCCCGGGCCTTCTTCGCCGCGGCGCAACTGCGTCCGGCGGAGCTGGAGTTCGAGCTGGTGCTGGAGCGGGAGCCGGACAACGCCTTCGCCCACTTCGCCCTGGCCCGTACTCATCAGCGCGTGGGCCGGCCCGAGCAGGCGCGCAAGCACTTCCGCCTGGCCGCCGCCCTCGACCCGCAGCCGGAGTACCTGGCGGCGGCCCGCTTCGAGGACCAGGCCTGAGCGGATCGCCTACGGGCTGCCGGCTCGCCGGTTTCACCGGCTGTGGGGCGGCTCGTACGGCGGGATGTCCCGGCCCGGCTGGTAGTGCGGCCCCTGCCGGATGTGGCGCACGATCATGGCCAGGTCCACGGTCACGATGACCGCCAGGGCCCCGCAGGCCGCCGCCCATCCCGGACGGCCCGCCATCGAGAAGGCGGCCGTCCCGGCGGCGGCCCAGATCAGCCCCCAGACACCCAGCCAGAACCGCAGCCGCAGCGGACTGCGCGCGGTCACCGGCTCATTCCCGGAACGCATGGCCATCGCCTCTCCCGTCCATGGTCCCACTCCGGCGCGGTCCCACGCCGGTCGGCGGCCGGGCTACGGGTTGAGCTTGTTCACGGCCGTCGTGGTCGTCCTCTTGAACGCGGCGACCGGGGCCTGGGACAGGTCGCCCATCTCGCCCCACTTCACGACGGTCACGGTGGAGCCGTCGCGCCCGATCCCGTAGAGGTGCACGCCGGGCTCCGAGTCGGGGATCGAGGTGTGGACCCCGTAGACGTGCGCGCCCTCCTCGACGGGGAGCGTTCCGTAGTCCTCCCAGGAGGCGGTCCCGCCCGGGGTCGTCCGCAGCCAGTCGGCGGCGCAGGCCGCGACCTTGCGCTCCAGCCTGCCGACGAGTTCGGCGGCGGCGGAGGCCGAGGAGGACCGTACGGAGACCTGCACGGCACCGGTGTCGAACTCGGTGCCGAAGGCGCGGTGCCAGCTGCCCGCCGCCGGAAGCACGCCGTCCAGGCAGAACGGCGCGAACTCGGGCAGCCCCTTGGTGATCTTGCCCGGGTACCAGGCCGAGCCGGGGTGCGGCGGCAGGTCGGCGCCGGCCAGGAAGCCGGGCGGGACGGGCGTCGCGGTGGCGGCCGTGGCGGAGGCGGAGGTGGTGAGGACGAAGGCGGTCGCCGCCGCGACGAGCGCGGTGGCGAGGGTGGCGACGGTGTCGGTGCGTCGGAACATGAACGGTCTCCCCGTGAGCGGTTCGGTGTGCCTGACGAGCCTGTTCCCCGGGCCGCCCGGCCGGCCACGGTTCGGCGCGAACTCGGGACGCCGGAACGGCCGTACGCACGGTCACCTGGGGGAACACCTCAGGCATGGAACGCAGTCACGGGACGCCGGACGGGGGAACACGGTGAGCGAGGCCGAGAATTTCGCGCGGCTGATGCGGGAGCTGAAGGAGCGCGGGGGGCTGAGTTACGGGGCCCTGGCGCGCCGCCTGCACACGAGTACGTCGACCTTGCACCGCTACTGCAACGGGGATGCGCTGCCGGTGGAGTTCGCGGTGGTGGACCGCTTCGCACGGGCCTGTGGGGCCTCGCCGGGGGAGGCGGTGGACCTGCACCGGGCCTGGCTGCTGGCCGATGCGCGGCGGCGCGCGGGGGCGCCTGCGGAGCCGGAGTCGGGGGAAGGGCCGGAACCGGGGCCTGAGCCGGAGTCGGAGTTGGGGGCGCAGCCCGTCGTCGTGGGGGAGCCGGCCGCCGTCGCGGAGCCCGCGGGCGGCAGGCCCTGGTACCGGCGGCGGGCGGCGGTGGTCACCGCCGCGGGGGTGGCGGCGGGCGCGGTGGCCGTGGCCCTGCTCGCGGCGGCCGGCCCCGAGCTCCGGGCGCCGCGGGCCGGAGCCCGGACGGGGACGACGGCCGAGGGGAACGGGCCCGGGGCGGGTACGACGGCGCCCGCGGCCTCCGCGGGCGCCTCCGGAACGGCGTCCGCCCCGGCATCGGAACCAGGGGCCACGAGGACACCGGAACCCTCGCCGCCGGCCGGCGGTTCGGGTCCGGGGTCCGCCCTCCCGCCCTCCGCGTCATCGCCGGCCCCGGCTCCGCCCCGGGCTCCGGCAGCACCCCTCAGGGCGGCGGTCCGGTCGCACGTGTGGACCGCGGGCTGTGATCACGCCTACCTGGCCGAGCGGGGTCCGGGATCGGTGCCCGCGCCGCCCGTGGAGGCGGACGCGCCCGCCTGGGCGTCGGCGCAGCGCGCCGTGCACGCCGGGAAGCAGATCGTGGAGGTCACCCTGCACGGCACGGGCGCGGGCGCCGTGGTCCTGGAGGACCTGCAGGTCCGCGTGTCGGGCCGGCGTACCCCGCCGGCCTGGAACGTCTACCAGATGTCGCAGGGCTGCGGCGGGGCGCTCACCCCGGCCGTCTTCGCCGTCAACCTGGACGCGCCGCGCCCGCTGGCCCGCCCGGTCGCCGGGAACGACGCCGGGGGCACGCTGCCGGCCCCCGCCTTCCCGATGCGCGTCTCGGCGGCCGAACCGGTCGTCCTGCGGGTGGAGGCGGTCACCACGGGCTGCGACTGCGACTGGTCCCTCGACCTCCGGTGGTCCGCGCCGTCCGGCTCGGGCACCCTCCGCATCGACGACGACGGGCGGCCGCTGCGCACGAGCGCGGCCCCCGGCCGGCCGGTGTACGGATACGCGGCGGAAGAGGGCCGCTGGGGGCGGTGATCCGCAGGTCAGGGGCGTTGTCGGTGGCCGCGCCTAGACTCGTCGGCAGAGCGGATCAGCAGATCCGCGAGCGCATCGACGGGAGAGACGGGGGGAGGGGCCACCGTGACAACGCAGCCGCAGCCGCAGCCGCAGGCACCGGCACCGGCACCGGCACCGGCGCAGGCACCGGCATCCGCGCAGGCTTCCGCCCTGCTGCGCCACGCCGCCGTCTTCCTGCCCGCAGCCGTCCCCCGCCAGGGGCGGGTCGCCTTCTGGGCGCCCGGGGGAGACGCCCTGCCGGAGGCGGGCACGCCGACGCCGCTCACCGTCGTGCGCCCGCACGGCGACGGCGTCCGCAGCCGGACCGTGCCCGCCGTGACCTTCTCCGTGGCCTCCGCCCTGCCCCTCCTCGCACGGGCGCCGCACAGCCGCGCGGCGCACCCCGCCACCCGCGCCTGGGGGACCGCCGCCACGCAGGCGCTCACCCTGGCCGCCCGCGGCCGGCTGCTCCCCGGGCTCACCCCCGAGGGGATGGACGCCTGGCGCGCCGGGCCGCTCGACGCCGCCGACATCGACCACCTGCGCGCGGTCGCCGCGGCCCTGCCGCACGAGGGGTACGCGACCCCCTTGCCCGGCCGCCGGCCGCTCCAGCTGCCCGAACCGGAGGCGCTGGTCCGCGCGTTCCTCGACGCCGTCGCCGACAGCCTGCCCCGTACCCCGGCCGCGGCCGTGGCCGCCGGGCGGCCGTTCGCCGCACGGGAGGCGCAGCGGGTGCCGGGGATACAGGACTGGGCCGCGCAGGTCGCGGCCGGAGCCGACGCCGGGGTCGGCGTCTCGCTGCGGCTCGACCTGTCCTCCTTCCGCCTCTTCGACGAAGCCGAGGGCGAGGACGTCCGGCGCGCCGGGGCCGCCGTCGTCCAGGTGCACAGCCTCGCCGATCCGACCCTGGTCACCGATGCCGGGCAGTTGTGGGCGGGCACGGCGGCGGCCGGGTTCGGGCCCCGCGCCCGGATCGACGCCGTGCTCGCGCTGCGCCGGGCCGCGCGGGTCTGGCCGCCCCTGCTGCGGCTGCTGGACCAGCCCGTGCCCGATTCCCTGGCCCTGTCCGACCCGGAGCTCGAGGACCTGCTGGGGGTGGCCGCGAGCCGGCTGGCGGCCGCCGGGGTCCTCGTCCACTGGCCGCGCGAGCTGGCCCGTACGCTGTCCGCGACCGCCGTCGTACGGTCCACCGCGCCCGGTTCCGCGACCGACGGCACCGCCTTCTTCGACGCCGAACACCTCTTCGCCTTCTCCTGGGAACTGGCGCTGGGCGGCGACCGGCTCACCCCGGGGGAGATGGACGCGCTGGCACAGGCCCACCGGCCCGTCGTACGGCTGCGGGACCAGTGGGTGCGGGTGGATCCGGAGCTGGTGCGCAAGGCGCGCAAGCGGGAGCTGGGCGTGCTGGACCCGGTGGACGCGCTGGCCGCCGCCCTGTCGGGGACGGCCGAGGTCGACGGCGAGCCGGTCGAGGCGGTGCCGGTGGGGGCACTGGCCGCCCTGCGGGAGCGGCTGACGGGGGAGCTGACCCCGCTCCCGCAGCCCGCCGCCCTCAAGGCCACCCTGCGCGACTACCAGGCCCGCGGCCTGGCCTGGCTGGACCTGATGACCTCCCTCGGCCTCGGCGGCTGCCTCGCCGACGACATGGGCCTGGGCAAGACCGTCACCCTGATCGCGCTGCACCTGCACCGGGACCGGCCCGAGCCGACGCTCGTGGTGTGTCCCGCGTCCCTCCTGGGCAACTGGCAGCGGGAGATCGAGAAGTTCGCCCCCGGCACGCCCGTGCGCCGCTTCCACGGAGGCGGCCGCAGCACCGAGGACCTGACGTCGTGTGAGGGCGGGTTCGTGCTCACCACGTACGGCACGATGCGCGCCAGCGCCGCCCTGCTGGCGCAGCAGCGCTGGGGCATGGTCGTCGCCGATGAGGCGCAGCACGTCAAGAACCCGCATTCGGCGACCGCGAAGGCGCTGCGCACGGTGCCGGCGCCGGCCCGGGTGGCGCTGACCGGCACCCCCGTGGAGAACAACCTCTCCGAGCTGTGGGCGCTGCTCGACTGGACCACGCCGGGGCTGCTGGGACCGCTCACCGCGTTCCGGGCCCGCCACGCCCGCCCGGTGGAGCACCAGACGGAGGAGGACGGCGGCAACGAGGCGGCGGTGGCCCGGCTGTCCGCGCTCGTCCGGCCGTTCCTGCTGCGGCGCAAGAAGTCCGACCCCGGCATCGCGCCCGAGCTGCCGCCGAAGACGGAGACCGACCACCCCGTCTCCCTCACCCGGGAGCAGGCGTCGCTCTACCAGGCCGCGGTGGACGAGGCGATGGCCGTGATCGAGTCGAGCGAGGGCATGGAACGACGCGGCATGATCATGAAGCTGCTGGCCTCGCTCAAGCAGATCTGCAACCACCCGGCGCAGTACCTCAAGGAGGAGCAGCCCAGGATCGCGCACCGCTCGGGGAAGCTCGCCCTGCTGGACGAGCTGCTGGACACGATCCTGGCCGAGGGCGGCTCGGTGCTGGTCTTCACCCAGTACGTGACGATGGCCCGCCTGATCGAACGGCACCTGTCGGCCCGGGGGATCTCCCACCAACTGCTGCACGGGGGGACTCCGGTGCCGCGCCGCGAGGAGCTCGTCGACCGCTTCCAGGCGGGCGAGGTCCCCGTCTTCCTGCTGTCGCTGAAGGCGGCGGGCACGGGGCTGAACCTGACCCGGGCCGGCCATGTCGTCCACTTCGACCGCTGGTGGAACCCGGCCGTCGAGGAACAGGCCACCGACCGCGCCTACCGCATCGGCCAGACCCAGCCCGTACAGGTCCACCGGATCATCGCCGAAGGCACCGTGGAGGACCGCATCGCCGAGATGCTGGAGGCGAAGCGGGCCCTGGCCGACGCCGTCCTCGGCTCGGGCGAGTCGGCGCTGACCGAGCTGACCGACCGCGAGCTGGCCGACCTCGTCTCCCTGCGGAGGCCCGCATGATCACCGCGCGGGACGACCGCCGCCGCACCTTCGAGACCGTGCCCGCGGGGGTCGCGGCGGTGAGCTGGTGGGGCCGGGCCTGGGTGACGGCGCTGGAGGAGGTCTCCCACGACACGGCCCGCCTGGCCCGCGGCCGGGCGTACGCCGCGAAGGGGCACGTGGACGCGGTGACCGTCACGCCCGGCCGGATCGTGGCGTACGTCCGGGGCAGCCGGGCCCGCCCGTACCGCACCGAGCTGACCCTGCCCCCCTTCGCGGACCCGGAGTGGGACGAACTGCTGGAGGCGGTCGCGGCCGACCCCGCGGCGCTCGCCGCGCTGCTGGAGCGGGAGGTTCCGCAGTCGCTCGCGCAGAGCGTCCTGCCCGGCGCGGGCGAGCTCGTCCCGCACTGTTCCTGCCCGGACTTCGGACGTCCGCCGTGCAAGCACGCGGCGGCCCTCTGCTACCGGGCGGCCCGCCTCCTCGACGAGGACCCCTTCGTCCTGCTGCTCCTGCGCGGCCGGGGAGAGCGGGAGCTCCTCGAGGAGCTCACCCGCCGCAACGCCGCGCACGCCGCGCGCGAACAGCCCGACACGGCACCGGACTTCCCCGGAGTCCCGGCCCGGGCCGCGCTCGCCCGCACCGGCCTGCCGCTGCTGCCCGCACCGCTCCCGGCGCCCGCCGCCGCGGGCCTCCCGCCCGCCTACCCGGCCGATCCGGCGGCCCCGGACCCGCTGGCCCTTGACCAGCTCGCCTGCGACGCGGCCGCCCGCGCCCTCGCCCTCCTCACCACCGGCGAGGACCCGATCGCCGGGCTCAGCCTCTGGGAGGACGCCGTCCGGCTGGCGTCCGCGCACCCCACGGCCGGGCTCACCGGCGCGGCCCGCGCCCTCTACCGCGACCTGGCCCGCGCCACCGGCCGCACCACCACCGATCTCGCCCGGGCCGCCGCCGCGTGGCGCCAGGGCGGCCGCCCGGCACTGGCCGCGCTCGAAGAGCCCTGGGACCCGCCGGCCGGCCCCTTCGACCGGGCCCGCCCGGCCCTGCTCGCCGCGGGCCTGGGGTCCTTCCGCCCGGACCGCAACCGCCTGACGATCCGCACCCGCCAGCTCCGCCTCGGCCGCGAGGGCCTCTGGTACTGCTACGAGGACCGCCTGGGGGACAACGACTGGTGGCCCAAGGGCCGCCCCTCCCCGGACCCGGTCACCGCGCTCACCCAGAGCGCAGATTCATGAGGCCCGCCCGCCACTGACCCGCCCGTCCTGATCCGTGAGATCCGGGCGTTCTGCGTGTCGTGGTGTGATTGGGTGATCCGGAACGTGACAAGGGCCGGGCTCTTCTGCCCGGTCCTGTCGATTTCTGCCCCGGAGGTACCCGCAGATGCACGGCCGGACGGCGCATGCCGAGCCCTTCGACGCAAGTGCCGACCCGGAGCGGGCACGTTTGAGGGCCGTACTGGGCGGCTGGCGCGAGTCGCTCATCGACCTGGGCGGCCGCAACAGACTGCTGAACTTCCGCCACACCAGGTCCTCCACGCTGGACATCACCTCGCCCGGCGCCCGCCCCCTGCTGGAACGGCTCGCGCGCGGATGGGACTTCGCTCCCGTCGACGGGAGCGAGGAAGAGCAGCCCGGAGTCAGCCTGGACAAGGCGCCGCGCGGTGCGGCCTCCGCCCGGGCGGCCGACGGGATCCTCACGCAGAAGCAGACCCAGCAGGCTCTCGACAGCGCCCTGCGCCAGCTGCGCCAGAAGTCGAACCAGACCTTCAACGACTTCGGCCTGTGGGTGCTCTGGCTCGGCGTCGGCATGCTCGACTGGTGCGAGGAAGGGGCCCACGAGAGCAGCTCGGCGCCGCTCGTGCTGGTCCCGGTCCAGCTCGTCCGGGACCGGACGGGCAAGATCCGGCTGCAGGAGGCCGAGGAGCAGGACGCCCTGCACAATCCGGCGCTCGCGGTGAAGCTCGCCCAGCTCGGCGTCGACTGGACGCCCGTGGCGGACACGGACTGCCTCGACGCGGCTGCCGTGCTGGCCCGGGCCCGTACGGCCGCCGCAGGCCAGACCGGCTGGGTGGTCCGCGACAGCGTCGTCCTCGCCATGTTCGCCGCCCACAAGGAGGCCATGTACCAGGACCTCAAGGAGAACGAGGCGGCGATCCTCGCCAGCCCGCTCATCCGGGCGATCGGGCTCGGACCGGATGCGGGCCTCCCGGACGACGTCATCGGCTTCGAGCCGCCCGCGATCGAGCGCATCGACGAGGTCCAGCTGCCCGAGCAGACCCCGCTGGTCCTGGACGCCGACGCCTCGCAGCGGCAGTGCATCGCGGCCGCCATGGCGAACCGGTCGTTCGTGATGAGCGGCCCGCCCGGCACCGGCAAGAGCCAGACGATCACCAACATGATCGCGGCCCTGATGCACTCCGGCCGCAGCGTCCTCTTCGTCAGTGAGAAGGCCGCGGCGCTGGACGTCGTGCGCAACCGACTGACGGACGTCGGCCTCGGGGACTTCGTCCTGGCCCTGCACAGCAGCGACACCAGCAAGAAGGCCGTCGCCCAGGAACTGGACCGTGCGCTGACGACCGAGGTGCGGGCCTCCGGGGCCGCCCAGCACGAGCTGGACGAGGCCAGGCGGCTGCGTGAGGAACTGTCCGCCTACGCGGCCGCGATGAACGAGGAACGGCAGCCGCTCGGCCGCACGCTGCACCACGTACTGGGCCGGCTCGCGATGCTCGACCAGGAGGAGGTTCCGCAGCTGGCGCTCACCTCCGGGGCCACCGCCGTCACCGGAACCCTCAGCGCCGCCGCACTGCACGAGGTGCTCGCGGCCGCCCGCTCGGTCGCCCGGTCCTGGCGGCCCGTAGCGGAAGGCGACGCCTTCGCCTGGTGGGGGCTGCGCGATCCGGAGGCGATGGGCGCAGGCTCACCGACCACGGCGCTCGCGGATGCCGCCGACGCCCTGCAGTCGCTCCGGGCGGCCGCGGAGCGCAGGCCCATGGCGGCCGGTACGGCCCTTCCGGGAACGGTCCGGGACGTTCGCCGGATCGCGGACGAGCTCCGCGCGGGACTGCCCGTACGCACCTCGGGCTCGACGAACGCGCCGTTCGAGGACCATTCGGCCGTCATCGCCCAGCTCGCCGAGGGCTTCGGCCTGGACAAGCCGCAGGGCATCGCGGCCGTGCTCGCGCTGTTCGAGCTCGTCGACCTGGAGGGTGCCGAGCACCGGCCCCCGGCCCACTGGTTCGACGGGGCGACGCTGCGGCAGGCGCAGGCCGCGGCGGAGCAGCTCAAGCACGCCGTCGGCGAGGCGGACGCGGCGCGCGACGCGGCGCAGGACGTGTTCGGGCCGCAGGTCCTGGAGTGTGCGGCCCTCGCCGATCTGGTGCGCCGGTTCGCCGATGACCACCAGGGGCTCACGGCCCGCTTCAAGGGCCGGTACCGTGCGGACCGGGAGGCGGCGACCGCCCTCACCGTGACCGGAGCCTGGGACAAGCACCTGCCCGCACGGCTCGCACAGGCGCTCGCCTGGCAGCAGTCCCATACCCGGGTGCTGCGGCTGACCGAGGAACACCGGGCGCTGCTGGGGCCCTACGCGCCCCGCGGCGCCGAAGGATTCGCGGCGCTCGACGGGGCCCTGGCGAACGCCGCCCGGATCGCGGAGCTCACCGCGGGCGGCAACGAGCGGGACGCCGTGGCCGACCGGCTCGCGCTCGGAGCGGACACGGACCACGGCTACGCCGGACTGCAGGTCCAGGCCGTCCGCGCGTCCCTCACCGACTGGTGCGATGTCGTGGACCTGCGTCTGGCGCGATGGACCGAGACCTCGTCGCGGCTGACCGCGATGTTCGAGGACGGGCGCCGGCTGAAGCTCCTGCCCGCCCTGGGCGGCACGCTGGAGGAGGCCGCCCGCGCCCTCGCCGTCCTGGCGGCGGACCCCTCGGGCCCCGGGGAATGGCAGACGTACCGCAGTGCGCTCTCGGTGCTGACGGGCCGCGGGCTCGACGACCTCGTCTCCCGGGCCGCGGAGCGGGGCATCGACGCAGCGGCCTTCCCCGAAGTCGTGGAGCGGGCCCTGCTCCAGCTCTGGGCCGACACGCTGCTCGCCGCCGACGGCAGGCTGCGTACGGCGCGCGCCGCGGAACTCGACGCCCGGGTACGGAGCTTCCGTGCGGCCGACCGCATGCTGGTGGCCGCGGCGAGCGGCGCCGTCATCGAGTCCTGCAACAGCCGCAAGCCCAAGGCCTTCGGCGCGGGCGGGGCCTCGCTGATCAGGCGTGAGGCAGAGAAGAAGACCCGGCACATGGCCGTGCGGGAACTGCTCGGCAAGGCGCGGGAGGTGGTGCAGGCGGTCAAGCCCTGCTTCATGATGAACCCCCTCTCGGTGAGCCAGTACCTGCCGGCCGACTACCGCTTCGACGTGGTGATCTTCGACGAGGCCTCGCAGGTCAGGCCCGGTGACGCGGTCAACTGTGTCTACCGGGGCCACTCCTTGGTCGTCGCCGGCGACGAGAAGCAGCTGCCGCCCACCTCGTTCTTCGACTCGGCCGTCGGGGACGAGAGCGACGAGTACGACGAGGAAGTGCCCGACGCCTTCGAATCGCTGCTCCATGCGTGCAAGGCGGGGGCGATGCGCGAGCTTCCGCTGCGCTGGCACTACCGGAGCCGCCACGAGGACCTCATCACCTTCAGCAACCGGTCCTTCTACGGCAACGCCATGGTGACCTTTCCGGGTGCGCTGGAACGCGGCCCCGACATCGGGGTGGAGTTCTTCAAGGTGGACGGCTGCTACGACAAGGGCCGCCGCCGGGACAACCGGCGGGAGGCGGAGGCCGTGGCGCAGCGCGTGCTGCACCACTTCGACACCCGCCCGGGCCGCAGCCTCGGGGTGGTGGCGCTGTCGCAGGCCCAGGCGACCGCGATCGACGAGTGCGTCCAGCAGGCCCGGCTGAGCCGCCCGGATCTCGACGACTGCTTCACCGAGGACCGCCTCGACGGCTTCTTCGTGAAGAACCTGGAGTCGGTCCAGGGCGACGAGCGGGACGTCATGATCATGTCGCTCGGCTACGGGCCGGACGAGCGGGGGGTGCTGGGGCTCAACTTCGGTCCCATCAACAGGGAGGGCGGCTGGCGACGCCTCAACGTCGCCGTCACCCGGGCCCGGTTCCGCGTGGAGGTGGTCGCCTCGTTCCACGGGTCCCAGCTCAAGGACGGCCCCAACGAGAGCGTGCAGCACCTCAAGCGCTACCTCGAATACGCCGAGAACGGGCCCGCGGTCCTGGCCAGGGACACCGTGGTGGCGGACGCCGAGCCGGACAGCCCCTTCGAGGAGTCGGTGCTGGCGGTTCTGCGCGACTGGGGATACGAGGTGCAGCCGCAGGTCGGCGTTGCGGGCTACCGGGTCGACCTCGGCCTGCGGCACCCGGCGGCGCAGGGCTCGTTCGCGCTCGGCATCGAGTGCGACGGGGCGATGTACCACTCGTCACGGGCGGCGCGCGACCGTGACCGGCTGCGCCAGCAGGTACTGGAAGGCCTCGGCTGGACCCTGCACCGGATCTGGGGCACCGATTGGTACCGCAACCGTCCGGAGGCGGAGCGCCGTCTGAAGGAGGCGGTCGAGGCGGCGGTGGCCACCGACCCCTTCGCACGTCCGGAGACGGAACGGGCCACGCCCGGGCAGAGCGCACCCGGCGCGCACCCGGCGACGGCCGAGACCCGGATCCCGGCGCCCCGCCCTGAACCGGAGCGGGTCCTCCTGGTGGACGTGGCGCCGGTACGCGACTGGAGCATCCAGTACGTGCTCGCGGAGGTGTCCGTCGACACCTGGGCGGTGCCGGAGTTCCACACGCCGGAGGCGCGCCCCAGGCTGCGGAAGGTGCTGGCACAGATCATCGAGACGGAGGGGCCGATCCACCAGGACCTGCTGGTCCAGCGTGCGCGGGAGGCCTGGGGTCTCGGCAAGTCGGGCAAGCGGATCGTGGAGAACGCCCAGCAGGTCCTGCACATGCTGGTGCGTGCGGGGGTCGCCGAGCACCAGGGCGGCTTCGTGGACGTCGCCGGCCGGTCGGTCCGGGGTGCCCGCACGGCGGTGGACGACCAGCCCCGCAGGATCGCCCACGTCTCACCGGCGGAGCGGCAGCTGGCCATGCGGGAGCTGGCCCTGGAGTGCCCGGGGATGACCGGGGAGGAACTGCTCCAGCAGACACGGGAGTTCTTCGGCTGGAAGCGCATGGGGTCCGACATCAGGATCGCCCTCGAATCCGACGTCAAGGAGCTCCTGGCCCGGGGCGGACTCACGGGGACGCCGGACCGGCTGGTCGCTGCCCGCTGAGTCCGGCGGCCCAGTGGGTCAGGGTGGTGAAGTCGCGGTCGCGCAGGCCGTGGCGGGGGTGGATGCGCAGGAGGAGGGCCGGGGCCGGGTAGTGGGCCGCGACCCAGGCCCGGTCGCGGGGGTTGATCATGTCGTCGACCCAGGCGAAGGGCCGGCCCGCCGCCCACGTGAGGAGGTGGCGGGTCTTCCATGACAGGCCGTCGGGGTCCTCGACGAAGAGTTCCGGCCATTCGACGACGGACAGGTCTCCGGGCAGTCCGATGTGCGGGGCGATCAGCGTGTTGGCCTGGTGCGTCCAGGCGGTGGCCCAGGCGAGCTCGAAGGGCAGGGCCAGCAGCCGGGCCCCGTGGGACGGGTGGAGGCGGACCCGTGCGCCGCGCCGCGCGCTGCGGGACTCCGGGGCGCGGTAGGAGAGCCAGACGTCCGGCCGCATCCGGTGGGTCCGGTAGCCGCGCAGACCGGCGAGGGGCGAACGGAAGGGATTGAGCGGTCCGTCCACGTCGAGGAGGAGCAGCGGGCGATCAGTCATGAAGTAGGCACTACCCAGTACACGATGGAGTGAAATGCCTATCTGCTCTATAACCCGAATGGGTTTACCGCGTTATCTCCGGTGCGGGTGAAGCGCCCGCTGAATCCTCCGGAAGGCAGGGAAACTGATGCGTCACAGTCGTCGGAATGGCGTGATCGCGGCGGTGGTTGCGGGAGGTGGGCTGGCGGTCGCGGGCGTGAGCGGATTCGCCTACGCCGATGCGGACGCGGGCGGGCGGGCCGAGCGCTCGCCGGGGCTGCTGTCGGGGAACCTGGTGCAACTGCCGGTGCACGTCCCGGTCAACGTCTGCGGGAACACCGTGAGCGTGGTCGGCGTGCTCAACCCGGCCGCCGGGAACCGCTGTACCAACCAGACGCCGGGAGGCGGTGGCGGGCATCCCGGGCAGGCGTCCTCGCATCCGTCGAAACCGGGAGCCGGCAACGGCGGAGGGGCCGTGGCGGAAGGGCGCGGAAAGGATTCGCCGGGGGTGCTGTCCGGCAACGGGCTGCAGCTTCCCGTCGAGCTCCCGCTGAACCTCAGCGGCAACTCCGTGAGCGTGGTCGGCGTCGGCAACTCCTCGCACGGCAACACCTCCGTCAACGGCGAGGAGCCCACCGGTGGCAAGCCCGCCCAGCCGCCCGTCGTCGAACCGCCCGTCACCGAACGGCCGGTCACCGAACGGCCGGTCACCCCGCCCGCACCGCCGCGGCACACCGAGGCCCTCGCCCGCACCGGGGCCGACGGCCTCGGATACCTGCTGCCCGGCAGCGGAGCGCTCCTGCTCGGCGGTGTCCTCCTCTACCGCCGCTTCCGCCTCACCCAGGCATAGAACGCCACCCGTCGAGGATGGCGTCGATCCGCGCGGCCAGCCGGGCCCGGGCCGCGAACCGGGGGACGCCCGCCATCAGCAGGGCGTCGTACTCGGTGTCGGTGTGCCGCACCGCCGCCCGTACCGCGACCGAGACCGCCAGCTCGTCGAGGGCCCGGCCGGCCGCGGTGCGGCCCACCCGGCCGCTGCCGCGCACCGAGGCGTGCGTGGCGATCGCCACCGCCCGGTCGGCCGGACACCCGGGGAACAGCCGCACTATCTCGGCGGCGAAGGCCGCCGTGAACCGGGTGTCCTCGGCCGCGCGGCGCAGCCGGTCGCGCTCCCGGCGGCGCGACCGCGCCTCGGAGTCCGCGAGACAGGCGCGCTCCGCATGGGCCAGGGCGGCATCCTCGACGAGGAGCCCCTGACGCTCGTACCGGCGGCGCCGCTTGTTGAAGCGAACGACCACGGCGGAGAGCGAACTGGCCTCGCGGGAACGGCGGGTGAGCGCGGCGTCCCCCCGCGGGAGGTAGACGAGGTGCCCGAGATCCGCGCAGTCCAGACAGCGCGGCACGCCCGCCTCGCGCACGAGGTGCCGGAGCGGGCCCTGCCGGCACTCGGCGCAGTGGATCTGCTTCAGAGACTCGAACACCACCAGGCTCATACAGGGGTGATACCGCCATAGGCGCCTCATATCACCTGGTGGGGAGGGGCGGTTGATGTTTCATCAACTCTTCCTGGATATCGAAACCCCTTCTACGGTGGGGCCGTGGCCCAGGGGGCGGCCCACGGAGGAGGACAGCATGGGTGGACGACAGGCGACGACGGCACCGCCGGGCAGGGCACGTGGTGCCGGGGCCCCGTCGGGCCGGAAGATCGTCATCCCGCCCGGCGGCTGCACCGGCTGGCACTTCCACCGGGTCCGGCTGGACGCGGTGGTGCTGGCGGGGACCCTGACCCGGATCCTGCACGACCGCACCGTCGAGGTGCACCGGACCGGGACCACCTTCGTGGAACCCGCGGGCAGCGGGCACATCCACCTGGGCCACAACCTCGGCACCGAGCCGGTCGTGCTCTACGTGACCCCCGCGCTCCCCGAAGGGACCCCCTTCGCGATACCCACCCCGGCCCCGGCCGGAGCCACGCCGCCGGCCTGCCGGTCACACAAGCCGTCGTATTTCGCCGCGGACCCGGTAGAAGCCACCTGAGGCGGCGTGCAGCCCCTCGACCACGTACCGGGCGCCCGGCTCCCGTATCCCGCGCGGGAACTGCACGTTCCACGAGGGCTCGAAGCCCTCCGACACCACCTGCACCCGCATCCGGCCGCCGTGCTGGACGCACTCCACCACCACAGCGCCGGCCGGCGCAGCGGCCACCGCGGCCATCGAGACCGTCGCCACCGCCGAGGCCGACGCGGCCGGGGTGAACACCGGCAGCGCCGCCGCCGACTTCACGTCCACCGGCGTCGGGACCGAGCCCTGCTGGGCCGCCGTGATCGCCTGCTCGCTCGCATCCACGCAGACCAGCGAACCGTCCGTGGTGACCAGGTACAGCCGCTCGTCCAGGTACTGCATGGACAGCGCCGACCCGCTGCCCGTGCCCAGCTTCCACAGCCGCTGCCCGTCGGCGTCGAAGCAGTACACCGAGGACGAGAGGTCACCCGCGAAGACGTACCTTCCGTCCGGCGAGGTCGCGCACGAGTACACCGCCGCGTCGCACCGGTAGGTGGCCTCCACCGCGCCCGTCGCCTTCGACAGCCGCTGCACGGTGTTCCGCCCGGTGCCCGCGTACACCGCGTGGTCCTCCTGCCAGCCGAACAGCACCGAGCCGTTGGTCGTGGTGTGCCACAGCTCCCGGCCGCCGTCCGGCGCGTACGCCGTCACTCCCTTGCTGTGCCCGTGGTAGACGGCTTCCGCGTCCGCCCGGACCATCCAGGCGTTGGAGCCGGCCGAGCGCCTCGACCACTGGAACTCGTCCTCGTGGTCGATGACCGTCAGCCCGCCGTTGGCGTCGGAGACGTTCAGGACGCCCTCGCGGATGTCGAGCCAGAAGATGTCCACGTCCTCCGCGATGTCGTACGCCCCGAAGGGAACCTTCGACGACAGGTCGTACACCGTGCCGTCGTCGCAGCCCGCGTATATCCAGAACTCGTCCGCCACCAGGCACTTCACCCCGTCCGGCAGCGAATACCGGGCCAGCACCTCACCGCCGTGGCTCAGCGTGTAGACGTCACCGGCCTGGTTGCCGACCCAGCAGCGGTCCTCGTCCACGTGGATCCCGAAAGCGGAGGAGCCGGTGCGGAACCGCCACAGGACCGGGGCCACCGCGCGCGCCGTCGACGGGGCCGACGTCACCTGGCGGCGGGTCACCGACCGGGCCGCGCGCTGCCCCTGCACGGCGGGGGCGTACCCCTTGCGGACCTTCTCGCCGATCTTCTTGGCGGCCGCCGCCCGGGCCTTCTCGGCCGTCGGGAACGACGAGCTCTGCAACTGGCCGTCCGCGCCGATGCGTCCGTACCGCACGGAGACGGCCGTGCCGTCCACGGTCACCTCGTAGAACTTGTGCGCTCCGCCGCCGTCCTGCGACAGCTCCAGATACGTCGTCTCCCGAGCCATGACAAACCCCTCCCCGAAGGCCGGGCCGCCGGCTCCGTTTCCGCCGGTGATCCCTCGTGAAAAACGCTAAGGCCGACCACTGACAATGGGCCGGTGAAGTGGGAAGCGATCACATGGCAGCGGATGGCCGAGCGGCTCGCCGGTCACCTCGACGACCCTGACAACGTGCCCGAGCAGGGCAGTTGGCAGCGGGTGGGCATCGACGGAGCGCCGGCCGCCGGGACCGGTGTGCTGGCGGAGGAGCTCGCGCAAGCGCTGCGCAGGCGCGGACGTGCGGTGATGGTGGTGGCGACCGACGGATTCCTGCGGCCCGCCTCCCTCCGCTTCGAGTACGGCCGGCAGGACGTGGACGCGTACCTGGACGGCTGGTACGACACGTCCGCGCTCTGGCGGGAGGTGTTCGGCCCGACGGATCCCGGCGGGACCGGGCGGGTGCTGCCGGACCTGTGGGACCCCGTGACCGACCGGGCGACGCGCAGCCCGTACGCGGAACTCCCGGCGGGTGGGGTGCTGGTGGTGCACGGTCCGCTGTTGCTGGGGAAGTGGTTCCCCTTCGACCTGAGCGTCCACGTCCGGCTGTCGCCGGGGGCGCTGGGCCGGCGGACGGAGGAGTCGGCGCGGTGGACGGTGGCGGCGTTCGCGCGGTACGAGGCGGAGGTGGATCCGGCGGGCGCGGCGGATGCGGTGGTGCGGGCCGACGATTCCAGGCACCCCGCCTGGACGGGGGTCCGGCGCCGGTGACGCGGGGGCGCCGCCACCCGAGCCCCCGCGCCTCAATCGCCGGCGCGGCTGAAAGACCGGGGCTCCGCCCCGGACCCCGCGCCTCAAGCGCCGGCGAGGCTGGAATTGCTCAGCAGAGCCGGAGTTGCCCATTGGGGTCGGAGTGGCTCGGTGGGGGTGGGAGGGGTTCGTGGTTAAGGGCGGCCGCCTGGGCGGGTTACTGACAGGGCGGCCGTGCGGCAGCCGGCTTGGGCGGCTTCCTTGGGGTTCGCGCCCTGGAGGCGGGCGGCCAGGAAGCCGCCGGTGAAGGCGTCTCCGGCGCCCGTGGAGTCCACCGCCTCGGCCGGCTCGGCGGCGACCTCGGCGGTGATCCGGCCCCGTTCGGCGACCAGCGCACCGGCGGAGCCCAGGGTCACCACCACCAGGGGGATTTGTTTGCTGAGTTCCACCGCAGCCTGGGCCACCCCGGCCGGCTCCGGCAGTCCGGCCAGCAGCCGGGCCTCGTCCTCGTTGGGCAGCAGCACGCACGCTCCGGCCACCGCGTCGAGGAACCGCTGCGGCCCCAGGGCCTGCAGGAAACCGGCCGAGGCGGGGTCCACGCTGACCGGCACCCCCCGGGTCCGGGCCGCCCGCAGCGCGACCATGGCCAGCTCCCGGCTGCTGTCGGCGAAGAACAGGTAGCCGGACAGGTGGAGGTGGGCCGCCCCGTCCAGCAGCGACGGAGCCCAGTCGGCGGGGCACAGCCGCAGCGAGGCCCCGCTGTCGGTCAGGAAGGTGCGCTCCGCGTCCTTGCCGACCAGCGCGACGACCGTCCCGGTCGGCTCCTCCGGGTCGATCACCAGCCGCGGCCGCACCCCGGCGTCCACCAGCGCGCGTTCGTGCCACCGCGCCGACTCGCGGCCCACTCGCGCCAGGAGCCGTACCTCCGCGGTCCCCGCACGGGCCGCCCAGCAGGCGGCGTTGGCCCCGGCGCCACCCGGCAGGGTCCGGATCCGGGCGGCGGTGTCCGTGGCCGGAGCGAGTGGATCCGGATGTATCGCCACCACGTCCGTCACCACGTCCCCGACGACGACCAGTGCTCCCGGGCCGGTCGTGCCCGGGCCGGTCCTGCCCGTGCCGGTCATGCCCGCGCCGCCCAGGCTCCCGCGATCCGGGCTCCGAGCCGCACATTGCCGCGTACCGCCGCCAGATTGGCCTCCAGCGAGGCGCCGCCGGTGGCCCGTACCAGGAACCCCAGGAGGAACGGGGTCACCGCCTGCCCCGTGATCCCCCGCTCACGGCATTCGGCGAGGGCCTCCGCGAGCACCCGGTCGTGCAGTTCCGGGTCCAGCTGCTCCGCCTCGGCCACCGGATTGGCCACCAGCAGCGCCGACTCCGGCCCGCCCAGCGCGTCCTGAGCGGCCATCACCGCGGCGACCTCCTCGGGCCGGTGCACCGTCCAGTCCACCGGCTCACCGGAATCCGCCAGGTAGAACCCGGGGAAGCGGTCGGTCCCGTACCCGAGCACCCCGACCCCCAGCGTCTCCAGCCGCTGCAGCGTGCCCGGCACGTCCAGGATCGACTTCACCCCCGCGCACACCACCGTGATCCGCGTCCGCGCCAGCAGCGCGAGGTCCGCCGACTCGTCCTGCGTCTGCGCCCACTCCCGGTGTACTCCGCCCAGCCCGCCCGTGGCGAAGACCCGCAGGCCCGCCCGCGCGGCCAGGAAGGCCGTCGCGGACACCGTCGTCGCCCCGGTCGCCCCCGTCGCCAGCGCGGGGGCCAGGTCTCGGTGGCCGAGTTTGCGGACGTCGCCGCCCGCGATCCGCTCCAGCTGCGCCTTGTCCAGCCCCGCGTACGCCACCCCGTCCACGACCGCGACCGTCGCCGGAACCGCGCCTTCCGAACGGACCAGCGCCTCCAGTTCGAGTCCCACCGCCAGGTTGCGGGGGCGGGGCAGACCGTGCGCGAGGATCGTCGACTCCAGGGCCACCACCGGCTTGCCCCGGGTGAGCGCCTCGCGCACCTCTTCCGACAGGACCGGTCCGCCCGACAAGGGTGCAGTTGCTGTGTGCTGTGACATGTCCCCATCCATGGCACGGGATCAGCGTCCCCAAACGCACTCCAGCCACACCCGCCCCAACCTGTCCGAGTAGCGTTCCCCCATGGACACGCGCGGGTTCTACGACGAGTTGGCCGACCGCTACGACCTCATCTACGCGGACTGGGACGCCTCGGTCACCCGGCAGGGCCGCGCCCTCGGCGCCCTCCTCACGACCGCGCTGGGCACCGGACCGCACACCGTCCTCGACAACGCCTGCGGCATCGGCACCCAGGCCCTGGGCCTCGCGGCCCTGGGTCACCGGGTCACCGGGACCGACCTGAGCCCCGCCTCCGTGGCCCGCGCCGCGAGGGAGGCCGCCGGCCGGGGACTCGACCTGCCCGTCGCGGCCGCCGACATGCGGGCGCTGCCCTTCGAGGACGCCTCCTTCGACGCCGTGGTCTGCGCCGACAACGCGCTGCCGCACCTGCTCACCGCTCAGGACGTGCGTGCCGCGCTGGCCGAAACCCGGCGGGTCCTGCGCCCCGGCGGACTGCTGCTGCTCTCCACCCGCCCGTACGACGAACTGCTCCGGGCCCGCCCGCAGAGCGAGGCCCCGCGCGTCCGCACCGGCCCCGACGGGCGGACCGTCACCTTCCAGCTGTGGCACTGGCACGCCGACGGGGAACGCTACGACCTGGAGCTCTTCCAGCTGCTGCCCACTGCCGACACGTGGACCACACGGACGTCGAGCGCGACGTACTGGGCGCTGCCGCGGGAGCGGACCGCCGGGTTCGCCCGGGAGGCCGGCCTGGGCGAGACGGTCTGGCACGCACCGGCGGACACCGGGTTCCCCCAGCCGGTCCTCACCGCCCGGCGCCCCGGTCCGACTGGACAGGCTGACGCGTAGGCGGGGCCGTTCCTGGACGCTGTGGTCACCGCGCCGTACGGGCGGGCCGGACTAGGCTGGCGCGCCATGAGCACCAGTGATCACTCCGCCGCCCCCGCCTCCTTCTCCGTGTCCGTCGCGGACGTGGAACTGGAGCCCGAGGACCTCGACCCCGCCCAGATCGTCTCCGGGGAGCCCGTCGTGACGGGCAAGGTGCTCTGGGAGTCGCCGGACGGCAGCCAGGTGCGCGGGATCTGGCAGATCACCCCGGGCGTGGTCACCGACACCGAGGCCAACGAGCTGTTCGTGGTGGTGAGCGGCCGCGCCACCGTGGAGGTCGAGGGCGGCGAGACCCTTGAGGTGGGCCCCGGCTCCGCCTGCGTCCTGCGGGAGGGCGACAAGACGACCTGGACGGTGCACGAGACGCTCCGCAAGGCCTACCACATCAGCTACTGACGCCCTTCAGGCACTGACGCCCTTCAGGCACTGACGCCCTTCAGGCACTGAGGCCCTTCAGCCACCGACACCCTTCGCGGCGACCGGGTGGCGGCGCGCGGTGAACAGGGCGAGCGCCGCCATCGGCAGCAGCAGCGCGGCGCCGACGGCGTTCAGCCAGCCGTAGCCCGCCTGGGACATGACCAGGCCGGCGGCCGCGCCGCCCACCCCCGCGGCCGCGTTCATCGTGAGGTCGCTCAGGCCCTGTACGGCGGCCCGCGCGGGCTGCGGCACCGAGTCGGTCAGCAGGGCCGAGCCGGACACCATCCCGGCGGACCAGCCGAGCCCGAGCAGGAACAGCCCGAGCGTGGTCCGGCCGTGGCTGGGCCCGGCCGTCCCGGCGAGCAGCGCGGCGACCGACAGGAGCCCGGCGGCCAGGCCGATCACGGACAGCCGTCCGAGCCGGTCCGCGAGCCACCCCATCAGCGGGGAGAAGGCGAACATGCCCGCGATGTGAATGCTGATGACCAGCCCGATGAGCTCCAGGCCGGCGCCGTGGTGGCCCAGGTCCATCGGGGTCATCACCATGATCGAGACCATGACGGTGTGCGACACGGCGACGGTGACGAGTGCGAGCCGGGCCCGCGGGGAGGCCTTGACGGCGGCGAATCCGGCGCGCAGCGAGCGGCCCTCGCGGGTCTGCTCCGCCGGCGCGGCGAGCGCCCGGGCCGTCAGCAGCGGGTCGGGGCGCAGGAGTACGCCGATCAGCGTGCCGGTGAGCAGGAAGACGACGGCGGCCCACACGAAGGGGCCCGCCGTCTCGGGTATCGCGGTCCCGGCGAAGCTGCGGCTGGCCGGCGCGGACAGGTTGGGGCCGAGCACCGCGCCGAGGGTGGACGCCCACACGACGACGGAGATCGCCCGGGCCCGGCGGTCCGGGGCGGCGAGGTCCGCGGCGGCGAACCGGGCCTGCAGGTTGGCGGAGGAGGCGGCGCCGAAGGCGGCCATGCCGAGGAGCAGCAGCGGGAAGTTGCCGATGGTGGCGGCGAGGACGACGATTCCCGCTCCGACGGCGCCGATCGCGTAGGCGAGGACCAGGCCGGGGCGGCGGCCGCGCGCGGTCATCAGGGCGGCGAGCGGCAGCGAGACCAGGGCGGTGCCGATCACCGCGGCGGTGGAGGCGAGGCCGGACATGGCCTCGGTGCCGCTGATCTCGGTGGCGAGCACGGGGGCCAGGGCGATGCTGATGGGCACGCCGAGGCCGCCGAGGATCTGGCCGGCGATGAGGACCCAGGAGGTGCGCCGCTGCAGCCGGGCCACGTCCGGCAGGCCGAGCGGCGGAGCGGGCCGGTCCGTACCGGGGGAGGCCGTCATGCCGCACCCCGCTCGCGCGGGTGCGTGACGCGGGGCCCGGAGGGCGCGGTGAAGCCGGGTGCGGCGGCAGCAGTAGTCACCGCCGCAGTGTGCCACCCCTTACCGTCGGGCGGAACCGTCCCCGCGTACCGGCCGGCACGCGGGACAGGGCCGCGCTCAGAACAGCGGCTGCGGGAGGACGCCCTCCAGCGCGAGCAGCTGCCGCTTGGTCTCCACCCCGCCGCCGAACCCCCCGATGCCCCCGTCGTTCTCCACGACCCGGTGGCAGGCCACCACCAGCGGCAGCGGATTCGAGCCCATGGCGTTGCCCACGGCCTGGGCGGCGCCGGGCTGTCCGGCGCGGGCGGCCAGTTCCCCGTAGCCCACGACCGATCCGTACGGCACGGAACGGTCCAGCTCCTGGAGCACCTGCCGGTTGAAACCGGAGCTGAGGCGCCAGTCCAGCGGCAGCTCGAAGCGCCGCAGCGTGCCGGCGAAGTACGCCTTGAGCTGGCGTATGGGCTCGGCCAGCAGCACCTCCTCGCCCGGCGCCGGCCGCCGGGCGTCGGCGCCCAGCCGGGAGACGAGCGGGCCGATCATCTTCTCGACCCGGTCCGGGGCGGCATGGAACTCGACCCGGACCAGACCCTCCGGGGTCGCGGCCAGGAGCAGGGGACCGATGTCGCTGGCGACGACGGTCCATTCGAGGTGCGGCCCGCGGGGCCGCTCGGAGGTGTCCACCCGTCCACCGTACGGCTCGCCTCCGACAACACCGGCCGCTTCGGCCACACCACCCGCGGGACCCGCGGCGCCCACATCACCCGCGGCACCTGCGGCACCCGCGCCGGCCACGGCCCTGCGGGCTCAGAACCCGCCCACCGCCTCCTGCACCACGTCCGGGGCGTTGGTGATGATCCCGTCCACGCCCATGTCCTGGACCTTCCGGGCGGTCGCAGCGTCGTCCACGATCCAGGTGTCCACCTCCATGGCCTTGCCGTGGGCCCCGAGCAGGCCGTGCACCGCCGCGACCCAGTCGGCCGAGATCGTGGTGTGCCACGGGTTGATCCGGTCGGTGAACTCCGCGTACAACGGCAGGTCCGCCACGGTGGGGGTGCCCAGGAAGGCGGTCACCAGGTCCGGGCGCAGGCGGTGCACGATGCGCACGCAGTCGGCACTGAAGCTCTGCACCACCAGGCGCTGCGTCACGTGCCGCTCGTCGAGCCAGCCGGCCGCCTCCAGCACCTTCAGGGTCTGCTCCTCGATCCCCGGGTAGAGCTCCGGCTTCTTGATCTCCAGCAGCAGTTTCTGCTGGTTGCGCTGCACCCGGTTGAGGTACTGGCGCAGGGTCGGCACGCGGGCGCCCGCGTACTCCTCGCCGAACCAGCTGCCCGCGTCCAGCCGGGCGATCTCGGCCGCCGTGAAGTCCTTGACCTTCCAGGGGGAGCGGCCCGGGAACACCTGCTCGACGTTGGTGGTCCGGGTCAGGGTGTCGTCGTGGATCACCACCAGCTCGCCGTCCCTGGTGCGCTGCACGTCGTTCTCGACCCAGTCGAAGCCCAGGCGCATCGCCAGGTCGATCGCGGCCAGGGTGTTCTCCGGGGCGTACGCCGAAGCCCCCCGGTGGGCGTACACGACAGGCTCCCCCAGAGCTGCCCGGCCGGTGGCGGATCCGGGGCCGGTGGCGGCGTACGAGGCCGTCCCGCCCAGCAACGTGAGGGTGAGGCCCAGGAACGCGGCGGCGGCCGCGGCGGCGGGTCGGACTCGGACGTACATGTGCGTTCTCCTCGGGTCGTGAGCCCTGTTCCTGCGTCAGACGGGTGCGGAGCGGCAGACGTTGTGGCGATGCACTTCACGGCGATCATGGGGTTGAAGATCACCGAGCCGCCACCGAACTACGACAAACGGACCAGAACGAATGACGGGCCCCCGGGCGTCCGGAGCCGTCGGAGCACGCCGCGGACCGGCGCGGATGCGTGAGTGTCAGTGGGGGGTCGTACGGTTGACTCATGCGGCCCGTATCGAAGATCGAACGCACGGTGGCGCCTTTCGAGGTCGTCAGCCCCTACCAGCCCAGCGGCGACCAGCCGGCGGCCATCGCCGACCTGGAGAAGCGCATCCGTGCAGGTGAGAAGGATGTCGTCCTGCTGGGTGCGACCGGCACCGGCAAGTCGGCGACCACCGCCTGGATGATCGAGAAGCTTCAGCGCCCCACCCTGGTCATGGCGCCGAACAAGACGCTCGCCGCCCAGCTGGCGAACGAGTTCCGCGAGCTCCTGCCGAACAACGCCGTCGAGTACTTCGTCTCGTACTACGACTACTACCAGCCCGAGGCGTACGTCCCGCAGTCGGACACGTACATCGAGAAGGACTCCTCGATCAACGAGGAGGTGGAGCGGCTGCGCCACTCCGCGACCAACTCGCTGCTGACCCGGCGCGACGTGATCGTCGTCGCCTCCGTGTCCTGCATCTACGGCCTCGGCACCCCGCAGGAGTACGTCGACCGGATGGTCTCCCTCAAGGTCGGCGAGGAGATCGACCGGGACCAGCTGCTGCGCCGCTTCGTCGACATCCAGTACACGCGCAACGACGTGGCCTTCACCCGCGGCACCTTCCGGGTCCGCGGCGACACCATCGAGATCTTCCCGGTCTACGAGGAACTGGCCGTCCGCATCGAGATGTTCGGCGACGAGATCGAGGCCCTCTCCACCCTCCACCCGCTGACCGGCGAGGTCATCAGCGAGGACCGCGAGCTGTACGTCTTCCCCGCCAGCCACTACGTCGCCGGCCCCGAGCGCATGGAGAAGGCGATCAACGGCATCGAGGCGGAGCTGGCCGAGCGCCTCGCCGAGCTGGAGAAGCAGGGCAAGATGCTGGAGGCGCAGCGGCTGCGCATGCGCACCACGTACGACCTGGAGATGATGCGGCAGATCGGGTCCTGCTCCGGCATCGAGAACTACTCGCTCCACATGGACGACCGCGAGCGCGGCTCCGCCCCGAACACCCTCATCGACTACTTCCCGGAGGACTTCCTCCTGGTCATCGACGAGTCGCACGTGACCGTGCCGCAGATCGGCGCCATGTACGAGGGCGACGCCTCCCGCAAGCGGACCCTGGTCGACCACGGCTTCCGGCTGCCGTCCGCCCTCGACAACCGGCCGCTGAAGTGGGAGGAGTTCCAGGGGCGCATCGGCCAGACCGTCTACCTGTCGGCGACCCCCGGAAAGTACGAGCTCTCGCGCGGCGACGGCTTCGTCGAGCAGATCATCCGCCCCACCGGCCTCATCGACCCGGAGGTCGTGGTCAAGCCCACCGAGGGGCAGATCGACGACCTGGTCCACGAGATCCGGCAGCGGGTGGAGAAGGACGAGCGGATCCTGGTCACCACCCTCACCAAGAAGATGGCCGAGGACCTCACGGACTACTTCCTGGAGCTCGGCATCCAGGTCCGCTACCTGCACAGCGACGTGGACACCCTGCGCCGCATCGAGCTGCTGCGCGAGCTGCGGGCCGGCGAGTACGACGTCCTGGTCGGCATCAACCTGCTGCGCGAGGGCCTCGACCTGCCCGAGGTGTCCCTGGTGGCGATCCTCGATGCCGACAAGGAGGGCTTCCTGCGTTCCGGGACCTCCCTGATCCAGACCATCGGCCGCGCGGCGCGCAACGTCTCGGGCCAGGTCCACATGTACGCGGACAAGATGACCCCGGCGATGGAGAAGGCCATCGACGAGACCAACCGGCGCCGGGAGAAGCAGATCGCCTACAACACGGCGAACGGCATCGACCCGCAGCCGCTGCGCAAGAAGATCAACGACATCGTCGCGACGATCGCCCGCGAGGAACTCGACACCGAGGAGCTCCTCGGCACCGGATACCGGCAGGCGAAGGACGGCAAGGGGGCCAAGGCTCCGGTGCCGGCGCTCGGCGGCCGGGCCGCCCAGGGCAAGGCGGGCGGCAAGGGCGCGAAGGGGGCCAAGGGCGGCAAGGGCGCCGAGGTGCTCACCGACCGGCCCGCCGAAGAGCTGGCCGCGCTCATCGAGCAGATGACCGAGCGCATGCGCGGGGCGGCCGCGGAGCTGCAGTTCGAGGTCGCGGCCCGGATCCGGGACGAGGTGGGCGAGCTGAAGAAGGAGTTGCGTCAGATGAAGGAAGCGGGCCTCGCCTGACCCGGAGCGGGTCAGTAGGGTTGAATCACAGCCGCAGGTACACCCTGCGCGCCCGTTAATGGGGCGGGCCATGGAGAGGGGACAGCTCGTGACGGTCAATATGACCAAGGGTCAGGCCATCAGTCTGCAGAAGGCGGACGGGGGCACGCTGACCGCGGTCCGGATGGGCCTCGGCTGGCAGGCGGCGAAGCGCCGCGGACTGTTCGGTTCGCGGACGCGGGAGATCGACCTCGACGCGTCGGCGGTGCTCTTCGCCGACAAGCAGCCGGTGGACGTCGTGTTCTTCCGTCACCTCCAGAGCGACGACGGCTCGGTGCGCCACACCGGCGACAACCTCGTCGGCGGCGTCGGCCAGGGCGGGGACGACGAGGCGATCCTCGTCGACCTCCAGCGCGTGCCGGTCCACATCGACCAGATCGTCTTCACGGTGAACTCCTTCACCGGCCAGACGTTCCAGGAGGTGCAGAACGCGTTCTGCCGCATCGTCGACGAGACCAACGGCCAGGAGCTGGCCCGCTACACCCTCGACGGCGGCGGTCAGTACACCGCGCAGATCATGGCGAAGGTGTCCCGCGCGGGCGCCGGCTGGCAGATGACGGCCCTCGGAAACCCGGCCAACGGCCGCACCTTCCAGGACCTCATGCCGGCGATCCTGCCGCACCTGTAAGAAGTACCGGCAGAGAAGAAGGCACGAGAGAACAAGGCACGGGGGAGGGGCTGCACGATGACGGCCGAACTGGTCCGGGGGCAGAACCACCCCGTGTCCCACAGCCGGGTGGAGATCAGGGTCTCGGCGGGCACACCCGTGCTCGCCCTGGCCTCGCTCGCCGACGAACAGGGCCGGTTCGCCGGCGACGCGGTGCTGGCCCATCCGGGGGCCAGGTCCCTCCCCGGCGTGCAGGCGCCCGGGGAGCTCGCCGACCGGCACACCTTCGCCGTCGACCTCGACGCCGTCGCGGCGGAGGTCCACCGGGTCGGCGTGCTGCTCGTGCTGCCGCCCGGCGGCCCGGCACGCTTCGGCTCCGTCCCGGCCTCCTACGTGGCCGTGGCCGACCCGGCGGGCGGCGAGCTCGCCGGCTACACCCTGACCGGGCTGGAGGCCGAGACCGCCGTGGTCGCCCTGGAGCTGTACCGGCGCCAGGGCGCCTGGAAGGTCCGCGCCGTGGGCCAGGGCTACGCCGACGGCCTCGGCGCCCTGCTGACCGACGGCGGACTCCCCGCGGCGGACGCCGCCGCGCTGGCCGCCGCCGCGCTGCGCACGGCAGCCCCGGCCGCGCAGGGCGAGGGCACGCTCGCGGCCCTGCGGACCCTGGCCGGCGACCTGCGCGCCCCGCGGAACCCGGCCCAGAACGCGACTCAGGGCCCCGCGGCCACCCCCGAGCCGACCGATCAGATCCCCGTCTCCGGGGTCCCGTACGCCGGTACGCCCGGGCCCGCGCCCGGCGGTGACACCGGGGGCTCGCCGCCCACGATCAACTACGCCCACCCGCGGCGGCGCCGCACCAGCACGGAGCCGCCCGAGCCGGCGCCGCGGGCCACCGCGCCGCAGGAGCCCGGGCAGCCCCCGCGGCCCGTCGCCGGGGACGCCAGCGGCTGGTCCATGGAGGAGCGGCTCTACAACCAGGTCTGGGGCATGTTCGAGGACCTGGCCCGCACGGTCGCCGCCTACCGCAGCGCCGTCGAGTTCGCCGACAACCGGATGGACCGCGAGCTCGACGAGGCCCTCTCCGACCCGCGCCACCGCCTCGGAGGCTCCGGCAACGCCGCCCGCGACACCGCACGCGCCCGCCGCGAGGAGCTCGTCGCGCAGGCCCGGGCCGTCCTCGACCGGGACCTCGTCCAGCTGATCTCCGAGTCGGAGGTGGTCGAGCCCGCGCTGCCTGCCGCGTACGCCCGCTGGGACAACCCGGTCTGGCACGACCGCCGGGCGACCGCGCCTCCCGAGGAGAACCCGCTCGCCCTGCGCCTCGGCGACCTGTCCCTGCCCGAGCGCCCCGACCTGCGGATCCCCATGCTGATGAGGGTGCCGCTGGAGCGCGGGATCTGGATCGACAACGGCCGTACCGGCTCCGAGGCCGCGATGGCCATGGACACCGACCGGCTGCGCCGGGCCGCCATGGACATGGCCGTCGCGCACGCGGTGCGGCTGCTCGCGGTCCACCCCGGCGACCGGTTCTCCGTCCACGTCATCGACGCGGCCGGTGCGGGCGCCGCCTCCCTGGCGCCCCTCGTCCGCGCCGGGGTGCTGGCCGGGCCGCCCGCCGCCGGGGCCCACGGGGTCACCCAGACGCTGGCGGGGCTGACCCGGCGGGTGGACCTCGTACAGATGGCGCTGCGGGCCGGAGCCCCCGAGGACCTGCCGCCGGACGTGGACACGGCGGAGCAGCTGCTGCTCGTGCACGACTTCCCGCACGGCTTCGACGACCGGGCCGTGACCCAGTTGCGCTACCTCGCCGACGAGGGCCCGGCGGTCGGCGTGCACCTGCTGATGGTCGCCGACCGCGACGAGGCCTCGGCCTACGGGCCGCTCCTCGACCCGCTGTGGCGCTCGCTGATGCGGCTGTCGCCGGTTCCGGACAGCCATCTCGCCGACCCCTGGGTCCACCACGCCTGGACCTTCGAACCGGACCTTCCGCCGCAGGGCAGCCGGGTCCTCGAACAGGCACTGGACAGGGTGGTGGAGGCCCGGCGCACTACCCGCCCGTGACCATCCTTTGGCATTCCCTTTACCTTTCCGGCCCTTGATGGGTATGCTCGTGTGTGCGGAGGGGAGTATTCCTGCTTTCCTGCTACGGCGTACCCGTCAATACGGACCACTGCGGCAATACGAGCGCAGTCGGTCCCGGGGCGCCGGCCCACGGCCTCCAGGCCGCCCGGGTGGAAGAGACCTCCGGCAGCGATGACGCTGACGTAGTCCTGAGCCATCCGCCGGAGGCGTGTTCACCATGGAAGTTTCCTGGGCCCTGTGGGCCGTGACCATTCTCGGTCTGTCCCTCCTCATCGGTGCCGATTTCTTCATCGGCCGCAAGCCGCACGACGTATCGATCAAGGAAGCCGGCACCTGGACGGTCGTCTGGATCGTCCTCGCCGCACTCTTCGGCCTCGGCCTCTGGTTCTTCGGCACCCCCCAGGCGTCCCAGGAGTTCTTCGCGGGCTTCATCACCGAGAAGTCCCTGAGCGTCGACAACCTCTTCGTCTTCGTCCTGATCATGGCGAAGTTCGCGGTGCCCTCCCACCTCCAGCAGCGCGTGCTGCTCATCGGCGTACTGATCGCCCTGGTCCTGCGCGCGGTCTTCATCGCCGCCGGCGCCGCGATCATCGCCAGCTTCAGCTGGGTCTTCTACATCTTCGGCGCGTTCCTGATCTACACCGCGTGGAAGCTGATCCAGGAGGCCCGCAAGGACGAGGACGACGAGGAGTTCGAGGAGAACCGCCTCCTCAAGTCCGTCGAGAAGAAGTTCGGCGTCGCCGACCAGTACCACGGCACCAAGCTCTTCATCGTCAACAACGGCAAGCGCGTGCTGACCCCGCTGATGGTCGTCATGCTCGCGATCGGCACCACCGACGTGCTGTTCGCCCTGGACTCCATCCCGGCGATCTTCGGTCTCACCCAGGACCCGTACATCGTCTTCACGGCCAACGCCTTCGCCCTGATGGGCCTGCGCCAGCTGTACTTCCTCATCGGCGGCCTTCTGAAGAAGCTGGTCCACCTCAGCTACGGCCTGTCGATCATCCTCGGCTTCATCGGCATCAAGCTGGTGCTGCACGCCCTGCACGAGAACGGGGTGCACGTCCCGGTGATCTCGATCCCGGTCTCCCTCGGCGTCATCTGCGGTGTCCTGATCATCACCACGATCACCAGCCTGATGGCCTCGAAGAAGCAGGCGGCGGCCGAGGCCGCCGCCCGCCAGGAGAGCATCGACGCGTAACCGGAGCTACGGAGCTACACGGGGGGCGGCCGCTTCGGCCGCCCCCGTTTCCGTTCCCCTGCCGGCGCCCGACCGCGCCCGTACGACCAGCGGACTGGTCTCCGGCAGCAGCGCGAAGCAGCCCAGGCTGACCAGGGCGATCCCGGTCAGGTACACCGCGACGCCCCACGGCGGACCCGAGCCGTCCGCCAGCGCCGTCGCCACGATCGGGGTCAGCGCCCCGCCCAGGACGCCGCCCAGGTTGTAGCCGACGGCCGCGCCCGTGCAGCGGATCCGCGGGGCGTACAGCTCCGGCAGGTACGCCCCCACCACCGCGAACATCGTCACCATGCCCAGCAGCGCCCCCGCGAAGCCCAGCGTCATCAGCAGCGGGTCGGCCGTGCCGAGCAGCGCCACCAGCGGGAACATCAGCAGGGCGCAGGCCGTGCACCCGGCCAGGCACAGCGGCCGGCGGCCGTACCGGTCGCCGAGCATCGCCACCAGCGGGGTCACCAGACCCATCAGCGCGACGGCGCCCATGATGCAGGCCAGCACCACCGTCCGGCCCATCCCGAGGCGCTCGGTGGCGTACGCGAGGGCCCAGGTGGTGACCGTGTAGAAGACGGCGTAGGCCACGGCGAGGGCCCCGCCGGTCAGCAGGAGCAGCCGCCAGTGGCTCCGGAACACCTCGGCCAGCGGGGCCTCGGCCCGCCGCCCGGTCTCGGCCAGCGCCTTGAACTGCGGGGTCTCCTCCACCGAGCGGCGCAGCCACAGCCCGGCCAGGGCCAGCAGCCCCGCGGCCCAGAACGGCACCCGCCACCCCCACGAGGTGAACTGCGCATCGCTGAGGGACGCGGACAGCCCCAGCATCAGGCCGTTGGCCATCAAGAAACCCACCGGCGGGCCGATCTGCGGGAAGCTCGACCACAGCCCGCGCCGCTGCTCGGGCGCGTGCTCGGCGGTCAGCAGCACCGCGCCGCCCCACTCGCCGCCGAGCCCCAGACCCTGCAGGAAGCGCAGCAGGAGCAGCAGCACGGGCGCGGCCACGCCGATCGATGCGTACGTGGGCACGCAGCCGACGGCGACCGTGGCGAGGCCGGTCAGGAGCAGGGAGGCAAGGAGCACCGGGCGCCGGCCGTAGCGGTCGCCGATGTGGCCGAAGACCACCGATCCGAGCGGGCGGGCGAGGAAGCCGACGCCGAAGGTGCCGAAGGCGGCGAGGGTCCCGGCGAGCGGCGAGAAGGAGGGGAAGAACAGCGGGCCGAGCACGAGGGCGGCGGCCGTTCCGTACACGAAGAAGTCGTAGAACTCGATCGCGGTCCCGGCGAGCGAGGCCGAGGCGAGCCGCAGCATCCCGGGGCGGGCGGCGTCGTCGGCCTCGGCGGGCCGCACGGCGTCGTGGGTAGGGGAGGCGGGAGAGGGAATGGGGGAGGACGCGAGGGGCGGGGATGGGTCCTGGTGCATGCTGCACCAACTACCCGTTCCCCGCCCCTCGGGACGTGCGTTCGGCCGTCAACGACCGGAAGGAGTGCGTCGCGTACCGAAGTTGACGCGTTGCACTGCCTACCAGCCGCGCTCGCGCCATTCCGCCAGGTGCGGACGCTCCGCGCCGAGCGTGGTGTCGTTGCCGTGGCCGGGGTAGACCCAGGTCTCGTCCGACAGCTGCTCGAAGAGCTTGTGCTGCACGTCGTCGATCAGGCTCGCGAAGGCCTTCGGGTCGCCCTGGGTGTTGCCGACGCCGCCGGGGAAGAGGCAATCGCCGGTGAACACGTGCGCGTGGCCGTGCGGGTCGTCGTAGATCAGGGCGATCGAGCCGGGGGTGTGCCCGACCAGGTGGCGGGCGGTCAGCTTGACCCGCCCGACCTGGATCGTGTCCCCGTCCGCCACGGGCACGTCGGTCGGCACCGGGATGCCCTCGACGTCCTGGGCGCCCGCGTAGGTCCGCGCTCCGGTCGCCGCGACGACCTCCTCGAGCGCGCCCCAGTGGTCGCCGTGCCGGTGGGTGGTGACCACGGACGCGATGCCGTCGTCCCCGATCAGGTTCAGCAGCGTCACCGCCTCGGCGGCCGCGTCGATCAGCAGCTGCTCGTCGGTGGCCCGGCAGCGCAGCAGGTACGCGTTGTTGTTCATGGAGCCCACCGCGACCTTGGAAATCATCAGGTCCGCGAGCTCGTGCACGTCGGCCGGACCGCCGACCTTGACCTCTCCGGTGTACGTCATGTCTTGATCCTAGAGCGGGGGCAGCTCGGGGAGGCCGTCGCCGGCCACGACGGCGAGGTGGGCGCCCTTGAGACCGCGCCCGGCCAGCCAGCCGAGCAGCTCGTCCTTGGGGCCCTCGAGGACCACGGGGGTGCCCTCGGTGCCGCCGGTGTGCCAGACCTCGTCGGGCATGGCCCGCAGCGTGACCGGCGGCACGTCCGGTCGCCCGGACCAGCGGTCGGCGAGGAAGGCGATCTCGCGGTCGGTGAACTCCTCCGGGAGGTGGTGGAGCTCGTAGCCGATGTTCAGGTCGACGTGGTGCAGGTCGACCTCGACCCAGCGGCGGAACGGCACGTTGGCGGCGAGGTCGGTGACGCCGTTGCGCAGCTCGACGGTGCGGGACCAGTCCTGGTCGGGCTCCGTGGTGGCGAGGAAGCGGGCCCCGGAATCACGGAGGTCCGTCAGGTGTTCTTCCAGGGACCGGTCGGCGTCGCTTGCGATGTCGGCGTCGCGCGCGGAGGCGCTCTCGTACATCGGGCGCCCCTCGAAGACGTTCACGAGGGCGTCCGCGTTGCGCGCGAGGTGGGCCAGGATGTGGCCGCGGGTCCAGCCGGGGAGGTGTGACTCCTCGGAAAGCGCTGCGTTGTCCATCTTCGCGACTGCGGTCAGCAGCCGGTCCGTGGCTTCACGTACAGATCGCAGGTCGTGCACATGATCAGTCATGAGACGAGCCTAGTGGTCTGCGGACTTCGGCCACACGATCGGGTGAAGAGGTCTCGGGAGTGCCGTAAATCGAATGTGCGTGCTATACGCTCGAAGTCCAGACTCCATCTCCACCGCAGAGGCGCCCCCCATACCCTGGGACGGGGGCCCGTGCCCCCGCTCTCTCAAGAAAGGTGCGGACCGGCGTGACCGACCGTCTCATCGTTCGTGGCGCTCGCGAGCACAACCTCAAGAACGTCTCGCTCGACCTGCCCCGCGATTCGCTCATCGTCTTCACCGGACTCTCCGGCTCGGGCAAGTCCTCCCTGGCCTTCGACACGATCTTCGCCGAGGGCCAGCGTCGCTACGTCGAGTCGCTCTCGTCGTACGCACGCCAGTTCCTCGGGCAGATGGACAAGCCCGACGTCGACTTCATCGAGGGCCTCTCCCCGGCCGTCTCGATCGACCAGAAGTCGACCTCGCGCAACCCGCGCTCGACCGTGGGCACCATCACCGAGGTCTACGACTACCTCCGCCTCCTCTTCGCCCGCATCGGCAAGCCGCACTGTCCCGAGTGCCGCCGCCCCATCTCGCGCCAGTCGCCGCAGGCGATCGTCGACAAGGTGCTCGCGCTCCCCGAGGGCAGCCGCTTCCAGGTGCTCTCGCCGCTGGTGCGCGAGCGCAAGGGCGAGTTCGTCGACCTCTTCGCCGACCTCCAGACCAAGGGCTACAGCCGGGCGCGGGTGGACGGGGAGACCATCCAGCTCTCCGAGCCGCCCACGCTGAAGAAGCAGGAGAAGCACACCATCGAGGTGGTCATCGACCGCCTCACCGTCAAGGACAGCGCCAAGCGCCGGCTCACCGACTCCGTGGAGACGGCCCTCGGCCTCTCCGGCGGCATGGTGATCCTGGACTTCGTCGACCTCGCCGAGGACGACCCCGAGCGTGAGCGGATGTATTCCGAGCACCTCTACTGTCCCTACGACGACCTCTCCTTCGAGGAGCTGGAGCCGCGCTCCTTCTCCTTCAACTCGCCCTTCGGCGCCTGCCCCGAGTGCACCGGCATCGGCACGCGCATGGAGGTCGACCCCGAGCTGATCATCCCGGACGAGGACAAGTCCCTGGACGAGGGCGCGGTCTCGCCGTGGTCGCTCGGCCACACCAAGGACTACTTCCAGCGGCTGATCGGCGCGCTCGCCGAGGAGCTCGGCTTCCGGACCGACATCGCGTGGGCCGGCCTGCCGGCGCGTGCGAAGAAGGCCCTGCTCTACGGGCACAAGACGCAGATCGAGGTCCGCTACCGCAACCGGTACGGGCGCGAGCGGGCGTACACGACGGCCTTCGAGGGCGCCGTGCCGTTCGTCAAGCGGCGGCACGCGGAGTCGGAGAGCGACGCCAGCCGCGAGCGCTTCGAGGGCTACATGCGCGAGGTGCCCTGCCCGACCTGTGAGGGCACCCGCCTCAAGCCGATCGTGCTCGCGGTGACGGTGATGGAGAAGTCCATCGCCGAGGTCGCCGCCATGTCGATCAGCGAGTGCGCGGACTTCCTGGGACGGCTGCGGCTCGACGCCCGTGACAAGAAGATCGCCGAGCGGGTCCTGAAGGAGGTCAACGAGCGGCTCCGCTTCCTCGTCGACGTAGGCCTCGACTACCTCTCGCTCAACCGGGCCGCCGGCACCCTGTCGGGCGGCGAGGCCCAGCGCATCCGGCTCGCGACGCAGATCGGCTCCGGCCTGGTCGGCGTGCTGTACGTGCTGGACGAGCCCTCCATCGGCCTGCACCAGCGGGACAACCACCGGCTGATCGAGACGCTGGTGCGGCTGCGGGACATGGGCAACACGCTCATCGTGGTCGAGCACGACGAGGACACCATCAAGGTGGCGGACTGGGTCGTGGACATCGGCCCCGGCGCGGGTGAGCACGGCGGCAAGGTGGTGCACAGCGGTTCGCTGAAGGAGCTGCTGAAGAACACCGAGTCGATGACCGGGCAGTACCTGTCGGGCAAGCGCTCCATCGCGATCCCGGACGCGCGCCGGCCCGTGAACGGCGAGCGCAGGCTCACCGTCCACGGCGCCAAGGAGAACAACCTGCGGGACATCGACGTGTCCTTCCCGCTGGGCGTGCTCACGGCCGTGACCGGTGTGTCCGGATCGGGCAAGTCGACGCTGGTCAACGACATCCTCTACACGCACCTGGCGCGCGAGCTGAACGGCGCCCGCTCGGTGCCCGGGCGGCACACCCGGGTGGAGGGCGACGACCTCGTCGACAAGGTGGTCCACGTCGACCAGTCGCCCATCGGCCGGACGCCGCGCTCCAACCCGGCGACGTACACCGGCGTCTTCGACCACGTGCGCAAGCTCTTCGCGGAGACGATGGAGGCGAAGGTGCGCGGCTACCTGCCGGGCCGCTTCTCCTTCAACGTCAAGGGCGGCCGCTGCGAGAACTGCTCCGGCGACGGCACGATCAAGATCGAGATGAACTTCCTGCCGGACGTCTACGTCCCGTGCGAGGTCTGCCACGGCGACCGGTACAACCGGGAGACGCTGGAGGTCCACTACAAGGGCAAGTCCATCGCCGAGGTCCTGAACATGCCGATCGAGGAGGCGCTGGGCTTCTTCGAGGCGGTGCCGACGATCGCGCGTCACCTGAAGACGCTCAACGAGGTCGGGCTGGGCTACGTCCGCCTCGGCCAGTCGGCGCCGACGCTGTCGGGCGGTGAGGCGCAGCGCGTGAAGCTGGCCTCCGAGCTGCAGAAGCGGTCGACGGGGCGGACGGTGTACGTGCTGGACGAGCCGACGACGGGTCTCCACTTCGAGGACATCTCGAAGCTGATCAAGGTGCTGTCGGGGCTGGTGGACAAGGGGAACTCGGTGATCGTCATCGAGCACAACCTCGACGTCATCAAGACCGCGGACTGGGTCATCGACATGGGCCCGGAGGGCGGCTACGGCGGCGGCCTGGTGGTGGCCGAGGGCACGCCGGAGCAGGTGGCGTCGGTGGGGGCCAGCCACACGGGCAAGTTCCTGCGGGACATCCTGGGGGCGGACCGGGTCTCCGACGGGACGCCTCCGGCGCGGGCCGCGGTGAAGAAGGCTCCGGCCAGGAAGACGGCCGCTTCTGGTGCCGCCGCCGCTGCGAAGAAGGCGGCGCCGGCGAAGAAGACGACGGCGCGGGCCCGCAAGGTCTAGCCGCTCGCTCCCGGGGGCGCTGCCCCCGAGCCCCCGCGCCTCAATCGCCGGCGGGGCTGAAAGATCGGGGCTCTGCCCCGGACCCCGCGCCTCAAACGCCGGCGGGGCTGGATTTCCAGCCTCGCCGGCGTTTGAGGCGCGGGCGCTGAGCGCCGTTGGGGTTTGGGGCGGAGCCCCGTTATGAGGCGACGCCCACCGTGTGGGACGTGTAGGCCGGGTCGGTGAGGGTGGTGAGGAGGGCGTCGGCCACGTCCGCGCGGGGGATGACCCGGCCGCCCCGGACGTTGGCGTCGATCGCCCGCCGATACCGGCCGGTGTGCGGCTTGTCGCGGAGCATCGGCGGGCGGATGACCGTCCACTCGGCTCCGCTCGCACGCAGCTCCGCCTCCATGACCGCGAGGTCCGCGTAGAGGTCCCGCAGCAGTCTGCGCAGCAGCGGGAAGACCACCGCCCGGGTGACCACGCTCTCGCCCTGCGCCGGCGGGCCGACCGGGGCCGCGCTGAGGGCCGAGAGGCGGGTCACGCCCGCCCGGTCCATCGCCGCGAGGATGGCCCGTACCGCCGGCCCCGTGACCGGGGCCGCCTTGGCCTGCTTGTTGTTCGCCGCGCCGAGGGCCGAGATCACCGCCGACCGGCCCGCCAGTACGGGGACCAGCGCGTCCTCGTCCGTCAGGTCGCCGACCACGGCGACCCGGAGGCGGTCGTGGGCCGGCACCCTCAGCCGGGCCGGGTCGCGGACGACCGCCGTGACCTCGTGTCCCGCGGCCAGCGCCTGCCTGACGACCTCGTGGCCGACGCCGCCCGTGGCTCCGAACACCGTGAGTTTCATCCTGGCTCCCGACATGTGGGTAGGTAGGTGGGTGAGTGTTCACTCACCTCTTCCTGCCCTTAGAGTGAGTGAATGCTCACCCCGAAGTCAAGCCGTCCCACCCCCGAGCGGCTGCTGGACGCCGCCGAGAAGCTGATGCGCACCAGCGGCCTGGCCAACGCCACCACCAAGGCGATCGCCCGCGAGGCCGGCTGCTCGGAGGCCGCGCTCTACAAGTACTTCGCGAACAAGGAGGAGCTGTTCGTCCGCGTGCTGATGGAGCGCACCCCCAACGCGGGCCCGCTCATGGCCGCCCTGCAGGCCGATCCCGATCCGGGGGAGCAGGGGGTCGAGGAGGCGCTCACCGACATCGCCCGGCACGCCTCGCTCTTCTACGCCGACGCCATGCCCATGGCCGCCTCGCTCTTCGCCGAACCCGCTCTGCTCGTCCGCCACCGCGAAGGCGTGCAGAAGATCGGCTCCGGGCCCCACGTGGTCCTCGACGCCCTGGCCGGCCGACTGCGGCGGGAGCTCGCCGCCGGGCGGCTGCGAGCCGATGCCGATCCGGCGGCGGCCGCCGCCCTGCTGCTCGGCGCCTGCTTCCAGCGGGCCTTCTTCCTGCACTTCTCCGGCGCCCAGGTGGTCCAGCCGGTCGAGGAGTTCGCCCCGGCCGTGGCCGGGACCGTGTGGGCCGCTATCCGCTGAGCTCCGCCGCGTACGGAGGCTCCGCGCCCGCCCGCGTGCAGGTCAGGGCGGCCGCGTGGGCGGCGTAGGCCAGGACGTCGGGCCAGTCCACCGGGCGCCCCGGCGTGCCGGCGAGCCGGTGCAGCAGGGCGGCGTTGACGGTGTCGCCCGCCCCGATGGTGTCGGCCACCGCGACCCGGCGGGCCGCCACCGAGTGCTCCTCGCCCTCCCGCGTCCAGACGGTCAGGCCCGCCGCACCCCGGGTCAGCACCACCGCCGAGGGGCCCGCCGCCAGCCAGTCGCGGACCCCGCCGCCCAGCCAGGCCGCGTCCTCCTCGGACAGCTTGAGGACGGTCGTGCTCGGCAGCAGCCGCTCCCGGAAGCGCGCGCGGTACGCCGCCGGGTCCGCGATCAGCGCCGGCCGGATGTTGGGGTCCAGCAGGGTCAGCAGCCCGCGCCCCGCCTCCCGGCGCAGCAGGGCCTCGTACGCGCTCGCGCCCGGTTCCAGGACCAGCGAGCAGGTGCCGAGCGCGAGGGCCCGGACTCCGTCGGGGAGGGCCGGCGGCAGGGTGAACAGCCGGTCCGCCGTGCCCTCGACGTAGAAGCCGTACGAGGCCGAGCCGTCCGGGGCCAGCGAGGGCACGGCGAGAGTGGTCGGCTCCGGTCCGCGCTGGACCAGCGACACGTCCACCCCGGCCGACCGCAGCCCGGCCAGCAGGCTCTCGCCGAAGCCGTCCGCCGAGACCCGCGAGCAGAAGGCAACCTCGGCGCCGAGCCGCCCGAGGGCGAGCGCGGTGTTGTACGGTCCCCCGCCCGGCCGGGGCAGCAGCGCGCCCGGCGGCCGCACCGCGGGCACCAGGTCGATGAGGGCTTCTCCGCCGACGACGATCACGCGGGGAAGGTACCCCATGCGGCCGGCGGTATCGTCGGGTGGGCCGGGCCCCCGGCCGGGCCCGGCCCGTGCCCGGCCCGCGCCACCGCCCGTACCGTCCCCGCCGTGCCCGCACCCCAGGAGAACCGCATGCCCGCGCCGCAGTCAGCCGCCCGCCGTACCGTCCTCAAGGGCGCCGCCGCGCTCGCCGGGGCCGCCGGGGCCGGAGTGACGCTCGCGGCCTGCTCCACCGAGACCAACAGCGGGGGCAACACCCCCGCCACGCCCACCGCGCCGGTGGAGCTCGGCGCCGCGGCCGACGTCCCGGTGGGCGGCGCCAAGCTGTACCGGGAGCGGAAGCTGATCGTCAGCTGCCCGGCGGAAGGCCGGTACACGGCGTTCAGCGCCCAGTGCACGCACGCCGGATGCGTCCTGGACAAGATCGTCGAGGGTCAGGGCAACTGCCCCTGCCACGGCAGCCGCTTCGACGTGGCCACCGGCAAGGTCCTGCGCGGCCCGGCGTCCGCCCCGCTGCCCGCCGTCCCGGTCCGGGCCGAGAACGGGAAGCTCATCGCGGGCTGACCCGCGCGGTCACGCCCAGTCCCAGGTGATCCCGAGGATCCCGCGCCGCACCGTCTGTTCCACCAGGTGCACCACCCGGTGCCGGCCGCTGGGCGTCAGGTCCACGAGGCCGGTGCGCGGGGCCTGCGGTCCGGTCCGGGCGAAGCGCCGGCAGCGCACCGGCAGGGCCGCCTCGTCGAAGCGGACCTGGAGCATGTACTGGCCGCCCGCGTGGCCGAATCCGCGCACGTACTCGGCGCTGCGGGCGCCCGTGCCGTCCTCGATGCCGTAGCCGAAGACATGGGTGTCCCCGCGTCTCAGCCGCGCGTCGAAGAGCAGCTCCGCGACCACCACCTCGGCCTCCGGATGGCAGCGCACCCGGCCCGTACGGCAGTTCTCGTACGCCGTCACGCGGATCCGGGACACGTCGCAGCCCGGGTCGCCGTGGTGGACGGCGAGGTAGCGGTCGACCCCGTCGCGGTGCGCCCGGACGATCTGCTGCGACTCGCGGATCCGCAGCTCGCCCGCCGGGCCGATGCGGACCCGCTCGTGGTGGCCGAGCGTGTGCAGTCCGCCGTCCGGCGGCAGCTCCATCCCGTCCAGCAGCCGCTCCACCGTGCCGCCCATGCTGAACAGTGCCCGGTACGAGCGGCCGGCCGGGCGGGCCGGCCCCGGGGCGGCCTGCGGTGCGGCGAGCAGGCGGACGAGGGCGCCGTCGGGCAGCTCCAGGATCTGCTCCAGGGCGGTGACCGCCCGCAGCGACTCCGGGTGCCGCGGCCGGCGGGCGCCCTGCTGCCAGTAACTGAGGCTGGTGACACCGACCTTGATGCCCCGTGCCGCCAGCCGGTGCTGTATCCGGTGCAGGGGCAGCCCGCGTGCGGCGAGGGCGGCGCGCAGGGCGAGGTGGAAGGGGCCGCCGCGCAGTAACCGGCCGAGCTCGGCCGTGTCCCCGGTCGGCGCCATCGCGACTCCTCTGTGAACGTTCACACGCGTCGGCGCGGAGGATCGCGCCGGAGGCTCCGGGGGACCAGGTGAAACGACAGCAACCGTTCACACCGCAGCCCCACCGTTCACACTGCAACGTCACCGCGTATTGAAGCGTGTTGACCTGATCGCGACAACTGCTTGATGCTCCTCCACAGCGTCCGGACGCGCTCCTCCACCCCCCCACTCCCCCCACCGGGAGGAACGCGATGCGCAACCGAAACGGGCGGCTTTCCCTGGCCGCCCTCCTCACCGCCGTGCTGTTCACCCTGCCCTTCGGCACCGCCACCGCCACGGCAGCCGAGACCGGCACCGATTCCGCACTGGCCCACAAGCGCCTGAACATCACCATGCAGGCACAGCAGAAGACCAACTGGTGCTGGGCCGCGGGCGGCAACACCATCGCCACCTGGTTCGGCCGGAACCACTCCCAGAACCAGTTCTGCAACGCCGCCTTCAACCGCCAGCAGGGCTCCGAGTGCCCCAACAACCAGGCCACCCTCGGCAACGTCCAGACCGGACTGCGCTGGGCCGGCATCAACCCCGGCTCGTACGTCAACGGCTGGCTCCAGTACTCCACCGTCCAGAGCGAGATCAACGCCGACCGCCCCATCGAGACCCGGATCCAGTGGTCGAACGGCGGCGGCCACATGCACGTCGTCTACGGCTACGACACCGCGAGCAACTGGGTCTACTGGGGCGACCCCTGGCCCTCCAGCGACCGCTACAACTGGGCCTCGCACGCCTGGTACGTGAACAACAGCACCTTCTCCTGGACCCACTCGCTCTACCGGATCGGGGCGTGACCGCCATGACCCTGCGCGCCACCGCCGCCGCCGCGGTCCTCGCCGCCACCGCCCTCCTCGGGCTCGCCCCGCTCGCAGCCGCGGCTCCCGGGGGCCCCGTGCCGCAGCCCGGGGCCGCCACCGCCGAGAACCGGGCCGCCGCCGCGCAGGCGGCGACCGCCCCCGACACCCTCGCCACGCTGTCCCGCTTCTTCGCCCGGGAGGGCAAGGTCTCCCTCACGGCCGCGCGGCCCCGGATCGAGGGCGAGGCGATACCGGTCAACCACCTCTCCCCGGACTTCGTCGCGGGCCGGACGGGGGCGCCCGTCGCCCGCCTCGAATTCCTCGCCAGCAAGGCGGTCTCCTCCGACGGGCAGCAGGCCGCGCTGTGGACGGCGCGGACGGAGGCGGGCTGGCAGGTGGTGAACATCGCCACCGGCGACGACGAATTCCGCTACGCGCGGCTGGGCGCGGAGAAGCTGCCCGGCGGGACGGTGTTCCGGGAGCCGCAGATCGACGCGTGGTACGTGGCCGGGGGCGATCGGGTGCTGCCGCTGGACGAGGACGCGGTACGGGCCGTGGGCGCCGGGGGTGTCGGCCTGGCCGCCTACCGCGCCCGGGTGGCCGGGGCGTACGGGGACAAGCTGCCCGGCTCCGCCTATGCCGCGCGGGGCGGGGCGGGCGGCTATGCCGAAGCCTCGGCCGAGGCTGCCGGGACCCCCGTCGGGGTGGTGGCCGCCGCCGGGGCGCTCGCGCTGGGCGGGGCCGGGGCGCTGGCCCTGCGCCGCCGCCGCACCGGCGTGGCCTAGCCGCCGCCCGCGGGCCCGGCTCCAGCCAGGGGCCGGGCCCGCGGTCCGTTGCCACCTGACCCGCCGCGTCCCGGGGCTCCGCCCCAGACCCCGCGCCTCAAACGCCGGCGAGGCTGAAGATCGGGGCTCAGCCCCAGACCCCGCGCCTCAAACGCCGGCGAGGCTGAAGATCGGGGCTCCGCCCCGGACCCTCCCCCAGACTCCGTCCGGGGGGACCCCCACGCCTCAAACGCCGGCGAGGCTGGATTTTCCAGCCCGTCCGGCGTTTGAGGACCGGGTCTGGGCGGAGCCCAGGAAGCGCCGGGCGGCGGACCACCGGGAGCCGCGCACCGGGCCGGAGGCCTGCGGTCGGTTGTCGGACCGCGCCAGTAGGGTGGTTGGCATGGCCGACCCTTCCAGCTACCGCCCCCAGCCGGGACAGATCCCCGACTCCCCGGGGGTCTACAGGTTCCGCGACGAGCACCGCCGGGTGATCTACGTCGGGAAGGCCAAGAGCCTGCGCCAGCGCCTGGCCAACTACTTCCAGGACGTGGCCGGCCTGCACCCCCGTACGGCCACCATGGTGACCACGGCCGCCTCCGTCGAGTGGACCGTGGTGTCCACCGAGGTCGAGGCGCTCCAGCTGGAGTACTCGTGGATCAAGGAGTTCGACCCCCGGTTCAACGTCAAGTACCGGGACGACAAGAGCTACCCCTCCCTCGCCGTGACGATGAACGAGGAGTACCCCCGGGTCCAGGTCATGCGGGGGCCCAAGAAGAAGGGCGTGCGCTACTTCGGTCCGTACGGGCACGCCTGGGCGATCCGCGAGACCGTCGACCTGATGCTCCGGGTGTTCCCGGTACGGACCTGCTCCGCCGGAGTGTTCAAGCGCTCCGCCCAGATCGGCCGCCCCTGCCTGCTCGGCTACATCGGCAAGTGCTCCGCGCCCTGCGTCGGCCGGGTCACCCCCGAGGAGCACCGCGAACTGGCCGAGGACTTCTGTGACTTCATGGCCGGGCGGACGGGGACGTACCTCTCCCGCCTGGAGAAGGAGATGCACGAGGCCGCCGAGGAGATGGAGTACGAGAAGGCCGCCCGGCTGCGCGACGACGTGGGGGCGCTGCGCCGGGCCATGGAGAAGAACGCCGTCGTGCTGGCCGACGCCACCGACGCCGACCTGATCGCGGTCGCCGAGGACGAGCTCGAGGCGGCGGTGCAGATCTTCCACGTGCGCGGCGGCCGCGTCCGCGGCCAGCGCGGCTGGGTCACCGACAAGGTGGAGGCCGTCGACACCGCCGGGCTCGTCGAGCACGCCCTCCAGCAGCTGTACGGCGAGGAGAAGGGCGAGGCCGTCCCCAAGGAGGTGCTGGTCCCGGCGCTGCCCGAGGACACGCCCGCGCTGAGCCAGTGGCTCGCCGACCGCCGGGGGTCCCAGGTCAGCCTGCGGATACCGCAGCGCGGCGACAAGAAGGCCCTCATGGAGACCGTCCACCGCAACGCGCAGCAGTCCCTCGCCCTGCACAAGACCAAGCGCGCCAGCGACCTCACCACCCGCTCCCGGGCCCTGGAGGAGATCGCCGAGGCCCTGGAGCTCGACAGTGCCCCGCTGCGCATCGAATGCTTCGACATCTCCCACCTGCAGGGTGACGACGTCGTGGCGTCGATGGTGGTGTTCGAGGACGGGCTGGCCCGCAAGAGCGAGTACCGGCGCTTCCAGATCAGATCGTTCGAGGGGCAGGACGACGTCCGCTCCATGCACGAGGTGGTCTCGCGGCGCTTCCGGCGCTACCTCCAGGAGAAGCTGAAGACGGGCGAGTGGGAGGCCGAGGAGGGCGAGGCCGCGGTGCCCGAGGACGACGGGAGGCCCAAGCGGTTCGCGTACCCGCCGCAGCTCGTGGTGGTCGACGGCGGGCAGCCGCAGGTCGCCGCCGCCAAGCGGGCCCTGGAGGAGCTCGGCGTGGACGACGTCGCCGTGTGCGGCCTGGCCAAGCGGCTGGAGGAGGTCTGGCTGCCCGGCGAGGACGACCCGGTCGTGCTGCCCCGCACCAGCGAGGGCCTCTACCTGCTCCAGCGGGTGCGTGACGAAGCCCACCGTTTCGCCATCCAGTACCAGCGCAACAAGCGCGGCAAGCGCCTGAAGTCGGGCCCGCTGGACGAGGTGCCCGGCCTCGGCGAGAGCCGCAAGCAGGCCCTGGTCAAGCACTTCGGTTCGGTGAAGAAGCTGAGACAGGCGACAATCGACCAGATCTGCGAGGTCCCGGGCATAGGACGGAAGACGGCCGAGACGGTGGCCGCGGCCCTCGCCGGGGCGGTCCCCGCCGGCCCTGCCGTCAACACGGCCACAGGAGAGATCATTGAGGATGAGAACCCCGCCCCCGCGGGCGGGGACACCTCCCGGCAGTAGCCGGGAGCCATCGTCCGAACGGGGGACCGAGCAATGACCGAGCACGAGACCACGCACGACCGAGACGGAGCACAGGTGAGTACGGGCACGACAGTGGAGCCCGGCGAGACCGCCGAGGCGGCCATCCCCGAGCTGGTGATCATCTCCGGCATGTCCGGGGCCGGCCGCAGTACGGCGGCCAAGTGTCTGGAGGACCTCGGCTGGTTCGTCGTCGACAACCTCCCGCCGGCGCTGATCCCCACCATGGTGGAGCTCGGTGCCCGCTCCCAGGGCAACGTGGCGCGCATCGCCGTCGTCGTCGACGTCCGCGGCCGCCAGTTCTTCGACGCCCTGCGCGAGTCCCTGGCCGACCTCGACAGCAAGGGCGTCACCCGCCGCATCGTCTTCCTGGAGTCCTCCGACGACGCCCTGGTCCGGCGCTTCGAGTCGGTCCGCCGCCCGCACCCGCTCCAGGGCGACGGCCGCATCACCGACGGCATCGCCGCCGAGCGGGACCTGCTGCGCGAGCTGCGCGGCGACGCCGACCTGGTGATCGACACCTCCAGCCTGAACGTGCACGAGCTGCGCGCCAAGATGGACGCCCAGTTCGCCGGGGACGAGGAGCCCGAGCTGCGGGCCACCGTCATGTCCTTCGGCTACAAGTACGGCCTCCCCGTCGACGCCGACCTCGTCGTCGACTGCCGCTTCATCCCGAACCCGCACTGGGTCCCGGAGCTGCGCCCCTTCACCGGGCTCAACGAGGAGGTGTCGGGGTACGTCTTCAGCCAGCCCGGCGCCAAGGAGTTCCTCGACCGCTACACCGAGCTGCTCCAGCTCATCGCCACCGGCTACCGCCGCGAGGGCAAGCGGTACGTGACCATCGCGGTCGGGTGCACGGGCGGCAAGCACCGCAGCGTGGCCATGTCCGAGAAGCTCGCCGCCCGCCTCGCCTCCGAGGGAGTCGAGACCGTCGTCGTCCACCGGGACATGGGGCGCGAGTGACCGCACGGACCCCGCGGCTGAGCCGTCTGCGCCGCCTCACCCCGGGACGGGGCGAGGACGGCGCGGGCCGCTCCGGCCGTTCCGGCCGCCGGCGCGGCGCCACGCCCAAGGTGGTGGCGCTCGGCGGCGGCCAGGGCCTGTCGGCCTCCCTCGCCGCCCTGCGCCGGATCACCGGTGACCTCACCGCCGTGGTCACCGTCGCCGACGACGGCGGCTCCAGCGGCCGGCTCCGGGAGGAGCTCGACGTGCTGCCGCCCGGCGACCTGCGCAAGGCGCTGGCCGCGCTGTGCGGGGACGACGACTGGGGCCAGACCTGGGCCCGGGTCATCCAGCACCGCTTCCAGTCCGAGGGCGACCTGCACGGGCACGCCGTCGGCAACCTGCTGATCGTCGCCCTGTGGGAACAGCTCGGCGACCCCGTCCAGGCCCTCGACCTGGTGGGCAGGCTGCTCGGCGCCCAGGGCCGGGTGCTGCCGATGTCGGCGGTGCCGCTGGAGCTCCAGGCCCTGGTCAGGGGGCACGACCCGGCCCGTCCCGAGGACGTGGACACCGTCCGCGGGCAGGCCACGGTGGCCCTGACTCCGGGCGAGGTGCTTTCCGTACAGGTGGTGCCGAGCGACCCGCCGGCCGTGCCGGAGGCCGTCGCGGCGGTCCTGGACGCCGACTGGGTGGTGCTCGGCCCGGGGTCCTGGTTCTCCTCCGTCATTCCGCACCTGCTGGTGCCGGAACTGCTCGACGCGCTGGTCGAGACGAAGGCCCGCCGGGTCCTCTCGCTGAACCTCGCGCCGCAGCCCGGCGAAACAGAGGGCTTCTCTCCGCAGCGTCATTTGGAGGTTTTGGCCCGACACGCCCCTAAACTCGCCCTGGACGTGGTGCTGGCCGACGAGGCCGCCGTACCCGACCGCGAGTCCCTCGCCGATGCCGCGAAACGGTTCGGTGCCGCGGTCGAGCTGGCCCCCGTGGCCAGGCAGGACGGTTCTCCGAAGCACGATCCGGAGCTGCTGGCCGCCGCGTACGACCGTATTTTTCGGATGCATGGAAGGATCGGCCCATGGCGATGACGCCCGCGGTGAAGGATGAGATCTCCCGCCTCCCCGTCACCCGGACCTGCTGCAGGAAGGCGGAGGTCTCGGCGATCCTTCGGTTCGCGGGCGGCCTGCACCTGGTGAGCGGCCGCATCGTCATCGAGGCGGAGCTCGACACCGGGATCGCGGCGAGACGCCTGCGCAAGGACATCCTGGAGATCTTCGGCCATTCCTCGGACCTGGTGGTGATGGCCCCCGGCGGACTGCGCCGCGGCAGCCGCTACGTGGTCCGCGTCGTGGCCGGCGGTGACCAGCTGGCGCGCCAGACGGGCCTCGTGGACGGCCGCGGCCGCCCCATCCGGGGTCTTCCCCCGCAGGTGGTCTCCGGAGCCACGTGCGACGCCGAGGCGGCGTGGCGCGGCGCCTTCCTGGCCCACGGCTCGCTCACCGAGCCGGGCCGGTCCTCCTCCCTGGAGGTCACCTGCCCCGGCCCGGAGGCCGCCCTGGCCCTGGTGGGCGCCGCCCGCAGGCTCTCCATCGCCGCCAAGGCCCGCGAGGTGCGCGGCGTCGACCGGGTCGTGGTCCGCGACGGCGACGCGATCGGCGCCCTGCTGACCCGCCTCGGCGCCCACGAGTCGGTGCTGGCCTGGGAGGAGCGGCGGATGCGGCGCGAGGTCCGCGCCACCGCCAACCGCCTCGCCAACTTCGACGACGCCAACCTGCGCCGCTCGGCGCGTGCCGCGGTGGCTGCCGGCGCCCGCGTGCAGCGCGCGCTGGAGATCCTCGGCGAGGAGGTCCCCGAGCACCTCGCCGCGGCCGGCCGGCTGCGCATGGAGCACAAGCAGGCCTCCCTGGAGGAGCTGGGCGCGCTCGCCGACCCGCCGCTGACCAAGGACGCGGTCGCGGGCCGGATCCGCCGCCTGCTGGCGATGGCCGACAAGCGGGCCCAGGACCTCGGCGTCCCGGGCACCGAGTCGAACCTCGACCTCAGCGAGGAGATGGCCGACAACATGGCCGGTTAGCCGCTGATCCCCGTGTACGGCAAAGGGGTCCGCGCGATCACTCGTGCGGGCCCCTTTGCCGTAGGCCCCATTGACATGAGCATGGGCCGGTCTTGAGTCTGGCGTCCGAAGCTTTCGTGGCAGACGACGCCCAGGGGGGCACATGAGGCACCGCGCGAGATCGATCCTCGCCGCAAGCGCACTCGTCTTCGCAAGCACACTCGCCGCACTACCCGTGGCGGCCCAGGCCCAACCCGGTTCCGGCACCGCACCCGGCGCCGACGAGGTACGGGTCTACGACGCCGACATCACCCGGGAACAGGTCCCGCTCGTCCTCGCCGCCGGCCAGGACGCCCACGAGCTCACCGAGCGCGCCCCGGAGACCGGGACCGCCCGGGTCGAGCTCTTCCTCACCGGCGGTCAGGCCAAGGAGCTCGCCGGTCAGGGCGTCAAGCTCGCCGAGCGGAAGATCGGGGCCCAGGGGCTGGCCCGCGCCAAGGCGGCGGGCGACGGCGTGTTCCGCCCGTACAGCGGCAAGGGCGGCCTCCAGGAGGAGATCCTGCGCACGGCGCAGGAGAACCCGGCGCTCACCAAGGTCGTCTCCATCGGCAAGACCGTCCAGGGCAAGGACATCCTCGCCCTCAAGGTCAGCAAGAACGCCAAGAAGACCAAGGACGGCGACAAGCCCTCCGTGCTCTACATGTCCAACCAGCACGCCCGTGAGTGGATCACCCCCGAGATGACCCGGCGGCTGATGCACCACACGATCGACAACTACGGCAAGGACCAGCGGATCACCAAGCTGGTGGACTCGACCGAGCTGTGGTTCCTGCTCTCCGCCAACCCGGACGGGTACGACTTCACGCACGCGCCGGACGGCGAGCGGCTGTGGCGCAAGAATCTGCGCGACAACAACGGCGATGGCAGGACCAGCGCCGGCGACGGGGTCGACCTCAACCGCAACTTCGCCTTCAAGTGGGGCTACGACAACGAGGGTTCCTCGCCGAACCAGGCGAGCGAGACCTACCGCGGCCCGAAGGCCTCCTCCGAGCCGGAGACCACCGCCCTCGACGCCTTCCAGAAGCGCATCGGCTTCGACTACGCGATCAACTACCACTCCGCCGCCGAACTGATCCTCTACGGCGTGGGCTGGCAGGTGGCCACCCCCACCCCCGACGACGTCGCCTACAAGGCGCTCGCCGGCACCCCGGAGAACCCCGCGGTCCCCGGCTACTACCCGCAGGTCTCCTCCGAGCTCTACACCACGAACGGCGAGGCCGACGGCCACGCCTCCAACGTCAACGGCATCATGATGTTCACGCCGGAGATGACCACCTGTCAGACCGCCTCCGCGGCCGACCCGAACGACCAGTGGAAGCCCGAGGACTGCGCCTCAGGCTTCAACTTCCCGGACGACGAGAAGCTCATCCAGGCGGAGTTCGCCAAGAACATCCCCTTCGCGCTCTCGGTGGGCGAGAGCGCCGCGCAGCCGGACCGCCCGGTGTCCTCCGTGGGCCTGAGCGCCGCGGACTTCACCCTCGACCCCTTCACCACCTCCTACGCGGCCCGCGGCGAGGACCAGACGGTCTCCGTCACGGCCCGCAAGGCGCTGAAGGACAAGGAGCTCAACTTCCGGATCAACGGCGGCCGCACGCACGACGAGGAGCTCAAGGCCTGGAAGGGCGGCGAGGTCTACGGCGGCGATGACAACAACTGGTTCGACGAGTACCGCGCCGAGGTCGACGGCGCGAAGCCCGGTGACAAGGTGGAGGTCTGGTTCACCGGCCGCGACCGCTCCGGCAGGACCGTCTCCAGCGAGCACTTCACGTACACGGTGGCCGAGCGGCCCCGCGCGGACGTCCTGGTGATCGCCGAGGAGGGGGCCAAGGCCCAGCACGCCCAGAGCTACGTCGACGCCCTGCGCGCCAACAAGAAGTCCGCGGCGGTCTGGGACGTGGCGACCCAGGGCGCCCCGCACCACCTGGGCGTGCTCTCGCACTTCCGTACGGCCGTTCACTACACCGGGGCCAAGAGCCCGGGCGGTGACACCCAGCTGGCGGTGCGCGACTTCCTGAACGAGGGCGGCAAGCTGATCGAGGCCGGTGAGCTGGCGGGCGGCAACGCCCAGGTCGGCCGCGCCGTGACCAACGACTTCAGCCAGTACTGGCTCGGCGCGTACGGCCGTACCAGCACGCCCGGCGCCAGCGGCTTCACCGGCGCCGGCGCCCTGAGCGGGGCGAAGGGCGGCCTCGGCGACGCCGCGGGCAACCCGCTGAACGCCCCCGGCGCCTACACGGTCACCTCCGAGACCCTGGCGCCCGCGCAGTTCCCGCAGTTCAAGAGCGCCCAGGCGGGCCAGTTCACCGGGGTCGTCAACCCGTACGCCCCCTACGCGGGCACCGGGATGGCCTCGGCCCTGCACGCGGACGACGACTGGAAGCGCCTCGTCCGCACGATCGACCTCACCGGCGTCACCGCGGCCGACCAGCCGCAGCTGAAGCTCGCCCTCAACTGGAACACCGAGGAGGGCTACGACCACGCCGCGCTGGAGGCCCGTACGGCCGGCGGCGACGACTGGACGACGCTGCCGGACAAGGGCGGTCTGAGCAGCACCACGGTGCCGGAGGAGTGCGCGGCCGGGTTCTTCATGAACGGCCACCCCTTCCTCCGCCGTTACCTCACCCTGGACTCCGGCGGCTGCACCGCGCAGGGCACCAGCGGCGCGTGGAACAGCTTCACCGGTTCCTCCGGCGGCTGGAAGCAGGTTTCCTTCGACCTGAGTGCGTACGCGGGCAAGACCGTCGAGGTCTCGCTCTCCTACATCACCGACCCGGGCTCGGGCGGCCGCGGCGTCTTCGCGGACGAGGCGCGCCTGTCGGTCGGCGGAGCGGACCAGGCCGTCGAGGGCTTCGAGTCCTCGCTCGGCGTCTGGACGGCCCAGGGCGCACCCGCCGGAAGCCCTGAAGTTCCCGGCGATTGGTCCCGGTCCGGCGAGCTGTTCAAGTCCTTCGCGGCGGTCACTACCCGTGACACCGTCCTGCTCGGCTTCGGCCTGGAGCACGTGTCCGCCGCGGCGGACCGCGCGCTACTCGTCGGTAAGGCACTGCGCACGCTGAACCGCTGATCAGCGGCCCCTTCGTCACTCACCCTGAGTGACAGGGACCAAAGTCCCCCGGTCCTGTTCCGGAGCGTCAGGTACGGGACCGGGGGGCGTGTCAGGCCCCGACCGATGTCACCCAAAAGCTCACGGAGAGGTAGGGTCGTAAGCGGTCGGGGACATCCCATTTCAGCTCGCCGGCGCACTAACCGGCGCACCAACGAGGAGATCGGTTCGTGACGATCCGCGTAGGCATCAACGGTTTTGGCCGCATTGGCCGTAACTATTTCCGGGCGCTCCTGGAGCAGGGAGCGGACATCGAGATCGTCGGTGTCAACGACCTGACTGACAACGCGACCCTGGTGCACCTGCTCAAGTACGACACCATCCTGGGCCGGCTGAAGCACGAGGTCAGCCACACCGACAACAGCATTACCGTCGGTGGCCAGACGTTCAAGACCTTCGCCGAGCGCGACCCCGCGAACCTCCCCTGGGGTGAGCTGGGCGCCGACATCGTCATCGAGTCCACCGGCATCTTCACGAAGAAGGCCGACGCCGCCAAGCACATCGCGGCCGGCGCGAAGAAGGTCCTCATCTCGGCTCCGGCCAAGGACGAGGACATCACCATCGTGATGGGCGTCAACCAGGACAAGTACGACGCGGCCAGCCACCACGTCATCTCCAACGCCTCCTGCACCACCAACTGTGTGGCGCCGATGGCCAAGGTCCTCGACGAGAACTTCGGCATCGTCAAGGGCATGATGACGACGGTCCACGCGTACACGAACGACCAGCGCATCCTGGACTTCCCGCACTCGGACCTGCGCCGCGCCCGCGCCGCCGCCGAGAACATCATCCCGACCTCCACCGGTGCCGCCAAGGCCACCGCCCTGGTCCTGCCGCAGCTCAAGGGCAAGCTGGACGGTATCGCCATGCGCGTCCCGGTTCCGACCGGTTCGGTCACCGACCTGGTCCTGGAGCTCTCCCGCGAGACCACCGTGGAAGAGATCAACGCCGCCTTCCAGAAGGCCGCCGAGGGACAGCTCAAGGGCATCCTCGACTACACCGAGGACGCGATCGTCTCCTCCGACATCGTGAACTGGCCCGCGTCCTGCACCTTCGACTCCTCCCTGACCATGGTCCAGGAAGGCACGCAGGTTAAGGTCGTCGGCTGGTACGACAACGAGTGGGGCTACTCCAACCGTCTCGTCGACCTCACCGTCTTCGTCGGCGGTCAGCTCTAAGCACGTAGGCAAGGCACCACGATGTGAGCACAGGGTCCGAGCAGCGCGACGAAGCGCCGCACGGGCCCTGTTGCTTGCCTCGTTCTCCCTTCCTCGCCCTTCGAGTGAAGGGCACAAAGGAGTAGGTACACATGAAGACGATCGATGAACTCCTCGCCGAGGGCGTCAAGGGCAAGCGGGTCTTCGTCCGCGCGGACCTGAACGTCCCGCTGGACGGAGTCCGCATCACCGACGACGGCCGCATCCGCGCCGTCCAGCCCACGATCGCGAAGCTCGCCGCCGCCGGCGCCCGCGTCATCGTGGCCTCGCACCTGGGCCGCCCCAAGGGAACCGGCGTGGAGCCGGCCTTCTCGCTCGCCCCCGCCGCCACGCGCCTCGGCGAACTGCTCGGTGCGGACGTCGCCTTCGCCGCCGACACCGTCGGCGCCTCCGCCAAGGAGACCGTCGCGGCCCTCGGCGACGGCCAGGTGGCCGTCATCGAGAACCTGCGCTTCAACGCCGGCGAGACCTCGAAGGACGACGCCGAGCGCGGCGCCTTCGCGGACCAGCTCGCCGAGCTCGCCGACGTCTACGTCGGCGACGGCTTCGGTGCCGTCCACCGCAAGCACGCCTCGGTCTTCGACCTGCCCGCGCGCCTCCCGCACGCGGCCGGCCAGCTCATCGCCACCGAGGTCGGCGTCCTGAAGAAGCTCACCGCCGAGGTCGAGCGCCCGTACGTCGTGGTCCTCGGCGGCGCCAAGGTCTCCGACAAGCTCGCCGTCATCGACGAGCTGCTCGGCAAGGCCGACCGCATCCTCATCGGCGGCGGCATGGCCTACACCTTCCTCTACGCCAAGGGCTACGAGGTCGGCATCTCCCTGCTCCAGAAGGACCAGGTGGACAAGGTCAAGGAGTACATGCAGCGCGCCGAGGACACCGGCGTCGAGCTGGTCCTCCCGGTCGACGTGCTGGTCTCCGCGGAGTTCCCGGACCTCAAGGGCAAGACTCCGGCCACCTTCGAGACCGTCGACGCGGACAAGATCCCCGCCGACAAGGAGGGTCTGGACATCGGCCCCCGGACGCGCGAGCTGTACGCGTCGAAGATCGCCGATGCCAAGACCGTCTTCTGGAACGGCCCGGTCGGCGTGTTCGAACACCCCGACTACGCCGGCGGTACCACGGCCATCGCCCAGGCACTGCTCGACAGCAGCGCCTTCACCGTCGTCGGCGGCGGAGACAGCGCCGCCGCGGTCCGCATCCTCGGCTTCGACGAGAATGCTTTCGGCCACATCTCGACCGGTGGCGGCGCCTCCCTCGAATACCTCGAGGGCAAGACGCTCCCCGGCCTCGCCGCCCTGGAGGGCTGAAACCGTATGACCACGCGCACCCCGCTCATGGCGGGCAACTGGAAGATGAACCTCAACCACCTCGAGGCCATCGCCCACGTTCAGAAGCTCGCCTTCGCGCTCGCAGACAAGGACTACGACGCCGTCGAGGTCGCGGTCCTGCCGCCCTTCGTCGACCTGCGCTCGGTCCAGACCCTGGTCGACGGCGACAAGCTGAAGATCAAGTACGGCGCCCAGGACCTCTCCGCGCAGGACTCCGGCGCCTACACCGGTGAGATCTCCGGCTCCATGCTGGCGAAGCTGAAGTGCACGTACGTGGCCGTCGGCCACAGCGAGCGCCGCCAGTACCACGGTGAGACGGACGAGATCTGCAACGCCAAGGTCAAGGCCGCCTACCGGCACGGGGTCACCCCGATCCTGTGCGTCGGCGAGGGCCTGGACGTCCGCAAGGCCGGGCAGCAGGTCCCGTACACGCTGAGCCAGCTCGACGGCGGCCTCAAGGACGTCCCGGCCGAGCAGGTCGAGTCCATCGTGATCGCGTACGAGCCCGTCTGGGCCATCGGCACCGGCGAGGTCGCCACCCCGGACGACGCCCAGGAGGTCTGCGGGGCGATCCGCACCCGCCTCGCGGAGCTGTACTCGCAGGAGCTGGCCGACAAGGTCCGCATCCAGTACGGCGGCTCCGTGAAGTCCGGGAACATCGCGGCGATCATGGCCCAGCCCGACGTCGACGGCGCCCTGATCGGCGGCGCGGCGCTGGACGCGGACGAGTTCGTCAAGATCGTCCGCTTCCGCGACCAGTGAGTATGCGGTAGGGCCGATCCGTCGTACCCTTGCGGGGGCCAGGGGCTGAACCACCAGCCACTGGCCCCCGCGCACATCACGCAAAGCCGGAAAGCCTGAAAAAGCCAGAAAGTAGGAATCAGCCGTGATTATGGGGTTCTCGATCGCCCTGATCGTCTTCAGCGCCCTGCTGATGCTGCTCGTGCTGATGCACAAGGGCAAGGGCGGCGGCCTCTCCGACATGTTCGGCGGCGGAATGCAGTCGTCGGTCGGCGGTTCCTCCGTCGCGGAGCGCAACCTGGACCGCATCACCGTCGTCGTGGGTCTGCTGTGGTTCGCGTGCATCGTCGCGCTCGGTCTGCTGATGAAGTCGAGCAGCTGACCGTTCTGGCCATTCCGGCAGTCCTGTCGGTGGTGCCCGGCCTATCATGAGGTCCGTCGTTCCTGGCGCGGAATCAGTAACTCCGCTCACTGGACGTGCGTTGGGCCTTACGTAGACTTGGGCGCTCCGCGGCGGAAATTCCACTCACACTCCGCGGCACCATCACGCAGGGAGTTACGACCGTGGCAAGTGGCAACGCGATCCGTGGTAGCCGGGTCGGAGCGGGGCCGATGGGCGAGGCAGAGCGCGGCGAGTCCGCGCCCCGCCTGCGCATCTCCTTCTGGTGCTCGAACGGGCACGAGACGCAGCCCAGCTTCGCCAGCGACGCACAGGTGCCGGACACCTGGGACTGCCCGCGCTGCGGGTTCCCGGCCGGCCAGGACCGGGACAACCCGCCCGCGCCGCCGCGCACCGAACCGTACAAGACGCACCTGGCGTACGTACGGGAACGACGCTCGGACGCCGACGGCGAGGCGATCCTCGCCGAGGCGCTCGCGAAACTCCGCGGCGAGATCTGACACCGCCCCAAGTGTGTGACGTGAGGCCCGGCCCCGCAGGAATCATCTCCCGCGGAGCCGGGCCTCTTTGTGTGCGTTGCGCCGCTTCTCATCCCTTAAGTTGGAGCCGGCGGGGCACGACAGGACGGAAGAAGTGGGTTGATGTCCGAGATGAACGCAGGCAGCCGTACGAAGGTCAACCGGACGCCCGAGTGGCTTGCACTGGGCAAGCACCGGGAGGAATTCGGGCAGACGCATCTGCGGGAGCTGTTCCAGGAGAATCCCGGCCGCGGCGCCGGCTACACCCTGCGGGTCGGGGACCTGCACATCGACTACTCGAAGCACCTCGTCACCGACGAGACGCTCGCGCTGCTCCGCGAGCTGGCCGCGGCCACGGGCGTGGCCGAGCTGCGCGAGGCGATGTTCCGTGGCGACAAGATCAACACGACCGAGGACCGGGCGGTGCTGCACACCGCCCTGCGCGCACCGAGGGACGTCGTCGTCGAGGTGGACGGCGAGGACGTGGTCCCCGGCGTGCACGCCGTCCTGGACAAGATGGCGGCCTTCGCCGACCAGGTCAGGTCGGGGGAGTGGACCGGCTTCACCGGCAAGCGCATCAAGAACGTCGTCAACATCGGCATCGGCGGCTCCGACCTCGGTCCGGCGATGGCCTACGAGGCCCTGCGCGCCTTCGCCGACCGCGGCCTGACCGTGCGCTTCGTGTCCAACGTCGACGGCGCGGACCTCCACGAGGCCGTGCGGGACCTGGACCCGGCCGAGACGCTGTTCATCATCGCCTCGAAGACCTTCACCACCATCGAGACCATCACCAACGCCACCTCGGCGCGCGGCTGGCTGCTGGCCGGCCTCGGCGGAGACCGGGAGGCCGTGGCACGGCACTTCGTCGCCCTGTCGACCAACGCCGAGAAGGTCACCGACTTCGGCATCGATCCGGCCAACATGTTCGAGTTCTGGGACTGGGTCGGCGGCCGCTACTCCTTCGACTCGGCCATCGGCCTCTCCCTGATGATCGCGATCGGCCCCGGCGCCTTCCGCGACCTGCTGGCCGGCTTCCGCCTGATGGACCAGCACTTCCGCACGGCGCCGGCGGAGGAGAACGTCCCGCTGCTCATGGGCCTGTTGGGGATCTGGTACGGCGCCTTCTTCGACGCGCAGTCGCACGCGGTGCTCCCGTACAGCCACTACCTCTCGCGCTTCACCGCGTACTTGCAGCAGCTGGACATGGAGTCCAACGGCAAGTCCGTGGACCGCGACGGCAATCCGGTCGAGTGGCAGACCGGCCCGGTGGTCTGGGGCACGCCCGGCACCAACGGGCAGCACGCCTACTACCAGCTGATCCACCAGGGCACGAAGGTGATCCCCGCGGACTTCATCGGCTTCGCGAAGCCGGTGGCCGAGCTGGAGGCGGCCCCGGCGGCCCAGCACGACCTGCTGATGGCCAACTTCTTCGCGCAGACCCAGGCGCTGGCCTTCGGCAAGACGGCCGACGAGGTGCGCGCCGAGGGGGCGCCGGAGTCGCTGGTCCCGCACAAGACCTTCCACGGCAACCACCCCACGACCACCATCCTGGCGACCGAGCTCACCCCCGGGGTGCTGGGCCAGCTGATCGCGCTGTACGAGCACAAGGTGTTCGTCCAGGGCGCGGTGTGGAACATCGACTCCTTCGACCAGTGGGGCGTCGAGCTCGGCAAGGTGCTCGCCAAGCGCGTCGAGCCCGCCCTGAGCGAGGGCGCGGACGTGGAGGGCCTGGACGCCTCGACGAAGGCGCTGGTGGCCACGTACCGGAAGCTGCGCGGCCGGAGCTGACGGCCGAAGGGCCGCCGGACGGCCGAAGGGCCCGCTCTCCTCGGGAGAGCGGGCCCTTCGCGTCGTACCGGTCAGGAGGCCGGGGGGTACATCCCGGCCGGGAGCTTCGCCGCCGCCGCACGGTCCAGCAGCCACAGGGTGCGGGAGCGGCCGTAGGCGGCCGCGGCCGGGGCCTGGACCCCGCCCGCGCCGCCGAGGGCGATGGACACCGCGCCGGCCTTGTCCTCGCCCGCCGCCAGCAGCCAGACCTCACGGGCCGCCCGGATCGCCGGGAGCGTCAGGGAGATCCGGGTGGGCGGGGGCTTCGGGGCGCCGTGGACGCCGACCACCGTCCGCTCGCTCTCGCGGGCCGCCGGGTGCTCCGGGAAGAGCGAGGCCACGTGCGTGTCCGGGCCCACGCCCAGCATCAAAACGTCGAAGCGGGGCACCGGACCGTGGTCCTCGGGGCCGGCCGCCTTCGCGAGCTCGGCCGCGTAGGCGGCCGCGGCCGCGTCGACGTCGGCCCCGTACGGGCCGTCCGAGGCCGGCATCACGTGCACGCGGGCGGGGTCCACCGGGACCGAGTCCAGGAGGGCCTCGCGGGCCTGGGTGTGATTGCGCTCGGGATCGTCGGCGGGGACGTACCGCTCGTCGCCCCACCAGAGGTCCAGCCGCGCCCAGTCGACGGCGTCGCGGGCGGGGGCGGTGGCCAGTGCCGCGAGGAGGCCGTTGCCGTTGCGTCCGCCGGTGAGGACCACGGACGCGGTGCCGCGGGCCGCCTGCGCGTCCACGATCTTCGTGATGAGCCGGGCCGCGGTGGCCTGGGCCATCAGTTCCTTGTCCCGGTGGACGACGACCTGGGGAGTCGTCATACCCATGGTGTTGCCGCCTTTTGTGTAGTTCAGGGGGCGGGTGCCGCTGCGCGGAGCAACCGGGCTCCGCCCGGACCCGGTCCTCAAACGCCGGACGGGCTGGAAAATCCAGCCTCGCCGGCGTTTGAGGCGCGGGGTCTGGGGCGGAGCCCCAGTTTCCCGCAGGGACCCGTTACTTGTTCGCGGACTTCTTCGAAGGCTTGGCGGCCGGCTTCGGGTCCTCCGGCTTGGCCTCGGCCTTCGGCTCGGCCTCCGCCTTGGCGGGGGCTTCGGGCTTGGCCGGGGCCGGGGGCTGGAGCTTGGTCACGCCGAACTTCAGCGCGGACTCGTACGTGTTGTCCGGGTCCAGCCGGCGCAGCTCCTCCGCCAGGAGCTCGGCCGTGTCGCGGCGCTTGAGCGCCACCGCACGGTCGGGCTGCCCCGGCATGCACAGCGTGGCCAGCGCCCCGTCCGCGCGGTCCAGGACGATGTCGCCGTCCTTGGTCGACAGGCGTACCGCCGTCAGGCCGGGGCCCGCGGACAGCGTGCGCGTGACCGGGACCTTGAGCCGGTCCGCCAGCCACATGGCCAGCAGCTCGCAGCTCGGGTTCTCGTCCTCGCCCTCGACGGTCGCCGACGTGACCGACAGCTGCTGCTGGTCCAGCGCGGCCGCCAGCATGGAACGCCACGGGGTGATGCGGGTCCACGAGAGGTCCGTGTCCCCCGGGGCGTACGCCGCCCCCCGGGCGCTGAGCTCCCGGGTCGGGTCCTCGCAGGAGTACGTGTCCGAGATCCGGCGCTGGCCCAGCGTTCCCAGCGGATCGCCCGCCAGGTCCGCGGGCGCACCGTCCGGCCACCAGACGACGACCGGGGCGTCCGGCAGGAGCAGGGGGAGAACCACCGACTGGGCGTGGTCGACCAGTTCGCCGTGAAGGCGGAGCACGACCGTCTCACCGCTGCCGGAGTCCGCCCCGACGCGGACTTCCGCGTCGAGCCGGGCGTCGCGGCGGCTGCGGGGGGAGCGGCTGGCCCGCTTGATGACGACGACGATCCGCGAGGGGTGTTCGTGGGACGCGTCGTTCGCCGACTTGAGCGCGTCGTACGCGTTCTCCTCGTCGGTCACGATCACCAGCGTGAGGACCATGCCGATGGCCGGCGTGCCGATGTCCCGGCGTGCCTGCACCATCGCGGCATTGATCTTGCTGGAGTTGGTCTCCGTGAGGTCGATCTTCATGGCCGGCGCCAGCTCCGTCCGTCTCGTGCGAGCATCTCGTCCGCCTCGACCGGCCCCCAGGTGCCCGACGGGTACTGCGCGGGCTTGCCGTGCTTGTCCCAGTACTCCTCGATCGGGTCGAGGATGTTCCAGGACAGTTCGACTTCCTGGTGACGCGGGAAGAGGTTCGCGTCGCCGAGGAGCACGTCGAGGATGAGCCGCTCGTACGCCTCGGGGCTCGACTCCGTGAAGGACTCGCCGTAGGCGAAGTCCATCGTGACGTCCCGGACCTCCATGGAGGTGCCCGGAACCTTGGAACCGAAGCGGACCGTCACGCCCTCGTCCGGCTGGACCCGGATGACCAGGGCGTTCTGCCCCAGCTCCTCGGTCGCGCCCGACTCGAACGGCAGGTACGGGGCGCGCTTGAAGACCACGGCGATCTCGGTCACCCGGCGGCCCAGGCGCTTGCCGGTCCGCAGGTAGAACGGGACGCCCGCCCAGCGGCGGTTGTTGATCTCCAGCCGGATGGCCGCGTAGGTGTCGGTCTTCGACTTGGGGTCGATGCCGTCCTCTTCGAGGTACCCGACGACCTTCTCGCCGCCCTGCCACGCCGCCGCGTACTGGCCGCGCACGGTGTGCTTGCCCAGGTCCTCGGGGATCTCGACGGCGCTGAGCACCTTGAGCTTCTCCGCCACCAGCGCCTTGGGGTGGAAGGAGCCGGGCTCCTCCATCGCGGTCAGCGCGAGCAGCTGCAGCAGGTGGTTCTGGATGACGTCACGGGCCGCGCCGATGCCGTCGTAGTACCCGGCCCGGCCGCCGATGCCGATGTCCTCGGCCATGGTGATCTGCACGTGGTCGACGTACGACCGGTTCCAGATCGGCTCGAACATGGTGTTGGCGAAGCGGAGCGCCAGGATGTTCTGGACGGTCTCCTTGCCGAGGTAGTGGTCGATCCGGAAGACCTCGTCACGGGGGAAGACCTCGTGAACGACCTTGTTGAGCTCCTCGGCGCTCTTCAGGTCGTGGCCGAAGGGCTTCTCGATGACGGCGCGCCGCCAGGAGCCTTCCTTCTGGGCCAGCCCGTGGTCCTTGAGCTGCTGGACCACCTTCGGGAACCACTTGGGCGGGACCGACAGGTAGAAGGCGAAGTTGCCGCCCGTGCCCTGCGCCTTGTCCAGCTCGTCGATCGTCGCCTTCAGGGTCTCGAAGGCCGCGTCGTCGTCGAAGTCGCCCTGCACGAAGCGGCAGCCCTGCACCAGCTGCTGCCAGACCTCCTCCCGGAAGGGGGTGCGCGAGTGCTCCTTGACGGCCTCGTACACCTCCTGGGCGAAGTCCTCGTGCTCCCACTCGCGGCGGGCGAACCCGATCAGCGAGAAGCCGGGCGGGAGCAGGCCGCGATTGGCCAGGTCGTAGACGGCAGGCATCAGCTTCTTGCGCGACAGGTCACCCGTAACGCCGAAAATGACCAGGCCGGACGGCCCCGCGATGCGCGGGAGCCGCCGGTCCTGTGCGTCACGAAGCGGGTTCGCTCCGTTCACAGACAAGGTGTTCAGGCCTCCGTGGGGGCAAGGCGCTCAAGCTCCGCCTCGGTCGACTTCAGCAGGTCGTTCCAGGACGCCTCGAACTTCTCGACGCCCTCGTCCTCGAGCAGCTGCACCACATCGTCGTACGAAATGCCCAGCTTCGCGACCGCGTCGAGCTCGGCACGGGCCTGCTCGTAGGAGCCGCGCACGGTGTCGCCCGTGATCTGCCCGTGGTCGGCGGTGGCCTCCAGGGTGGCCTCCGGCATGGTGTTCACCGTGTTCGGGGCGACCAGGTCTTCCACGTACAGGGTGTCCTTGTACGCCGGGTCCTTGACGCCCGTCGAGGCCCACAGCGGACGCTGCTTGTTGGCTCCGACGCGCTCCAGGGCGGCCCAGCGGTCCGAGGAGAACACCTCCTCGTACGCCTCGTAGGCCAGACGGGCGTTGGCGAGCGCCGCCTTGCCCTTGAGGGCCTTCGCCTCGTCCGTGCCCACCGCGTCCAGGCGCTTGTCGATCTCGCTGTCCACGCGGGACACGAAGAAGGAGGCGACCGAGTGGATCAGGGACAGGTCCAGGCCCGCGGCCTTGGCCTTCTCCAGGCCCGCCAGGTACGCGTCCATGACCTCGCGGTAGCGCTGCAGCGAGAAGATCAGCGTGACGTTGACGCTGATGCCCTTGCCGATGACCTCGGTGATCGCCGGCAGGCCGGCCTTGGTCGCCGGGATCTTGATGAGCGTGTTCGGGCGGTCCACCAGCCACGCGAGCTGCTTGGCCTCGGCGATGGTCGCCGGCGTGTTGTGCGCCAGGCGCGGGTCGACCTCGATCGACACGCGGCCGTCCTGGCCGTCGGTGCGGTCGTAGACCGGGCGCAGGATGTCGGCGGCGTCGCGGACGTCCGCCGTGGTGATCATGCGCAGGGCCTCTTCCACGGTGACCTTGCGGGTCGCGAGGTCGGTGAGCTGCTGCTCGTAGCCCTCGCCGCCGCTGATCGCCTTCTGGAAGATCGCCGGGTTGGTGGTGACACCGACCACGTGCGACTGGTCGATGAGCTCGGCCAGGTTGCCGGACGTGATGCGCTTGCGGGACAGGTCGTCCAGCCAGATCGCCACGCCTTCGTCGGAGAGGCGCTTGAGTGCGTCTGTCATGGGATTACATCTCCTACTTGGTTCTGGACCGGCGTCAGCGCGCGGCGGCGGCGAGGGAGTCCTTGGCGGCGGCGGTCACGGCCTCGGCGGTGAAGCCGAACTCGCGGAAGAGCACCTTCGCGTCGGCGGAGGCGCCGAAGTGCTCCAGCGACACGATGCGGCCGGCGTCGCCGACGTACCGGTGCCAGGTCAGGCCGATGCCGGCCTCGACCGCGACGCGGGCCTTCACCGAGGAGGGCAGGACGCCGTCCTTGTACTCCTGCGGCTGCTCCTCGAACCACTCGACGGACGGCATGGAGACCACCCGGGTCGGGATGCCCTCGGCCTGGAGCTGCTCGCGGGCCTCGACGGCGAGGTGGACCTCGGAGCCGGTGCCGATGAGCACGACCTGGGCCGGACCGCCTTCGGCCTCGAAGAGCACGTACCCGCCCTTGGCGGCGTCCTCGTTGCGCTCGTAGGTCGGCACGCCCTGGCGGGTGAGCGCCAGACCGTGCGGGGCGCCCTTGCCGAACACCTTGGTGTGGCGCTTGAGGATCTCGCGCCAGGCGATCGCGGTCTCGTTGGCGTCGGCCGGGCGGACGACGTTCAGGCCCGGGATGGCGCGCAGCGAGGCCAGGTGCTCGACCGGCTGGTGGGTCGGGCCGTCCTCGCCGAGACCGATGGAGTCGTGCGTCCACACGTAGGTCACCGGCAGGTGCATGAGGGACGACAGGCGCACGGCGTTGCGCATGTAGTCGGAGAACACCAGGAAGGTGCCGCCGTAGACACGGGTGTGGCCGTGCAGGGCGATGCCGTTCATGGCCGCGGCCATGGCGTGCTCGCGGATGCCGAAGTGGAGGGTGCGGCCGTACGGGTCGGCCTCCGGCAGCGGGTTGTCCTTCGGCAGGAACGAGGAGTTCTTGTCGATGGTCGTGTTGTTGGAGCCGGCCAGGTCGGCCGAGCCGCCCCACAGCTCCGGGATGACCGCGCCGAGCGCCTGGAGCACCTTGCCGGAGGCGGCGCGGGTGGCGAGGCCCTTGCCGGCCTCGAAGACGGGGAGCTCGTCCTCCCAGCCCGCGGGCAGCTCGTTGGCGTTGATGCGGTCGAACGAGGCGGCGCGCTCCGGGTTGGCGGTGCGCCAGGCGGAGAAGTCCTTCTCCCAGGCGGCCTTGGCCTCGCGGCCGCGGTCGAGCGCCCTGCGGGTGTGCGCGATGACCTCGTCGGAGACCTCGAAGGTCTGCTCCGGGTCGAAGCCGAGGACGCGCTTGGTGGCCGCGACCTCGTCGTCGCCGAGCGCGGAGCCGTGGGCGGCCTCGGTGTTCTGGGCGTGCGGGGCCGGCCAGGCGATGATCGAGCGGGCCGCGATGAAGGACGGGCGCCCGGTCTCGGCCTTGGCGGCCTGGAGAGCGGCGAACAGCGCCTTCGGGTCGAGGTCGCCGTTCTCCTGCTGCGCGACGCGCTGGACGTGCCAGCCGTACGCCTCGTAGCGCTGGATGGTGTCCTCGGAGACGGCCGTCTCCGTGTCACCCTCGATGGAGATGTGGTTGTCGTCCCACAGCAGCACGAGGTTGCCGAGCTTCTGGTGGCCGGCCAGTGCGGACGCCTCGTGGGAGATGCCCTCCTGGAGGCAGCCGTCGCCCGCGATCGCGTAGACCATGTGGTCGAACGGGGAGGTGCCCGGGGCGGCCTCCGGGTCGAACAGGCCGCGCTCGTAGCGGGCGGCCATGGCCATGCCCACCGCGTTGGCGACACCCTGGCCGAGGGGGCCGGTGGTGGTCTCCACGCCGGCCGTGTGGCCGTACTCCGGGTGACCGGGGGTCTTCGAGCCCCAGGTGCGGAACGCCTTCAGGTCGTCCAGCTCGAGCCCGAACCCGCCGAGGTACAGCTGGGTGTAGAGCGTCAGGGACGAGTGCCCCGCGGAGAGCACGAAGCGGTCGCGGCCCACCCACTCGGGGTCCGCCGGGTCGTGCCGCATCACCTTCTGGAAGAGGGTGTACGCGGCGGGGGCCAGGCTCATCGCCGTACCGGGGTGGCCGTTTCCGACCTTCTGGACCGCGTCAGCGGCCAGGATGCGGGCGGTGTCGACGGCCCGCTGGTCCAGTTCGGTCCACTCGAGCTCTGTGGTGGTCGGCTTGGTGCTCACCGTGGGTCAGGGCTCCTCTCCACATGTATGAATCCCGGTGACGAACGGTGCACCGGCGCGATTCCGAGCCTACCCCCGCAACGGCGTGCAGCTATTCGAGTGCAGGCAGTCCGTCACCGCGCCGCCGACCCGTGTTCACCCCTGCACGGGGGTGCGGGCCGCGGCGTCCCCCGTAGGTATGCACGGTCCGATCGGCCCAACACGAGGCGACCCCGGCGCCGGGCGACGTAAGTGCAACGTCTACAGTGGCGTGGTACGCGCAAGCCTTAACCGGGCCTTCACACTGTGAACGGCCCGCGTCGGAGCTTGCTGGATTCTCTCTCAGGGGTGTGCGTGACGGCCGTCGAATCCCGTCCAGCGGCGGTGCTCGGGACGAGCCCCGGTCACCGGCCGTTCGGGACCCGCGTCATGGCTTTCGTGGCATTGACCAAGCCGCGGATCATCGAACTTCTGCTGATCACCACAGTGCCGGTGATGTTCCTCGCCGAGCAGGGCGTGCCGTCACTGTGGCTGGTCCTCGTGACCTGCTTCGGCGGCTACTTGTCCGCGGGCGGCGCCAACGCGCTGAACATGTACATCGACCGCGACATCGACGCGCTGATGGACCGGACCTCGCAGCGCCCGCTGGTGACCGGGATGGTCAGCCCGCGGGAGTGCCTGGCCTTCGGCCTCACCCTCGCGGTGGTCTCCACCCTCTTCTTCGGCCTGCTCGTCAACTGGCTGTCGGCGGCGCTGTCGCTCGGCGCGCTCCTCTTCTACGTCGTGGTCTACACGATGCTGCTGAAGCGGCGCACCGCCCAGAACATCGTCTGGGGCGGCATCGCGGGCTGCATGCCGGTGCTCATCGGCTGGTCGGCCGTCACGAACTCGGTCTCCTGGGCAGCGGTCATCCTCTTCCTCGTCATCTTCTTCTGGACGCCGCCGCACTACTGGCCGCTGTCGATGAAGGTGAAGGACGACTACGCGCGGGCCGGCGTGCCGATGCTCCCCGTCGTGGCGGGCAACAAGGCCGTGGCGCGCCAGATCGTCCTCTACAGCTGGGTGATGGTGGCGGTCTCGCTGCTGCTGACCCCGCTGGGATACACCGGCTGGTTCTACACCGCGGTCGCGCTGGCGGCGGGCGGCTGGTGGCTGTGGGAGGCGCACGCGCTGCACGCACGGGCCAAGGCGGGCGTGACGGGCGGGAAGCTCAAGGAGATGCGCCTGTTCCACTGGTCGATCACCTACGTGTCGCTGCTGTTCGTGGCGGTGGCCGTGGATCCCTTCCTCCGCTGATTACTCGCCGGTAGCATGCCCTCCATGGGAGACACCGCAGACACCGCAGGCGCAGCGGACACCGCAGGCGCCGCGGACAAGAAGCAGGACCGTACGGCGGCGAAGCTCGCCAAGCAGATCGGCGCCTTCGCCAAGCGGCACGGCGGCGCCGAGGGCCAGCTCGCCCACATCGGCCAGGCCGGCACCCGGATCGTGCTCGTGGGTTCGGACGGCGGCTGGGGCGACCTGGTGGCGCCGACCTTCGCGGTGGCGCAGCTGGCCGCCGAGAAGGCCGGGCTGACCCTCCACGAGGAGTTCGACGGGGAGTTCGCGGCGCGCGTGCGCACCGGCCCGTACGAGTGGACGCGGATGGCCGGCATCCAGCTCGGCGGACACGAGAGCTAGGTTCTCGGTCAACAGCGCGAGCAACACCTCACACCCCGCTCACCCGTTAGGACGTGTGGAAGCCCCTTCCTCACGTCCGCAACGGGATGCCCGGATGATCGAAACGCCGCCCCTGGTGGACCAGTACTGCCACGGAGTACTCCGTACGGAGCTGGGCCTGGGCACCTTCGAGGCCCAGCTGGTCCGCTCGGCCGGCCCGCCCGCCGCGGGCACCACCTTCTTCGACACCCAGACCGGTTTCGCGGTGCGCCGCTGGTGCCCGCCGCTGCTGGGCCTGGAGCCGCACGCCGCCCCCGCCCGCTATCTGGCCCGACGGCGCGAGCTGGGCGCGGCCGAGACCGCGCGGCGGCTGCTCAGGGGTTCCGGGGTCGCCGCCTACGTGGTCGACACCGGGGTGCCCGGGGACCTCACCGGGCCCAAAGAGCTGGCGCTCGCCGGGGACGCGGAGGCCTTCGAATCGGTCCGGCTGGAGTTACTGGCCGAGCAGGTCGCCGACACCTCCGGCACGGTGTCCGCCTTCCTCGCCAATCTCGCCGAGGCCGTCCACCACGCCGCCGCCGGGGCCACGGCCTTCACCTGCGCGGCCGCCTTCGACGGCGCGGGCGCCACGGCCCTCGCGCCCGATCCGCCCGGTCCGGGCGAGGTGCGCGGGGCGGCCGGACGGTGGCTGGCCGGGCGGTCCAGGGGCGGGGCCGTACGGGACCCCGTACTCCTGCGGCACCTGCTGTGGAGCGCGGTGTCGTCCGGGCTGCCGCTCCAGCTGCACACGGGCGCGGAGGATCCGGCGCCGCTGACGGAGTTCGTACGGGCCACCGCGGGCCCGGGTGCGCGGCTGGTGCTGCTCGGCGGGCTCGCGCACCACCACCGGCACGCGGCGCGGCTCGCGGCGGCCTTCCCGCACGTCTACGCCGACACCGGACCGGCCCTCGGGCGGACCGGGGCGGGGGCCGCGGCGGTCCTGGCCGAGCTGCTGGAGCTCGCGCCGTTCGGGAAGCTGCTGTTCTCCAGCGGCGGCGGGCGGCTGCCGGAACTGCACGCGGTGGGCGCCCTGGTGTTCCGGGAGGCGCTGGGCCGGGTGCTGGGCGGCTGGGTCGCGGAGGGGTCCTGGTCCTGGCGGGACGCGGAGCGCGTGGCCGCCATGGTCGCGGCGGGCAACGCCCGCCGCGTCTACCGACTGGACGGCCCTTAGCCACGCGCCCGTCGGCCCGCGAGCCCGTCAGTCCACGCGCCGCTCACCCACGGGCCCCTCGGCCCGCACGGCTCAGACGGCGGAGAGCTGCGGGTCGCCCTGGGCCGGGACGTCCGCCTGCTCGGACGGCCGCTCGCGCAGGCTCAGCGCGACCCGGAGCACCGCGATCCACACCAGGCAGGAGCCCAGCATGTGCGCGGCGACGAGGACCTCGGGCAGGTCGGTGAAGAACTGCACGTAGCCGATGCCGCCCTGGGCGAGCAGCACGATCAGCAGGTCGCGGGCGCGCGCCCGGGTGTCGACGGGGGCGTCGACCACGCGCAGCACCAGCCACATCGCGACGGCCAGCGCGCACACGACCCAGGCGGCGACGGCGTGCACGTGGGCGATGGCCGTCCAGTCGAACGGCATCCGCCTGATCTCGCTGCTGTCGCCGGCGTGCGGTCCGGAACCGGTGACCACCGTGCCCGCCGCGATCAGCACGAGGGTGGTGACGATCAGCGCCCACGACAGCTTGCGCACCGGACCCGGTACGCGCGGGCGGGGGGCGGTGTCGCCCTCGGCCGCGCGCTGCCAGGTGACGGTCGTCACCGCGATGAGCGCGGTGGCGAGCAGGAAGTGCCCCGCCACGCTGTACGGGTTGAGGCCCGTCATGACGGTGATGCCGCCGAGCACGGCGTTGGCCATCACGATGACGAACTGGACCCAGCCGAGTTTCGTCAGCGAGTGCCGCCAGGGCTTGGCCGAGCGCGCCGCGAGGATGATCCAGCCGACGGCCGCGCTGAGCACGTACGTCAGCATCCGGTTGCCGAACTCGATGGCGCCGTGGAAGCCCTGGGCCTGCGTCGCGATCAGGCTGTCGTCGGTGCACTTGGGCCAGGTGTCGCAGCCGAGACCGGATCCGGTCAGCCGCACCGCGCCGCCGGTGACGACGATGGCCACGCTCATGACGAGGGCGGCGAGTGCCGCGCGCCGGACGATCCGGGGTGACGGAGTCCAGCGGTCGGCGATGTAAGCGAAGGGGTTCAACACGGCACCTATCGTAGGCGGCGCCTTGTGCAAAGTTTCACGAGGGGGTGGCCGCGGGTGCGTCGGGGCCCGCGACCAGCCGGAACCTCGCCCCGGCCGGGTCGCCCTCCTCGTGCCACCACACGCGGATGCGCCAAGGGACCCCGTCGCCCGGGTAGTCCGCCGATCCCGTGAACCCCCGTATCAATTCGCCCGCTACGTCCTCGGCCGTCCGGTTCCTCACTTCTGTGGTGCTGTGCCAGGGATGGGGGAGTACTTTCCACAGTCCGTCAGGACCGCGCACCTCGACGCGCCACACCGCGAGCCAGGGCGTGACCTCCAGCATCGTCCGCACCTGTTCGGGGCCGAGGCGCAGCCGGGCCGCGACCTCGGACTCCTCCACCCCCTGGAGGCGGGCGGCCACCACGGCCTGCGGCAGCAGCCGTTCGGGCATCAGTCCCCGCGCGCGCAGGCCGACCAGGGACTCGAAGGCCAGGAAGCGCAGCCGCAGTTCCAGCTGGCGGCCGATGTGGTCGAGGGCCTCCTCGGCCTCCTCCGACTCCTCGGCGCCGGGATCCGCGAGCAGCAGCTGCCGGAAGTCGGACTCCGCGTCCACGGCCCAGGCCACCGCGTCCTCGGCGAAGCCCAGCTCGGCGAGGCGGTCGCCGAGGAACACCTTGGCCTGGGCGAGGCCCCGCCGGTTGACCGGATCGTGCTGGTCCAGGCCCGCCCACACCTCCACCGCGGTCCGGGTCAGATCACGGGCGCGCTCACCGGCCGCCCGCTCCATGGCGCTCGGACCCTCGGTGGCGGCCGGGCCCAGCGGGTGCCTCGGCAGCCGGGACTCGTCGCTCAGCGGCCAGGCCAGCCACACCCCGTGGTTGATCAGCCCGCGGGCGTACCAGCGGGCGTACTCGGCGGAGTGCCGGGCCGCGCGCTCGGAGCTGCGCAGCCCCTCCTCGATCGTGGCCAGCGCGCCCGCGCGGTCCCCCGTGGCGAACCGCAAGGCTGCCCGGTCGGCGAGCCGGAGCCCGAGCAGCGCGGTGCACTGCGGGTCGTCCGGGAGGGCGCGCAGGGCGCCGATGAGCTCGTCGAGGAGCCGCTCGCGCTCCTCCGGTCCCGCGTGCGCCGCCCCCGACCGCACCTGTGCCCACTGCTCGTCCAGCCGAAGTACGGCCTCCCGCTGCACCATGTCCGCCCCCCGGCTTCATGTGTGGAGGCGCCCATCCTCGCGGCAATCTCAGCGGGAGGGGAAGGGTTTCATTCCCAGCGGAAGAGCCGCGCGGCGGCGCCCAGACCGAGTACGGCCCAGCCGGCGAGCACGGCGGCGTCGCCCCACGGCAGCGCGGCCCCGTGCTGGAGCACCTCGCGCAGACCGTCGGAGAGGGCCGAGATCGGCAGCAGTCCCAGGACGGACTGCACCGCCTCCGGGAACTTCTCCATCGGCACGATCACCCCGCCGCCGACGAGCAGCAGCAGGAAGACCAGGTTGGCGGCGGCCAGGGTCATCTCGGCCTTGAGCGTGCCCGCCATCAGCAGCCCCAGCCCGGAGAAGGCGGCGGTGCCCAGCAGGATCAGCGCGGCGACCGACAGCGGGTTCCCGTGCGGGGACCAGCCCAGGGCGAGGGCGATCGCCGTCAGCAGGGCGATCTGCAGCACCTCGGTGACCAGCACCGACAGGGTCTTGGCGGCCATCAGGGCCCAGCGCGGCAGCGGCGAGGCCCCGAGCCGCTTGAGGATCCCGTAGCGGCGGTCGAAGCCGGTGGCGATGGCCTGGCCCGTGAAGGCGGTGGACATCACGGCGAGCGCCAGGATGCCGGGGGCGAGGAAGTCCACGGACTTCCCGGAGCCCCCCTCACCGACGGGCACGGTGATGATGTCGACGGCGGAGAACAGGGTCAGCAGCAGGGCCGGGATGATCACGGTCAGCAGCAGCTGCTCCCCGTTGCGCAGCAGCATCCGGGTCTCCAGAGCCGTCTGCGCGAGGATCATGCGGGACACGGGCGCGGCCCCCGGATTGGGGGTGAACGTACCGGCGCTCATGCGCGCAGCTCCTTACCGGTCAGTTCGAGGAAGACGTCTTCGAGGGTGTGCCGCTCCACCGTGAGGCTGTCCGGCATCACGCCGTGCTGCGCGCACCAGGAGGCGACGGTGGCCAGCAGCTGCGGGTGGACGTCGCCGGTGACCCGGTAGGTGCCCGGGAGCAGCTCGGCGGCCTGGGTGCCGTCGGGCAGTGCCTTCAGCAGCGAGGCGAGGTCGAGGGAGGGGCGGCCGGTGAAGCGCAGGGTGTTCTCGGCGCCGCCCCGGCAGAGCTGCTCGGGGCTGCCGTGGGCGATGACCCGGCCCGCGTCCACGATCGCGACCTCGTCGGAGAGCTGCTCGGCCTCGTCCATGTGGTGGGTGGTGAGGACGACGGTGACCCCGTCGGTGCGCAGCTCCCGCACGAGGTTCCAGGTCGCGCGGCGGGCCTGCGGGTCCAGGCCGGCGGTGGGCTCGTCCAGGAAGACCAGCTCGGGGCGGCCCACGACGGCCATGGCCAGGGCCAGGCGCTGCTGCTGGCCGCCGGAGAGCCGGCGGTAGGCGGTGCGGCCGCAGCCGCCGAGTCCGAGGCGTTCCACCAGGACGTCGACGTCGAGCGGGTCGGCGTACAGCTTGGCCATGTGGCGCAGCATCTCGACCGCGCGGGCTCCGGAGTAGACGCCTCCGGACTGCAGCATCACGCCGATCCGCGGGCGCAGCGCCCCGGCCTGGGCGACCGGGTCGAGGCCGAGGACGCGGACGGTGCCGGCGTCGGGGCGGTGGTAGCCCTCGCAGGTCTCCACCGTGGTCGTCTTGCCCGCGCCGTTGGGACCGAGGACCGCGGTGACGGAGGCCGTACGGACGGTGAGGTCCAGGCCGTCCACCGCTGTCTTGGTGCCGTACCGCTTCACCAGTCCGCGGATCTCCACGGCGGGGTCGTTGCTCATGAAGGGTGAGTCTACGGAGCGCCGGGAGGGTCCACGGGCCCCGGGGTCGAGGGGCCCCGGACCCCCGGTGGAGGGGGTGCGGGCCGTTCGCCGACGACGACGGCGTAGTGAATACGGGTTCTTTTCCGCCGGGCCGTTCTGGACGGTCCGGCCGCTTTCCGTGATCTTTTCCGGAACTCGGTGTGTGCCGCTCAGGGAAACATCATGGGGGGAGTTGTGCTGGTGGGGGCGGTGCACTGGCATATTGCAGCCGGCCGGTGAGATGGCGGAATGTTCCCCTCCAAATAACTCTCCGTCGACAAATAAGGTAACCCTTAGTGATGGAGGACACCAGGAGTGGCATCCGTCACGGCTTGTCGGGGCTCGACTAATTACGCAACAATGGCGTTGTGAAATACGGCGAACGGCAGATCGAGACCCCCCAGGGGGAGCTCGCCACCGGGGAGCGGTCAACCCGCAACCGAGTGGCGCGCTCGATCCTGGACCACGGTCCGTCCACCGTCGCCGACCTCGCCCAGCGTCTCGGCCTCACCCAGGCCGCCGTCCGCCGCCACCTCGACACGCTCGTCACCGACGACGTGGTCGAACCCCGTGAGCAGCGCGTGTACGGTGCGCGCACCCGGGGTCGGCCCGCCAAGGTCTTCGCGCTCACCGATTGCGGCCGCGACGCCTTCGACCAGTCCTACGACACGCTCGCCGCGGACGCCCTGCGCTGGATCGCGCAGTCCGTCGGCGGCGGCGAGCAGGGCGAGGCGGCCGTCGCCGCCTTCGCCAGATCGCGGATGGAGACGCAGGCGCGCGCCTACCGGGAAGCGATGGAGGCGGCCGCCCCCGGAGACCGTACGGAGGCCCTGGCCAAGGCGTTGACCGCAGACGGGTACGCTGCTACGGCGAAGAGCGCTCCCGGTCCGCACAGCGGTGAACAGCTCTGCCAGCACCACTGCCCGGTGGCCCACGTGGCCGAGCAGTTCCCGCAGCTCTGCGAGGCGGAGACCGAGGTCTTCTCCCGCCTGCTCGGGACGCACGTGCAGCGTCTCGCCACCATCGCCCACGGCGACGGAGTGTGCACCACGTTCATTCCGCGCAGCGCGAGCACCACACAGACCGACACATCAGTATCTGCAAGTACGGCCGGGAGGAACCCCGCATGACCACGGAGACTGCTCACCCTGAGCTCGATGGCCTGGGCACCTACGAATACGGCTGGGCCGACTCCGACGCGGCCGGTGCCGCTGCCAAGCGGGGTCTGTCCGAGGACGTCGTCCGCGACATCTCGGCGAAGAAGTCCGAGCCGGAGTGGATGCTGAAGCTCCGCCTCAAGGGCCTGAAGCTGTTCGACAAGAAGCCCATGCCGAACTGGGGTTCCGACCTCTCGGGCATCGACTTCGACAACATCAAGTACTTCGTGCGTTCCACCGAGAAGCAGGCCGCTTCCTGGGAGGACCTGCCGGAAGACATCAAGAACACGTACGACAAGCTCGGCATCCCGGAGGCGGAGAAGCAGCGCCTCGTCGCCGGTGTCGCGGCCCAGTACGAGTCCGAGGTCGTCTACCACCAGATCCGTGAGGACCTGGAGGAGCAGGGCGTCATCTTCCTCGACACGGACACCGCGCTCAAGGAGCACCCGGAGCTCTTCCAGGAGTACTTCGGCACGGTCATCCCGGTCGGCGACAACAAGTTCGCGTCGCTGAACACCGCCGTGTGGTCCGGCGGATCGTTCATCTACGTCCCCAAGGGCGTCAAGGTCGACATCCCGCTGCAGGCCTACTTCCGTATCAACACGGAGAACATGGGCCAGTTCGAGCGGACGCTGATCATCGTCGACGAGGACGCCTACGTCCACTACGTCGAGGGCTGCACCGCTCCGATCTACTCCTCGGACTCGCTGCACAGCGCCGTCGTCGAGATCATCGTCAAGAAGGGCGGCCGCTGCCGCTACACGACGATCCAGAACTGGTCGAACAACGTCTACAACCTGGTCACCAAGCGCGCCGTGGCGTACGAGGGCGCGACCATGGAGTGGATCGACGGCAACATCGGTTCCAAGGTCACCATGAAGTACCCGGCCGTCTACCTGATGGGCGAGCACGCCAAGGGCGAGACCCTCTCCATCGCCTTCGCGGGCGAGGGCCAGCACCAGGACGCCGGCTCCAAGATGGTCCACATGGCGCCGAACACCTCCTCGAACATCGTCTCCAAGTCGGTGGCCCGGGGCGGCGGCCGCACCTCGTACCGAGGCCTGGTCGAGATCGGCGAGGGTGCCCACGGCTCGAAGTCCAACGTGCTGTGCGACGCGCTCCTCGTCGACACCATCTCCCGCTCGGACACGTACCCGTACGTGGACGTCCGTGAGGACGACGTCTCCATGGGCCACGAGGCCACCGTCTCCAAGGTCTCCGACGACCAGCTCTTCTACCTGATGAGCCGCGGTCTGACGGAGTTCGAGGCGATGGCCATGATCGTGCGCGGCTTCGTCGAGCCCATCGCGCGTGAGTTGCCCATGGAGTACGCCCTGGAGCTGAACCGGCTGATCGAGCTGCAGATGGAGGGTTCGGTCGGATAGTCCCGGCCGCCCGAGTCCCGCAGACATTCTTTGACGTAGACGTGTGTTTTAAAGAGAGCGAGCACGAAGACAGCCATGGCTGAGGCTCAGAACATTCCGGCGGGTTCGACCACCGCCGGCGCGATCGCGGTGGCCGCCGAGTCCACCGTCGCCACCCGGATGAGTGCCCCCCCGTCCTTCGACGTGGCGGACTTCCCCGTGCCCCACGGCCGCGAGGAGGAGTGGCGCTTCACTCCGCTGGCCCGCCTGCGTGGTCTCCACGACGGCACCGCGGTCGCCGACGGCGCCATCAAGGCCCAGATCGACGCGCCCGAGGGCGTCACGGTCGAGTCGGTGGAGCGCGGCGACGCGCGCATCGGCAAGGCCGGCACCCCGGTGGACCGGATCGCCGCCCAGGCGTTCTCGTCCTTCGCCAAGGCCACGGTCGTCACCGTGCCCAAGGAGGCCGTCCTGACCGACCCGGTGCGCCTCACGCTGCACGGCGAGGGCGGCACCACCTTCGGGCACACCGTCTTCGACGTGCAGGCCTTCGCCGAGGCCGTCATCGTCATCGACCACACCGGTGACGCCGTGCGCGCCGCCAACGTCGACTTCCTGGTCGGCGACGGCGCCAAGCTCACGGTCGTCTCCGTGCAGGACTGGGACGACACCGCCGTCCACTGCTCGCAGCACAACACGCTGATCGGCCGCGACGCGAGCTTCAAGTCCGTCGTGGTCACCTTCGGCGGCGACGTCGTCCGCATCCACCCGCGGATCACCTACGCCGGCCCCGGCGGCGAGGCCGAGCTCTTCGGCCTGTACTTCACGGACGCCGGCCAGCACCAGGAGCACCGCCTCCTGGTCAACCACGTCGCGCCGCACTGCAAGTCGAACGTGGTCTACAAGGGCGCGCTCCAGGGCCAGGACGCCCACGCGGTCTGGATCGGTGACGTGCTCATCGAGAAGACCGCCGAGGGCACCGACACCTACGAGATGAACCGCAACCTGGTCCTCACGGACGGTGCGCGGGTCGACTCGGTGCCGAACCTGGAGATCGAGACCGGCGAGATCGTCGGCGCCGGCCACGCCTCGGCGACCGGCCGCTTCGACGACGAGCAGCTCTTCTACCTCCAGGCCCGTGGCATCCCGGCCGACGAGGCCCGCCGCCTGGTCGTCCGCGGCTTCTTCGCCGAGCTCGTCCAGCAGATCGGTGTCCCGGACATCGAGGAGCGTCTGCTCGCCAAGATCGAGACCGAGCTCCAGGGTTCCGTCTGATGAATTACGTCAAGGCCTGCGCGCTGAGCGAGCTGGAGGAGAACACCCCGAAGCGGGTGGAACTCGACGGCACGCCGGTGTCCATCGTCTCCACCGATGGGGAGGTGTTCGCGATCAACGACATCTGCTCGCACGCGAACGTCTCGCTCTCGGAGGGCGAGGTCGAGGACTGCATGATCGAGTGCTGGCTGCACGGGTCGGCCTTCGACCTGCGCACCGGCAAGCCCTCCGGTCTGCCCGCGACGCGCCCCGTACCCGTATACCCCGTAAAGATCGAAGGGGACGACGTGCTCGTCTCCCTCACCCAGGAGTCCTGAGGTATCCATGGCAACGCTTGAAATCCACGACCTGCACGTCTCCGTCGAGGCCGAGAACGGCGCCCGCGAGATCCTCAAGGGCGTCGACCTCACCGTCAAGCAGGGTGAGACGCACGCCATCATGGGTCCGAACGGCTCCGGCAAGTCCACCCTGGCGTACTCGCTCGCCGGTCACCCGAAGTACACCATCACCGGTGGCACCGTGACCCTCGACGGCGAGGACGTCCTGGAGATGACCGTCGACGAGCGTGCGCGCGCCGGCGTCTTCCTCGCCATGCAGTACCCGGTCGAGGTCCCCGGCGTCTCGGTCTCCAACTTCCTGCGCACCTCGGCCACCGCCATCCGCGGCGAGGCCCCGAAGCTGCGCACCTGGGTGAAGGAGGTCAAGTCCGCGATGGAGCAGCTCTCCATGGACCCGGCCTTCGCCGACCGCAACGTGAACGAGGGCTTCTCCGGCGGTGAGAAGAAGCGCCACGAGATCCTGCAGCTGGAGCTCCTGAAGCCGAAGATCGCGATCCTCGACGAGACCGACTCCGGCCTGGACGTCGACGCGCTGCGCCAGGTCTCCGAGGGCGTCAACCGCGTCCGCGCGACCGGCGAGGTCGGCACCCTGCTGATCACGCACTACACGCGGATCCTCCGCTACATCAAGCCCGACTTCGTCCACGTCTTCTCCGAAGGCCGCATCGTCGAGTCCGGCGGCGCCGAGCTCGCCGACAAGCTGGAGGCGGAAGGCTACGAGTCGTACAGCACGAAGGGTGGCGCGACCGCGTGACACAGCTGCCTGGCCTCCTCGACATCGAGGCGATCCGCAAGGACTTCCCCCTGCTGGATCGTGTGGTCCACGACGGGAAGAAGATCGTTTACCTGGACAACGCGGCGACCTCGCAGAAGCCGCGCCAGGTACTCGATGCGCTGAACGAGTACTACGAGCAGCACAACGCCAACGTCCACCGTGGCGTGCACGTGCTCGCCGAGGAGGCCACGGCGCTGTACGAGGGCGCTCGCGACAAAGTCGCCGCCTTCATCAACGCTCCGAGCCGCGACGAGGTGATCTTCACCAAGAACGCCTCGGAGTCGCTCAACCTGGTCGCGAACATGCTCGGCTGGGCGGACGAGCCCTACCGGGTCGACCGCGAGACCGAGATCGCCATCACGGAGATGGAGCACCACTCCAACATCGTGCCGTGGCAGCTGCTCTCGCAGCGCACCGGCGCGAAGCTGAAGTGGTTCGGCCTGACCGACGACGGCCGGCTCGACCTGTCCAACATCGAAGAGGTCATCACGGAGAAGACGAAGATCGTCTCCTTCACTCTGGTCTCCAACATCATGGGCACGGTCAACCCGGTCGAGGCGATCGTCCGGCGCGCCCAGGACGTCGGCGCCCTCGTGCTGATCGACGCCTCCCAGGCCGCCCCGCACATGCCGCTGGACGTGCAGGCGCTCGGCGCCGACTTCGTGGCCTTCACCGGCCACAAGATGTGCGGCCCGACCGGCATCGGCGTGCTCTGGGGCCGCCAGGAGCTCCTGGAGGACCTGCCTCCGTTCCTCGGCGGCGGCGAGATGATCGAGACCGTGTCGATGCACGCCTCGACGTACGCCCCGGCGCCCCACAAGTTCGAGGCCGGTACGCCCCCGATCGCCCAGGCCGTCGGCCTCGGCGCGGCCGTGGACTACCTGACCGCGATCGGCATGGACAAGATCGCCGCGCACGAGCACGCGATCACCGAGTACGCGATCAAGCGCCTCGCCGAGGTGCCCGACCTGCGGATCATCGGCCCCACCACGGCCGAGGACCGCGGCGCCGCGATCTCCTTCGTCCTCGGCGACATCCACCCGCACGACGTCGGTCAGGTGCTGGACGAGCAGGGCATCGCGGTCCGCGTGGGACACCACTGCGCGCGCCCCGTCTGCCTGCGCTACGGAATTCCTGCGACGACGCGAGCGTCTTTCTACCTGTACTCCTCTCCGGCCGAGGTCGACGCGCTGATCGACGGGCTGGAGCACGTACGGAACTTCTTCGGCTGACGGACGAGGCGACGAGGACGCAGTGAAGCTGGATTCGATGTACCAGGAACTGATCCTGGACCACTACAAGCACCCGCACGGGCGTGGCCTGCGCGACGGCGACGCCGAGGTGCACCACGTCAACCCGACGTGCGGTGACGAGATCACGCTGCGCGTGAAGTACGACGGCGAGACGCTGACCGACGTCTCCTACGAGGGCCAGGGCTGCTCCATCAGCCAGGCCAGCGCGTCCGTACTCAATGAGCTGCTGGTCGGCAAGGACCTGGCCGAGGCGCAGAAGATCCAGGCTGTCTTCCTGGAGATGATGCAGTCCAAGGGCAAGATCGAGCCGGACGAGGCCATGGAGGACGTGCTGGAGGACGCGGTCGCGTTCGTCGGCGTCTCCAAGTACCCGGCCCGCGTGAAGTGTGCTCTGCTGAGTTGGATGGCGTGGAAGGACGCGACCGCCCAGGCTCTGGGCGACGCGGAGAGGAAGACGGCATGACCGAGAACGCGACGCCCGAGGCGTCGATCAAGCCGGCCACCGAGGAAGAGGTCCGCGAGGCCCTCTACGACGTGGTCGACCCCGAGCTGGGCATCGACGTCGTCAATCTGGGCCTGATCTACGGCATCCACATCGACGACGCGAACATCGCCACCCTCGACATGACCCTGACCTCGGCGGCCTGCCCGCTGACGGACGTCATCGAGGACCAGGCGAAGTCGGCGACGGACGGCATCGTCAACGAACTCCGGATCAACTGGGTCTGGATGCCGCCGTGGGGTCCGGACAAGATCACGGACGACGGTCGTGAGCAGCTCCGCGCGCTCGGCTTCAACGTCTGATCAGCGCTTGCTGACGAGGGCCCCCGGCACGGTCGTGCCGGGGGCTCTCGCCGTTCTCCGGACCTTGCCGGATCCCCGTTCCCGGCGGGGTTCCCGGATCCGGAAGGCTGTTCTCCGGCTGGACGGACGGCGTGCACCCGGAGTTGTCCACCGTCACCGAACCTTCTCGACGGCCGTCACGACGTGGCGCCGCAGACGAGAGGACCCTCCGTGACCGTTCGTTTCGCCGCCGGGACAGCCGGCGCCGCCGCCCTGCTGATCGTCGGGCTGACCGCGCCCGCACAGGCCGTGACGTACGGGACGCCGACGATCGCCCTGTCCGCGTCCTACCTGTCCGGGGCCGTCGGGGCGACCGGGGACCCCGTCGTGAACGTCACCGTCGGCCAGAGCGGGGCCGACGCCTCCGCCCTGACGGTGAGCGCCTCGGCGTCGAGCAAGGCCTCGGTCGCCGGGACCGGGGACGTCACCGTCACCGTCACCGGCGCCGGGGCGGTACGGCAGCTGGCCGTCGCCGCGCGCGGCCGCGGCTACACGAACCTGACCGTCAAGGTGACCGGGCTCGGCGGGAAGACCGCCACCAAGACGCTTTACTACGCGGCGTCCGCCGCCGTGCAGAACCCGGCCGACGCGCGCTACTTCACCGGTTCCGCGGACGCCTCGGCCGCCGTGGACGTCGGCGGCGGGTACGCGGTGGTCGCCGACGACGAGTCGAACGTGCTGCGCCTCTACGACCGGTCCCGTTCGGGCGCCCCGGTGAAGACCTGGGACTTCAGCTCGCAGCTCGGCGTCAGCAAGGAGGTGGACATCGAGGGGGCGACCCGGATCGGCGACACCATCTACTGGACGGGCTCGCTCGGCAACAACAAGGACGGCGAGTACAAGGCGCCCCGGAACACGGTGTTCACCACCACCGTGAGCGGGTCCGGCACGGGCACGCAGCTGGCGTACGGGCGCTCGTACAAGAAGCTCCGCGAGGACCTCGTCGCCTGGGACAAGGCGAACGGCAACCGCTACGGCTTCGCCGCGGGCACGGCGGCCGGTGAGGTGCCGAAGCAGATCGACGGCTTCAACGTGGAGGGTCTGGAGTTCGCGCCCGGCTCCACGACCACCGCCTACCTGGGTTTCCGCGCCCCGCTGGCGCCGGCCGTGCCGGGCGGCAAGGCCCTGGTCGTGCCGGTCACCAACTTCGACCAGGTCCTGGCAAGTGGGGCCAAGGCGGTCTTCGGGACGGGCATCGAGCTGGACCTCGGCGGGCTCTCCGTCCGGGACATCCGCAGGAACGCGGCCGGGCAGTACCTGATCCTGGCCGGCTCGTGGGCCGCGGACGACAACTCCGACCCGTACGCGCTCTACCAGTGGGACGGCGTCGCCGGACACGCCCCGGTCAAGCGGGCCGACCTGCCGACCACCGACCCGGGCGGCTGGGAGGCGATCGTGGACGTCCCGGACCTGACGGCCGCGGGAGCCCGGGTGCAGCTGATCACCGACAGCGGGTCCGCGGACCTCTACGGGGACGGCACCGAGGCCAAGGACCTGACGCACGCAGAGTGGAAGAAGGCGCGGGCCGCCTGGTTCACGCTGAACCCGTGACCAGGGGCTCCGCCGTGAGCGGCCCGGCAAGGCGCTCACGGCGGAGCCGCCGGTCGGCGTAGAGCAGGCCGGCGGTCAGCTGGGGGAAGGTCAGCAGCAGGGCCGGCGCGAGCAGGACGCCCAGGGCGCCGAACCAGTGCACGAGGGCGTACGCGGCCCCCAGCGCGAGCACGCCCGCCGGGGCCGTGACCCACAGGGTCCGCCACCAGCCGCCGCGCACCAGGCCGGCCGACCGGCGCAGGGCCGCCACGGGGCCGAGTCCCTCGTACCCGGCGGCCGTGGGTGCCAGGGCGAAGAGCACGGCGAGCCACAGGGCGGCCGGGGCCAGCGGGAGCAGCGCGACCGGCGGCAGCCCCGCGGCGAAGGCGGCGGCGCCCGGTCCGGCGGCGGCGAGCAGGGACAGCAGCCGGGCACCGAGCACCGCCGGGGTCCGGGGCAGGGCCGCGCGCAGCAGCTCGCGCGCCGCCACGGGCCGCCCGAGCACGGCCGGCCGGAGCAGGGCCGCGGCCAGGGCGCCGGCCAGGGCCCAGCTGAACAGCAGGAACAGGGCGACGGCCGGGACGAGGGCGTAGACGAAGGCCCGGCTGCCGGCGGTACGGGTCTGAGAGGCGAGGGTGGCCGCCCCGGCGACGGCGGCGACCAGCAGCAGCCCGCCGAGCTGGCCGAGGAGCAGGGCGCCGACCAGCCGGCCGCCGTACCGGCGCAGGGTCGCGAGGGCGCCGCCGAGGATCTCCCGCGGTGCGAGCGGGCGCAGCGGTATCACCCCCGGCAGGGGAGAGCGCGGGGGCAGCCAGCCGCCGCCCTGATGGGTCCAATGCTGCGCCATGCGCGGGCCGCCCCTTCGTCTCCCCAGGAGGCGGACAGGGTAGCGCCGCGGGCCGCAGGAGTCCCGGGCCGTGCGCGGGTCGCCGATGTGTACACATGTACGCATCGATGTGTACCCTTGTACACATGCCCTACGTACTGCTTGCCGCGGCCATCGCCGCCGAGGTCGCCGGAACCACCGCTATGAAGTACAGCGACGGTTTCACGAAGCTGTGGCCCTCGCTGGGCACCCTGCTGGGGTACGCCATCGCCTTCACCCTGCTCGCGCAGACGCTGAAGTCGATGTCGGTCGGCACGGCCTACGCCATCTGGGCGGGCGTCGGCACGGCCGCCATCGCCGCCATAGGCATGGTGTTCCTGGGGGAGGCGGCCACCGCTGCCAAGATCGCCGGGATCGCCCTGGTGATCGGCGGGGTGGTCCTGCTGAACCTCGGTGGAGCGCACTGATGCCCTCCGGCGCGCGGCGCTACGACCCGGACCGGCGGCAGCGGATCATCGACGCGGCGATCCGGGTGGTGGGCGCCAAGGGCATCGCGGCGCTGAGCCACCGCAGTGCGGCCGCGGAGGCCGACGTACCGCTCGGGTCGACGACGTACCACTTCAAGACCCTCGACGATCTGCTGGTCGCGGCCCTGCGCCAGGCCAACGCGGGCTTCGCGCAGGCGGTGGCCGACTCACCGGCGCTGGCCGATCCCGACGCGGACCTCGCCGGGGCTCTGGCCCGCCTGCTGGGGGAGTTCCTGGCGGCGGACCGGGGCCGGGTCGAGCTGGAGTACGAGCTCTACCTCGCGGCCCTGCGCCGCCCGGCGCTGCGGCCGGTGGCGGCGGAGTGGTGCGAGGCCGTGTCCGCCGGGCTGGCCCCGCGAACGGATCCGGTGACGGCGCGGGCGTTGGTCGCGGTCATGGACGGGATCAGCCTCCAGGTCCTGCTGACGGACGCCGCCTACGACGAGGCGTACGCCCGCGAGGTCCTGGGGCGGGTGCTCCGCGGGGCTGGATCTTCCGGTCCGTCCGGCGTTTGAGGACCAGGTCCGGGCAGAGCCCGGTTTCGGGATAGGGACGGGGCGGGGAGGGGCTCCGCGCAGGAGCGGCCCGGCCCGGACCGCGCCCCGGCTAACCCGCGGAGCGGACCGCCGCCAGCGCCGCGGCCACGCTCGCCTCGATGTCCCGGATCGGGTAGAAGACTTCGCGCACCGTGCGGTCGCGGTCCACGACCAGGGTGAGCCGCTTGATCCGGGTCACGCCCGCCGCCCGGAACGTCGGCAGCCGCAGCGCCGCCGTCAGCGCCAGGTCCGCGTCCGAGAGGAGCGGGAACCGCAGCCCTTCCTGCTCCGCGAACTCCCGCTGCTCGTCCGGGCGCTGGGTCGAGACCCCGTGCACGGTGGCGCCGGCCGCCGTGAACTCCGCGAGCTGGTCGCGGTACGTGCACGACTCGAACGTGCAGCCCTTGGCGCCCGGAATGCCGGCCCAGCCGGGCGGGTACGACTCGGCGCGCGCGTACGCGCCCGGGAAGCAGTACAGGACCGTGAACGGGGTGTCCGCCACCGGGTCGCCCATCCCGCCGAAGCGGTCCGGCAGCAGCAGCTCCGGCACCCGCGTGCCGCGCAGCGCGTGCACCCGTTCCGCCTCCCGCGAGGCCTCGTCGGTCGTCGCCGTCATCTCTCCCTCTCCCAGGATCCAGGTGTCTCCCCAGTCCTGGAGGGCCACCAGGACCGGCAGCAGCCCCCGCCCGCGCGGGGTCAGCCGGTACTCGTGCCGCACCGGTCGCTCCTGGTACGGCTCGCGCGTCAGCACCCCGGCCTCGACGAGCATCTTCAGCCGCTCCGTCAGTACCTTGCGGGACATCCCCAGCTCGCGCTGGAGCTCGTCGAAGCGGTGCAGGCCGCGTGCGGTGTCGCGCACGATCAGCAGCGTCCACCAGTCGCCCACCACGTCGAGGGACTGGGCGATGGCGCAGTCCGCGTCGCCGAGGTGTGTGCGCTGGGCCATGGGAGCTCCTTTGTCCGTTGACCCGAGGTTGTCATGCTGACATAGTCAGTTCCCAAAGGGAACTCACCAGGGGATGCGGGGGGCACGGGTGTGCTGCAGGGGTTCAAGGACATACCGAGGGTCGTGTGGCTGCTGGCTGCGGGGATCTTCGTCAACGCCGTCGTCAGCTTCACCTTCGTCTTCGTCTTCCTCTACCTGACGGGGCCGCGCGGCCTCGGGGCGGCCCAGGCCGGCCTCGTCAGCGGTATCAGCGGAGTCGGCCTGGTCGCGGGCAACTTCAGCGGCGGCTGGTACGGAGACCGCTTCGGCCACCGCCGGGTGCTCCTGGCCGCCGCCACCCTGGGCGGACTGGCCCTCGCGGTCTTCCCACTGCTGCCCACGCCGCTCCTCTTCGTGGCCATGCCGGTGGCCGAGTACGCCGCCGGCGTGATCCGGGCCGCCAACTCCGCGCTGGTCGCCGTCACCGTCCCGGAGGGGGGCCGCCGCCAGGCCTTCGCCCTCGTACGGTGCGTGTCCAACGGCGGCTTCACCCTCGGGCCGCCGCTGGGCGCCCTGGTCGCGACCGGGCTCTCGTACGACTGGCTCTTCGTCGCCGACGGCGTCGGAACCCTCCTCTTCGCCCTCTGGACCGCCCGCGTCGTCCCGGCGCGCGGCGCACCCCGCAAGACCTCCGCGGCCCCGGACGGGGGTCGGGGCCGCGGACTCGCCGCCGAACTGCGGGCCCGGCCGGCCCTGTTGGTGCTGCTCGGCGCGATCCTGGTGACCGACGTCGTCTACCGCCAGCAGTACTCCACCTTCCCCGTCTTCCTCACCGACCACGGCATGGACCCGCGCGCCTTCGGGCTCGTGATCGCCCTCAACGGCGGGGTGATCCTGCTGCTGGAGCTGCCCGCCGCCGTCGCGCTGCGCGAGCGGCCGGCGCTGCCGGTGATCGGTACCGGGCTGCTGCTGGTCGGGGCCGGGTACGCGGCGCTGCTGCTCGGAGCGGGGATCGCGAGCGCCGTGACGATGATGGTGCTGCTGAGCCTCGGCGAGATCCTCTACAAGACCACCGCCACCGCCTACGTCGCCGACGAGGCGCCCGAGCACGCCGTCGGGCGGTTCCAGAGCCTGTACGCGGGGATCTCGGTCAGTGGGGTCGTCATCGGCCCGCCGCTGGGCGGAGCGCTCTACTCGGCCGCGCCGGGGCTGCTGTGGCCGCTGTGCGCCGGGCTCGCGGCGACGGCGGGCGCGGCGGTGCTGTGGGCCTCGGCGCGGCAGCGGCGACACGCGGTCCGACCGGCACATGAGACCGGTTCGCAACCTCAGGCCGTCGCCGGTTAGGTTTCGGATATGACTGCTACGCGTACCACCGGCGCCGTCGCCGCCGGACTTGCCACCCTCACCGCCGACGGCACCGTCCTCGACACCTGGTTCCCCGCCCCCGAGCTGGTCGCCGAGCCCGGCCCGGCCGGCACCGAGCGCCTCACCGCCGAGCAGGCCGTGGAGCTCCTCGGCGCCGCCGCGGCCAAGGCGATCCGTACGGACGCGGTCCGCGGAGTCGAGGTCGTAGCCGTCCGCACGGTGATCGCCTCCCTGGAGGACAAGCCGCTGGACGCGCACGACGCGTACCTGCGCCTGCACCTGCTCAGCCACCGCCTGGTCAAGCCGCACGGCCAGAACCTCGACGGCGTCTTCGGCCTGCTCGCCAACGTCGCCTGGACCTCGCTGGGCCCGGTCGCGATCGACCAGGTCGAGACCGTCCGCCTCAACGCGCGCGCCGAGGGCCTGCACCTCCAGGTGACCTCGATCGACAAGTTCCCGCGGATGACCGACTACGTCGCCCCCAAGGGCGTGCGCATCGCCGACGCGGACCGCGTCCGCCTCGGCGCGCACCTCTCCGAGGGCACCACCGTCATGCACGAGGGCTTCGTCAACTTCAACGCCGGCACCCTCGGCACCTCCATGGTCGAGGGCCGCATCTCCGCGGGCGTCGTGGTCGGCGACGGCTCCGACATCGGCGGCGGCGCCTCCACCATGGGCACCCTCTCGGGCGGCGGCAAGCAGATCATCTCGATCGGCGAGCGCACCCTGATCGGTGCCGAGGCCGGCGTCGGCATCGCGCTGGGCGACGAGTGCGTCGTCGAGGCCGGCCTGTACGTGACCGCGGGCACCCGCGTCACCCTGCCGGACGGCCAGATCGTCAAGGCCCTGGAGCTCTCCGGCGCCAACAACATCCTGTTCCGCCGCAACTCGGTCACCGGCGCCGTCGAGGCCCGCCCGTACAAGGCGGCCTGGGGTGGCCTGAACGAGGTCCTGCACAGCCACAACTGACGCTCCGCCGGTTGCCGGCCGTCAGCACCGAGCGCCCTTCCGGCCCGTCATGGGGCGGGGAGGGCGCTCGGTCGTGGTGGGGGCGGGGTGCTCGGCCGGGGCTGGTACCCGGCCGGAACTGAGTACCTGCGCTCTGGTCGGCGGTGGGGCGGGAGGGGAGGCTGGGGGGCATGCGACGACGACTTCTCTCCGGCCCCGCTCCCCGCCTCCTGACCGCCCTGCTGCTCGCCGTGGTGGCGTCGGCGGCGTGGGCCGCCTGGCTGGGCTGGGACCAGCACCGCGATGTGCAGCCCGACGGTTCGCAGACCGGGCCCTACGAGGCCTGGCAGGTGATCGGGCTCGTGGTGACCCTGCTGGTGCCGGTGTGCTGGGCGGCGTTCCGGGGCCACGCGGCGGGCGCCGTCGCGGGCGTCACGGCCGGCCTGACGATCGCCGCCGCCTACGACTGGTCGGACGACGCCAGCGGGCTCTTCGTGATCGGCGTGGGGATGGTCATGGTGGGGACCCTCGCCGTGACCGCCGGAGTCTGTGCCCTGATCGGCGCGGTGGGACGGCGACAGCCCCAGGGGCGCGCCCACGAGTAGGCCGAGGGGCGGGGGCGGGGGCGGCGGCGGTTAGTGGAGGGGGATCGTCCGGATCAGGCCGGCGAAGGCCTGCTGTTCCGCCTCGGTCAGTTCCACCGACTCCATCGGGTGCGCGGCGGAGCTGCGCTGCGCCGGGATCATCGGCAGGCCCTCGGGGGCGCCGGGCTCCGGCTGGTGGAAGCGGCTGTCCCAGAGCATGTGGCCGAGGCCGACGACCCAGACGATCGCAGCCACGAGCAGGACGGCGAGGCCGATTTCCTGGGCGAGCGAGAGGGAGGGGAACACGCGGATCCTCCAGGGAGGGGGCGGTACAAGCCGGGGCAAGATCGGGCGTGGAGATACTCAACACCACAACCGGTGGATTCGGTAGGGATGTGTCGAGCGTCACGCCAGGGCCGAAAGTCCCCACCTTGCCCGGAAAAGGGCCCTCTACGGCTTCAGCTGCAGCTTGAAGCCCTCATGGCTGCGTGCGAAGCCCAGCCGCTCGTAGAAGCGGTGCGCCGCGGTGCGCCGCTTGCTGCTCGTCAGCTGGACCAGGCCGCAGCCGCGCTCGCGGGCCCGCTCGACGGCGAGGCGCATCAGCTCCGCGCCGAGTCCCGCGCCCCGCCGGTCCGCGCGGACCCGTACGGCCTCCACCACGGCCCGCTCCTGCCCGTTCTGGCCCAGGCCCGGTATGTACGTCAGCTGGAGGCAGCCGAGGACGACCTCGTCCGCCCCGGGCGCCCCGTCCATCCCAGGCGTCCCGCCCGTCCCGTCCGTGAGGACCAGCATCTCGTTGCGGGGGTCCGCCTCGATGGCGGCGAAGGCCCGCTCGTGCGCCGCGCCGACCTCGATCGAGGCCGGGTCGAGGACCTGGTCCTCGTCGGCGAGCAGGGCGAGTACGGCGGGCAGGTCCCGTCGGGTGGCGTTGCGGAAGGTCATGGGCCGGATTGTGGCAGGGGGGCCCGGCCGTGACGGCGGCCGGACCCCCTGCGGTTCGTGGGAGCGGGGGTTACGGGCGGAAGCGCAGCACCTGCGGGTCGTGGTCGCTGTTCTGCGCCGCGAACTCCGCGTTGATGTGCACGCTGTCGTACGTGAACTTCTTGATCGCCGGGCTGGTCAGGATCTGGTCCAGCACCTGCGCGTTGCCCTGGAAGACGTACGAGTAGCGCTCCGCCTTCGGCAGCGACTTGATCGCCGGGTACAGCGCCCCGCCGTCCGCGAGCGCGTCCGTCGTCGCCGAGAACTCGAAGTCGTTGATGTCACCGAGGACCAGGACGTTCGCGTTCTTGTCGGCCGCCAGGATCTCCTTGACGAAGCCGTTCACGGCCTGCGCCTGGAGCAGTCGCTTCTCCTCCGACTTGCGCACCGGAGGCTGGTGGTGCGAGGTCAGGCCCTCGTCGCCGCCCTTGGAGCCGAAGTGGTTGGCGATCACGAAGACCGTCTTGCCGCGGAAGACGAACTCGCCCGCGAGCGGCTTGCGGCTGTCCGCCCACGCCGGGTTCGCGGGGTCGATGCGGCCGGGGGAGTGGGTCAGGGCGGCCTTGCCGTTCTCCTTGACCACGCCGGTCGCCGTCACCGCGTCGCCCGGGGCGCGCTCGGTGAAGGAGACGCGCGCCGGGTTGAAGAGGAAGACCTGGCGGATGTTGCCGCCGGGCTCGCCGCCGTCCTTCTTGTCCTCGGGGTTGACGGTCCGCCACTGGTAGGCCGGGCCGCCCGCCGCCGTGATCGCCGCGGTGAACTTCGTCAGCGTCTGCTCGGCGGAGACGGTGCCGTCGTTCTTGGCGCCGTTGTCGTCCTGGATCTCCTCCAGGGCGAGGATGTCCGGGGAGGCGAGGTTCTCGACGACCGCCTTCGCCAGCGCGTCGAACTTCTCCTGCGGGTCGCTCGGGTCGAGGTTCTCCACGTTGTACGTGGCCACCGCGAGCTCCTGCTCGGTCTGCGGCTTGGTCTTCTCGGGGGCGAGGGTGCCCGCCTTGACCGTGCCCAGGGTGCGCGCCACCAGCGTGTAGCCGCCGAACTGGTTGAAGTCCAACGGGCCCTCGGTGGTGCCGGTCAGCTTGTCGCCGACGTTGGCCACCGGGAAGGGCTGCTGCGCGAGGGGCGCGAGCTGCTGGATCTGCAGGCGGCCGGTGTTCTGGGATTCGTAGGAGCCGTAGATCGTGCCACCGCGCTTGGCGGCGTTCTCCCAGCCCTTCACCGTGACCCACAGCTCCGAGTACGGGTCGGTGGCGCCGACCACGCGGGAGGTGCCGATCTTGACGTTCATGCCCTCCAGCGACTCGTAGTAGTCCAGGGCGTAGCGCGTGGGCTCCAGGGTCAGGCCGTTGATGCTGCCGGCGGCGGCCGGGTCGCCCGCCGGGGCGTACTCGGCGGGCACCGAGTACTCGTTGATCGCGGTGGCCTCGGGCAGCGCGTTGCCGGAGGAGACCACGGTCACCGTCGGCTTGGAGATCTGGGTCACCGACTGGTTGCCGGAGTTCAGGCCGCCGGGGACGTACTCGCCGACGGTGCCGGAGACCTTCACCGCGTCGCCCACGGCGACGGTCGGAACGGAGCTGGTGAAGACGAACACGCCCTCGCTGGTGGCGTCGTTGTCGTCGGCGTCCGGGTCCTGGATCCAGAAGCCGCGCGAGCCGTACGTCCGCACGCCCGTCACGATGCCCTCGACGTCGGCGACCTGCTTGCCGTTCAGCGGGGATATCCGGGTGGTGCCCTGGATGTCGTGGATGCGTATCGGATCGGCGGACACGGCGCCTTCGGCCGCGTCGGCGGAGCCCGCCAGCAGGCCGGTGGCCAGCGCGGTGGCGACGAGGGCCGCGACGGCGGCGGAACGGGGATGCGAGGAGCGCATGGTCAGTGACTCCGGTGTGGGAGAGGGAAGGAGGGTTGCGGCAGCGGGGTCGCAGCGAGATCTGCGGGAGGCATGCCGCTCCCGATACATCTACGCGCGTCAATTTCCTGTGTGGCCAGCAAAGTTGTCAAGCCCTCCAGGGAATACGACAGCTGACTGTGGGATGAACCAAAGGCGATGGCCCGCCGGATGGTCCCGAAATGCGTCTACGCTGGAGCGCCGAACGACGGCCACCGCTGTCATCTGCGCCACATCTGCCCTGCGCCGGCCTGCCTGCCATGTCGGCCATGTCGCCGATGTCCGCGCGCACATGACGGACCAATCGGTCGTCACGGCCCGCCGGCCCGGCTGCGCGCCCGGCCCCACCGCGTCCGCGAGGAGAACAGCACCATGTCCGCAGAGTCGCACCCCACGCTGCCGCCGGTACGGCTGCACTCCGACGCGGAACTGGCGCGCGACGCCCTCGTCGCCCCGCTGTTCGCGCGCGCCGTGCGCCTCGCCCGCTGGGCCGGACCCGGGACGCGCGTCGACGTCGGCGGCGAACTCGTCGCGGACCAGCTGCCCGATGCCGTCGCGGCGCTCGGCCTCGACGCCGCCGACGCGGACTCCGCCGGGTACGCGGGCCAGGCCTGGCGGGTGGCCGTGGACACCGGCCTGGTGGACGTGACGGAGCCGGAGGAGGACGCCGGGCAGGACACCGGGCAGGGCGGCGGTCCGGACGCCGGGCAGGGCGGCGACGAGCGGTTCGGCACGGCCGCCCCCGGCGAGGACCTCGCCCTGGTGACGGGCGGTGCGCCCGGCGACGTGCTCGACCTGTGGCTGGCGGCCCTGGACACGGTGCTGGCCGACGCGGCCGTGCCCGACCTGGACGGCCTCGTCGACGCGCTGGACGCGGGCGGCGAGATCGACTTCGACCGGCTGGACTGGAACCCGGGCCGCGAGGCGGACTTCCTCGACGGGGTCCTCGCCAACCTCTACCTGCTCACCGTCACCGAGGGCGGGGCGGCGGACCGGCCGGTTCCGCTGCCGGTGCTCGCCGCCTCGATGGTCGTCCCCGACGGCATGGGCGAGCCCACCAACGCCGTGCTGGAGCAGGTCTCGGACGCGATGATGCGCCTCGACGACCAGTTCAGGCAGCTGGAGCCGATCGGGCTGGTCGAATTCCGGCCCGTCGACGAGGAGCTGATGGCGGAGGCCGACGAGGAGGAGCTCGCCGCCGGCGCCTCGCAGGCGGGCGGCCCGGCCGCCGTGGACGACGAGGACGTCTCCCGCTACGGCATGGTCCGCCTCACCCCGCTCGGCGTGTACGGGATCCGGGCCCGCATGCTGGAAGCCGGGGTCGAGGCGCCGGCCGTCGGCGAACTGGCCGACAAGGGGGCCGACGCCCTGCTCGACGCGGTCTCCTTCTACCCCGAGAGCGCCGCCCAGGCCGAGATCGAACAGTGGCTGGCCGGCCGCGAACTGCCCACCGCGGTCGCCGAACTGCTGGCCGCCGCCCGCGGGGACGACGAGGGCGGCCCGCTGCGCCGGCTCCGGTGCCAGCAGGCCCTCGCGCCGGCCGGGCCGGAGGCCGAACCGGCCGTCCGCGCGGTGCTGGACGACGCGGAGCTCGGCGGGCTCGCCCGGGTCTGGCTGGCGGAGCGCGGGGTGGCCGACGTACCGGCGCCGGACCCGGAGATGGTGTTCTGGCTGACGGTCGACACGATCGCGGCGCAGCTGGCCGCCGATGGGGAGACGGAGGAGCTGCCGCTCCTGATGGAGACGCTGACCGCCCATCACGCGGGGTTCTTCGAGCAGGTGTGGCGGGTGGAGCACCCGGCGACGGCGTACGTCCTGGAGGCGATGGGCCGGCTGCACCCGGACAAGAAGGCGGCGAAGGAGGCCCGCAAGGCCGCGTTCAAGGCACGTTCCCGCCGCCCCTGAGCCGAGCGGGGGGTGGGGGTGGGGGCGTTGGTGAGGGCGCGCCGGTGGGGTGCGGCGGTGGGTGCAGTGGTGGTGGTGTGGCCGGTGGGGTCGGGGGCCCGGGCATCCGCGGAGTCCGGGCCGAGGTGGCGAGAATGCGCCGTTCCTGGGGCCGGAGTTGGCCATTCCGGCCACCGGCAAGGGGACTGATCCTTTTCGTGGGTAGTTCAGCCGCCGTTCACGTGCGGGCGCGAGCGTGTGCGCCGACGACCGCACGACAGGCGCACCACCTCCCCACCCCAGGAGACCCGATGCCGCTCAGCCGTAGAGACTTCACCGCCCGCACCGTCATCGCCGGCGCGGGAGTCGCGCTCACCGGGACGGTCGGCGCCCTCGCCACCGCCCCCGGAGCACTGGCGGCCGACGACAGCACCCACCGCGACGAGCGCGGGCGGCCCTGCGAGCCCGGCTACGGCCCGCTCGTCCCCGACCCGGCCGGCCTCCTCGCCCTCCCCGCCGGGTTCAAGTACCGGGTGCTCACGCACAGCGGGGTCACCACACTGGAGTCCGGCGAGAGCACCCCGTCCAACCACGACGGGACCGCCGCCTTCGAGGGCCACCGAGGAGTCACCCTCCTCGTCAACAACCACGAGCTCAAGGGCCCCCGTTCGGGCTGGACCCACCCCGTCCCGCTCACCGAGGGCCTGGTCTACGACCCGGCCGCGGCCGGCGGCTGCACGGTCGTCGAGGTCAGGCGCGGCGGCGGGGTCGCCGAATGGGTGGGCATCGCCGGTACGTCCACCAACTGCGCGGGCGGCTCCACCCCCTGGGGCACCTGGCTGACCTGCGAGGAGAACTCCGACCTCGCCGGCAAGAACGGCATGACCAAGGACCACGGCTACGTCTTCGAGGTCGACCCGCACGACCGGCGCGCCAACCGCGACCCGCGCCCGGTCAAGGCCTTCGGCCGCTACGACCACGAGGCCGTGGTCATCGACCCGCGCCAGGGCCACGCGTACCTGACCGAGGACGCCTCCGGCCCCAACGGGCTGCTCTACCGCTGGACCCCGCCCCGCGGCTTCCACCACGGGCGCGGCAGGCTCCGTACGCTCGCCGCCGACGCCGGCGTGCTGCAGGCCGCCAAGTGCATCAACAGCTCGGGCCGGTTCGTCGACGACCTCTCGCGCGCGACGAAGATCGGCACCGTCTACGGGGTCGACTGGGTGGACGTGACCGACCGCGACGCCCGGACGGTGCCGGTGCGCAAGCAGTTCGCGGACGGGGTGGTGACGCGCGGGCGCAAGCTGGAAGGCATGTGGTGGGCCGACGGAGGCGCGTACTTCGTCTCCTCCTACGCCCGTGAGGAGAGCCCGGGCGCGGCGCACGACGGCCAGGTGTGGTTCTACGACCCGAAGCGGCGCACGGTCCGGCTGACCGTCCTGATCGGTGTCAACGCGGATCCGTCGGTGGACGGCGGCTACGACGGCCCGGACAACATCACCGTGTCGCCGTACGGAGGGCTGGTCATCGCGGAGGACGGCTCGGGGCTGCAGCACCTGTTCGGCGCGACCGACTCGGGCCGCACCTACCCGCTGGCGCGCAACGAGCTGAACATCGGGACGGCCGAGGAGCCGGAGTACTCCGAATTCACCGGTGTCTGCTTCTCCCCGGACGGGCGCACGCTGTTCGCCAACATCCAGGACCCGGGCATCATGCTGGCCATCACCGGGCCTTGGCGGCGCGGCCACTGACGCGGGCGGACCCCGGCGCGCCCACGAGCGCGGGCGCGCCGGCAACGGGTGTGGGAGCCGGTACGGGTGTGGGCGTGAGCGTGGGCGCGGGTGCCTGGGCGCCCGCGCTCACTGGCCTGCGGAAACCTCCGCGCGCGAGCCGTCGGCCCACTCGGTGAGCAGGAACTCATACGCCTCCGAGGGCCACTCGCCGTCCACCCGGGTCTCGACGAGGAGCCGTATCGCCTCGTTCGCCTCGGCGGCGGACGGGCGGGCGGGTCCCGCGGGCGTGAGTGTCTGGTGCATGGTTTCAAGGCTACGGGCGGGCACTGACAGCAACGTACGGATTACGCGTGGCATCCATCACCCGGGATGCGCCGCCGTGGCTGCCGGTGCCCGCCCACCTGCTCAGAGTGCTTGCGCGGCGGGCTTGACCATGCCGCGCACTGTGCGCGACTTCACAAACTCGCCCATGGCCGTCATCTCCCACTCGCCGCTGAACTGCTTGATCAGCTTGGCCATCATCACGCCGGTCTGGGGCTCGGCGGTGGTCAGGTCGAAGCGCACCAGCTCCTCGCCGGTCGCCGCGTCCATCAGGCGGCAGTAGGCCTTCGCCACCTCGGTGAACTTCTGGCCGGAGAAGGAGTTGACCGTGAAGACCAGGCCGGTGGCCTCGGCGGGGAGCCGGCCGAGGTCCACGACGATCACCTCGTCGTCGCCCGCGCCCTCACCGGTGAGGTTGTCCCCCGAGTGCTTGACGGAGCCGCCCAGGATGGACAGCTTGCCGAAGTAGCAGCTGTCGATGTGGTTGCGCTGGGGGCCGTACGCGATGACGGAGGCGTCGAGGTCGATGTCCCGGCCGCCGAAGGCGGGCTCCCAGCCCAGGCCCATCTTGACCTGGGAGAGCAGCGGGCGGCCGCCCTTGACCAGGGAGACGGTCTGGTTCTTCTGGAGGCTGACCCGGCCCTTGTCGAGGTTGATCTTCCCGGTGCCGGCCGGGGCGGCCGGGGGTGCGGCGGGCGCCGCGGGCGGGACCGGCGCGGCCGGGGTGACGGGGGCCGCCGGGGTCGTGGCGCCTCCGAGCCAGGGGGAGGGCGGGTAGGAGACCGGTGCGGCCGGCGCCGCGGGGGGCGCGGGGGGTGCCGGCGCGACGGGCGGGGTGACGGCGGCCGCGGGAGCCGGCTCGTCCTCCACGGAGACCCCGAAGTCGGTGGCGATGCCGGCGAGGCCGTTCGCGTACCCCTGGCCGACCGCGCGCACCTTCCACACGCCGCCGCGCAGGTAGATCTCGACGACGACGAGCGCCGTCTCGGAGCCCAGCTGCGGCGGGGTGAAGGAGGCGATCACCGCGCCGCCGTCGGCATTGCGCACGGTGGCCGTGGGCTCGATGCCCTGGAAGCTCTGCCCGGCGGCGTCGGGGCTGGCCGTGACCACGATCCGCTCGATGCCCGGCGGCACCGCGCCGGTGTCCACCGTGATCGAGTCCGGCGCCGCACCGCCGCCGGACCGGTAGCTGACACCGGGGCCGGAGGGCTGGTTGAAGAAGATGAAGTCGGCGTCGGAGCGCACCTTGCCGTCGGCCGTCAGGAGCAGGGCCGATACGTCGAGCCGCACCGGCGCAGCCACGTCCACCGTCACGCGGACGGTGTTGAGCGGCAGGTTGGAACCAGGGGTCATAGCGGTCATGCCCGGAGAACGACCGGAGGGGCTTTGCCGTTCCCTTACCCTCGCGGGAGATTTCAGCGCCGGTTGCGGGGGTGGTTCCGCGCCGCGCGCTCGTTGCCGAACTTGTACGAGCCGGTCCAGCGGGCCATGACCAGCTGCGCGTCGCCGGACTCGACCTCGGTGAGGAACTTCTCCGCCCGGGCGCCGCGCAGGGTGGCGGCGGTGCGGCCCTGGTGGGTGATGACCAGGCCCTGGGCGCCCAGTCTTTCGTACGAGAATCCGTGCGGCTTCGGCATGGGGCGCAGCCTGCCCCGCCGCGCGCGGGGCGGGCAACGGGATTACGGGTGGCGCTCCCGGCCCGGGCACGGTCCCCGGTCCGGGCACGGTCCTGCTCTGGGCGCGGTGGCCGAGGTGTGGCCCTCGCCGGGGTGTGGCCCGGCCGGGGTACGCCCCACGGCCGGAGTACACCCCCCCGGCGGGGATACGCCCCCGGCCGGGGTGCGCCCTCCCGGCCGGGGTGTGGCCCTCGCCAGGGTGTACTCCGGGCGGGGTACACCCCCTCGGCAGGGGTAAGGCCTCCCGGCCGGAGTGCAGCTTCCCGGCAGGGATACGCCTCCGGCCGGAGTACGCCCTCCCGGCCAAGGCGCGGCCTTCGCTCAGGCGCCCGTGACCCGGCGCGGCAGCCCCAGCGGGTTGGCCTCGCGCAGTTCCGCCGGAAGGAGCGCGTCCGGCACGGACTGGTAGGCCACCGGCCGCAGCCAGCGCTCGATCGCGGTCCCGCCCACCGAGGTGGAGTGCGAGGTCGCCGCCGGGTAGGGGCCGCCGTGGTGCTGGGCCGGGGCCACCGCCACACCGGTCGGCCAGCCGTTGACCACGATCCGGCCGGCCAGCTCCGTGACCTGCCCGATCAGCTCGGCGGCCGGGCCCGGCGCGCCCTCCGTCTCGGCGGCCGACAGCTGGAGCGTGGCGCTCAGGTTTCCGGGGAGCCGGCCGAGCACCGCGCCGGCCTCGCCCTGGTCGGCGTACCGCACGACCACGGTGACCGGGCCGAAGCACTCCTCCAGGAGGAGATCGTGGGCGCCGCCCCCGAGCAGGTCCCCGGCGCTCACGGTCAGGTAGCCCGCGCCGACGGTGTGGTCCCCGCCGGAGCCCGGGGTGACGGGCGCGTCGACGCCGGGTAGCCCGGCCCGCTCGCGCACTCCGGAGACGAAGTTCTCCCGCATCCGGTGGTCGAGCAGCACCCCGGGCTCGGTCTCCCCGAGCGCCTTGGTGAGCGCGCCGGTGAGGCGGTCGCCCGCCGCGCCCTCGGGGACCAGTACCAGTCCCGGCTTCACGCAGAACTGGCCGAGGCCGAGGGTGACCGAGCCGGCCAGTCCGGCGCCGATCTCCTCGGCGCGCTCGGCGGCCGCGGCCGCGGTGACCACGACGGGGTTGAGGGAGCCCAGCTCGCCGTGGAAGGGGATCGGTACGGGCCGGGCGGCCGCCGCGTCGAACAGCGCCCGCCCGCCGCGGATGGAACCGGTGAATCCGGCGGCGGCCACCAGCGGGTGGCGGATCAGCTCCAGGCCGGCGTCGAACCCGTGGACCACGCTGACCACCTCGGCCGGCAGTCCGACGGTGGCCGCCGCCCGGCGCAGCAGCGAGGCGCACAGCTCGGAGGTTGCGGGGTGGTCGGGGTGCGCCTTGACGACCACCGGGCAGCCGGCGGCCAGCGCGCTCGCGGTGTCCCCGCCGGGGACGGAGAAGGCGAGCGGGAAGTTGGAGGCGGCGTAGACCGCGACCACGCCGAGCGGGACCTTGTAGCGGCGCAGTTCGGGGCGGGGCGGGCTGAGGGAGGGGTCGGCGCGGTCGATCCGGATGTCGAGGTAGGCGCCCTCGTCGACGGCGTCGGCGAAGGCGCGCAGCTGGCCGGTGGTGCGCGCCAGTTCGCCGGTGAGCCGGCCCGGGCCGAGCGCCGTCTCGGCGTCGGCGGCCTCGATGACGTGGGCGGCGGCCTCGTCGAGCAGTGCGGCGGCGGTGCGGAGGAAGGCGGCGCGGACGGAGGCGTCGGCGAGCGGGCCGCGGGCCGCGTGGGCCGCCCGTACGGTTTCGGCCACCTCCTGGGGCGTGGCCTCCACCGCAACCTGCTCGCGCTGCTTCCCGGTGCGGGGGTCCACACTCCAGACTGGTGTCGTTGTCATGGCCCACTGCCTCCTGGATCGTTCAGTATTCTGAACGCGGTTCCGGTGGATGAATGATCACATCTGCTGCGGACTCTATTTCCGCGTCCTCCGCGTGACAAGAGGCGACCAGAGGGGAAGCAGGCGTATGACGACGACCGAGTCGGGGATCCCGGTTGCGGCGGCGCCGGTCAAATCGGCGGTGCGGACCGTCCTGCTGCTGGAGCACTTCGCGGCGCGGCCGGGGCTGCACAGCCTGGCGGACATCCAGCACGACCTCGACCTGCCCAAGTCCAGCCTCTACATGCTGCTGCGCACGCTGGTGAACCTGGGGTGGGTGGAGACGGACGCGACGGGCACGCGGTACGGAATCGGCGTACGAGCTCTGCTGGTCGGCAGTTCGTACATCGACGGCGACGAGGTGGTCGCCGCCGCCCGGCCCACGCTGGACCGGCTCTCCGACGACACGACGGAGACCATCCACCTGGCGCGGATGGACGGGACGAGCGTCGTGTACCTCGCCACCCGGCAGTCCCAGCACTACCTGCGGCCCTTCACCCGGGTCGGGCGGCGGCTGCCCGTGCACTCGACGGCGCTCGGCAAGGCGCTGCTGGCCACGCACACGGACGAAGAGGTACGGAGACTGCTGCCGCGGCGGCTGGAAGCGGTCACCGAGCACACCATCACCGACCGGGAGCAGCTCGTCGAGGAGTTGGCGCTGGTGCGGGAGCAGGGGTACGCGGTGGACCGGGAGGAGAACACGCTCGGGCTGCGCTGCTTCGGGGTGGCGGTCCCGTACCGGACGCCGGCCCGGGACGCGGTGAGCTGCTCGGTGCCGGTGGCGCGGCTGACGGCGGGGCACGAACAGGTCATCAAGGCGGCGCTGTTCGAGGCGCGGGACCGGCTGTCGGTGGTGACGCGGCGCATGTGAGGCCGCCGCATGCGAGGCCGTGCATGTGAGGCGTCGCGAGTGGGACGGCGGTGCATGTGGGACGGCGTCGCGAGTGGGGCGGCGGTGCAGGTGGGGCGGCGGTGCGGGTGGTTCCTCCCCCGCGTGGGGGAGGCGGTTCCCCTTTGAGGGGGAGGTGGTGGGGGCGGTCGGCGCGGGACCGTTGGGTCATGAGCACACGAGCCGTTCGGACGGCGTACGCGACGAGGCCGCCGGCCCCCGCCACGGGGGCCGGGCGGGGGATCCTGGGGGCGGTGGCCATCGCTGCCACCGTGCCGTACCTGGCGCTGAAGACCGCCTGGCTGTCCGGGAGCCGGATCGGGATACCGGACGGCAGCGTGCTGCTGGAGCCCGGGCCGGTCTTGATCGCGGCCAATTCCGTCACGCTGGCCATGGACGCGAGCGTCATCCTGCTCGTCGTGGTGCTCACCAGGCCCTGGGGCATACGGGTGCCCGCCTGGCTGCTGGCCGTCCCGGTCTTCGTGGCCACGGGCCTGCTGACCCCGATCATCACGGGGTTCCCGGGCCAACTGCTCATACGGGCGCTCGGCTTCGGGGCGGACCCGGCCGCGGCGGCCGCGCGCGAGCCGTTCCTGGACCCCTGGGTGTTCAACGTGGTCTACGGCGGCTTCATGGTTCAAGGGCTCGCCCTGGCCGGACTGTTCGTGCCCTACGCGCGAGAGCGCTGGGGCCGGCGGTGGCAGGGCGTGACGGGGAAGCGGCTGCCGTCGTCCACGGGGGTGGTGGCGGCAGCCGCGGCCGCGGCCGGCCTGGCGGTCGCGGCGGTGCACGCGTACTGGGCCTTCGGCGGCACGGCCGGGCTGGGTGCCGAGCAGGCGGCCGCGTACTCCGCGCAGACGGGTGTGGTGTCCGCGGTCCACGGGATGTGCGCGCTCGCCGCCGGGGCGGGGGCGCTGCTGCTGGCCCGTGGCGGGGGGTTCCGGGCGCGGTGGCCGCTCGCCCTCGCCTGGGTCGGAGCGGGTGCGGCCCTCACCTGGGGAGCCTGGATGCTGACCGCTTCGCTGGGACCGCAGCTGGACGGCGGTGAAGGACCTTCTTCCGCAGTCCTGTTGGCCTACGCTGGCCAGATGATCACCGGATCGCTCGCCGCCGCCGTCCTCACCCGGTTCCTCATATCCCGCCGCGAAGGATGATGCGGGGCGCTCCGGGCCGGCTGCTCGGCGCGCGGGCCCGGCTGCGCTGGATCCACCAGATCCTCGGCGGGGCGCTGCTGATGCCGTACTTCTTCCTTGCCCAGGTGGGGGTCGGTACGGCGGCCGGCGGGGTCAATGCCCTCAACTCCTTCCCGCTGGCCCTCACCGCCTATGCGGCGGCCCTGCCGCTGGCCGCGGTCACCGCGGTCTTCGGGCTGGTCCGGCCGCTGTCCGTGGCCGCCGTCCGGGCCATGTGCGGGGTGCCGGGGGAGCGGCTGGCGGAAGGGCCGGCGCGGTCCTGGGCCGCGCGGGGGCGGACCTCCGCCTGGTGGACCCTGCACCTGGGGGTGGGTGCGGTGATCAGCGGGATCAGCCTCGCGGTACCGCCCATGGCGGTGGTGCTGATCACGCTGCCGTTCGTGAGCGGACTGCGCAAGGCCGAGCTCGGGCTGGGCTGGTTCACCACCGAGGCCGATCCGTACGTGGCCCCCCTGGTCGGGATCGCTCTGCTGGGCGGGCTCGTCCTGTGCGCCGCGGGGGCCGGGGCGCTGCTGGCCCGGATGGCGCCCGTACTGCTCGGGCCGACGCCGGCGGACCGGCTGGCCGCCGCCGAGGAGCGGGCCGCGGACCTGGCCGTGCGCAACCGGCTGGCCCGGGAGCTGCACGACGCGGTCGGGCACGCGCTGAGTGCCGTCACCCTCCAGGCGGTCGCCGCCCGGCGGATGCTGGAGCGCGACCCCGCGTTCGTACGGGAGGCGCTGGCCGCGATCGAGGACACCACCCGGCGGACGGTGGGCGAGCTGGATGCCGTACTGGGCCTGCTGCGGGACGGGGACCAGGCCCGGCCGGACGCCGCGCCGGCGCCGACCCTCGCCGCCGACCTCGACGGGCTGCTGACCCGCACCCGGGCGGCCGGCACCACCGTCACCGCACACCAGGACCCCGGCCCCGGCGGGGACTGGGCAGGGCTTCCGGCGATCGCCTCCCGCGAGGCGTACCGGATCGTCCAAGAAGGACTCAGCAACGCCCTCCGCCACGGCACCGGCCCGGTGGATCTGCGGATCCGGGTACGGGCCGGCCACGAGGGCGGACACCGTGAACTGGAGATCACCATGACCAATACGCCCGCTGCCCCCGGCGAGGGGGAGTCCCGCACCACCGGGGGCCGCGGACTGCGCGGCTCCGCGGAACGGGCCGCGCTGCTCGGCGGCAGCGTCGAGGCCGGCCCGTACGAGGACCGGTGGCGGCTGCGGGCCGTCCTCCCGCTCGCCGGAGGCGACCGATGAGCGTACCGACCCCGGCGGGCCGTCCGCCGCTGCGCATCGTGCTCTGCGACGACGAGCGGATGGTCCGGACCGCGTTGCGCGTGATCCTGGAGGCCGAGCCCGACCTGCAGGTCGTCGGGGAGGCCGCCACCGGCGCCGAAGCGGTCCCGCTGGTCCGCTCGCTGGCCCCGGACGTGGTGCTGATGGACGTCCGGATGCCCGAGATAGACGGGATCCGGGCCACCGAGCAGATCCTCGCCACCATGGCCGCGCCGCCCCGGATCGTGGTCGTCACCACCTTCGAGAACGACGCCTACGTCTACGACGCGCTGCGCGCGGGAGCCGTGGGCTTCCTCCTCAAGCGCGCCGACCCCGACGAGCTGATCGGGGCGGTCCGGCTCGTCGCCCGCGGTGACTCGCTGCTCTTCCCCGCCGCGGTGCGCTCCCTCGCCGCCGCCCACACGGCCGGCGGCGCCCCCGCCGCCACCGCGCCCTGGGTGGCCCGGCTCACCGACCGCGAGGCCGACGTACTGCGCCTGATGGCCACCGGGCTGTCCAACCACGAGATGAGCGAGCGCCTCGGCGTCGGACCGCAGACGGTCAAGACGCACGTCGCGTCGGTCCTCACCAAGACCGGCTCCCGCGACCGCACCCAGGCGGTCATCGCGGCGTACGAGGGGGGCTTCATCATGAAGAAAAGCTGAGAACACCGCCACAATCAGGGCAGAGCGGAACGGCTGGGGTCGCTGGGACGTCCTTCTGGGGGATGAACAAGACGATCAGGCGTGCGTCGGTCTTCTGTCTGCTTCTGGTGCTGGCCCTGCTGGTCCGCGTCACCTGGGTGCAGGCATACCAAGGCCAGGCCCTCGCAGACGACAAGCACAACCGCCGGAACCTCATCGGGCAGTACGAGAACCCGCTGGGCAACATCATCGTGGGCGGGGAGGCGATCACCGGCTCGGAGAAGACGGGCGGCAAGGACTTCGGCTACAAGCGGACGTACGTCGACGGCCCCCTCTACGCGCCGATCACCGGCTACAGCTCACAGGCCTACGGCACCAGCATGCTGGAGGGCGTCTACAAGAACGTCCTCAACGGTTCCGACAGCCGGCTGAAGACCGCGATGGACATGCTCACCAACAAGCGGGCCGCCCCCGGCAACGTCCTCACCACGATCGACAAGAACGTGCAGAAGGCCGCCTACGACGCTCTCCAGGGCAAGCAGGGCGCCGCCGTGGCCATCGATCCCGCCACCGGCGCGATCCTCGCCGTCGTGAACAACCCCTCCTTCGACCCGGGCAGCATCGCCGGCGCCAACGACCAGAAGGCCTGGGACGCGCTCTCCGCCGACAAGGGCAAGGCCATGGAGAACGTGGCGCTGCGCAAGCCCCAGGCGCCCGGCTCCACCTTCAAGCTGGTCACCCTCGCCGCGGCCATCGAGAACGGCCTGGTCACCAACCTCGACCAGCCGACCGGCATCGCCGACCCGTACACGATCCCCGGAACCCGCACCCTGCTGCCCAGCGAGGCGGGCTCCGCGGCCTGCAACAACGTCTCGGTGCGCACCGCCCTGCGGCTGTCCTGCAACAACGTCTTCGCCGAGCTCGCCTCCAAACTCGGCCAGGACAAGATGCGCGCGACGGCCGAGAAGCTCGGGTTCAACGTGCAGATCGACACCCCGGTCCGCACCAACCCGCCGAGCAAGTACCCGTCGAAGAAGATGTCGGTCGACCAGGTCGCGCAGACGGGCATCGGCCAGTTCGACGTCCAGGCCACCCCGCTCCAGATGGCGATGGTGACGGCCGCGATCGAGAACGGCGGCAAGCTCGTCGCCCCGCACACGGTCTCCGAGGTCACCGACGGCAACGGCGACGTGCTGGAGAGCTTCAAGGACCCGAAGTCCCGGCAGGTCATGGGAGAGAAGACCGCCTCGATGATCCGGGACGCCATGCGCACGGTCGCCACCGAGGGCGGCGGCAAGCCCGCCCAGGTGGCGGGCGCCGAGGTGGGCGGCAAGACCGGTACCGCCCAGCGCGGTGTCAACAACAGCCTCGCGCCGCTGGCCTGGTTCACCTCGTACGGCAAGCTCGGCGGCAAGCAGATCGCGGTCGCCGTGGTGATCGAGAACTCGGACACCGACCGCTCCGAGATCGGCGGCGGCAAACTGGCCGCCCCCATCGCCCAGAAGATGATGGAGGCGTGGCTCAAGAAGTAGCCGCGCGGGCGGCCCGGCCCCCTCACATGCACGGCCGACGCGCCGGGAACCGCCCGGGTTCCCGGCGCGTTCCCCTTCCCGTGATCAGAGCCGCGGAGCCCGCAGACCTCGACGCCATCGCCGCCCTGCACACGCGGGCCCGGGCCACGTACTACCAGGGACACATCCCCGAACAGGCCTACGCGGGTGACGTGGAGCTCCACCGGACCCGCGAGGGCTGGTCCCGGGCCGTCGCCCGCGACCCCGCCGAGGGCGCGGTGCTCTGCGCCGAGCAGGACGGCCGGCTCACCGGGGTCGCCGCCTTCCGCACGGAGGACGGCGAGACCACCCTCACCCAGCTCCACGTCGACCCGGTCCACTGGCGCCGCGGCACCGGCGCCGCCCTTCACGCCGCCTGCCTCGACGTCTGGCGCCGCGCCGGAGTCAGCCGGGTCCGCCTCGAGGTCTACGCGCACAACCTCCGCGCCCAGGCCTTCTACGCCACCCACGGCTGGCGCCCGGACCCCTCCACCCCGCACGCGGGCACCCACCGCACCCTCTGGCTCCAGGTCGGCCCCCCGCCCGCCGCGGACCCGGCTGGGGGCCCCGCGGACCCGGCCGGGGGCCCCGCGGACGCTCCGGGTGCGGACACCGGCCTTCGCGGAGAAGCTTGAAGCGTCCGGCATTCCGTAGAGAGGACGCCCCATGTCCATGCTCGACAAGCTCAAAGACCTGATCAAGGGACACCCTGACCAGGCCCGCCAAGGAGTCGAGAAGGCCGGAGATGCCTTCGACGCGAAGACCGGGAACAAGTACCAGAGCCAGGTGGACACGGCGCAGCAGAAGCTCAACGAGCAGATCGGCGGCAACGAGTCCCCCGCCCCCGGGGACCCCCGCCCGCCCCAGCGCTGACGACCCGCCTCCGGCCCCGCATGCCACTGGGGACCGCGCCCGATCACACGACGGCGCGGTCCCCCGCGGGCTGCCCGTACGTCCGCTCCCGTCCGCTCCCCGCCGTGTCCGGGGAATGGGACGGGGCAACGGGTGGTTGAAGGGGAAACCGTTTTGTCCCCCGACCCCGGAGAGAAGAAGGATCATGCGCGTCGAGATCTGGAGCGACATCGCCTGCCCCTGGTGCTACATAGGCAAGGCCCGTTTCACGAAGGGACTGGCCGAGTTCGCGCACCGTGACGAGGTGGAGGTCGTGTTCCGGTCCTTCGAGCTCGACCCGGGCAGTGCCAAGGGGGTCACCGCTCCCGTGGTGGAGATGCTCGCCAAGAAGTACGGCCGCACCCTCGACGAGGCGCGCGGCATGGAGGAGCACGTCGCGGCCAGCGCCCGCGCCGAGGGGCTGGAGTACCGGACGGACGGCCGCGACCACGGCAACACCTTCGACATCCACCGGCTGCTGCACCTGGCCGGTGCCCGCGGCCGGCAGGAGGAGCTGCTCGACCTCGCCTACCGGGCCAACTTCGGCGAGGAGCGCTCCGTCTTCGACCCGGAGGTGCTGGTCGCGCTCGCCGTCGAGGCCGGGCTGGACGAGGCCGAGGCGCGCGCCGTGCTCGCCGACGGCTCCGCCTACGCCGCCGAGGTCCGGGCCGACGAGCGCGAGGCCGCCGAGCTGGGCGCGAACGCCGTGCCGTTCTTCGTCCTCGACCGCCGCTACGGAATCTCCGGCGGGCAGCCGGCCGAGGTGTTCACCCGGGCCCTGGAGCAGGCGTGGGCCGCGCGGGAGATCGAGGAGCCGGCCGCCGGGGCCGAGGCGTGCGAGCCCGACGGGGCCTGCGCCGTCCCGCAGGCCTAAGGACGACTTGGGGCGGGCGCGGGTAACCGGCAATGGATTTCGGGTCGTTCCTGCCGCAGAGTTGACGGTATGGATCTTCTCGACGAAGCAACCCGTGCCGAGTTCGCCCACTCCACCGCCTATCTCAACACCGCCAACTGCGGGGTGCTCCCGCGTTCCGCCGTCGCGGCCGTACGGGAACTGGCCGAGGCGGCGGGGGCCGGCGTCCCCGCCGGCTTCGGCGACTTCGACCGCGTGAACCGCTCCCGGGCCGCCTTCGCCCGCCTCGTCGGGGTGGACACCGAGCGGGTGGCCGTCGGCTCGGCCGTCTCCACCCACGTCGGGCTCGTCGCGGCCTCGCTCCCGCCCGGCGCCGAAGTCCTGTGCCCGGAGGGTGACTTCGCCTCCGTGATCAACCCCTTCGTGGTGCGGGGCGACCTCAAGGTCCGCTTCGCGCCGCTGGAGTCCCTGGCCGAGGCCGTCGGCCCGGACACGGCCCTGGTCTCGCTGAGCGCCGTGCAGTCCTCGGACGGGCGGCTGGCCGACCTGCCCGCGGTGCGCGCGGCCACGGCGGCGCACGGGGCCCGGATGCTCGTGGACGCGTCCCAGGCGGTGGGCTGGCTGCCCTTCGACGCCTCGCCCTACGACTACACGGTCGCCGTCGGCTTCAAGTGGCTGCTCGCCGTCCGCGGGGCCTCGTTCCTGACCGTGTCGCAGGAGGCCCAGTCCACCCTGACCCCGCTGCACGCCGGCTGGGTGGCGGCCGAGTCCGTGTGGGACTCCACCTATGGTCCGATCTCGCAACTGGCGCACGGCGCGCGGCGGTTCGACGAGTCCCCGGTCTTCCTGGCCTACCACGCGGCAGAGGTCTCGCTGGCCCTGATCGAGCGGATCGGCATCGAAGCCATCCACGCCCACGACACCGCCCTCGCCGCCCGCTACCGGGCCGGTCTCGCCCGCCTCGGCCACGAGCCCGTACCCGGCGGGGCCGCCATCGTCTCGGTGCCGGGCCTCGCGGACCGGCAGCCCGCCCTGCAGGCGGCCGGCATCGCCACCTCGGCCCGCGCCGGCGCCCTGCGGGCCTCGTTCCACCTCTACAGCACGGAGGCGGACGTGGACCGGCTGCTGGACGTCCTCTCCGCCTCCTGAGGCGGACGGCGCGCACGCGCGGGGCGCACGTACAGTGCCGCCATGAGTGATGTGCTGCACGTGAAGGGGCGGGTGCTGGTCGGGCCCGACGAGGTCCGCGACGAGCTCTGGGTGGTCGGAGGGCGGGTCTCCTACGAGCGCCCGCCCGGGGCCCGCGAGGTCACCACGGTGTCGGGCTGGGCGCTGCCGGGGCTGGTCGACGCGCACTGCCACGTGGGGCTGGACGCCCACGGACCGGTCGACGCCGCGACCGCCGAGCGCCAAGCCCTCACCGACCGGGACGCCGGCACCCTCCTCATCCGCGACGCCGGATCGCCCTCCGACACCCGCTGGATCGACGACCGCGAGGACCTGCCGAAGATCATCCGCGCCGGCCGGCACATCGCGCGCACCCGCCGCTACATCCGCAACTACGCGCACGAGATCGAGCCGTCCGACCTGGTCGAGTACGTCGGCCGCGAGGCGCTGCGCGGCGACGGCTGGGTGAAGCTCGTCGGCGACTGGATCGACCGCGACGCCGGGGACCTGGCGGCCTGCTGGCCGCGCGCCGAGGTCGAGGCGGCCATCGCCGAGGCGCACCGGCTGGGCGCCCGCGTCACCGCGCACTGCTTCGCCGAGGACTCGCTGCGCGACCTGGTCGAGGCGGGCATCGACTGCATCGAGCACGCCACCGGCCTCACGGAGGACACCATCCCGCTGTTCGCCGAGCGCGGGGTCGCGATCGTCCCGACCCTCGTGAACATCGCGACGTTCCCGAAGATGGCGGCGGGCGGCGAGGCGAAGTTCCCGCGCTGGTCGGCGCACATGCGGCGGCTCCACGAGCGGCGCTACGACACCGTACGGGCCGCCTACGACGCGGGCATCCCCGTCTACGTCGGCACCGACGCCGGGGGTTCCCTGCCGCACGGCCTGGTCGCGGCGGAGGTGGAGGAGCTGGTGAAGGCCGGGATCCCGGCGCTGGACGCCCTCTCGGCCACGGCCTGGGCGGCGCGCGAGTGGCTCGGCAGGCCCGGCCTCACGGAGGGGGCGCCGGCGGACCTCGTCGTCTACGGCGCCGACCCGCGGGCCGACGTACGCGCGCTGGCGCAGCCGCTGCGGGTCGTCGTGAACGGCGAGGTCAGGGCCTGAGCCGCGGCTCGGCGTCCTGTTGACGCCGCGTGACACAGAGGGCCCGTCGGTCGTTGAAGACGCCCGGACGGGCCCTCCGTCTGTGAAAGGAGGGAACTCGCGTTCCTCCTGAGGTCTCCTGAGGTGCCACAAATCGAATACATGGATGGAAACCACCCTTTGGGGTGAACTCACGTCAGGTTGCCACCCGTTCACTCACAGTGCGTAAAAATTCCGGGGTCGAGGCCGTCGGCGCGCGCGATGTCCCCCATTGGCAGCGCGACGGCACCCATCTCCCCGGGGGTTCCACACCTTGAACAGCAACACCTTCCGCATGCCCGCGGCCGTTCTGCTCGCCACGGGAGCGATGGCCCTGCTCACCGCCCCGCCCGCCGCCGCCACGGGAGGCGGCGGAGCCGGGGCGGGCGGCGAGGGGAAAGCCGGAGCCGTGGTCCTGCGCGCCGGGCTGGACGTGGGTCTGCTCAACAAGACCGTGCACGTACCGCTGGAGGCGACCCTCAACGAGGTCAGTGCACCGGCGACGGCCGAGAAGACCGCGCTGACCGTCACCCTGGACGGGGTCGAGGGGAACAGGCCGGTCAGCGTCCTGCGCGCCGACGTGGCCACGTCCAAGGCGACCGCGGACAAGAACCGGGCCGAGGCGGAGGCCAACCTCGCCAAGGCCACGGTGCACGTGCCCGGACTGCCCCTGCTCTCCCTCGTCGAGGTGGAGAAGGTCACCTCCAAGGCCGTGTGCGAAGCCGGCAGGAAGCCGGTGGCCAGCGCGAACGTCCTCGGGAAGGTGACGGCGCTCGGCAAGAAGGTCACGCTGTCGGCGGGCGGCCCCACCAAGCTGGAGGTCCCGGGCGTCGGCGTGGTCCACCTGGAGCTGTCCGGTACGCAGACCACCTCCACGACGGCCGCCGCGGCCGCGCTCCGCCTGAAGGTGTCGGTGAACCCGCTGAACCTGAACGTGGCGCAGGTGGAGGGCGAGATCGTGCTCGCCGAGGCGCACTGCGAGACGCCGGCGGGCCCGGCGCCCTCCTCGGCCCCGCCGGCGGCGAACCCGGACATCAAGCCGCAAGCCGGGACGGGGACCGGCTCCGGCTCCGCCATCGCGTCCGGTGTCACCGCCGATGCCAACCTGGCCGAGACCGGCGGCGGTTCACTGACCCCCTACGTCGCCGGCGGGGCGCTCTTCCTGCTCGGCATCGGCGGGGTCGCGCTCCTGGTGACCCGCCGGGGCAGGGCCTCGTAGGACCGCCGGCCGGATCCGGGCCCGGGCCTGGGCCCGGATCCGGACCCGCGCGGGCCGCCGCCCCGAGGAGCACACGGAGGGGAGTGCTCGGAGGGTGGCGTGCGGCTCAGCGCGTGGCGTGCTCCAGACCCTGCCCGCCCGCGCCGCGCGACAGCACGGCCTCGGTGACCTGCTGGTCGATCCGGGCGTACTCGCTCCGCTTCGCGGCGGGCAGGGAGGTGTCGGAGGCCGCGCAGGAGGCGCAGACGACACGGAACGGCGGCCCCATGTCCGAGTACTGCGTGAGGTATTCGGCCTTCACCACCTCCCAGCGGCCGGGGTGGGCCGCCGCCGGGGCGAAGGTGAAGCGGGGGACCGAGGACTGGTTGCCGCGCAGTTTGTCGGCCGGTACGAAGCTGGCGACCTGATCGCCCATCCCGAAGACCACCCACGTGCCGTTGATCTTCTCGTAGGGCTGCGGCACGTGGTTGTGCGTGCCGATGATCAGATCGATGTCGGGGAGGCCGTCGGCCGAGCGGGAGGCGGTCAGCGCCTGCGCCAGTTCCTTCTGCTGCTCGTCGGGCGCCGTCTGCCACTCGGTGCCCCAGTGGACGCTGAGCACGACCACGTTCGCACCGCCGGCCCGGGCGGCGCGGGCGTCGGCGATGATCCGGTCCTTGTCGATCAGGTTCACGGCCCACGGCTTGTCCTGGGGGAGCGGGATGCCGTTCGTGCCGTACGTGTACGAGAGCTGGGCGACCTGCGCCCCGCCGGCCGCGAGCCGCGCCGGGGCCTTGGCCTCCTCCGCACTGCGGGCCGAGCCGACGTGCGGGATGCCGACCCGGTCGAGGTGGTCCAGGGTGCGGACGAGGCCCTCGTAGCCGTCGTCGAGCGTGTGGTTCGAGGCGGTGGAACAGCCGTCGTACCCGGCGTCCTTGAGGGCGTCCGCCAGCTGGTGCGGGGCCTTGAAGGTGGGATAGCCCGTGTAGGGGCCGCCGGGGCGCCCGTACGGTATCTCGTGGTGGCATATCGCCAGGTCGGCGGCGGAGACCAGGGGTTTGACCCCGGCGAGTATCTTCCGGAAGTCGTACTCCCCGGCCTTCCCGGCATCGTCCGCGGACCGCTGGACGATCGACGGGTACGGGATGATGTCGCCGGTCGCCACCAGGGTGAACGGCCCGTGCCCCGGCCGGGTGGGCGCGGGGGACGTGGCGCTCGGCGCCGGGACGGGCTCGCCCCGCAGCCGCTGCTCCGCAGCCGTCCCCCTGCCGTCGTCGAGGAGCCGCGGCGCGGCGAGGACCCCGCCGCCGATCACCACCAGCCCCGCCAGGCCGACCCCTATCCGCCCCGCCACCTTCATGGCCCCCCCGTCCTCCGATCGTCCCGCCATCGTAGGCGCGACCGACCCCTCCGGCCCGGCGACCCGGCCCCGGGCGGTTGCGGGTGTGCCGCTGCGCGGGCCGATCCCCGACCCGCCCTTCCACCGTTCCGCCCCCGGCCAGGCCCGGCCGCAGCCGCCTGGCCCGGCCGCAGCCGCCCGGCCCCGGTTCAGTGCGCGGCGAGCGCCAGGGCGTGGTCCAGGGCCTGGAGCAGCCGGCCCGTCGTCGCCCGGTCGCGGACCGCCAGCCGCAGCCAGGAGCGGTCCAGCCCCGGGAAGGTGTCCCCGCGGCGGACGGCGAAACCGAGGGCGCGCAGCCGGGTGCGGACCTCCGAGGCGCCCGCCACCTGGATCAGCACGAACGGTCCCTCCGCCACTCCCACGACCGTCACCTCGTCGAACTCCGCGAGTCCGGCCAGCAGATGGGCCCGGTCCACCGCGATCCGCCGCGCCGCCTCCTCCGCCTCGGCCAGGGCCGCCGGAGCCACACAGGCCTCGGCCGCCACCAGAGCCGGCGTCGACACCGGCCACAGTGGCTGTGCGGCCGACAGTTTCGCGATCACCTCCGGCTCGGCCAGCACGTAGCCGATCCGCAGCCCCGCCAGCCCCCAGGTCTTCGTCAGGCTCCGCAGCACCACCAGCCCCGGCAGGTCCGTCCGCCCGGCCAGGGCCTCCCGCTCGCCCGGGACCGCGTCCATGAACGCCTCGTCCACCACCAGGATCCGGCCCGGCCGGGCCAGCGCGGCCAGCGTCGCCGCCGGGTGCAGGACGGACGTCGGGTTGGTCGGGTTGCCGATCACCACCAGGTCCGCGTCCTCGGGCACCGCCGCCGGGTCCAGCCGGAAGCCGTCCTCCGCCCGCAGCACCACCCGCTCCACCCGGTGGCCCGCGTCCCGCAAGGCCGCCTCCGGCTCGGTGAACTGCGGATGCACCACCACCGGCCGTACGGCGCCCAGAGCCCGCGCGATCAGGACGAAGGCCTCCGCGGCCCCCGCCGTCAGCAGCACCCGCTCGACCGGCAGCCCGTGCCGGGCCGCCACCGCCGCGCGGGCCGCCCGGCCGTCCGGGTAGGCGGCGAGGTCCCCGAGGGAGGCGGCGATCCGCTGCTTGAGCCAGGCCGGCGGGGTGTCCGCCCGTACGTTGACCGCCAGGTCCACCAGCGCGGAGCCCGCGTCGACCACCTCGGCGTCGCCGTGGTGGCGCAGGTCGTGCGCCTGCGCCGTGGCCACCGCGCAAGTGGCCGCCACCGACCGTCGCTTGGGCACGAGGAGTTCCCCGCCCGCGGCGAGGGCCGCGGCCTCCGCCACCGAGGGGGTCCCGGTGACCGTGCGCGCCGCTTCGGAGGGGTGCGGCACGGCGATCGCGGCCAGCTGTTCGGCGGGGTATCCGACGAGGGGTACGCCGAAACGTTCCGCCGCGCCCGCGATCCCCGCCTCGCCCACCTTCGAATCCACCGTGGCCAGGGCCGTGACCGCCTGCGCGGTCAGCCCGGCCCCCCGCAGCGTCTCCTCGATCAGGGCGCAGACCTCCGCGACGGAGACCCCCGCGCGTCCGCCGACCCCGACCACCACGTGCGTCGTGCAATCGCCCACCGGGAGTCCTCTCTCCTTGGTCACCGTCACCACGTCAACACTCCGATGCCCGCCACCCGCGCACGGACGTGCGCGCGACGCGAGGAGTCTGTATTCAGGGGCACATGGCCGTGATCGTGGCGTTGGGTGCGTTCCTGATGACCCTGGCGGGCGGATGGACGGCGCAGCGCGTCACCGACCGCCGCCACCTCGTGCTGGGCCTGGCCGGCGGGCTGATGCTCGGCGTCGTCGGCCTCGACTTGCTCCCGGAGTCCCTCCACGCGGCGGGCGACGAGGTGTTCGGCGTCCCGCTCGCCCTGCTGCTCTTCGTGGCCGGATTCCTCGTCACCCACGTCGTGGAGCGGCTCCTGGCGGTCCGCCAGGCCGCGCACGGCGCCGAGGACGGCGTCCGCGTCCCGCAGGTCGGGCTCACCGCGGCCGCGGCGATGGTCGGCCACAGCCTCGCCGACGGAGTGGCCCTGGGAGCGGCCTTCCAGGTCGGCGGGGGGATGGGGGTGGCCGTGGCGCTGGCCGTCATCACCCACGACTTCGCCGACGGGTTCAACACGTACACGCTCACCAGCCTCTACGGGAACGACCGCCGCAAGGCCCTGATGATGCTCTTCGCGGACGCCGTCGCCCCGGTCGTGGGCGCGGCGTCCACTCTGCTGTTCACCCTTCCGGAGGAACCCCTCGGCGCGTACCTCGGATTCTTCGGCGGGGTCCTGCTCTACCTCGCGGCCGCCGAGATCCTGCCCGAGGCCCACCACAAGCACCCCGCCCTGTCCACGCTGATGTGCACGCTGGGCGGGGTGGCCGGGATCTGGCTCGTGGTGGGCATCGCGGACTGATCTCACGGCCGGGCCGCCGCCGCTTCGACGAAGCGGAGCGCGACGGACGGCTCGGCCGCCCAGTGCGTGTGCAGGTAGCTGGCGTGCACACCCTGCTGTACGAAGCCCTCGACGCGGCGTTCGGGGTGCGTGAACCCCCACGCCGGCGCGGCCCCGGCGCCCGGCTCTATGACCGTCCGGTGGAACTCGTGCCCGCGCAGCCGGGTGCCGTTGGCGGCGAGCGCGCTGTCCGACACCGCGACCGCCTCGCGGTAGCCGAGGGTGAGCCGCTCCGACATCCGGGCGTCGGCGTCGAGCACGCCGCACATGGGCTTGCCGTCCAGCGACCGTGCGAGGTACAGCAGCCCGGCGCACTCGGCGGCCACCGGGCCGCCGGCCTCGGCGAACCGGGCCACGGCCTTGCGGAGCGGTTCGTTGGCGGACAGCTCCGGCGCGTACACCTCGGGGAAGCCGCCGCCGATCACCAGGCCGGTGGTGCCCTCGGGCAGCGCCTCGTCCCTGAGCGGGTCGAAGGTGACGACGTCCGCCCCGGCCGCGGTGAGCAGCTCCGCGTGCTCGGCGTACGAGAACGTGAACGCCGGCCCGCCGGCGACGGCGACGATCGGCCGTATCGCGGGGTTTGCGGCTGCAGCGCCGTTGCTGGGGCTCCGCCCCAGACCCCGCGCCTCAAACGCCGGCGAGGCTGGTTCTTCCAGCCCGTCCGGCGTTTGAGGACCGGGGTTCGGGGCGGAGCCCCGAGTGCCCGCCAGGGCACGTTCCGCGTCCCAGGCCTCGCAGGGCAACGGCGGTGCGGTCCTCGCCAGGGCCATGAGGGCGTCCAGGTCGCAGCCCTGGCGGACCTGCTCGGCCAGCGCCGCCACGGCGGCCACCGCATCCGCACGCCGCTCGGCCACCGGCACCAGGCCCAGGTGCCGCGAGGGCGTGGCCACCTGCGGAGCCCGTCGCAGGACGCCGAGCACCGGCATCCCCGCCTCCTCCAGGGCCTCCCGCAGCATCACCTCGTGCCGGTCGGAGCCGACCTTGTTCAGGATCACGCCCCCCAGCCGCACCTGCGGGTCGAAGGACGCGAAGCCGTGGACGAGCGCCGCCACCGACCGCGACTGCGAGGAGGCGTCGACGACCAGCACCACCGGCGCCCGCAGCAACTTCGCGACCTGGGCCGTCGACGCCAGTTCGCCCCGGCCCGCCGCCCCGTCGTAGAGCCCCATCACGCCCTCGACCACGGCGAGGTCGCACCCGGCCGCCGCGTGCGCGAACAGCGGAGCGACCAGCTCCGGCCCGCACATGAACGCGTCGAGGTTGCGCCCCGGCCGGCCGGTGGCCAGCGCGTGGTAGCCGGGGTCGATGTAGTCGGGCCCGGCCTTGTGCGGGGACACGGCGAGGCCGCGCTCCGAGAACGCCGCCATCAGGCCCGTGGCGACGGTGGTCTTGCCGCTGCCCGACGAGGGCGCGGCGATGACCAGCCGGGGAACGTGGAACGAGGTCACCACTCGATGCCCTTCTGGCCCTTCTGGCCGGTGTCCATCGGGTGCTTGACCTTGGTCATCTCGGTGACGAGGTCCGCGAACTCCACCAGCTTCTCCGGCGCGTTGCGGCCCGTGATCACCACGTGCTGCGTACCGGGACGGTTGCGCAGCACCTCGATGACCTCGTCGACGTCGATCCAGCCCCAGTGCATCGGGTAGGCGAACTCGTCCAGCACGTACAGCTTGTGCGTCTCGGCCGCCAGATCGCGCTTGACCTGCTCCCAGCCCTCCTTGGCCGCCTGCTCGTTGTCGAGCTGCGCGTCCCGCTGGACCCAGGACCAGCCCTCGCCCATCTTGTGCCAGGCGACCGCGCCGCCCTCGCCGGAGGCGCCGAGCACCTTGAGCGCGTTCTCCTCGCCGACCTTCCACTTCGCCGACTTGACGAACTGGAACACCCCGATCGACCAGCCCTGGTTCCAGGCGCGCAGGGCCAGCCCGAAGGCCGCCGTGGACTTGCCCTTGCCGGGGCCGGTGTGCACGAAGACGAGCGGGCGGTTGCGGCGCTGGCGCGTCGTGAGTCCGTCGTCCGGAACGACGGACGGCTGTCCCTGAGGCATTACGCGGCCCTCCTGTTGCTGTCGGATGTCACTGCGGTACGTACGTTCCTCACGAGCCCGGCCAGCGAGTCGGCGCGCAGCCCGTCGAGCGTGACGGCGGGTCCGCCGAGGTCGGCGGCCAGTACGCCGGCCAGTCCCAGCCGGACCGGCCCGGACTCGCAGTCCACGACCACCGAGGCGACGCCACCGGCCTGCAGCAGCCGCGCGCTGCGGCCGGCGAGTTCCCGCGGGGTGCTGTCCGTCCGGCCCGCGGCGGTCCCGGCCGCGGTGGCCCGGCCGTCGGTGACGACCACGAGCAGCGGCCGGCGCGAGGGGTCCCGCAGCCGCTCGATCCGCAGGACCTCGTGGGCCTTCAGCAGCCCGGCGGCCAGCGGGGTGCGGCCGCCGGTGGGCAGCTGCTCCAGCCGGGCCGCGGCCGCGTCCACCGAGGAGGTCGGGGGCAGCGCCAGCTCGGCGGTGGCCCCCCGGAAGGTGATCAGGCCGACCTTGTCCCGGCGCTGGTAGGCGTCCAGGAGCAGCGACAGCACGGCGCCCTTGACCGCGCTCATGCGCCGACGGGCGGCCATGGAGCCGGAGGCGTCGACGAGGAAGAGGACGAGGTTGCCCTCGCGGCCCTCCCGGGTGGCCTGACGCAGGTCGTCCTTGCGGATGACGAGCCCGCGCCCGTCCCGGCCGCGGGCCCGCTGGTGCGGGGCGGCCGCGTGCACGGTGGCCATCAGGTGCAGCTTCGTCAGGTGGCCGCGGGGGCGCTGGGCGCCGGTGGTCCGGCCGTGCGCGGTACGGGCGCGCGAACGGCGCCCGGCGGCGCCCTCGCCGAGACCGGGCACGCTCAGCATCTTCGTCCGGAACGGCTCGGCGGCCCGTACGGCGGCCTGCTCGGGCCCGCCGGCATCCTGGGCGGAGGGCTGTGGGGACTCGGGGGCGTCCGAGGGGGCCTCGGCGGGCGCCTCGGTGGGTCCGCCGGTGTCGGTGGAGTCCGCCGGGGCGTCCGAGCCCTGGGGGCCGCCGCTCTGCGGGGGCACCCCGCCACCGCCGTCGGGGCCACCGCCGTTGTCGTCCGGGCCCTCGGAATCCGGGTCGGCGTCCGGGTCCGGGTTCGGCTCGGGCTCCGGGTCGGGATCGGGCTCCTCGTCGGGGAACTGGTCGAGGATCTGGTCCAGCTTGTCCTCGTCCAGGCCCGGCGCGTCGAAGGGATTGCGGCGCCGCCGGTGGGGGAGCGCCAGCAGCGCGGCCTGCCGGACGTCCTCCTTCAGCACGGTGGTCCGGCCCGCCCAGGCGGCCAGCGCGGTCGCGGTGCGCGCCATCACGATGTCGGCGCGCATGCCGTCGACCTCGAAGCCGGCGCAGGTCGCCGCGATCTGCAGCAGCGCCGTGTCCCCGAGCACGACCTGCGGGAGCAGCGCCCGTGCGGCCACCACGCGGGCGCGGACCTCGTTCTCGTCCCCGGCCCAGCGGGTGGCGAAGCGCGCGGGATCGTCCTCGTACGCGAGCCGGCGGCGCACCACCTCCACGCGCTGGGCGGGCTCGCGGGAGGCGGCGACCTCGACGGTCAGCCCGAAGCGGTCGAGCAGCTGCGGGCGGAGCTCGCCCTCCTCGGGGTTCATCGTGCCGACGAGCAGGAAGCGGGCCGCGTGCCGGACGGAGACGCCCTCGCGCTCCACGTACGAGGCGCCCATGGCGGCGGCGTCCAGCAGCAGGTCGATCAGGTGGTCGTGGAGGAGGTTGACCTCGTCGACGTAGAGGATCCCGCGGTGGGCGTCGGCGAGCAGACCGGGCTCGAAGGCCTTCACGCCCTCGGCGAGGGCCCGTTCGATGTCGAGGGCGCCGACCAGGCGGTCCTCGGAGGCGCCGACGGGCAGCTCCACCATGCGGGCGGGCCGGGCGCTGCCGGGGCCGGGCCCGTGCGGGCCGTCGGGGCAGGCCGGGTCCGGCGCGGCCGGCGCGCACGAGAACCGGCAGCCGGGCACGACGTCGACCTGCGGCAGCAGGGTCGACAGCGCGCGCACGGCGGTGGACTTGGCGGTTCCCTTCTCGCCGCGCACGAGCACACCACCGACCGCCGGGCTCACGGCGTTGAGCAGGAGCGCCAGCCGCAAGTCGGCTTGGCCGACCACTGCGGTGAACGGATAGGGCGTGCTCATGCGTTGCTCACTCCTTGGAAGATGGTGCGGACCGTTGCCGGGGCTCCGCCCCGGACCCCGCGCCTCAATCGCCGGCGGGGCTGGATCTTGCAGGCCCGGCGGCCCGTCATGGTGCGCCCGGCGGGAGGAAGGGGAGGCCCGCGGGGGCTCCGCCCTCGATGAGCCGCAGCAGCGCGTCCGTGTCCGCGTGCTCCTCGATCAAGTCGCCCAGCAGGTCGAGCTGTTCCTCCCGCAGGGAGGCGAAGGAGGTGTCCGGCGCCGGCACGAACCGGCGCCCCGCCGCGGAAGCCACCTCACGGAGGAACGCGCGGCGGAAGCCGTCCGATTCGAGCGAGCCGTGCCAGTGGGTGCCCCACACCGACCCGACCCGGCAGCCGTCCAGGAAGGGCTCCCCGCCGAGGACCTCTGCCACGCCGTGGTGGATCTCGTACCCCTCGACCGGCTCCCCGAGCGCCGAGCCCACCGGCCGAGCCAGGGTCTTCTCCCGCTCGAAGCGGACCCGTACGGGGAGCAGTCCGAGGCCGTCGACCTCGCCCGCCCGCGATTCGACCTCGTCCGAGATCCGCTCGCCCAGCACCTGGAACCCGCCGCAGATGCCGAGCACCGGCCGTCCCTCGGCGGCCCGCCGCAGCAGCGCGTCCGCGAGCCCGCGTTCGCGCAGCCAGGCGAGGGCCTTCACCGTGCCCCGGGTGCCGGGTACGACGACCAGGTCCGCGTCGGCCAGTTCCTCGGCCCGGTCCACGAACCGCACCACGACCCCGGGCTCCGCCGCGAGCGCGTCGACGTCCGTGAAGTTCGACATCAGCGGCACCGCGCACACGGCGACCCGCAGCACGTCCTCGCCGACGGGCGGGGCCACCACGGACTCCCGTACCGCGCCCCGCAGGGAGACCCTCAGGCCGTCCTCCTCGTCGATGCCCAGCCCGTGCTGGAAGGGCAGCACCCCGTACGTGGCCCGTCCGGTCAGGCCGCGCAGCATCTCCATGCCCGGCTCCAGCAGCGACACGTCGCCGCGGAACTTGTTGACCATGTAGCCGGCGATCAGCGACTGGTCCTCGGGAGAGAGCAGCGCCGTCGTCCCGAAGAAGGACGCGAAGACCCCGCCCCGGTCGATGTCCCCGACCACGACCACCGGGAACCGTGCGGCCCGCGCGATCCCCATGTTCACGATGTCGGTCCGGCGCAGGTTGATCTCGGCCGGACTTCCGGCGCCCTCGCAGATCACGGCGTCATACGTGCCCCGCAGCTGCTCCAGGCAGTCCGTGACGATGCCGAGCAGCTGCTCCTGCCTGCCACCGTGCAGCGCCTTCCCGGGGGACGACCCCCCAGACCCCCCGAAGAACCCGCGGGCGCTCATCTCGCCCACCGGCTTGCCCAGCAGCACCACCTGGCTGCTGCGGTCGCTGCCGGGCTTGAGCAGCACCGGGTTCATCAGCGCGGTCGGCTCCACGCGGGCCGCCTGGGCCTGCATCGCCTGGGCGCGCCCGATCTCGGCGCCCTCCCGGGTGACGAAGGAGTTCAGCGACATGTTCTGCGCCTTGAAGGGCGCCACCTTCACGCCCTGGCGGGCCAGCCAGCGGCAGATGCCCGCCGTGACCACGCTCTTGCCTGCGTCCGACGTGGTTCCGGCGACCAGGAGTCCGCCGCCGAGCTTCGCGCCGCTCATCGACGTCCCTTCCTCGTCCTGCCCGAGACCAGCGTCCGGGCCGCCACACAGGCCCCGAGCGCCAGCCAGGTCACCTGTCGCGACAGCCGTACCGCCCGTTCGATGTCCGCGACCTCCACCGGCCGTCCGGCCTCGCCGTTCAGCACCGCCCGGTGCTCGACGCGGCCGCCGTACGCGAGGGTGCCGCCCAGCCGTACGCCGAGCGCCCCCGCGAAGGAGGCCTCGACGGGCCCGGCGTTCGGGCTCGGATGCGCCGCCGCGTCCGCGCGCCAGGCCCGTACGGCTCCCCGCCGGTCGGGGCCGGCCAGTACGGCGGCGGCCGCCGTCAGCCGGGCGCCCGGCCAGCCCGCGAGGTCGTCGAGGCGGGCGGAGGCCCAGCCGTAGCGGAGGTAGCGGGGGGACTTGTGGCCGACCATCGCGTCCAGGGTGTTCACGGCGCGGAAGGCCAGCAGCCCGGGGACTCCGGCGACGGCGCCCCACACCAGGGCCCCGACCACCGCGTCGGAGGTGTTCTCCGCGACCGACTCCACGACGGCGCGGGCCATCTGCTGCCCGTCCAGGGACTGCGGGTCGCGCCCGCACAGGTGCGGCAGCCGCTCCCGGGCCACCTCGGTGTCCCCGGCGGCGAGGGCCCCGCCGATGGCGCGGGCCTCCCGGCCCAGCGAGGTGCCGCCGACGACGGCCCAGGTGGCGGCGGCGGTGAGGGCGATACGGGCGGCCGCGGGCCGGGAGCGCACGGCGCGGGCGCCGAGCGCGCCCACGGCGGCCGCGCCTCCGGCGCACGCCAGGGTGTGCACGAGGCCGCGGGCGCGGTCGTCGCGCCACAGGGCGCGTTCGACGGCGGCGGCGGCCCGTCCGAAGGCGGCCACGGGGTGCCCTCGGCGGGGATCCCCGAGGATCCGGTCGCCGATCAGGCCCGCCGTGGCGCCGTACGCGAAGACGCGATCGGCACGCATGGTGGCAGGTATGTCCTCACTCAGGGTCCGCGCCCTGGTTCGACGTGTCCGGCGGCGAGAGTTCCTGGCTCCCGGGGCGCACGCGCGGCGTGCGCTCCCCGGTGACAGTGGCGGGACCGCGCCGGATTCGCACCGGACTTCCTCTCCATGCCGCCGTATTGGCTCGGGCAGTCCACCACGGGCCGAGAAGGCCCGTCAACTCGCCGTTGACCTGCGGCGCGGCCGGGGCGGGGAATGCGAAAAGCTCCCCCCGGGACAAACCCGGAGGGAGCCTTCACGCCTGGTCGGCCGCGGGGCGGCGGATCAGGCGACGATCAGGTAGATCCCGTAGCCCACGGCCGTCGCGATGACCGCGAAGCAGGCGTACGCGCCGCTGCGGGCGAGGGTGGCGGTGCCGCCCTGCTCGGTGGCGGTCTCGTGCTTGGACAGGCCCACCAGGCCCAGGGTGAAGAGGGCCACGAGGGCGACGGTGGCGAAGAGGCTGACCCCGAAGACGGAGCCGAGCGCTTCCCAGTCGATCTTCATACTGCCGCTTTCTGAATGTCCGGGTCTCGGTGTCTCTGTTGCGGTCAGACCGCGGCGGCCGGAGCCGCCGGGGTCTGCGCCGCGGCCGGGATGGTGGCCTTGAGGTCCTCGTCGGTGACCGCGGCGATGGTGCCGGCGGCGGCGACGGTCGGCGGGACGGTGACCGCGGCGATCGCCGTGGTGACGACACCCGGCTCCTCGGCGCGGGCCGGCTCCACCTCGTTGACGTTGTTGTGGTCGACGACCTGGCGGCGCGAGATCAGCCAGATGGCCAGGCAGGAGCCGATCAGGAAGAGCGTGACCGCGGCGATGCCGACGTCACCGATGCGCATGACCAGCTCGGCGCCGGCCGAGACCAGCGCGGCGGCCGGCAGGGTCAGGCCCCAGGCGACGAACATGCGGGTCGCGGTGGACCAGCGGACCACACCGCCCTTGCGGCCCAGGCCCGCACCCATGACCGCACCGGAGCACGAGTGGGTCGTGGAGAGCGAGAAGCCCAGGTTCGAGGAGGCGAGGATGACGGACGCGGCCGAGGTCTGGGCGGCGAAGCCCTGCTGCGGCTGCAGGTCGGTCAGACCGCTGCCCATGGTGCGGATGATGCGCCAGCCGCCCAGGTAGGTGCCCATCGCGATGGCGAGACCGGCGGAGACGATGACCCAGACCGGCGGGTTCGCGTCGGGTGCGATCGCGCCGCCGGCGATGAGGGCCAGGGTGATGATTCCCATGGTCTTCTGCGCGTCGTTGGTGCCGTGCGCGAGGGAGACGAGGCCGGCCGAGGCGATCTGACCGGCGCGGTACCCCTTGGCGGAGGTCTTCTCGCCGACCTTGTTGCCCAGCTTGTAGGTGAGCTTGGCGGCCAGGTACGCGGCGATGCCGGCCACCAGCGGGGCGGCGATCGCGGGGATGAGCACCTTGGTGACGACGACGCTGCCGTTGACCGCGCCGATGCCGGCGGAGGCGACCGCGGCACCGATCAGGCCACCCATCAGGGCGTGCGAGGAGCTGGAGGGGAGACCGACCAGCCAGGTGACGAGGTTCCAGAGGATCGCTCCGACCAGGGCGGCGAAGATCACCTCTGGCTGGATGCCCTCTTCGTTGACGAGCCCCTTGGAGATCGTCTTGGCGACCTCCACGGACATGAACGCGCCGACGAGGTTGAGCACGGCGGACATGGCCACCGCCGTCTTGGGCTTGAGGGCGCCGGTCGAGATGGTGGTGGCCATCGCGTTGGCTGTGTCGTGGAAACCGTTCGTGAAGTCGAACACGAGAGCGGTAATGATCACGATCCCGAGGAGAAGCGTTATGTGCTCCATTTACCCAGGCTTCTGTTTGACGTCAGTGGCTCGGCGACCGTAGGCAACCTGAGTGAACGGAAGGTGAACTGACTCGGGCGGAGTGGTGTACTGGCTCGGGGCGTGATCGGAACATTCGTCCTGATTCTGCCGTAGATAACTCGATAAATGCACGTCAAAGCCGGGTGAATGTGCCCCTCCGCACCGGCCTGGAGGTGTATGCGGCCCCCCGTCCGGGTGCCCGAATGAGACCTAGATCACTCCGCTCCCGGCGGCGGTGCGGCAGCCGGCGGAGCGATCTCCTCCGGTGGCGCTCCGATGGGGCTCCGACAGCGCTCCGGTGGCCCTCCGGAGCACCCGCCGGGACACTGGAACGGTGCGTACCGCGACAGCAACGGCAGCGGCCGTCACCACCACCCTCCTCGGCGCCGGTGCGGCCGCCGTCGCGGCCGGCCGGTACGCCGCCGACGCGGCCCTGCGTCCCGAGCCGGGACGCCCGCTCCCCGGCGGGCCACGGCTCAGCGTCCACTCCACCGCCGCCGGCCGGGTCACGCTGACCCGCTCCCTCGCCTCCCTGCGCCCCGGCACCTACGGCCTGGTCGCACCCGGTGTGCACGCGGTCGTCGGGCCCGTGGTCGCCGACGCCGACCCCTACCCGGACACCGTCGTGCGGCAGCTCCTCACCGTCAACCACGGCGCCCTCGCCCCCGGCACCCGGGTCACCCTCACGCCGCAGGTGTACGTCGGCGACCCGCGCGGCGCCCTCGGGCTCGAACACGCCGATGTGGACGTCCCCGGAGAGCTCGGGCCGCTGCCCGCCTGGTTCGTGCCCGCCGCCCGGGACACCTGGGTGATCACCGTGCACGGGCTCGGCGGCACCCGCGAGCACCCGATGGTGGTCATGCCCTTCCTGAACCGGCACCAGCTGCCCGTCCTGGACCTCGGCTACCGCGGCGACCTCGGCGCCCCGGCCCCGCCCGACGGCCTCGGCCACCTCGGTGAATCGGAGTGGCGGGACCTGGACGCCGCCATCCGCTACGCCGTGCGCTACGGCGCCCGCCGCGTGATCCTGCACGGCTGGTCCACGGGCGCCACGATGGCCCTGCACGCCGCCGAACGCTCCGCGCTGGCCGACCGGATCTCCGGGCTGGTGCTGGACTCGCCCGTGCTCGACTGGCACACGACCCTGCGCGGGCTCGCCGCGGCGCGCCGCACCCCGGCCGTGGTGCTGCCGCTGGCCGTCCGGGCGGCCGAGGGCCTCACGGGGCTGCGCGCCGACCGCCGGCCGCCGGGGGCGGACCCCGGAGCCGTGCGCGTCCCCGTACTGATCTTCCACGGCCCGGACGACACCCTCGCCCCCTGGGGCCCCTCCCGCCGGCTCGCCGCGGCCCGCCCCGACCTCGTCACCCTGCACACGGTGAGCGGGGCCGGCCACGGGGCCATGTGGAACGCCGACCCGGCCGGCTACCAGGAGGCCCTGCGCCGCTTCCTCACCCCCCTCATGTGAGGGCCTGTCATGTGAAGGCCGTGTGACGGAGCTGCGCCTGCGGGCGTGTTGTCCTGGTCTGCACCGCAGGCGGGCGGCGGTAACGGCCGATTCCGTTTGGGCTTTCGGCCAGTGACGGGCGAGACTGCTTCCGTGACGTCCCGAAAGCCTGATGAGCAGTTGGCTCGCGACTCCAGACTCCGACTCGTCTCCCCGCGTTCCGTCGCCGCGGCACGCAAGGCGGTGACCGACCGACGCACCCGGCCCGCCCCGAGGCCCCCGGCGGGCACCCCCGCCACGGCCGACCTGGCGAACCGGGCCCGGGCCTCGCTCGCCGACGCCGTGCGCCTGACCCGCTGGGCCGAGCGCAACCTCGGCGCCGGAGACGGCGGCCGGCCCGCGCCCACCGGCGCCCTGCCGGCCTCCGACGTCGAACGCGCCGCCGGGGAACTGGGCCTGACGCACGGACAGATCCGGGTCGGCTGGGACCGCGCCCGGCTGGCCGGCCTGGTCGAGGTGCACGGCGGCCACGCCCGGCCCGGCTGGCGGCTGCGGGCCTGGGACCGCGACGACACCGCCGTCCTGCGCGGCTGGGTCGCCCTCTTCGACGCATGGTCGCTCGTCCACCCCGCCCCCGCCGACATCGCCGCCTCGGCCGTCGCCGAGGTCGTCGAGGCGATGCCCCAGCTCCTCTCCCTGCTCCAGCTGTCCGCCGGCCCGGTGACCGTCCCCGACCTGCTCGACCTGCTCGGGCAGCGCGTCACCGAACTGCGCGACGAGCGGTGCGAGATCCCCTACGACGCCGAACCCGCGGCGGCGCTGACCGCCGCGGCCGGCTCCGCGGAGGCCCGCCCCGTCCCCCTCGCCCGGCTGCTGCGCTGGGCGCTCGGCGGACTCGCCGCCGTGGACGCCGTCACCCTCGGCCCCGCCCGGGCCACGCTCACCCCGCTCGGCAGCTGGGCCGTCTGGGTCAAGCTGGAGCAGATCTGCGTCGCCGCGCAGAGCCCCGCCGGGAACATCGAGCAGTCCGCCGCCGCCATGCTGCACGGCTGCGCCCGGCTCACCCCCGGCCCGGCCCGCGCCGAGTACCAGGCCTGGCTCGCCGCCCGGCCCGTCGGCCACGCCGTGGCCGAGCTGCTGCAGGCCGCCCGCGGCGAGGACGCCCTGCTGCGCGGCCTCGCCTTCGAGGCGCTGCGCGTCGTCGGCGCCCCCGCCGAGCCCGAGGTGCGCGCCGCCGTACGCGAGCCGGGCCTGCGCCCCTACGCCCTGCTCTGGCTCGCCGAGCACGACGGGATCGATCCCGACGAGGCTCAGGACGTGCTCACCGCCGAGGAGTCGACCTGGCTCTGGGTGGACACCGCGGCCGCCATCGCCGACCACGGCGAGGCCGAGCTGCTGGCCCGCCACCTGGACTCGGCCGTCCGGACCACCGTCCCCCGGCTGCTGGACGAGGTCCGCGCGGTCGGGCATCCGCGCACCGTGCAGGTCCTGGTCGCGCTGGCCGCCGCGCACCCCGACCCGGCCCTGGCCAAGGCCGTGCGCCGGGCCGCGTTCCAGGTCCACACCGGCGGCGCGTAGCCCCCGCCGGGCGCGGCGGGGCCGGCCCGCCCGGGGCGCCCGTGCCGTGGCGCGCGGGCCGGGCGCCCCGCAGGGCCGCCGCGCCCGCGCCGCCGCGGGTCTCAGACCTGCGGCGCGTACGTGCCGAAGCTCCAGAGGTTGCCCTCGGCGTCCCGGGCCATGTAGTCGCGCGAGCCGTAGTCCTGGTCCTTGGGTTCCATCACGATCTCCACCCCGTGCTCGGCGGCCCGCCGGTGGTGGGCGTCCACGTCGTCGACCACGACGTAGATCCCCGAGGGGCCCGCGCCCTCCATGGCCTTGTCGAAGACCCCGCCGGTGCCCTTGCTGCCCAGCATCACCACACCGTTGCCGTAGGCCAGCTCCGCGTGCACCACCGAGCCGTCCTCACCCTCGTACACCGCGACCTGGCTGAACCCGAAGGCCTCGGTCAGCAGCCTGATGGCGGCCTTCGCGTCGCGGTAGACCAGCGTGGGACAGATGGACGGAACGCCTGCCATGACGATCACTCCCTCTCGTGACGGTGACCCGCGTCACACCAGCATGGCAGGCGGCACCGACAGTCAGCGGAAGGTGTTGCACTGGGCCATGTCGCCCGTGCGGTAGCCCTGGTAGAACCACTGCTGCCGCTGCTCGGCCGAGCCGTGCGTCCAGGACTCCGGGGTCACCCGGCCCTGGAACTTCTCCTGGATCCGGTCGTCGCCGACCGCGGCCGCCGCGTCCAGCCCGTCCCTGATGTCCTGCTCGGTCAGGTTGGTGATCAGCGGCCGCCCGGTGGACTCGTCCGGGGTGCGCGTCGCGTTGTGCGCCCACACCCCGGCGTAGCAGTCGGCCTGCAGCTCGACCCTGACCGCGTTGCTGTTCGCCCCCTGTCGGCCGTCCTGGGAGCGCTGGAGCGTCCCGAGCAGGTTCTGGATGTGGTGCCCGTACTCGTGGGCGACGACGTACGCCTGGGCGAACGGGCCGCCGCTCGCGCCGAACTTCGTCCGCAGCTCGTTGAAGAAGCCCAGGTCCAGATAGACCTGACGGTCGGCGGGGCAGTAGAAGGGGCCCACCGCCGAGGTCGCGGCCCCGCACGCCGTGTTCACCCGGCCGGTGAAGAACACCGTCGACGCCGGGCTGTACTGGCCGCCGCGCCGGGCGAACTCCTGCCTCCAGAAGTCCTGGGTGCTGTTGACCACCGCGACCAGCCGGCAGTCCTCCCGCGCGTTCGCGTCCCGCCCCGTACGGCACTCCTGCTGCACCTCGTTGACGGAGGACGCGGCCGGACCCGGCTCCTGGTCCCCCGAGGACAGCCCCAGCTGCTCCGGACCCACACCGAAGAGCAGGCCCAGAATGAGCGCGATGATGCCGACGAGCCCGCCGCCGACCGTGGCCCTCCCGCCGGGGATGCGGCTGCCTCGCACATCCTTGACCTCGGAGGTGTCCAGGTCGGCGTTGTCGTCGAACTGCATCCCCGCACCGCCCTCTCTGCGTGGGGCCGGACGGGCCGCGTGGCCGCCCCTGCGGCGAGTATCGACCCATTCCTCCCGGTACGCGCCCCGGCCCTGCGCGAGGCCCTGGGCCGAACGGGGGACACGGAGCGGCGGCTCCCGCCCGCCGGGCGGCCCGGCCCGCGCCCGGAAACCAGTTGCACACCCCCGGTAGAATGACTCCCATGGCAAATCTCCTCGCGGATTAGCGGCGTCGAAGCTCGCGTCCTGCCCCCCTTCCGCCGTCCCGACCCGCCCTGGAGTATTTCCGTGATCACCGCCACCGGCATCGAGCTGCGCGCCGGCGCCCGCATCCTCATCGAGTCCGCCTCCTTCCGTGTCGCCAAGGGCGACCGCATCGGCCTGGTCGGCCGCAACGGAGCGGGCAAGACCACCCTCACCAAGTGCCTCGCGGGCGAGGGACAGCCCGCCGCCGGCTCCATCGCCCGCTCGGGCGAGGTCGGCTACCTCCCGCAGGACCCGCGCACCGGCGACCTCGACGTCCTGGCCCGCGACCGGATCCTGTCCGCGCGCGGACTCGACGTACTGATCAAGAAGATGCGCGCCAACGAGGAGCGCATCGCCACCGGCGCCGGCGCCACCCGCGAGAAGGCGCTCAAGCAGTACGAGCGCCAGGAGACCGAGTTCCTCACCAAGGGCGGGTACGCCGCCGAGTCCGAGGCCGCCACCATCTCCGCGGCGCTCAGCCTGCCCGACCGGGTGCTCGGCCAGCCCCTGCACACCCTCTCCGGTGGTCAGCGCCGCCGCGTCGAGCTCGCCCGGATCCTCTTCTCGGACGCCGACACCCTGCTCCTCGACGAGCCCACCAACCACCTCGACGCCGACTCCATCGTCTGGCTGCGGGACTACCTGAAGAACTACCGCGGCGGCTTCATCGTGATCTCCCACGATGTCGACCTGGTCGAGACCGTCGTCAACAAGGTCTTCTACCTGGACGCCAACCGCGCCCAGATCGACGTCTACAACATGGGCTGGAAGCTCTACCAGCAGCAGCGCGAGGCCGACGAGAAGCGCCGCAAGCGCGAGCGCCAGAACGCCGAGAAGAAGGCCGCGGCCCTGAACTCGCAGGCCGACAAGATGCGCGCCAAGGCGACCAAGACCGTCGCCGCGCAGAACATGGCCAAGCGCGCCGACCGGCTGCTCGCCGGCCTGGACGCCGTCCGCGTCTCCGACAAGGTCGCCAAGCTGCGCTTCCCGGACCCGGCGCCCTGCGGGAAGACCCCGCTGACCGCCGAGGGCCTCTCCAAGTCCTACGGCTCGCTGGAGATCTTCACCGACGTCGACCTGGCCATCGACAAGGGCTCCCGCGTCGTCATCCTCGGCCTCAACGGCGCCGGCAAGACCACCCTGCTGCGCCTGCTGTCGGGCACCGAGAAGCCGGACACGGGCACGGTCGTCCCCGGCCACGGCCTCAAGCTCGGCTACTACGCCCAGGAGCACGAGACCCTGGACCCGGAGCGCACGGTCCTGGAGAACATGCGCTCCTCCGCGCCCGACCTGGACCTGGTCGCCGTACGCAAGACGCTCGGCTCCTTCCTGTTCTCCGGGGACGACGTGGACAAGCCCGCCGGGGTGCTCTCCGGCGGTGAGAAGACCCGTCTGGCCCTGGCCACGCTGGTCGTCTCCTCGGCGAACGTGCTGCTGCTCGACGAGCCCACGAACAACCTCGACCCGGCCAGCCGCGAGGAGATCCTGGGGGCCCTGCGCACGTACAAGGGCGCGGTCATCCTGGTCACGCACGACGAGGGCGCCGTGGAGGCGCTGGAGCCGGAGCGGATCATCCTGCTCCCGGACGGCGTCGAGGACCTGTGGGGTCCGGACTACCGGGACCTGGTGGCGCTCGCCTGACCCGGGCAGGGCGCCGGCCGGCCCCCGGAGGGCCCCGGTCCGGGGCCGCTCCGACCCTGATCCAGTTCCTTATGGATCATTCGGCTCAGGGGTGATCCATCATCTGAGTGAGACGGTCTCGTACCGTTGCGCGTCGTACGACGGCCCCGGCCGCACCAGCGAAGGTGCGCGGCCGGGGCCGTTCGCTTTCCGCCGCCCCGCCTCTGACCTGGAGATTCCCGGCGGGGGCGGCGGAGTGTGACGGAAGTCATGCGGCGGAAGAGAAGATTCCGTTCTGCTCGGGTGTCCACGCCTCGGGAAATGCCGCCCTACCGACCTTGCTGAATGGGTGGCCAGGAAGCGTGGGAGGGGTGATCATGAGAAGTCCAGAGCGCACTTCCCATGAGGAGGCACGGGTGGCCGAGACTCTGAAGAAGGGCAGCCGGGTAACCGGCGCCGCGCGCGACAAGCTCGCGGCAGACCTGAAGAAGAAGTACGACTCCGGTGCGAGTATCCGGGCGCTGGCCGAAGAGACCGGCCGGTCCTACGGATTCGTCCACCGGATGCTCAGTGAGTCCGGGGTTTCGCTGCGCGGTCGCGGTGGCGCGACGCGGGGCAAGAAGGCGGCTACGGCCTGACCCTGGTCCCATCGGTTCCAACGCTCCAACGGCTTCAAAGCTCACATGTTCCGACGTTTCCTTCGGTGACCCCCGGTCGGCCCTCCGGTCGGCTGGGTGGTTACTGTGCAGTCACTTAGGCCGGGCTTGCGGCCGACTGCACACCGGAGGCATACACAGATGGCTCTGCTCGACAAGGACGGCGTACGACTCACCGTCGACGACACGGTCGCCACGGTGACACTGACCAATCCGGCCAAGCGAAATGCCCAATCCCCCGCGCTCTGGCGGGCTTTGGCCGAGGCCGGGAGGTCGTTGCCGGGCACCGTCCGGGTCGTCGTGCTGCGCGGTGAGGGTCAGTCCTTCTCCGCCGGGCTCGACCGGCAGGCGTTCACCCCCGAAGGCTTCGAGGGCGAGCCGTCCTTCCTCGATCTGGCGCGTGGATCGGACGAACTGCTCGACTCCACGATCGCCGAGTACCAGGAGGCTTTCACCTGGTGGAGGCGTAACGACATCATCTCCGTCGCCGCCGTGCAGGGGCACGCGATCGGCGCCGGCTTCCAGCTCGCGCTCGCGTGCGATCTGCGCGTGGTCGCGGACGACGTGCAGTTCGCCATGCGCGAGACCAGCCTGGGCCTGGTCCCCGACCTGGCCGGAACCCAGCCCCTGACCTCCCTGGTCGGCTACGCCCGCGCGCTGGAGATCTGCGCGACGGGCCGCTTCGTGCATGCCGAGGAAGCGGAGCGGGTCGGCCTCGCCAACCTGGTCGTCCCGGCCGACGAGCTCGACGCCGCCGTCCAGGACCTCACCACGGCGCTGCTGGCCCCGCCGCGCGACGCCGTGATCGAGACCAAGGCGCTCCTTGGCGCCGCACACTCCCGCCCGTACGACGACCAGCGCGCCGCCGAGCGCGCCGCCCAGGCCCGCCGCCTGCGGGACCTGGCGGGGCTCTCCGACTAGCCCGCGACTCGAACGCCGGTGGGGCTGGATTCGGCCGCGCCGAATCCAGCCCCACCGGCGGCCGAGCGGCGTAGTCCCAGGGCGCGGGAGCGCCGACGCGCTTACCGTGGTGCGGAGTGAGTCCGACTCCGCACGCGCGAAAGGGCACGCCATGACCGAATCCGCATCAGGCCGCGGTGGCTCCGGCAAGGAACCCGGCGACCGGGGACGCACGAGCATCTCCGACGGCGTGGTCGAGAAGATCGCCGGGCTGGCCGCCCGCGAGGTGGTCGGCGTACACGCCATGGGCAGCGGCACCGCCCTCTCCCGTACCTTCGGCGCCGTCCGCGACCGTGTGCCCGGCGGCCAGAAGGCCTCCGTCAGCCGCGGCGTCAAGGCTGAGGTCGGCGAGGTCCAGACCGCCCTCGACCTGGAGATCGTCGTCGACTACGGCGTGTCGATCCGCGACGTGGCACGGGCGGTCCGTGAGAACGTCATCTCGGCGGTCGAGCGCATGACCGGCCTGGAGGTCGTCGAGGTCAACATCGCCGTCAGCGACGTCAAGCTGCCCGACGAGCCCGACGAGGAGCCGGAGTCCCGTCTCCACTAGCCGAGAGGATCCCGCAATGAGCATGGCGATCGCCGGCCTGTTCGCCGGAATGGCCCTGGCGTTCGCCGGCTACTTCGGCGGTTTCGGCGCCTTCCTCCTGGTGGCCGCCCTCGGCGCCCTCGGATTCGTCGTAGGACGCTTCCTCGACGGGGACCTGGACGCCGGGGACCTGTTCCGCCGCCGTGACGACCGGCGCGGGTGAGGGGCCGATGAGCACGACCCAGCCCCGGGCCACCCCGCCACGGGTGGCCGCCGCCGACCGCGGGTCCACCCTCATCGCCGACCGGGTCGTCGCCAAGATCGCGGCCCAGGCCGCGAGGGAGGCGCTGGCGGCCCCCTCGGGCGCGCCCCCGCACGCCACCGTCACCGTGCACCACGACATCGCACGGGTACGGGTGAGCCTGGAGCTCGACTACCCCTCCGACCTCGCCGCCCAGTGCGCCGCCGTACGCGCCCGGGTCGCCCTCCGCGTCGAGGAGTGCGCGCAGATGTCCGTGCCCGAGGTGGACATCGACGTCGAGCACCTGCACTCGGCGCACACCCGGACCGCCGCCGGGCGGGACCGGCGGCTGCGGTGACGGCCCCCGGCTCCGGCCGCGCCCACCGGTTCCGCTCCGCCCGCCGGGTGCCGGCCGCGCTCACCGCCCTGGCCGTGCTGGGGGTGGCGGCGCTGTTCCTGTACGACCTGGCCGCCGTACGGTCCGGCCGGCCCGCCATGAGCTGGCGCCACGACCTCGCCCACTGGCTGGAGACGGCGACCCCCGCCGACCTGTCGGTGCAGGTGGCCGGCGGGGCCCTGGCCGTGGCCGGGGCGGTCCTCCTGCTGCTGGCGCTCACCCCCGGGCTCCGCCGGATCCTGACCATGCGCACGCCCGGCCAGGACGCCGCGGTACGGGCCGGTCTCGGCCGCAAGGACGCCGCGCAGGTCCTGCGGGACCGGGCCCTGGAGGTCTCCGGGGTGCGCTCGGTCCGGGTCAAGGTGGGCCGGTCCCGCATTGGGGTGCGGGCCACCTCGCACTTCCGTGAGCTGGACGACGTACGGGCCGACCTGGACGCCGTCCTCGCCGTCGGCGTCGAGGAACTGGGCCTCGCGCACCCGCCGCACACGCGCGTACGGGTCAGGAGGTGAGCGGGATGCTCGGGACGGTGAACCGGATCCTGCTGGCGGTGGCCGGACTGGTCCTGCTGGCGGCCGGGGCCGTGCTGCTGACGGGCACGTGGCCGCTGCACGGGCGGCACGCGCCGCTGCTGACGGCCGAGGCCAGGCACCGGTACGGGCACGCCGACGGCTGGTGGTCGTGGGCGGTGCTCGCCGGGCTCGCGGTGGTCGTGCTGCTGGCGCTGTGGTGGCTGCTGTCCCAGCTCCGGCGCCCCCGGCTGCCCGCGGTGGTCGTGGACACCGGGGACGGGGCCTTCGCCCTGCTGCGCGGGCGCGCCCTGGAGCAGGCGGTGGCCGCGGAGGCCGGCGCGCTGGACGGGGTCGCCGGCTGCCGGGTGGTGCTGCGCGGACGGCGCGGGTCGCCCGCGCTGCGGGTCGCACTGCAACTGGAACCCCACGCGGTCCCCGCCGACACGCTCGCCGCGGTGGCGGGCCCGGTCCTCACGCACGCCCGCGCCTCGGCGGGCCTCGCCGATCTCCCGACGGAGGCCCGCCTCTCGGTGGCGTCGCACCGGGCGCAGCGGGTCACGTAGCCCGGACGGTCCGGAGCCCCGGCGGCGGGGCTGGTGGAATACCCGAAGACGGGTCAGAAGCCGTGGCGGGAGCCGCCGTCGACCGGAAGCATGATGCCCGTCAGGTACGAGGCCGCCGGGGACAGCAGGAACGCCGCCGTGCGGCCGAACTCCTCCGGGGCGCCGTAGCGCCGCAGCGGGATGCGGGACTCGTTCCCGGCGCGGGCCGCGTCCGCGTCACCGCCCAGCGCGTCGAGCTCCCGCACGCGGTCGGTGTCGATGCGCGCCGGCAGCAGGCCGACGACCCGGATCCCGCGCGGGCCGAGCTCCACCGAGAGGGACTTCGCGAAGCCCGCCAAGCCCGGGCGCAGGCCGTTGGAGATGGTCAGCCCGGGAATCGGTTCGTGGACCGAGCCCGACAGGACGAAGCCGATGACCCCGCCCTCTCCCAGCTCGGCCGCCGCCGCCCGCGCGAGGCGGACCGCGCCCAGGAACACCGACTCGAAGGCCGCCGACCACTGTGCGTCGGTGTTGTCGGCCGCGAAGCCGGGGGCCGGGCCGCCGACGCTGATGAGGATGCCGTCGAGGCGGCCGAAGTGCTCGCGCGCGGCGGCGACGAGCCGCCCGGCCACCGCCGGGTCGGAGTTGTCGGCCCCCACACCCACGGCGTTCGGGCCGAGCTCGGCGGCGGCGTCGGCCGCCCGCTTCTCGTCCCGGCCCGTCAGGAGCACCTTCGCGCCGTCGGCGGTCAGTTCCCGGGCGGAGGCGAAGCCGAGGCCGCGCGTGGCCCCGGTGACGATGTAGACACGGTCTTTCAGTCCAAGATCCATGCCGACACGCTACGCCGTCACGGGCTCCTGTTCGGTGGCTTCGGCCTTGGCCGCCGCTTCCTCCCGGTCGCGCTTCTCCCGCCGTACGAGGACCACCCAGCCCACCGGCACCGCGGCCGTGAACAGCCACCACTGGACGGCGTACGCCATGTGGGGGCCGATCGAGTCGTGGTCGGGATCGGCGACGGTCTCGGGGCCGGCCTCCGGGGACGGAGCCGTGAGCTCCAGGTACCCGCCGAGAACCGGCCGGCCCAGGTACTCCGCCTGCTGCGCGCTGTTGATCAGCATGACCTGGCGGTCCGGCAGGCCCTTGCGGTCCTTGATGCCGCTGCCGCCGCTCGTCTCGTCGGCCTTCAGCCGGCCGGTGACGGTGACCTCGCCCGCGGGCGCGGCCGGCACCGGCGGGTAGGCGCGGGGGTCGTCGCCGCCCTGCACCCAGCCCCGGTTGACCAGGACCACCCGGCCGTCGGAGAGGACCAGCGGGGTCAGGACGTGGAAGCCGACCTTGTCGTCGTTGTCGGTGCGCATCCGTACGACGACCTCGTGCGCGGTGTCGTACGTGCCGGTCGCGGTGACCGCACGCCAGAAGTCCGCGCGGGGCACCCGGTGCCCCGGGGAGGTGACCTCGGTCATGGGGACCGGCTTCGCCCGCAGGTTCGCCTCGATCAGCTGGTTCTGCGCGACCCGGTGCTCATGGCGGTGGTACTGCCAGAACCCCAGCTTGATCATCACGGGGATGAGGGCGAGGGCGATCAGGGTGAGGAACACCCACTGCCGGGTCAGCACAAAGCGGTACACGCCCACGACGGTACCCCCAGCGCGGAAGACCCCGGCGGCCGGGTGGCCGTCCGGGGTCGGAGCGGGGGAAGGGGAGAGGGAGGGGACGGGGGATTCAGACGCGGTCGACGATGCCCACCTTCCCCTCGGCGCGGGCGCAGTGCGCCCCGCAGAACCACTGCCCCGCGACCTCCACGCCCTGCCCGATGATCGAGACCCGGCAGTGCTCGCAGACGGGCGCCATGCGGTGGATGGCGCAGGAGAAGCAGTCGAAGACGTGCACGGCGCCCTGCGCGTGCACCTCGAAGGACATGCCGTAATCGTTTCCGCAGACCTCACAACGTGCCATGCGCCGAATGCTGCGCACGGGGAGGGACCGGAACAAGATCCGGCGGGGTGAGTCGCCGCGCCTGCACCCGGCCGGCGCAACGGCCCTTCCCCGTCCCGGCGCCCGGGCTCAGGACTCCGCCGGGGCCACGTCCCGCAGCAGCTGGGTGAAGGCGGCCTCGTCGACGACCGGAGTGCCGAAGCCCTTCGCCTTGACCGTCTTCGACGTCGCCGAGTCGGGATCGTTCGTCACGAGGAGGCTGGTGAGCCGCGACACGCTCGTGGCGATGTGCAGACCCGCCTCGACGGCGCGGTCCTCCAGCAGCTCCCGCTCCACCGAGGTGTCACCGGAGAAGGCGATGCGCATGCCCTGCTTCAGCGGCTCGCCGTCCTCGTAGCGCCCCGGATTCGGGTGCGGGCACGGCGGCCGCTTGCGCGAGGGGCGCCAGCCGCCGCCCCGGTACGAGGACTGGTACCCCACGCGCGGGGCGGCGGCCGAGTCCGACCACTCCGTCAGCGGCCGGCATTCCAGCAGGGGCAGCCGTACGCCGCCCTGCGCGGCCGCGTGCAGGGACGGGCGGAACGCCTCCGCGAGCACCCGGGCGTCGTCGAGCGCGTGGTGGGCGCGCTGCTGGACCACGCCGAAGTGCGCGGCGAGTGACTCCAGCTTGTGGTTGGGCAGCGGGAGGTTCAGTTCCTTCGACAGGGCGATGGTGCACAGCCGCTGACGGACCGGCGCGGTCTCGGCGGCCCGCGCGTACTCCCGGGCGATCATCTGCCAGTCGAAGATGGCGTTGTGCGCGACCAGCACCCGGTCCGCGAGCCGGCCGGCGAACTCCTCGGCGATGTCCTTGAAGAGCGGTGCGCCGGAGAGCACCTCGCTCGTCAGCCCGTGGATCCACACCGGTCCCGGATCCCGCTGCGGGTTGACCAGGGTGTACCAGTGGTCCTCGACATTGCCCTGTGCGTCGAGCCGGTAGACGGCGGCGGAGACTATCCGGTCGTCGCGGGCGAGCCCGGTCGTCTCCACGTCGACGACCGCGTACCCCTGTGGGTACGCGGTCGGCCACGTCGTCTCTGCGGTCGTACGGTCGTCGAGCATGGTCACAGAGGATATCGGCCCCGACTGACAGCCGTGGCCGCGATGCGTCTCCTGCCCGGCTCCGCGACCGGTTCGCCGGCGCTCACGAGGGCGGAGGGGCCCGCCGGTTCGGCTCATCCGCCCGGCGCGAGCAGGGCGCGCACGAGGGCCCGTACGGACAGCAGGAACAGCCGTTCCGGGTCCGCCGGGCGGGCCAGGGCGCGGGCGAGGGCCGGGTCGTGGGGGGCCGCTGCCGGGTCCCAGAGCTCGCTCTCGGCCGGGGACTGCGCGGGGGAGCGCTCGCGGTTGCGCTCGACGAGCAGGAAGCCGACGATCTGGAACTGGATCGCCCGCACCGCGTCGGCCGCTCGGGCGCCGCGCAGTCCCGCGGCGTGCACCTCGTGGACGAGCGCCTGCTGCGCGGGCAGGAACATCCGCTCGGTGAGCCCGCGCTCGTGGACCATCGCGATCAGGTGCGGGCGCTCCCGCAGCTCGCGGCGCAGGATCCGGGCCACCGACAGGATGCGGTCGGCGGGGGTGCGGCCGACGGGCCTGATCGCGCCCATGTCCTCCACGGTCCGCCGCACGAGGGCGTCGAGCAGCGATTCGCGGTTGCCGACGTGCCAGTAGATGGACGTCACCGCGGTGCCCAGCTCGGCGGCGAGCTTGCGCATGGTGAGGGCGGCCGGACCGTGCTGCTTGACCAGGGACGCGGCGGCGTCCAGCACCTCGTCGTGGGTCAGCGCTGATCTGGCCATGGCTGGGGCCGCCGATCTGTCGGAGTGTCAGTTCTGGTGCGTGCACGGGTCTTTACCCTTCATCGGTGGCGGTGTAACTGTGTTACAGAACCGACTCCCCCCGAGACGAGGGATGGTGCGAGACATGGCACGCGTACGGTACGGAGCGCGGACCGAGGCCGAGATCGCGGCGTCGCGCGAGAAGAGTTCCAAGCTCCCCGACATCTGGTCCACCGGCGTGGTGGCCGTCTGGGAGAGCGACCCCGACGTCGTGGCGGCGGTCCTGCCGCCACCCCTCAAGCCGGCCGACCGGCCCCTCGTACGGGCCAACATCAGCAAGGTCGACCTGCCCGGCTACCCGCTCGGCGCCGGCTCGGTGGCCGTCGCCGCCCAGCACGGCGGGGTCGAGGGCTGGTACCCGCTGGTCATGCCGATGACCCACGAGCGCGCCCTGATCGGCGGCCGCGAGGTGTTCGGCGAGCCGAAGAAGCTGGGCGAGGTCACCGTCGAGCGCGACGGCCTCGTCATCCGGGCCGCCCTCGCCCGGCACGGCATCGCCTTCGTCGAGGTGCGCGGGGCGGTGGACCGGGCGCTGCCGCTGCCCGAGCCCACCCAGAAGACCGACTTCTACTTCAAGTTCCTGCCCGCCGTGGACGGTTCGGGCTTCGACGCCGACCCCGTCCTCGTGCACTGCACGCGCAACGAGAAGGTCCGCAAGCTGGAGCACATCACCGGGGACATCGTCCTGCGCGAGTCGATGTTCGACCCCATCGCCGACCTCCCGGTCCGCCGGATCGTGGAGATCACCATCGGCGAGAAGACCACCGACCAGAAGGGCCGGGTCGTCGAGCGGGTCAGCGCCCAGGCCCTGCTCCCGTACATCCACCAGCGCTACGACGACCCGATGCAGATCCTCGACGGCCCTCCGGAAGGCAGTGTCTGACATGCGCATCGAACCCGGACAGGTGGCCGTCGTCACCGGAGCAGCCAGTGGCATCGGCCTCGCGATGGCCCGCCGCTTCGCCGCCGAGGGACTGAAGGTGGTCCTCGCCGACGTGGAGGAGGGCGCCCTGCGCAAGGCGGCCGACGAGCTCACCGCGGACGGGGCCCGGGTGCTCGCGCGCACCGTCGACGTCAGCGACCGCGACTCCGTGACCGCCCTGGCCGACGCGGCGTACGAGACCTTCGGCGCCGTGCACGTGCTGTGCAACAACGCGGGCGTCGGCTCCGGCGCCGAGGGCCGCATGTGGGAACACGAGCCCAACGACTGGAAATGGGCCTTCTCCGTCAATGTCTGGGGCGTCTTCCACGGAATCCAGGCCTTCGTCCCCCGCATGATCGCGGGCGGCGCGCCCGGCCACGTCGTCAACACCTCCTCCGGAGACGGCGGCATCGCCCCCCTGCCCACCGCCTCGGTCTACGCCGTCACCAAGGCGGCCGTGGTCACCATGACCGAGTCGCTCTACGCCCACCTCAAGGCGGAGGGCGCCGCCGTCGGGGCCTCCGTCCTCTTCCCCGGACCGCACATGCTGCGCACCGGGCTGTGGGAGTCGCACCGCAACCGGCCCGAGCGGTACGCGAAGGAGCGGCCGCGCAAGTCCCCGTACCGCAGCCTCGACCAGTACGAGGCGGCGATGAAGCAGGCCGGCCACGAGGTGAACTTCACCCCCGTCGAGGAGGTCGCCGAGCACGTCCTCGACGGCATCCGCGCCGACCGCTTCTGGATGCTCCCGGCCAGCGAGCACAGCGACCGGCAGATCCGCGCCCGGTCGCAGTCGATGCTCGACCGGGCCAACCCCGCCTACCTGGAAAGCTTCATCCTCGACTGAGGGGCGTTCGTCGTGAGCGACATCGTGAGTGACATCGTGAGTGACACACCGTACGAAGACCCGTACCTGATCATCTCCTCCGACTGCCACGCGGGCCTGCCCACGGAGCAGTACCGGCCCTACCTCGATTCCCGCTTCCACCCCCAGTTCGACGAGTTCCTCGGCGAGCGCGACGCCCGCCGCGCGGAGGCCACCCGCCTCGGCGTCCGCAACGAGGCCTTCGCCGAGAAGTGGTTCCACGACCACGAGGAAGGCCTGCGGGGCGGCTGGGACACGGGGCAGCGGCTGAAGGAACTCGACGGCGACGGCGTGGCCGCCGAGGTCGTCTTCCCCGACGCGGACGCCGTCGACAGCCAGACCGCGGCCCCCTTCGGAGTGGGCCTCGGCCTCTCCGGCGACCAGGACCCCGAGCTCGGCATGGCGGGCGCCCAGGCGCACAACCGCTGGCTGGCGGAGTTCGTCTCGGAGCATCCCGAGCGCCACTGCGGGGTCGCCCTGCTCCCCATCACGGGCGAACCGGCGAAGGTCGTCGCCGAGATCCACCGGGCCAAGGAGTCCGGGCTGGGCGCGCTGATGATCCCCGCCATGTGGGTGGACAAGGCGCCCTACCACGACCGCCGTTACGACCCCGTCTGGGCGGCGGCGGCCGAGACGCGCATGCCGATCGTCACCCACTCCGGGTCCTCGCCGCGCCACGAGTACGGCGACCACCTGGGCATCTTCGTCTCCGAGGTCACCTGGTGGCCGGCCCGCCCGCTGTGGTTCCTGCTCTGGTCGGGGGTCTTCGAGCGCCACCCCGGCCTCAGGTTCGGCGTGGCCGAATCGGGCTGCTGGTGGCTGCCGAACCAGCTGTGGTTCATGGACCGCCTCTACCTCGGCGCGCACGGCGGCAAGAAGCTCTCCCCGTTCGAGGAGCTGAAACGGCCGCCGAGCGAGTACCTGGACCGCCAGGTCTTCGTCTGCGCGACGAACACCAAGCGGCGCGAACTGGCCCAGCGCTACGAGATCGGCGTGGACAACATCCTGTGGGGCTCGGACTTCCCGCACCCGGAAGGCACCTGGCCCGACACCCGGAACTGGCTGCGCAGGACCTTCCACGACATCCCGGTCGACGAGACCCGCCGGATGCTCGGCCTCGCGGCGGCCGAGGTCTTCGGCTTCGACACGGAGAAACTCGCTCCCGTAGCCCGCCGGATCGGCCCCACCCCGGCCGAGCTGGGCCAGTCCCCGGACCAGGCGGCGGTGGCGGCCTCCTGGGCCCGCTCCCGCGAGACGGGCCGCCACTGGCTCACGGGCGGCGACTTCCCGGTCCTGGGGGTCTCGTCATGACGGACGGCCAGGACCGCTACACGGTCATCTCGGCGGACTGCCACGCGGGCGCCGACCTGCTGGACTACAAGCCGTACCTGGAGAAGCGGTACCACGACGACTTCGACGCCTGGGCCGCCACCTATGTGAACCCGTACGAGGACCTCCTCGCGGACACGGCGGACCGCAACTGGAACTCGGCGCGCCGCCTGGCCGAACTCGAAGCGGACGGCATCGTCGCGGAGGTGGTCTTCCCGAACACCATCCCGCCGTTCTTCCCCAAGGCCTCCCTGATGGCGCAGCCGCCCACGGCCGCCGAGTACGAGATGCGCTGGGCCGGGCTCCAGGCCCACAACCGCTGGCTGGCGGACTTCTGCGCGGACGCGCCGGGCCGGCGCGCGGGCGTGGTGCAGATCCTCCTCAACGACGTGGACGCGGCGGTGAAGGAGATCCGCCGCACGAAGGAGGCGGGCCTCACGGGCGGCATCCTGCTGCCCGGCGTCCCGCCCGGCTCCACGGTCCCGGAGCTCTACTCGGCCGCGTACGACCCCATCTGGGCGGTGTGCGACGAGCTGGACGTCCCGGTCAACCACCACGGCGGCTCGGCGTCCCCGCCGCTCGGCGACGAACCGGCCGCCCGCGCGGTCTTCATGGTGGAGACCACCTGGTTCTCGCACCGCGCCCTGTGGCACCTCATCTTCGGCGGGGCCTTCCGCCGCCATCCGGGCCTGAGGCTGGTCCTGACGGAACAGGGATCCGGCTGGATCCCCGGCGTGCTGGAGATGCTGGACTACTACCACGGCCGCCTGGTCGCGGCCTCGGCCACGGCCGAGGCCAAGTTCGGGGCGGGCCTCGCGGAGTCGATGGGCAGCGGCCCGAGCGAGGTATGGCGGGAGAACTGCTTCGTGGGGGCCAGCTTCATGCGCCCCCACGAGGTCCCGCTCCGGGACCGGATCGGCCTCGACAAGATCATGTGGGGCAGCGACTACCCGCACGACGAGGGCACCACCCCCTTCTCCCGCGAAGGCCTCCGCATCGCCTACGCGGGCCTCCCGCGCGCGGAGGTGGCGGCGATGGCCGGCGGCAACGCGGCCCGCGTCTACGGCTTCGACCTGACCCTCCTGGACGCGCTCGCGGCGAAGCACGGCCCGCTGGTCACGGAGATCGCGGAGCCGTTGACGGAGATCCCGCCGGCGGCGACGAGCCCGGCCTTCGCCAAGGGGGGCTCGGTCCGGGTCTGGTGACGCCGGATCCCGCCGGGCGGCTCACCAGACGAAGTTGAGCCGCTCCGGCGGGATGGCCTCGGCCCCGCTGACCGCCACCTCGCCGTTCACCCGGATCGTGAGCTGCTCCGCACCCGCGAGCGGGGTGAGGTCCACGCAGCCGTCGCGCTGGTTGAAGACGAGGCTGCTGAGGTGCGGAAGCGAGCCGAGCGGCTCCAGAGAGCCCGTGATCTCACACCTGGTCAGTGACAGATAGGTGAGCTGGTCGAAACGGCTCAGCCCGGCCGGATCGACTGTTGCCTCCGAGATGTTCAGGTGGGTCATCGTCGGGCGGGGTAGGTACGTCACGAGCTGCCGCACCTGCTCGTCGCCGCATACCGCCAGACTGCGGAGCTCCGGCCAGCGGTCCAGACCGTCGAGGGGAATGTGGCGGGCGTCCAGGCCCAGGGTCAGCGACTGCAACCCTTCGGAGACCGGCAGATCGCCCACACGGTCCACCGGGGCCCGGTAGCCCAGGCTCAGCGATTCAAGGGCGAGTGCGCGCAACGAACCGAGCGGCAGTCCGTCCCGGAGGCCGAAGAGGCTCACGTTCCGCAGCGGGAGGTCTGCCAGGGGCCCCAGGTCGCTGATGTTGGGGCACATGGACAGACCGAGGAAGTCGAGGCGATCGAGGCGGCGCAGCGGAGCCAGCTCGGTCAGGGCCTCGTTGCGGAAGACGAACAGCCACTCCAGGTCCCGGCGGTGTTCCAGTACGCCGGACAGGCCCGGAGCCCAGTGCAGGTTCACCCGCTTGAGGTGGGTAAGCCGGTCGAGGTGTGCGGCTTGCTCCGCCGTGTTCACCAGCAGGCTCGCAAGGCCCAGGTCGGCGCCGCTGAGGACCGCGTCGGCGTACTCCGCCGTGTCGAAGCGGCCCCAGCTCTCGGAGAGTGCGTATGCCACGCCGGTGCGCCCGTCCGACCGGAACTGGGCGATCACCTCCAGGGCCCGGGGGCCGCCGATCTCGGCTGCGGTGAGGACGACTGCCTCGGCCATCGACTCGTCCAGGTCAACATCGCGGGGGAGCAGTTCCAGGACGAGGTCCCCCGCCTTCGCCAGGGCCTCGGCCTGGCGTCGGCTGCGCGGCGGCATGAGTTCGGCCGTCCGCGACTGGATCTCGGCGCGGAGGGCCGGGTCCAGTTCCGGAGCGTGTTCCAGGCAGGCTGCCGCCAGCAGCACCAGCCGACTACGGGCGCCCTTGACCTTGTCGGCGCGCTTCAGCAGCCCCCGCAGGATGCGTATCCGCTCGTCCGGGCGGGCGTGGCCAACGGCCATGCGGACCACGTCGTCCCACGTGTCGTCCTGCGCGTTCTTCACCAGCACGCCGAAGTCCCGCGACTCCACCGCCGCCTTGGCGCCCAGGTAGTCCTGGAAGGTGCGGTGGACGAAGTTCACCGAGCCCTTCACCGGCTCGCGCAGCAGCCCGCTGCGGATCAGCAGGTGTGCGAAGACCTGGTCCGCGGTGCCCTGTACCTGCGGCATCGCGTCGAGCCACTCGCCGACCATCTCGACCGCCTCGTCGAGGCCCGCTTCCACCTGGCCGTTGCGGATCAGCCAGTACGCGAACCGCTGCAGCAGTGCCAGCTGTTCGTCGCGGGTCAGGTACACCCCCTCGACCCCGCTGATCTCCCGCTCCGTGTCCCGCCGTACCAGCAGCATCTCCAGGGCGGCGTCGTACAGCTCCTTGCGGGCCCGCGGCAGCTGCATCCGCCGGTCCTGGTTCAACGCGCACAGCAGCGCGCACATCAGCGGGTTGGTCGCGAGCCGGGCCAGATCGCGCCGGCTGCCGACCGCTTCCAGCAGCGAGGCCTCGTACGCGTCGACCTCCAGTCCCTCCGCCCGGGCCGCCGCGTGCCAGTGTGCGACGAAGGCCCGGACGTCCCCCTGTTCCATCGCCAGCATCGAGTGCGTGGTGAACCCCTGGCCCGCGAGCCAGTCCTCCGGGATCGCGGACGGCCGCGTGGTCACCACGTACCGGGCCTTCGGGAAGGCGGCGACGAGGGAGCGCAGCCAGGCCTCCGTACGGGTGCGCAGCCGCTGCGGGACCTCGTCGACGCCGTCCACGAGGACCAGTGCCCGGCCGCTGACCATGAGGTCCTCCACCCAGCCGGGCGGTGCGGACAGGGGGACGCCGGAGGCGCGCAGGAAGTCCTCGGGGAGCGGCAGGCTGTCGGACGAGGTGAAGGAGCGCAGGCGCAGCACGAACGGGACGCGGGTGCTCCACGGCCCGTCCGTCTGCCGGGCCGCGTTGAGGGCCAGCCACTGCACCAGCGTGCTCTTGCCCGAGCCGGCCGGGCCGCGCAGCAGCACCCGCTCGCTCGCGGCGAGGGCCTGCTCGGCCCGCACCGGGGTCTGGTGCACCTCCGGCCCGCCGGGCAGCGGCGGCTGCTCGCCGGTGACCGCGAGGCTGATGTAGGCCACGTCCAGCGGCCAGTCCTGCCGGGAGCGGCTGAGGGTGAGCCCGAAGAGCTGGAGCCGCCCGTGGGTCTCGGCGACGTACCGTGCGTACCGCTCCTCGAAGGCGTACGCGGCCCCGTCGGAACGGTCCGCCAGCCGGTCCACCGCCCGCGCCAGCTCGCCGGTCCGGCGGACGAGTTCCACATCGGCCCGAGCCCCGAACCCCGGCAGGGTCGTCAGGTACTCCACCGCGTGGACGCAGCACAGGCCGACGAGCTCCGAGTACGCCCGCTCCGCGCCTTCGCCCAGGCCCGCCGCCGGCGGGGTGTGCTCCCGTACCGCCGCCGCCAGGGCGTCCGGGTCCAGGTCCGCCGCGAAGAGGGCGTCCGCGTCCAGCGGGCCCAGCGCGGCGAAGGCGTCGCCGACCGCGGCCACCGCCGCCAGGCGTTCGTGTTCCGGGAGGCTGGCGGTGGCCTCGTCCATGCGGGCCGCGAGGGCCTCGGTCAGGCGGCGGATCTCCGGCTCGCCCAGTTCCGCCGACGGCTTGCGCCAGCGCGGCACCGGCCGCGCCGGGTCCGCCGTCAGGCCCGCGCCCGGGGCGCGCGCCAGGAGCGACTTCACCAGTGCCCCCGCCGCCGTCCCCGCCACCCGTAAGAGAACCGTCTCGAAACCCGCCATTCCCCACCCTCCCCGAACCATCGGTAACCCCGATGGATACCGATCGGTAACAACCTCTAGCGGCATCCCCGAAGGCGCCTCTATGGTGCGGACATGCCGAACCTGCCCGATGTCGTGCTGTGGTCCATACCCGCCTTCGTGCTGCTCACCGTCCTCGAGCTGGTGAGCTACCGCCTCCATCCCGACGAGGACGCGGCGGGCTACGACACCAAGGACGCCGTCACCAGCATCAGCATGGGCCTCGGCAGCATCGGGTTCGACCTCCTCTGGAAGATCCCCGTCGTCGCCGTCTTCACCGCGGTCTACGAACTCACCCCGCTGCGGGTGCCGTTCCTGTGGTGGACCGCCCTGCTGATGCTGCTCGCGCAGGACTTCCTCTACTACTGGCAGCACCGCCTCCACCACGTCATCCGCATCCTGTGGGCCTGCCACGTGGTCCACCACAGCAGCCGGCGGTTCAACCTCACCACCGCCCTGCGCCAGCCCTGGACCAGCGCCACCACCTGGTGGTTCTACCTGCCGATGGTGGCCCTCGGCGTGCACCCCGCGGCGATCCCGTTCTGCTACGGACTCAACCTCCTCTACCAGTTCTGGGTCCACACCGAGCGCATCGGGAAGCTGCCCCGCGCCTACGAGTACGTCTTCAACACCCCCTCCCACCACCGCGTCCACCACGCCTCGCAGGGCGGCTACCTGGACCGGAACTTCGGCGGGATCCTGATCGTCTGGGACCGGATGTTCGGCTCCTGGGTGGGGGAGACGGAGCGGCCCGTCTACGGGCTCACCAAGAACATCGACACCCACAACCCGCTGCGCGTGGCCACCCACGAGTACGCGGCCATCGCGCGGGACGTGCGGGCCGCCGCGAACTGGCGCGAGCGCGCCGGACGGGTCTTCCGCGGCCCCGGCTGGCAGCCCGCCGCCGCGCCCGCCACCGCCCCTGCCGCAGAAGCCCCGGCCCCGACCCCGACCCCCGCCGGAGCGCCCGCCGTGGACGCCGCCGACGCCCGGACCTCCGTACGGGAGACCACCGCGTGAGCACCGCACCGTCCCCCGAACGCCCCGCCCCCTCCTGGGCCGCCGGCCGCGCGCCCGCCGGCCGGGACCGCCTCGGCCGCTGCGCCCTCGCGACCTTCGCCGCGGCCACCGCCGTCGACCTCGGGTCCCTGCTGGCCGACTGGCACCTCGGGCACCTCATCGCCAAGCCGCTGCTGATGCCGCTGCTCGTCATCTACGTGATCACCCGCGGCGCGCCCCGGCTGCTGGTGGCTGCCCTGCTGTTCGGCTGGGGCGGTGACCTGGCCCTGCTCTTCGACGCCGAGGCCGCCTTCCTCGTCGGCATGGGCTCCTTCGCCGTCGGGCACGTCTGCTACCTCGTCCTCTTCGGCAAGCGGCCCGCGAACCCGCTGCTCGGGGGTGCGTACGGGCTCGCCCTCCTCGGGACCGTCGCCCTGCTCTGGTCCGACCTGCCGGCCGATCTGCGGATCCCGGTCGCCGGCTACAGCCTGCTGCTCACCGCCATGGCGTTCCGCTCCAGCGCCCTCGGCCTGCGGGCCGGGATCGGCGGGGCGCTGTTCCTGCTCTCCGACACCCTCATCGCCTCCGGCGTGGCCGAATGGCCCCAGCTGCCCCGCCCGGACTTCTGGATCATGGCCACCTACCTGGCCGCCCAGTACCTCCTGGCCACCGGTGCGACGACCACCCGGGAAGCAGGCGTACCGTAGGACGGTCCTCAGTCGTACAAGACTGAACAACCCCGAGCCGGAGGACTGCACCACCATGCGCGCCACCGTCATCCACGCCCCGCACGACATCCGCGTGGAGGAGGTGCCCGACGCTGCGATCCAGCGCCCCGAGGACGCCGTCGTCCGCGTCCTGCGTGCCTGCATCTGCGGCAGCGACCTGTGGGCCTACCGCGGCGAGGCCGAGCGCCAGCCCGGCCAGCGCATCGGCCACGAGTTCCTGGGCATCGTCGAGGAGACCGGCCCCGCCGTGTCCGGCCTGCGCGCCGGCGACCTGGTCGTCGCGCCCTTCATGTGGTCGGACGGCACCTGCGAGTTCTGCAAGGAGGGTCTGTTCACCTCCTGCGACCACGGCGGTTTCTGGGGCTCGGTCGGCCACGACGGCGGCCAGGGCGAGGCCGTCCGCGTCCCGCACGCCGACGGCACCCTGGTCAAGCTGCCCGCCGAGGCCGTCTCCGACGACCACCTGCTCACCGGGCTGCTCGCGCTCTCCGACGTCATGGGCACCGGACACCACGCGGCCCTGGGCGCGGGGGTGCGCCCGGGCTCCACGGTCGCCGTCGTCGGTGACGGCGCGGTCGGCCTGTGCGGCGTCCTCGCCGCCAAGCGCCTGGGCGCCGAGCGGATCATCGCACTGGGCCGCCACACCGTCCGTACGGACATAGCCCGGCTCTTCGGGGCCACCGACGTCGTCGCCGAGCGCGGCGAGGCCGCAGAGGCGGCCGTGCGCGAGCTGACCGGCGGCCGGGGCGCGCACGCCGTCATCGAGGCCGTCGGCACCGAGCAGTCCATGCGCACCGCCGTGAACATCACCCGCGACGGCGGGGCCGTCGGCTACGTCGGCGTCCCGCACGGCAGCGGCACCGGCCTCGACCTCGGCGTCATGTTCGACCGCAACATCACCCTGCGCGGCGGCGTCGCCCCCGTCCGCGCCTACATCCCGGAGCTGCTGGAGGACGTGCTCAGCGGCGCGATCGACCCGGCGCCCGTCTTCGACCGTGCCGTGTCCCTGGACGAGGTCCCGGACGGCTACCGCGCGATGGACGACCGCACCGCGCTCAAGGTGCTGATCAAGCCCTGACCCGACGACCGGGCGATCAGGTGACCGGACGACCGGACGACCAGGTGACCGGACGGCCGGATGCCCAGGTGACCGGATGAACGGACGGGCCGGGCGGGATGATCCCCGCCCGGCCCGTCCTCGTTCCCGTGCTCAGCCGCTGCCGGCCGACCGCCCTACTTGACGGCCTTGAGCGCGTCGACCACGCCGGCGCCGTAGTAGCCCGTCTGGCCCCACTTGGCCTGGCAGGTGGTGGCGTCGATCAGCGCGCCCGCGGCGTCGTAGATCTGCGTCGGGCAGGCCGCCTTCGTGGACTGCACCTTGAGCATCGCCTGCAGCTGGGAGGGCGTGGCCCCCGGGTGGGCGCTCTTGAGCAGCGCCGCGACGCCCGCGACGTGCGGGGCGGCCATCGAAGTGCCCTGCTTGTAGCCGTAGGCGCCGCCGGGGACGGTCGACAGCACGCGTCCGTTGGCGTCCGGGGTGGCCGGGACCTGCCACTTGTCACCGCCGGGGGCGGCGACGTCCACGACCCCGAGGCCGTAGCTGGAGTAGTACGAGCGCAGGCCCTTGTCGCCGGTCGCCGAGACGGTGACCACGCCCGGCAGCTGCGTGGGCAGGTCCAGGCAGACGCTCGGGTCGATGGTGCGCGGCACCGGGGTGGTGTCGTTCGGGCTGGTGTCGTCGACCAGGGAGTCGGCCGCCAGGTCCTGGTTGGAGTTGCCGGCCGAGGCCACGTGGAGCGTGCCCTTGCGCTCGGCGTACTTGGTGGCCCGGCCGATGGCCTCCACCAGCGCCTTCTGGTCGTCGTCGGTCTTGCAGTTGAAGAGGTACGGGTCGACGTAGTAGCTGTTGTTGGTGACCTCTATCCCCTTCTCGGCGGCGAACATGAAGCCGCAGACGACCGCCTCGGTGTAGAAGAGGCTGGTCCCGGGCTCGCTCACCTTGATCGCGGCGATCTTCACGCCGGGCGCGACACCGCTGATGCCGAGGCCGTTGCGCGCCGCGCCGATGGTGCCGGCCACGTGGGTGCCGTGGTCGCTGCCGTCGGCGTACGGGCGCCAGGCGCCCTCGGTGGTGTCCGCGACGCCGCCGACGCAGTTGGCCGACTGGCCCTTGGAGAAGTTCGGGGCGAGATCGGGGTGGGTGTCGTCGACACCCGTGTCGATGATGCCCACGGTGACGTTCTGGCTGCCATCGTTGATCTTGTGAGCCTCGTCGGCCTTGATCGTCCGCAGGTCCCACTGGTTGGGCTCCAGCGGCTCCTGACCCTCCTGGGCCTGCGCCGCGGCCTTGGCGGCGTCCGCCTCGCTCAACCGCTGCGTCGCGCCTTCCTCGGTGGTCTGCACCGCCTGCATCGGGGCCGTACGGGTGGCGCCGACCGACACGAACAGACCGCGCTGGGCGCGCAGCTGCTTGGCGAAGTCCGGGTTCTGGGAATGTGCGACGACGACCCCGATCTGCTCATAGGCCGTCACCACCGTTCCGCCGGCCCGCTCGACGGCCTTCTTCGCCGCCTTCACCGTGGCGTACGCGTTCAGGTTCGCCACGTACGACAGCTTGGGCCCGGAGGTCGAGGGCGTCGCGGCCGTCGCCGCGTCCGCCGTGTTGCCCAGCGGCGCGGCGGAGGCCGAGACCGAGGGCAGGAAGGCGAGCGAGGCGGTGAGCGCCAGGCCGACCGGCACCGCGAGGGCGCGCCGGCGGACGGGTCCCAGATGAGCCATGGGTTCTCCACATCATCCATGAAAAAGCCGTCCGCACGCGGTCGCGTCAGACGGGTCCATGACAAGTGAACCTAGCGCTGTCGTTCCCCGCTGCGCCATCAGTTCGAGAAATCAGTTTCCGAAGAATCCATGGGTGTTGAACCGTCCCGACACGCCGTACGTGCCGTTGACAGGGGGGCTCGGCACCATCGGCCCCCCACACGGAGGTTGTTTTGTCCGTCGTCCCCACCGCACCCGCGTCACAAGGAGATCCCCCCGTGACCACCGAAGCAGCGCCGCCGCCGAGCAGCGCGGGAACGCCCCTGGCGGGCCCCACGGCCGAAGATTTCGCGAGCGTCCAGCAGAGCGCCGAATTCGCCGAACTGCGGAGCTCCTACCGCTCCTTCGCCTTCCCGCTCACCGTGGCCTTCATCGCCTGGTACCTGCTCTACGTCCTGTTGTCCAACTACGCGGGCGGCTTCATGGGGACCAAGGTCTTCGGCAACATCAACGTCGCCCTCGTGCTCGGCCTCGCCCAGTTCGCGACGACCTTCCTCATCGCCTGGCTGTACGCGCGGCACGCGGCCACCCGGCTCGACCCCAAGGCCGAGGCCATCAAGGCGCGGATGGAGGCCGCGGAATGAGCAGTGCGCTCCACCTGACGACGGCCGCGGGCGCCTCCGAGCACCGCCCGCTGATCATCACCCTGTTCGGGCTGTTTGTCGTCGCCACCCTGATCATCACCGTCTGGGCCGGCCGCCAGACCAAGGACGCCGCCGACTTCTACGCGGGCGGCCGCCAGTTCACCGGCTTCCAGAACGGCCTCGCCATCTCCGGCGACTACATGTCCGCCGCGTCCTTCCTCGGCATCGCCGGAGCCATCGCCCTCTTCGGCTACGACGGCTTCCTCTACTCCATCGGCTTCCTCGTGGCGTGGCTGGTCGCCCTGCTCCTCGTCGCCGAACCGCTGCGCAACTCCGGCCGCTACACGATGGGCGACGTGCTCGCGTACCGGATGCGCCAGCGGCCCGTCCGGACCGCCGCCGGCACCTCCACCATCGTGGTCTCGATCTTCTACCTGCTCGCCCAGATGGCCGGCGCCGGCGTGCTCGTCTCACTGCTCCTGGGCATCACCAGCGACGGCGGCAAGGTCGCCATCGTCGCGCTGGTCGGCGTCCTGATGATCGTCTACGTGACCATCGGCGGCATGAAGGGCACCACCTGGGTCCAGATGGTCAAGGCCGTCCTGCTCATCGCGGGCACCCTCCTGATCACCTTCCTGGTCCTGGTGAAGTTCAACTTCAACATCTCCGACCTGCTGGGCAAGGCCGCCGAGAACAGCGGGCAGGGGGCGAAGTTCCTCGAACCGGGGATGAAGTACGGCAAGGACTCCACCTCGAAGCTGGACTTCATCTCGCTCGGCATCGCCCTGGTCCTGGGCACCGCCGGCCTCCCGCACATCCTGATCCGCTTCTACACGGTGCCCACCGCCAAGGCCGCGCGGAAGTCCGTGAACTGGGCCATCGGCATCATCGGTGCCTTCTACCTGATGACCATCGCCCTCGGTTTCGGGGCCGCGGCCCTGCTCGACCGGGACGAGATCATCAAGTCCAACAAGGCGGGCAACACGGCGGCGCCGCTGCTCGCCCAGGCGGTCGGCGGAGGACCCGACTCCACCGGCGGCGCGATCCTGCTCGCCGTCATCTCCGCGGTCGCCTTCGCCACCATCCTCGCCGTGGTCGCGGGCCTCACGCTCGCCTCCTCCTCGTCCTTCGCGCACGACCTGTACGTGAACGTGATCCGCAAGGGCAAGGCCACCGAGAAGGAGGAGGTGCGCGCCGCCCGCTGGTCCACGGTCGTCATCGGCGCCGTCGCCATCGGCCTGGGGGCCCTGGCCCGCGACCTCAACGTCGCCGGACTGGTCGCGCTCGCCTTCGCGGTCGCCGCCTCCGCCAACCTGCCGACGATCCTCTACAGCCTCTTCTGGAAGCGCTTCACCACCCAGGGCGCGCTCTGGTCCATCTACGGCGGCCTGATCTCGGCCGTCGGCCTGGTGCTCTTCTCCCCGGTCGTGTCCGGAAAGCCCACGTCGATGTTCAAGGACGCGGACTTCTTCTGGTTCCCGCTGGAGAACCCGGGCATCATCTCGATCCCCCTCGGGTTCTTCCTGGGCTGGCTGGGAACCGTCCTCTCCAAGGAGAAGGCCGACCCCCAGAAGTTCGCCGAGCTGGAGGTGCGCTCCCTCACCGGAACAGGGGCGCACTGACATCGTCCGAACACCCAGCGTGGCCGCGTCGTAGGTCCCTACGACGCGGCCACGTTACGTCTCGTTCATTTGGGCACCTCTTCACGACACAAGCGTCGCGTAGGCTCGAAATAGAACGCGTGAAGTAGATCCAAATGTCGCGCGTACCTCTAGATCCGGACAGGGGAGGGGGCCCACAGTGCTTCTCGACACCTACGGCCGCGTGGCCACTGACCTGCGCGTCTCACTCACCGACCGGTGCAATCTGCGCTGTACCTACTGCATGCCCGAAGAGGGACTGCAGTGGCTCGGCAAGTCCGATCTGCTCAGCGACGACGAGATCGTCCGGCTGATCCGCATCGCCGTCACCCGGCTCGGCATCACCGAGGTCCGCTTCACCGGCGGCGAGCCCCTGCTCCGCCCCGGCCTGGTCGGGATCGTCGAGCAGTGCGCGGCCCTGGAACCCCGCCCCAGGATGTCGCTGACCACGAACGGCATCGGTCTCAAGCGCACCGCGCAGGCCCTCAAGGCCGCCGGCCTGGACCGCGTGAACGTTTCCCTGGACACCCTGCGGCCCGAGGTCTTCAAGACCCTCACCCGCCGCGACCGGCACAAGGACGTCATCGAGGGCATGGCCGCGGCCCGCGAGGCCGGCCTCACCCCCGTCAAGGTCAACGCCGTGCTCATGCCCGGGCTCAACGACGACGAGGCCCCCGACCTGCTGGCCTGGGCCGTGGAGAACGAGTACGAGCTCCGCTTCATCGAGCAGATGCCGCTCGATGCCCAGCACGGCTGGAAGCGCGACGGCATGATCACCGCCGGGGACATCCTGCAGTCCCTGCGCACCCGCTTCACGCTCACCGAGGAAGGCGCCGACGAGCGCGGCTCCGCCCCGGCCGAGCGCTGGGTGGTCGACGGCGGCCCGGCCACCGTCGGCGTCATCGCCTCCGTCACCCGCCCGTTCTGCGGCGCCTGCGACCGTACCCGGCTCACGGCCGACGGCCAGATCCGTACGTGCCTGTTCGCCACCGAGGAGTCGGACCTGCGCGCCGCCCTGCGCTCGGGCGCCCCGGACGAGGAGATCGCCCGGCTGTGGAAGGTGGCGATGTGGGGCAAGAAGGCCGGGTCCGGCCTCGACGACCCGTCCTTCCTGCAGCCCGACCGCCCGATGTCCGCGATCGGCGGCTGACCGCGGTCAGCGCAGGCGCTCCGAGCCCTCCGGCTGCACCCACTCGTCGAGCTTCACGACGTCCTTGAGGAAACCGCGGACCCCCAGGAACTGGGAGAGGTGTTCGCGGTGCTCCTCGCACGCCAGCCAGGTCTTGCGCCGCTCCGGCGTGTGCAGCGTCGGGTTGTTCCACGCCAGGACCCAGACGGCCGCGTCGCGGCAGCCCTTGGCGGAGCAGGTGGGAGTCTCGTCGGAACCGGGGGCGCTGGAGGAAGTCACAGGCCCACATTAGAACGGAATGGCGACGCCGAGCAGCCACGGGGGGAGCTGCCCGGCGTCGGTCCGTCGCTCCGACGGGGGATGCGGAGCGCGTGAGCAGTATGTCACGCAGGACCCGGTGCAGTGCACCGGAACTTCATGATTGATCTGAGCTTTTCTTGAGGTTTCCCGCGTCCAGCGCCGGCCGCACCGGAGCGGGGATGAAGTGGGAGGGCAGCGAGGGCGTCGACTCGCGCCCCGCGTTCGCGATGACCACGGCCACGTACGGCAGCAGGGCTCCCGCGACGAGCGTCACGATGGCCACCGGGCGCTGCACGTTCCACAACAGCACGGTCGCGATGACCGACAGGGTCCTGATCCCCATCGAGATCACGTACCGGCGCTGGCGGCCCCGCACGTCCTCGTCGAGGCCCATCCGCGCACCGGTGATCCGGAACACCTGGGCCCCGTTCCGCTTCTGCCGCTTCGTCCGTTCCACGCTCCACCGCCCGATCGCCCGCCGGGCGCTCCCGGCCCGCACCCCTCCACCGTACGCCGCCCCCGCATCCGCGAGGAGAGCGGGCACCCCCATGGGGGTGCCCGAAATGCGCCGTACGCCGGTCGGGCCGAAACTGGGCCCACGTGCGCACAACGCGCCAGGAGGAGGCTCGTCATGAGTTGGTTGTGGGCGATCATCGTCGGTTTCGTGCTGGGGCTGATAGCCAAGGCCATCCTGCCGGGCAAGCAGCACCAGCCACTGTGGCTGACCACCCTCTTCGGCATCGCCGGCGCCGTCCTCGGCAACGCCGTGGCCGGCTGGATCGGCGTGGGCGAGACCGCGGGCATCGACTGGACCCGGCACCTGCTGCAGCTCGCCGGAGCGGTCCTCGTGGTCGGGCTGGGCGAGATGCTCTACGGAGCGATCCGGGGCCGCAAGCGGCAGATGACCTGAGGCACTCCGGATCATGACGGAGGGGCCGGCCGGACCATCGGTCCGAACCGGCCCCTCCGCCGTGTTCCGTGCGCCGTCCTACGAGGCCTCAGGCCCCGGTGACCTCGACCGCGGCCAGGTTCTTCTTGCCCCGGCGCAGCACCAGCCAGCGTCCGTGCAGCAGGTCCTCCTTGGCGGGGACCGCGTCCTCGGCGGTGACCTTCACGTTGTTCACGTAGGCGCCGCCCTCCTTCACGGTCCGGCGGGCGGCCGACTTGCTCGCGACCAGGCCGGTCTCCGCGAGCAGGTCCACGACCAGGCCCGGCTCCGCGACCCGGGCGTGCGGCAGCTCGGACAGGGCCGCGGCCAGCGTGGCCTCGTCCAGGTCCGCCAGCTCGCCCTGACCGAACAGCGCCTTCGACGCGGCGATCACGGCGGCGCACTGGTCGGCGCCGTGCACGAGCGTGGTCAGCTCCTCCGCCAGCGCCCGCTGAGCGGCACGCGCCTGCGGCCGCTCGGCGGTCTGCGCCTCCAGCTCCTCCAGCTCCTCACGGGACCTGAAGGACAGGATTCGCATGTAGGTGGAGATGTCCCGGTCGTCCACGTTCAGCCAGAACTGGTAGAACGCGTACGGCGTGGTCATCTCCGGGTCGAGCCAGACGGCCCCGCTCTCGGACTTGCCGAACTTGGTGCCGTCCGCCTTGACCATCAGCGGGGTCGCCAGCGCGTGCACGACCGCGCCCGGCTCGACGCGGTGGATCAGGTCCAGCCCGGCCGTCAGGTTGCCCCACTGGTCGGAGCCGCCCTGCTGGAGCACGCAGCCGTAGCGCCGGTACAGCTCCAGGAAGTCCATGCCCTGGAGCAGCTGGTAGCTGAACTCGGTGTAGCTGATGCCCTGGTCGGAGTCGAGCCGCTTGGCGACCGAGTCCTTCGTCAGCATCTTGTTGACCCGGAAGTGCTTGCCGATGTCCCGCAGGAACTCGATGGCGGACATGCCCGCCGTCCAGTCCAGGTTGTTCACCATGAGCGCCGCGTTCTCGCCCTCGAAGGACAGGAACGGCTCGATCTGGGTGCGCAGCCGGGTCACCCAGTTCGCGATGGTCTCCGGGTCGTTCAGGGTGCGCTCGGCCGTCGGCCGCGGGTCGCCGATCTGCCCGGTGGCCCCGCCGACCAGCGCCAGCGGCCGGTTACCGGCCAGCTGGAGCCGGCGCACGGTGAGCACCTGCACCAGGTGCCCCACGTGCAGCGAGGCGGCCGTCGGGTCGAAGCCGCAATAGAACGTGACAGGACCGTCCGCGAAGGCCTTGCGCAGCGCTTCTTCATCGGTGGACTGGGCGAAGAGCCCACGCCACTTCAGTTCGTCGACGATGTCCGTCACGGTCGCTCGACTCCTTCGGATGATGGAAATTGCAACACTTCGTTGCAACGGTCAGTCTAGGCCGGTCAGACGCCCTTGCTGACCGAACTCATGTTGAAATCCGGGATGCGCAGCGCCGGCATCGCGGCCCGGGTGAACCAGTCGCTCCACTCGCGCGGCAGCGTCTTCTCGGTCCGGCCGGTCTCCGAGGCCCGCGACAGCAGGTCCACGGGGGACTCGTTGAAGCGGAAGTTGTTGACCTCGCCGACGACCTGCCCGTTCTCCACCATGTAGACGCCGTCCCGGGTCAGCCCCGTGAGCAGCAGCGTGGCCGGGTCCACCTCGCGGATGTACCAGAGGCAGGTCAGCAGCAGACCCCGCTCCGTCCCCGCCACCATCTCCTCCAGGGACTTCTCGCCGCCCCCGTCGAGGATCAGGTTCCCGAAGCCGGGGGAGAGCTGCATGCCGGTCAGGCCGGCGGTGTGCCGGGTCGTGGTCAGCCGGGCCAGCTCGCCGTCGCGGATCCACTCGGTCGCCGGCACCGGCAGGCCGTTGTCGAAGACCGAGGCGTCGTCGCCGGAGCTGTGCGCGATCACGAACGGAGCGGTCTCCAGGCCCGGCGCGTTCGGGTCGCTGCGCAGCGTCAGCGGCAGCTCGGACAGCTTCTCGCCGAGCCGGGTGCCGCCGCCGGGCTTGGAGAAGACCGTACGGCCCTCCACCGCGTCCCGGGCCGCCGCCGACCACATCTGGTAGATCAGCAGGTCCGCCACGGCCGTCGGCGGCAGCAGGGTCTCGTACCGCCCGGCGGGCAGGTCGATCTTCCGCTCCGCCCAGCCCAGGCGCACGGCGAGCTCCGCGTCCAGCACGGTCGGGTCCACGTCCTTGAAGTCCCGGGTGGACCGGCCGGCCCAGGCCGAGCGCTGCCGGTCCGGGGACTTCGCGTTCAGCTCCAGCGTGCCGTTGGGCTGGTCGTGGCGCAGCCGCAGCCCGGTGGAGGTGCCGACGTACGTGGAGACCAGCTCGTGGTTGGCGAAGCCGTACAGCTCCCGGCCGCCGGCCCGGGCCCGGGCGAAGGCCTCGCCGAGGGCCGGCGCGAAGTCAGCGAACACCGCCGAGGTGGTCTCGGCCGGGGCATCGGTGAAGTCCGGCGAGGCCGGGGTCCCGGTGACCAGCGGCTGGGCGTCCTCCGCCGGGCCCGCCCCGCGCGCGGCCGCCTCGGCGGCCCGTACCAGCGGCTCCAGGTCGGCCGCGGTCACGGCGGAGCGCGAGACGACCCCCGAGGCCGTGCCCTCCTTGCCGTCGACCGTGGCGATGACCGTCAGGGTCCGGCCGCGGGTGACGCCGTTGGTGGTGAGCGCGTTGCCCGCCCAGCGCAGGTTGGCGCTGGACTCCTCGTCGGCGATGACGACGCAGCCGTCGGCGGTGGACAGCTCCAGCGCCCGCTCAACGATCTCGTGGGGCTTGGTGCGTCCGTTCGAAAGCGTGCTCATCGGCCGGCCTCCTGCGTGGTGTTCAAGATGTTCACGTCGCGGAACAGCGCGGACGGGCAGCCGTGCGAGACCGCCGCGACCTGGCCCGGCTGGGCCTTGCCGCAGTTGAAGGCGCCGCCCAGGACGTAGGTCTGGGGGCCGCCGACCTTCTCCATCGAGCCCCAGAAATCGGTCGTGGTGGCCTGGTACGCGACGTCGCGCAGCTGTCCGGCCAGCCGGCCGTTCTCGATCCGGAAGAACCGCTGCCCGGTGAACTGGAAGTTGTAGCGCTGCATGTCGATCGACCAGGAGCGGTCGCCGACCACGTAGATCCCGCGCTCCACCCCGCCGATCAGGTCCTCGGTCGAGAGCCCGCCCGGATCCGGCTGCAGCGAGACGTTCGCCATCCGCTGGACGGGCACGTGCCCGGGGGAGTCGGCGTAGGCGCAGCCGTTGGAGCGGCCCAGGCCCGTCAGCTTCGCGATCCGCCGGTCCAGCTGGTAGCCGACCAGGGTGCCGTCCTTGACCAGGTCCCAGGACTGCGCCTGGACGCCCTCGTCGTCGTACCCGATGGTCGCCAGACCGTGCTCGGCCGTGCGGTCACCGGTCACGTTCATGATCGAGGAGCCGTACGTCAGCTTGTTCAGCTGGTCGAAGGTGGCGAAGGAGGTCCCCGCGTACGCCGCCTCGTAGCCCAGCGCCCGGTCCAGCTCGGTGGCGTGCCCGATGGACTCGTGGATGGTGAGCCACAGGTTGGAGGGGTCCACCACCAGGTCGTAGCGCCCGGCCTCGACGCTCGGCGCCCGCATCTTCTCGGCGAGCAGGCCGGGGATCTGCTCCAGCTCGGAGTTCCAGTCCCAGCCGGTGCCGGTCAGGTACTCCCAGCCGCGGCCGGCGGGCGGGGCGATGGTGCGCATGGAGTCGAACTCGCCGGTCGTGCCGTTCACGGCGACGGCGGTGAGCTGCGGGTGGATCCGCACCCGCTGCTGCGTGGTCGAGGTGCCCGCCGTGTCGGCGTAGAACTTGTTCTCGTGCACGGCGAGCAGCGAGGCGTCCACGTGCGCCACCCCGTCGGCCGCCAGCAGGCGCGCGCTCCAGTCGGCGAGCAGCGCCGCCTTCTCCGCGTCCGGCACCTCGAAGGGGTTCACGTCGTAGGCGGAGATCCAGGTGCGGTCCGCGTGCACCGGCTCGTCGGCGAGCTCCACGCGCTCGTCCGAACCGGCGGCCTTGATCACCTGGGCGGACAGCTTCGCCATGGCCACGGCCTGCGAGGCCACCTTGGCGGCGGCGTCCATGGTCAGGTCCACACCGGAGGCGAATCCCCAGCTGCCTCCGTGCACCACGCGGACCGCGAATCCGAGGTCCGTGGTGTCGGACCCGCCGGCGGGCTTGGCGTCCCGCAGGCGCCAGGAGGCGCTGCGGATCCGCTCCAGCCGGAAGTCGGCATGCTCGGCGCCCAGCGCGCGGGCCCGGGCGAGCGCCGCGTCGGCGAGCGCCCGCAAGGGAAGCGCGGTGAAGGCCGCGTCGATGGAATGGGGCACGGAAGTCCTCCCGGGGTCGGGGCCGGTCGCCCCGATCATGTCGCGATCGGGGCCTTCGTGCCTACATCTTTCTGTAGGGACTCGACAGAGCCCGCCGCGAGGCCCTGTCGGGGGTCGATTCTCCGTACGAGCGGTGCGACCTATAGGTTTTTGGTATTCAGACCGCTAGCGAAAGGGTGATCCGTTGAGCCGCTCGGTTCTCGTCACCGGAGGAAACCGGGGCATCGGCCTCGCCATCGCCCGAGCCTTCGCGGAGGCCGGCGACAAGGTCGCGATCACGTTCCGGTCGGGTGAGCCGCCGGAGGCGCTCACCTCGCTCGGTGTCCTGGCGGTGCGGTGCGACATCACCGACTCCGAGCAGGTGGAGCAGGCCTACAAGCAGATCGAGGACGCGCACGGCGCGGTCGAGGTGCTGGTGGCCAACGCCGGCATCACCAAGGACACGCTGCTGATGCGGATGTCCGAGGAGGACTTCGCGTCCGTCGTCGACACGAACCTCACCGGCACGTTCCGGGTGGTCAAGCGCGCGAACCGTGGCATGCTCCGTGCCAAGAAGGGCCGCGTCGTCCTGATCTCCTCGGTCGTCGGACTGCTCGGCTCGGCCGGCCAGGCCAACTACGCCGCTTCGAAGGCCGCGCTGGTCGGCTTCGCCCGTTCGCTCGCCCGTGAGCTGGGTTCGCGCAACATCACCTTCAACGTCGTCGCCCCCGGTTTCGTGGACACCGACATGACGAAGGTGCTCACCGACGAGCAGCGCGCGGGCATCGTGGCGCAGGTGCCGCTGGCCCGCTACGCGCAGCCCGAGGAGATCGCGGCGGCCGTCCGCTTCCTGGCGTCCGACGACGCCGCGTACATCACCGGAGCCGTCATTCCCGTTGACGGCGGATTGGGCATGGGTCACTGATCACCATGAGCGGAATTCTCGAGGGCAAGCGCATCCTCATCACGGGTGTGCTGATGGAGTCCTCCATCGCCTTCCACACGGCCCGGCTGGCCCAGGAGCAGGGCGCCGAGGTCATCCTCACCGCCTGGCCGCGCCCGTCGCTGACCGAGCGCATCGCGAAGAAGCTGCCCAAGCCGGTCAAGGTGATCGAGCTCGACGTCACCAACGACGAGCACCTGGCCCGCCTGGAGGGCCTCGTCCGTGACGAGCTCGGCGGCCTCGACGGCGTCGTCCACTCGATCGGCTTCGCGCCGCAGGACGCCCTCGGCGGCAACTTCCTGAACACCCCGTTCGAGTCGGTCGCCACCGCCATGCACGTCTCGGCGTTCTCGCTGAAGTCGCTGACCATGGCCTGCAAGCCGCTCTTCCCGGCGGAGGGCGCGGCCGTCGTCGGCCTCACCTTCGACGCCCAGTTCGCCTGGCCGCAGTACGACTGGATGGGCCCGGCCAAGGCCGCCCTGGAGGCCACCAGCCGTTACCTCGCCCGTGACCTGGGCAAGGAGAACATCCGCTGCAACCTGGTCTCGGCCGGCCCGATCGGCTCGATGGCCGCGAAGTCCATCCCGGGCTTCAGCGAGCTGGCCGACGTCTGGAACTCCCGCTCCATGCTGGAGTGGGACATGAGCGACCCGGAGCCGGCGGGCAAGGGCGTCGTGGCCCTGCTGTCCGACTGGTTCCCGAAGACCACCGGCGAGATCGTCCACGTGGACGGCGGCCTGCACGCGATGGGTGCCTGACCTCCGGTCAGGGCTCCCGCGTCCGTACGGCGGCGGGGGCGCGGGGCCCCCCGGGGGGGGGGCCCCCCCCCCGGGGGGGGGGGGGGGGGGGGGGGGGTGGCGGGTTGTGTGCCCCCGCCCCCCGCTTAGCAAAAAGCGAAAAACCGGGGGGGTCGGGG
>NZ_JBIVFA010000016.1:193678-220367 GCF_044747975.1 Streptomyces sp. NPDC090045
GGTCCCCCTCCCCCCCGGGGGATTGGGGCCAGGGGGGGGGCGGCCGCCCGGGTGGGGGGCCCTCCCCCCGGGCCGGGCCCCCCCCCCCCGCGGGGGGGGGGCCGGGGCCCCCCCGGGGGGGGGGGGCCCGCCGCCGTTTCACGTGGTCAGGGGGCGTCGATCGCTCGTATGTTCACCGGCCGACCGGATCTTCCCAAGTCGAAAACCAGGGCAGATGCCTGCAAACTGGCCAGGCCGGGATCTTCCCGGCTCCTGCGGGGAGGAGGGTAGGAGTGCGAGCGAGGCCGAGCCGAACCGTATCGATGCTGGTCACCTCGGTGATCCTGACCGGACTCCTGGTCCCCGGAGCGGCCGCGCAGCCCGTGGGAGACGAATCGGCGCCCGGCCCCGAAGCGGTGGCCCCGGCCGTCGTCGAGCTCGACGAGATCCCCGCCGAGCCCCCCGCCCAGCCCTCGCGCCCCGCCGCGCGGGAACTCTTCGGAGCCGACTGCGACACCACGATCGAGGGCTCGCTGGTGACGGCGAACTGCCACAACTCCTACCCGGACACCGACCTGCTGCGGCTGCACGTCGAATGCGACCGCTGGTGGGACGTGGACGGCGACGGCGCCGCCGTTCCCGTCGGACCGGCCGGCCGGGTGGAGCTCACCGGCCGCTGCTGGAAAGAGGTCCGCTCGGCCTGGATCACCCACCAGCGGGCGTGAGCGGATCCCCGGCCCTGTCCGTGCTCCCGCCGCCTGCTCTCTCGCCGGCCCTGTCCGTGCCGTCCGTGCTCTTGCCGAGGCAGGCGAAGGGGTAGCCCGCCGCCTCCGAGGCCGCCGCGTCCCCGTCCCCGCGCCGGATCGCCTCGATCAGCCGCGCGTGGTCCAGATGGGCCGACGGATGCAGATCGGTGCCCACGTCAGCCCGCAGCCAGTCGGCCACCAGGTCGCCGAGGTCCGCGTACAGCCCGATCAGCACCTCGTTGTGCGAGGCCGTCACCACCGCCATGTGCAGGCTCACGTCCGCGGCCACGAAGACCTCCGCGTCCCCGCCCGCCCAGGCCTCCTCGCGGCGCGCCAGCAGCGCGTCCAGCTGTACGAGGTCCCGCTCGGTGCGCCGCTCCGCCGCCAGCCGGGCCGCCGAGGACTCCAGCGTCGAACGCAGCTCGGCGATGTGCCGCGGCTCGGCACCGGCGAACCGGCGGTGCATGACGCCGGCCAGCTCGCTGGTGGCGATGACGTACGTGCCCGAGCCCTGCCGGATGTCCAGGAGGCCGTTGTGCGCCAGCGCCCGCACGGCCTCGCGCACCGTGTTGCGGGCGACGCCGAGCAGCTCGACGAGCTCCGGCTCGGTCGGGATGCGGGCGCCGACCGGCCACTCGCCGGAGGTGATCTGGTTCCGCAGCTGGGCGATCACCTGATCGACGAGTTGGGAGCGCCGTGGCGACGTCAGCGGCATGGGTTCCTCTCAAGAGCGACTGGACAACCAATCATCCCATGATTCTATGATGGCGGGATGTCCGACGAAGAAATCCAGACGCTCGACCGGTCCGCCGGGAGCCGCCGGCCCGCGGGGCAGGCCGCCGCCGCCACCCCGCACGCGACGGCGCAGCCGACCTGGCTCGGCCCGGTGCTCATCGTCGGAATCGTGCTGGCCGCCCTCAACCTGCGGCCCGCCATCACCAGCCTCGGCGCCCTCTTCGAGGAGACCCGTACGGGTCTCGGCATGAGCGGCACCGTCGCCGGACTGATCACCTCCGTCCCCGCCCTCTGCTTCGCCGTCTTCGGCGTCACCGCGCCCCGGCTCTCCCGCCGCTTCGGCCCGGCCGCCGTCGTCTGCGCCGGCATGGCCGCCGTCGCCACCGGCCTGCTGATCCGCCCCTTCACGAGCGGGGCCGCGGGCTTCCTGGCCGCCAGCGCCCTCTCCCTGGCCGGCATAGCCCTCACCAACGTCCTGCTCCCGGTGATCGTCAAGCGCTACTTCCCGGACCGGGTCGGCACCATGACCGGCCTGTACTCCATGGCCCTGGCCGCGGGCACCTCGCTCGCCGCCGCCGCGACCGTCCCGCTGACCGGCGCCCTCGGCGGCAGCTGGCGCGCCGGCCTGCTGATCTGGGCCGTGCTCGCCCTGGTCGCCGTACTGCCCTGGCTGCCCGTCGCCCGCGCCTCCCGGCGCGCCGAGCGGGCCACGGCCGCGGCCGCCGCCGGCGCGGGTACCGCCGTACGGGCCGACGCCGGCCCGCGGGTCGTCCGCAGCCGCACCGCCTGGGCCCTCGCCTGCTACTTCGGCCTCCAGGCCACGGGCGCGTACATCACCATGGGCTGGCTCCCGCAGATCTTCCGCGACGCCGGGGTCTCCGCCTCCACCGCCGGCGTGCTGCTCGCCGTCACCATGGTCATGGGCGTCCCGCTCGCCTTCGTCATCCCGGGCCTCGCCGCCCGGATGAAGAACCAGGGCGCCATCGCCGCCGTCCTGGGCGCCTTCGGCCTCACCGGCTACCTCGGGCTCTACTTCGCCCCCGCCGCCGGAGCCTGGGCCTGGGCGCTCCTGCTCGGCATCTCCAACTGCGCGTTCCCCCTCGTCATCACCATGATCGGGCTGCGCGCCAAGTCCCCGGCCGGCGTGGTCAGGCTCTCCGCGTTCGCCCAGAGCACCGGCTACCTCATCTCCATCCCCGGCCCGCTCGTCATCGGCACCCTCTACCAGCACAGCGGCGGCTGGGACCTGCCGCTCGCCCTGATGGCGGGCCTGCTCGTGCCGCAGGTCGTGCTGGGAATCCTGGCGGGCCGGGACCGCACGATCGAGGACGAATGCGGCATGCGAGACTGACCGGCATGTCGCCCGTACTTGAACCGAACCCGCAGAACGGCCGCAAGAAGCTCGGCCTCGTGCTCGGCGCGATCCTCGGCATCACCGTGATCATCTCGGTGATCGCCACGATCGCCTCGCCCTGAGCCCTGAACCCTGAGTCCGGAACCCTGAGCCCCGAGGGTGGGGACAACCCCACCACCCCTAGGGGGTCAGGCTCAGGGTGAAGTGGGGTGTGCCCCGGATGGGAACGGCCGCACCGGATCCATAGATTCGTGAACAGCGAGCCAGTCCCGTCCGCACACCCACGGAGGCGGCCATGTCGGCCCCCACGCACACCCGGTCCCTCCCGTCCGTCACCGCCCCCCGGGCCCGCGCCACCGCCGGCGCGAGCGCCCGGCTGCACTGGTGGGCGCTGGCCCTGCCCGCCCTCGCCTTCGGCCTCCTGCTGATGCTCCTCGCCGGCTCCGGCGAGGCCCACGCCGCCACCGGCGAGGCCTCCTCCCTGGTCCAGGTCGCGGAGCAGCTCCTGCGCGCCGTCGGCTGACCTCCCGAGCGCCCCTCACCTCCCGGGGTGAGCCCCCTCAACACCCTGCGCCCCGTGGCTCCTTTCATGGGAAGCTGGGAGTCATGAGCGCCGACACACCCCGCAGGATCGCCCTCCTCCGGCACGCCAAGGCCGACTGGCCCGAGGTGTCCGACCACGACCGCCCGCTGGCGGAACGCGGCCGCAAGGACGCGCCGGCCGTCGGTCTGAAGCTCGCCGAGACCGGCATCGTCTTCGACCTGGCCCTCTGCTCCACCGCGGCCCGCACCCGAGAGACCTGGAAGCTCGCCGTCCAGGAGATGCCGCACCGGCCCAAGACCCACTACGAGGAGAGGCTCTACGACGCCTCGCTGGGCGAGCTCATCGCCCTGCTGAACGAGACCTCCGACGAGGTCTCCGACCTCCTCGTCATCGGCCACAACCCCGGCATGCACGCCCTCGCCGACGCCCTCTCCGGGCGTGCGGAGGGAGACACCCTCGCGAGGATGACCCGTACGGGATTCCCGACCGCGGCCCTCGCCGTCGTCTCCTTCACCGGATCGTGGAAGTCCGTGGAGCACGGGGTGGGCACCCTGCTCGACTACTGGACCCCCAAGGGGCACTGACGGCCCCGACCGGCCGCGTACGCGCGAACGGGCCCCGGCAGCCGCATCGGCAGCCGGGGCCCGTCCGCATCCCGTTTCGTGTCCCGGTGGTCAGGCCAGATCGGCGGCCTCGACCTCCTCGCGGGTGATCCCGAGCAGGTACAGCACCGCGTCCAGGAAGGGCACGTTCACCGCCGTGTGCGCGGCCTCGCGGACCACCGGCTTGGCGTTGAAGGCCACGCCGAGCCCGGCCGCGTTCAGCATGTCCAGGTCGTTGGCCCCGTCGCCGATGGCCACCGTCTGGGCCAGCGGCACCCCGGCCTCGGCGGCGAAGCGCCGCAGCAGCCGGGCCTTGCCCGCCCGGTCCACGATCTCGCCGGTGACCTTGCCCGTCAGCTTCCCGTCGACGATCTCCAGCGTGTTGGCGGAGGCGAAGTCCAGCCCCAGCCGCTCCCGCAGATCGTCCGTGACCTGGGTGAACCCGCCCGAGACCACGCCCACCTGGTAGCCGAGCCGCTTGAGCGTACGGATCAGGGTCCGGGCACCCGGGGTCAGCTGCACCTCGGTGCGGACCTTCTCCACGACGGAGGCGTCCAGGCCCGCCAGCAGCGCCACCCGGGCGTGCAGCGACTGCTCGAAGTCCAGCTCGCCGCGCATGGCCCGCTCGGTGACCTCGGCGACCTCCGCCTCGCATCCGGCGTGCGCGGCGAACAGCTCGATGACCTCGTCCTGGATGAGGGTCGAGTCCACGTCCATGACGACCAGGCGCTGGGCCCGGCGGTGCAGTCCGGCCGAGACCACGGCCACGTCCACGCCGATGTGGACGGAGGCGGTGGCCAGGGCGGTGCGCAGCGGCTCGGTCTCGACTCCGGAGACGGCGAACTCCACCGCCGTCACGGGGTACTTGGCCAGGCGGAAGATACGGTCGATGTTGCCGCCGGTCTCGGTGATCCGGGCGGCGATGGCGGCCGTGGACTCGGCGGTGAGCGGGTGCCCGAGCACGGTGACATGGGAGCGGCCGCTGCCGCGCGGCCGGTTGTCACCGGTGCCGGAGAGGATCTCGGCCTGCATCTTGAGGGACTCGGCCCAGCTGTGGACGGTGGCCCGCAGGTCGCCTTCGGCGCCGCCGGCGGGCTTGGTGACGAGGGCGCACAGGACGATGCGGCCACGGGTGACGACCTGCTCGATGTCGACGACATCGACGGAGTAGGCGGCGAGGGTGTCGAACAGCCCGGCGGTGATCCCGGGACGGTCCTTGCCGAAGATCTTGACGAGGAGGGTGGGGACGTCGGAGGTCTGCGATGCGCTCATGGTGCCCTCACCGTATCTTCCCGACCCCGCCCCCAGGACCCCCGTCCCACGTCTTGAACCCCGCGCCCCGATCACCGGCGAGGCTCCAAGACCGGGGCTCCGCCCCGAACCCCGGTCCTCAATCGCCGGACGGGCTGAAAGACCGCCTCAAACGCCGGCGGGGCTGGATTTTTCAGCCCCGCCGGCGTTTGAGGCGCGGGGTCTGGGGCGGAGCCCCAGGTCTTTCAGCCCCGCCGGCGTTTGAGTGGGGGTCCCCCCGGACGAAGTCTGGGGGAGGGTCCGGGCAGCGCCCGGGGAAACGGAGAAAGGGCGGGGCGGGGAGAGGCTCCGCGCAGCGGCCCTGCGCGAGCCTCACCGCGGCGGCGCCGGAGGCTTCGGCGGGGGAGGCGGGGCTCCCGGCGGCGGAGGCGGGGTGAAGGGCTCCCGGCGCGGCGGCTTCGGCGGCCTGGGAGACCACGGCGGGACGCCGGTCACCGTCACGTCCCACGAGCCGTCCGCCTCCCCGCCCGACCCGCCCCGCGGGCCCCGCGGACCCCGCGGCCCGTAGATGCCCCCGGGGTACCCGGCCGTCGGCGCCTCCGGATCGGGCCACCCCCGGTCGGGCCACCCCGGCGCGGCGGGCCCCGGCGCACCGGCCCCGCCCGGCAGGGCTCCCCGGCGTCGGGGCGCCAGGACCGCACCCGCCGCCCCGGCCCCCGCCCCCCACACCGCCCCCAGCAGGAGAGCGAGCGGCACGGACCCCCGCAGTTCCACCCCGGCGTCCACCGCGTCCACCCCCAGCACCGCCAACGACGCGTCCGCCGACAGCCCCGTCAGCCACACCAGCCCCGCCAGGGCCACCGCCGTCACCGCCGACAGCCGCGCCGCGCACCCGAGCACCCCGCGCCCCGGGCCGCGCACGGGAGTCCGTACGGCCGCCAGCACGCCCGCGGAGAGCAGCAGCAGGGCCACCCCCACGACCAGCAGCCAGACCCGGGCGTCGTACTCCGCGAGGCGCGCCACCGTCACCGGCTGCTGCACGGACCCGGCCAGCAGGTCGTCCAGCGGATCGGGCAGCAGCCGGGCCGGCTCCCCCTCGGCCCGGCCGCGCACCGGGACGAACAGCCCCAGCAGCACCCCCAGCCAGCTCCCGTTCGGTGCCCCCAGCAGCGCGGCCCCGACGACCCGCCGCGGATGGGCGTCGTCCAGTGCCGCCCACACCGCCGCGGCCAGTCCGGCCGCCACCGCGACCAGCAGCATCACCACCACCGCCGAGGCGGCCGGGCGGATCCGGGCGAGCGCGGCCGGCCCGCGCCGCGAGACCAACAGGGCCACCGCCAGCACGCCGAGCGCCCACAGCCCCGCGCCCAGCAGCGTCGGCCCGGTCTCCACCGAGAACCCGATCCGGGTCCGCGTCTCGATCAGGTCCCCGATGCGGTCCGGGAGCAGCCCGCCGATGTCCCCGATCCCCGGGATCTCCACCCTCGCCGGGGTCTTGGGCAGCATCGTCCCGTCGAGGGTGACCACGTCGTGCCCGGCCCACGCCAGTCCGCCCGCCGTCGCGACGAACAGCGCCGTGAGCACGAGGACCCGGGCGGCCGTCTCACCGGGGCCGGCCCCGGCCCGTAGCGAGCGTACGAACACGCACCCCAGCACCAACGCCCCGGCCAGCGCCACTCCCAACGGCATGACGTCCAGGGAGGTTTCGGCACCCGCCCCGACCGTTCCGAAAACCGAGACGTCACCGGAGGGGGCCACGGTTCCACCGACCGCGAGGACCACCACGGCGGCCGTCATCGCCCCGAGCGACCCTCCCGCGGCGTCGGCGCCCAGCAGGTGCAGCCCCAGCCCGGCCACCCCCGCCATCACGATCAGGCACCAGCCCACGGCGGCGACCGCGGACACGAGCACGTCTCCCCAACGAATGCGGCGCATGCGGTGAACCCCCGATGCCTACCGAGCGGTACGCGAGGGGACCTCCGGGCGAGAAGTCCCGTATCTCACTCTCCGGGTGACTTTCGACCCCGTCAACGGGCAGTCGTAGACGCCCCGGCAAGGCCCGGATTCCACATACGGCTGTGGGCCTGAAATAGTTCCCCCGGATGTTCGCCATCCCTAGACTCCCTGACGTCATGGGGGATTCTCGGGGGACTTAAGTGGGGCTGGAGTGCCGGAACTCGTACTGGAATTGAATGGAAGGACCTGGACGCTCGATCCGTCCAGGTCGTACTCGCTGGGGCGTGATCCCCAGGGAGACGTGGTGATCGACGACGCGCGGGTGTCGTGGCGGCATGCCACGATCGCCTGGAACGGCCAGAGTTGGGGCATCGAGGACCACGGCAGCACCAACGGCACCTACGTGCACGGGGCGCGGGTCCAGCAGACCCCGCTCGTGCCCGGCACGCCGGTCCACCTGGGCAACGCGACCGACGGCCCGCGGCTGAATCTGAGCGCCGCCGCCGCGCCGCAGCCGGCCGTGGCCCAGCAGGCCCCGGCCCAGCAGGCCCCGGCGTACGCCCAGCCGCAGGCCCCGGCCCAGCAGGCCCCGGCGTACGCCCAGCCGCAGGCCCCGGCGTACCAGGCCCCGCAGCAGCCCCAGCAGCAGGCCTGGGCGCAGCAGCAGGCTCCGTACCAACAGCAGCCGCAGGCGCACCTCCCGCACCAGCAGGGCGGCGGCGCGCCCCACCCGGCTCAGGGCGGGGCCCCGGCCTACGGCGACCGCAGCCCGACGACGTTCCACCAGCTCTCGATGGGCCACGTCATGCGGATCGGCCGTGCGCTGGAGAACGAGCTGGTGGTCTCCGACCTCCAGGTCTCCCGCCACCACGCCGAGTTCCGCTCGATGCCCGGCGGCCGCTTCGAGATCCACGACCTCGGCAGCCACAACGGCACCTACGTCAACGGCCAGCCGCTGGCCAAGTCCGGCACCGCGCTGCTCGGCCCGAACGACATCGTCGGCGTCGGCCACTCGACGTTCCGGATCGTCGGCGACCGCCTCGAGGAGTTCGTCGACACCGGCGAGGTCTCCTTCTCGGCCCGCCACCTCACGGTCACCGTCGACGGCGGCAAGCAGATCCTGAAGGACGTCACCTTCGGCGTCCCGGAGAAGTCGCTGATCGGCGTCATCGGCCCCTCCGGCTCCGGCAAGTCCACCCTGCTCAAGGCGCTGACCGGTTACCGGCCCGCCGACCAGGGCGACGTCCTGTACGACAACCGCAACCTGTACAAGCAGTTCGCGGAGCTCCGCCAGCGCATCGGCCTGGTCCCGCAGGACGACATCCTGCACAAGGAGCTGAAGGTCAGCACCGCCCTCAAGTACGCGGCCAAGCTCCGCTTCCCCGGCGACACCGCCGAGTCCGAGCGCGCCGCCCGCATCGACGAGGTGCTGCGCGAGCTCAAGCTCGACATCCACAAGGACAAGAAGATCACCGCGCTCTCCGGTGGTCAGCGCAAGCGCGTGTCCGTGGCCCTGGAGCTGCTCACCAAGCCCTCGCTGATCTTCCTGGACGAGCCGACCTCCGGCCTCGACCCGGGCATGGACCGCGACGTCATGCAGCTGCTGCGCGGCCTCGCCGACGACGGCCGCACGGTCCTCGTCGTCACCCACTCGGTCGCCGAGCTGGCCATCTGCGACAAGCTGCTGGTCATGGCCCCGGGCGGTTCGGTCGCGTACTTCGGCCCGCCGGACGAGGCGCTGAACTTCTTCGGCTACACCACGTGGGCGGACGTCTTCTCGGCCTTCGAGAACTACCGCGACTACGACTGGGCCGGCCGCTGGAAGGGCTCGCAGCACTACCAGCTGTACGCCGCCGACATCGACGCGGTCGCCCCGCAGTCCGTCGCGATGCCGTCGCCGCAGCAGATGATGCCGCCCAAGCCGCAGGGCTGGGGCTCGCAGCTGTGGACGCTGATCCGCCGCTACGTCTCGGTGATCGCCTCCGACAAGGGCTTCATCGGCCTGATGCTGATCCTGCCCGCGGTCCTCGGCGTGGTCTCCACGGTCATCCCCGCGACCTTCGGCCTCGCGCCGCCGAAGCCGCCGTCCCAGTTCAACGGCGACGCCGGCACGATCATGCTGATCCTCGCGGTCGGCATGTGCTTCTCGGGCGCCGCCAACTCGGTCCGTGAGCTGATCAAGGAACGCGTCATCTACGAGCGTGAGCGCGCGACCGGCCTGTCCCGGTCGGCGTACCTCATGTCGAAGGTGATCGTCCTCGGCGTCATCACGGCCATCCAGGGCGTGATCATCTGCGGGATCGGCTTCTTCCCGCGCGATCTGCCCGCCGAGGGCCTGCTGATGCCGCCGGCCGTCGAGCTCTGCCTGTCGGTCATCGCGCTCGGCTTCACCTCGATGATGTTCGGCCTGGTGATCTCCTCGCTGGTGAAGACCGCCGAGAAGACCATGCCGCTGCTGGTCATGTTCGCGATCGTCCAGGTCGTCTTCACCGGCATCCTCTTCCAGGTCTACGACTCGCCGGGCCTGGAGCAGTTCGCCTGGCTGATGCCGTCCCGCTGGGCCGTCGCCGCCGCCGGCACCACGCTGAACCTCGGCAAGCTCATGCCGCCGTGGGACCGCGACAACCCGACCAACACCGACCCGCTCTGGGACGCCACGGTCGGCCAGTGGAGCCTGAACATCACCGTCCTGCTGCTCCTCGGCATCGCCTGCGGCTTCCTGGTGCAGCGCCTGCTGCGCCGCCACGAGCCCGAGGTCATGCGCGCCGGCAAGTAGCCCGCGGCGGGACCCGTACGCGGGGCCCGTACGCACGAAACGCCTCAGGGCGGCACCCGGAAGTCCGGGTGCCGCCCTGAGGCGCGTGGGGGGACGGGATCCGCCAGTGGCCTAGTAGGCGCTGTTGACGTTGTCCATCGAGCCGTAGCGGTCGGCCGCGTAGTTGCAGGCGGCGACGATGTTGGCGACCGGGTCGTACTGGTCGAACTTGGTGCCCTTGACGTGGTACGCCTTGAAGGTCGGGTAGATGACCTGGAGCAGACCCTTGCTGGGGATGCCGTTCTGGGCGTTGATGTCCCAGTTGTTGATCGCCATCGGGTTACCGCTGGACTCGCGCATGATGTTCTTGTGGATTCCGGCGTAGGTACCCGGAATGCCCTCCTTCTTCATGATGAAGAGGGCTTCCTTGATCCAGCCGTCCAGGTTGTTCGCGAAGACGGGGGTGCGGGCGGCGGAGCGGCTCGCGGCCTCCTTCTGCGCGCGGGCCTTCTTCGCGGCGGCCTCGGCCTTGGCCTTCTCCGCGTCCTTGGCCTTCTTGTCGGCGACGACCTGCTGCGCGGAGAGGTGCTGCTGCACGGCCTGCGTCTGCGCGGCGTCGACGACCTTGGTCCAGGCGACGGGAGCGGCGTTGACCGTCCCGGCCTCGGCGGTGTCGGCCGGGACGAGGGAGAAGGCGAGCGCGGCGGCACTGAACGTGGCGACGCCGGCAATGGACAGCTTGTGTGCCTTCGTCAGACGACTGTGACCGGGGGTGCGGGAAGCAGACATGGCGGGGCAACCTCTTCGAATAGCGGGAGTCGCAGGAAGGCGCTTTGTGGATCCGGGGATCCGCGGTGCTGTGCGACGGGAGCAATTCTTAGCGGCGGCAAAATCCTGTGGCAAAGGTGTGACGTACGATCCCGCTTAGTGGATCACGCACGGGCGCCGAGGCCGGAAGTGCGGCCTCGGCGCTACGCGCGCCCGTGCTGACAGGACCTTTACCTGTCCACTAGGGAGCTTCGTAAGTGATGTGGGTCCTATGTGCGGGCTCACATCGGGCACGTTACGGTCTCACCGTGCGTTGCTGGAGCAATTCAACCCGTCACGGTTCTCATCCTTGAGTAGCAGATGGACGTCCCCGAACTCGTGCCAAAGGCAGAGACGGGCCAGCGCCTCGGCATACCCGAGCCGTACGGCGGCCCGCCCCGCGACCGCTTCCAGCATCAGCAGGTGGGACGCCTCGGGCTCGTGCAGCCCGGTCAGCAGCCCGTCCACCACCCGAACCCCGCGCTCCGGCGTCACCACCAGGTCGGTCCACCCGCCGGCCGGGCGCACCACCCCGCGGGCGTCCGCGGCCGACTCCAGGGCCCGCACCGCCGTGGTCCCCACCGCGATCACCCTCCCTCCCGTCGCCCGGCCACCACCCCTCATCGAGGCGCTGCGCGCCGCCCCTTCCGGTTGGGTCGCCCGCGCGGCGTTCACCAGCCAGGCCGTGGTCGCCGGCACCTCGTACCGCTCCGGGTACGGCGGCTCGTGCGCCTCCTGCGAGGCCACCCCCGTGTGCAGGGTCAGCGGGGCGAACTGCACCCCCCGGCTCACCAGCCGCGCCACCAGCTCCGCCGTGAAGGGCCGCCCCGCACTCGGCATCTCCGCCGAGCCCGAGCCGTCGGCGGCCGGCACCGCGAACACCGTCTGGTAGGCCGACAGCGGCTGGTCCCGCTCCGTGTACCCGTACCGGATCGGCCGCCCGTACGCCCGCAGCAGCGCCGGTACGCCGTCCCCCTCCCGTACGGGCCGCGCCCACCACAGCCGGTCCGCCCCCGCCGCCAGCGGCTCCTCCAGTACGAGGGCCCGCCCGCCCGGCAGCTCCACCACCGCCCCCGGGGGACCCCCGGCGCGGGGCCGCGTCGTCCCCCTGCCCGCCGGGGCGCGCAGCTCCACCGCCCAGCGGCCGTCGTCGCCCCGGGTCGAGAAGTGCACGACCAGCTCCTCGCCGCCGAGCCGGGCGTCCACGGCGGCCGCCAGCGTCGTCGACGTGTTCACCACCAGGACGTCCCCGGCCCGCAGCAGCTCCGGCAGCTCGCGGAAGGCACGCAGCGACACCTCCCCGCCCGCCCCGGACACCAGCAGCCGCACCGCGTCCCGCCCGAGCCCCGGACCCCGCTGCTCGGCCGGAACCCGGGCCAGCAGCTCCGGCGGAATGTCCGGTATATACAGTCCCCCTTCCCGGAGCCGCCCCACACTCACCCCGCACCTGCCGACAGGGCATCGGCCGTGTAGCGCCCGCTCGGCAGGCCCTCCGCCACCAGCCGCAGCAGCGCCGGGGCCACCTCCTCCGGCGTCGCCAGCGCCGTCAGGTCCTCCCCGGGCTCGGCCGCCGCCATCATCCGCGTCCGCATCGAGCCCGGGTCCGCCCACCACACCCGCAGCCCCGGCTCCTCCACCGCCAGCACGCCCGACAGCAGATCCCCCGCCGCCTTGGTCGCCCCGTACGCACCCCACGTCGCGTACGCCACCACCGCCGCGTCCGAGCTGATGTTCAGCACCGCCCCGGCCTCCGCCGCCCGCAGCAGCGGCAGCGCCTCCTGGACCAGCCCCAGCGCCCCCACCACATTGACCTCGAACGCCTCGCGCAGCCCGTCCAGCGGATGCACCGCCAGCGGAACCAGAGGCTCCGCACCCAGCACCCCCGCGTTGTTCACCAGCAGGTCCAGCCCGCCCAGCCCCCGCGCCGCCGTCACCAGCGCCGCCCGGTGCTCCCCCGAGGACACGTCCCCGGCCACCGGCACCACGTGTACGCCTCCCGGCCGCTCCAGCGCGGCCGCCGCCTCCTCCAGCGCCGCCGCCCCCCGTGCACTCAGCACCAGGTCCCAGCCCCGCGCCGCCAGCTCCCCGGCCAGTGCCCGGCCGAGCCCCCTGGACGCCCCCGTCACGATCGCCACCGACATGACAGCTCCTCGCCCTCTTCCGTCCCGATCAGCAGATGCCCCCAACCTAGGAAGGGCCCGCCCGGCGCCGCGTCGGCCGCGGGCCCCACCCGCACAGGTCCCTTGGACCTACGTCCATCGGGGGATGCCCCGGCCCGATCCCGCAGGTCACGGCCGCGGGTACGGTGAGGCCATGACCGCAAGCCCCCTACCGGGCGGACCCCGCAGCGGCCTGGCCGCGGTGAGCACCGCGCTGCTCGCCATGAGCCGCCGCCTGGAGGTCCGTGACGTCCTGCGCACGATCGTCGCGTCGGCCCGCGAGCTCCTGGACGCCGAGTACGCGGCCCTGGGCGTCCCGGACGACCACGGCGGCTTCGCCCAGTTCGTCGTGGACGGCATCAGCGCGGAACAGTGGCGCCGCATCGGCCCGCTGCCCCGCCAGCACGGCATCCTCGCCGCGATGCTCCACGAGGACGGCCCCCAGCGGCTGGCCGACGTACGCGAGGACCCCCGCTTCGAGGGCTGGCCCGCCGCCCACCCCGACATGTCCGACTTCCTCGGCATGCCGGTCCGGGACGGCGAGGAGACCCTCGCCGCGATCTTCCTCGCGAACAAGCGGAGCGCCCCGGGCCGGCCGTGCGGCTTCACCGACGAGGACCAGGAGCTCCTCTCCCTCCTCGCCCAGCACGCGGCCATCGCCCTCACCAACGCCCGCCTCTACGAGCGCAGCCGCGAGCTCACCATCGCCGAGGAGCGCTCCCGGCTCGCCCACGAGCTGCACGACGCCGTCAGCCAGAAGCTCTTCTCGCTCCGGCTCACCGCCCAGGCCGCCGCCGCCCTCGTCGACCGCGATCCGGCCCGCGCCAAGGACGAGCTCCAGCAGGTGGCCGCCCTGGCCGCGGAGGCCGCCGACGAACTGCGCGCCGCCGTGACCGAGCTCCGCCCCGCCGCACTGGACGAGGACGGACTGGTCGCCACCCTGCGCACGCACGTCCACGTACTCGACCGTGCACACACCGCGCACGTCACCTTCACCTGTGACGGCGTACGGGCCCTCCCCGCGACCCAGGAGGAAGCGGTCCTCCGCGTCGCCCAGGAGGCCCTCCACAACGCCCTGCGCCACTCCGGCGGCGACCGCGTCGAGGTCGCCCTCACCCGGACCCCCGCCGGCGGCGCCGTCCTCAAGGTCGTCGACTCCGGCAAGGGCTTCGACCCCCGGTTCGTCCGCCGGGCGGGCCGTCACCTGGGCCTGGTCTCCATGCGGGACCGCGCCGACGGCGTCGGCGGCCGGCTCACCGTGCACTCGGAGCCCGGTCAGGGCACGACCATCGAGATGGAGGTACCCGGTGGCTGACAGCCCCGGCCGCGGCGGCAGCCGCGTTCGCGTCCTGCTGGTCGACGACCACCAGGTGGTCCGGCGCGGCCTGCGCACCTTCCTGGAGGTCCAGGAGGACATCGAGGTCGTCGGCGAGGCCTCCGACGGCGAGGAGGGCATCGCCCGCGCCGAGGAACTGCGGCCCGACGTGATCCTCATGGACATCAAGATGCCGGGCACCGACGGGATCGAGGCACTGCGCAGGCTGCGCGAGCTGGCGAACCCGGCGCGGGTGCTGATCGTCACCAGCTTCACGGAGCAGCGGACCGTGGTCCCCGCCCTGCGGGCCGGCGCCGCGGGATACGTCTACAAGGACATCGACCCGGACGCCCTGGCCGGAGCCATCCGCTCCGTCCACGCGGGCCACGTGCTGCTCCAGCCGGAGGTGGCGGTGGCCCTGCTCTCCCAGGAGGACCAGAGCCCCTCGGCGGGCCGGCCCGGCTCGCTGACCGACCGCGAGCGCGAGGTGCTCGGCCTGATCGCGGACGGCCGCTCCAACCGCGAGATCGCCCGCGCGCTGGTGCTGTCGGAGAAGACGGTCAAGACCCACGTCTCGAACATCCTGATGAAGTTGGACCTTTCCGACCGGACTCAGGCCGCATTGTGGGCGGTCAGGCACGGACTCGCCGAATAAGCGACGTAAATCGGACCGTCTGCTTCCGGACTGAGATTCATACGGTCGGGTGTATGTCGCCCACATGGCGTATCCCCACCGCGGGGGCGGCCGTTCTCCATGGCGTGCCGCGACGGCTGGTCGCGGCAGACGTACTGGAGGACGAGAACGTGAAGAACTTCAAGAAGGCCGCAGCCGTCACCATGATCGCGGGCGGCCTCCTGGCCGCCGGCGCCGGTGTCTCCTCGGCGCACGGCGGTGCGTCGGCGGAGGGCGAGGCCCTGAACTCGCCCGGCGTGGCCTCCGGGAACCTGCTCCAGGTCCCGGTCCACGTCCCCGTGAACGTGGTCGGCAACACGGTCAACGTGATCGGCCTGCTCAACCCCGCCTTCGGCAACACCGGAGTCAATTCTTGATGCACCCCTCGCACTGCTCCGCAGGCTTCGGGCCGCTGCGCCGGACTCCGTCCGTCGGTCGGCTCGGGCCCGCGTAGCAGCGCGCACACACCACGGCCCCGCTTCCCCCCTCTCCCCGGGAAGCGGGGCCGCGGCACGTCTGCATCTGACGCAGCCCTCGCACTGCTCCGCAGGCTTCGGGCCGCTGCGCCGGACTCCGTCCGCCGGCGGCTCGGGCCTGCTCGGCACGGAACCGGCTCCGCCTGGCACATCCAGCCCCTCCGGCGTTTGAGGAGCGGGGTGCGGGGCGGAGCCCCGGGTCTTTCGGCCGCGCCAACGTCCGAGGCGCGGGGTTGCGGGGTCCGGGTCGGAGCCCGGGCTCTTTCAGCCTTGCCGGCGTTTGAGGCGCGGGGTCTGGGGCGGAGCCCCAGGAGCCCCGGCGCAGCCGGCCCGGCCTAGCCCCCCTCGACGGCCGAGTTGTACGCCGCGACCAGCGCCCGCCGCGCCACCCGCTCCACCGGCCGCAACGCCTCCGCCCGCGCCGCCATCTCCGAGGCGGCCACCGCACCCCCGTGCCCGTTCTCGTACGCCAGCGACACCATCAGGTCCACCCGCTGCGCCAGCGCCAGCACCCGCACCGCCCGCGCCGGATACCCCGGCGCCAGCGCGTCCCGCCCCGCCTCCGCCCGCGCCCGGTACGCCGACAGCGCCGCCTCCGCCACCGGCCCCGACCCGGCCACGTCCAGCCGGGTCAGCGCCACCGTGGCCTCGCGCAGCGCCTCCGCCAGCTCCCGCTCCGCCTCGCTCAGCGACGGCACGTCGGCCGGCGGCGCCTCCCGTACCGGCAGGCAGTGCCAGGTCACCGACACGTGCACATCACCCTCGGGCCCCACCTCGTCGACCTCGGGTACGAGCCCCAGCGCGGCCCCCGCGCACACCACGGCCTCCTCGGCCTCCAGCGCCCGCGCATTGAACTCCGGCGGCCCGCTCAGCCCCAGCGGATGCCCCGGCGCCGGCAGCGCCACCCGCAGCCCCGTCACCCCCAGCGCCCGCATCCGGCCGAGCGCCAGGGTGAGCCCCACCGGACCCGACTCGCCCGGCAGCCCCTCCACCCGGTGCACGGCGTCCTCGCCCACGATCGACAAAACGGCCTCGTCGGGCGAGACCAGACCGGCCAGCAGTGCGTTCCCCCAGGCGGCCAGCCGCCCTGAACGTGGTTCGAAAAGCATCCCCCCACTTTACGGATCGGACCCGGCACCGGGCCCCGGCCCCGGACCCCTCTCCGAGTGGCGTAGGTTTTCCCCTGGGGCTGCGTCTACCGGCGCACAGAGAACCGTGACTGCAAGGGGTGACAACACGCTCATGAGCGATGTTCTGGAGCTGGTGGACGTATCCGTGGTCCGCGAGGGCCGGGCTCTGGTGGACCAGGTCTCCTGGTCGGTGAAGGAGGGCGAGCGCTGGGTGATCCTCGGCCCCAACGGCGCCGGCAAGACCACACTGCTGAACCTCGCCTCCAGCTACCTCTACCCCACCAAGGGCACCGCCACCATCCTCGGCGGCACCCTCGGCAAGCCCGGCACCGACGTGTTCGAGCTGCGCCCCCGCATCGGCATCGCCGGCATCGCGATGGCCGACAAGCTGCCCAAGCGGCAGACCGTCCTGGAGACCGTCCTCACCGCCGCCTACGGCATGACGGCGACCTGGCAGGAGGAGTACGAGGAGATCGACGAGCAGCGCGCCCGCGCCTTCCTCGACCGCCTCGGCATGACCGAGTACCTCGACCGGAGGTTCGGCACCCTCTCCGAGGGCGAGCGCAAGCGCACGCTGATCGCCCGCGCCCTGATGACCGACCCCGAGCTGCTGCTCCTCGACGAGCCCGCCGCCGGCCTGGACCTCGGCGGCCGCGAGGACCTCGTACGCCGCCTCGGCCGGCTCGCCCGCGACCCGCTCGCCCCCTCCATGGTCATGGTCACGCACCACGTCGAGGAGATCGCCCCCGGCTTCACCCACGTCCTGATGATCCGTCAGGGCAAGGTCGTCACGGCGGGCCCCATCGACCTCGAACTCACCTCCCGCAACCTCTCGCTCTGCTTCGGCCTCCCCCTGGTCGTCGAGCGCAACGGGAGCGACCGCTGGACCGCCCAGGGCCTTCCCCTGGGTCAGTAACGGCCCCCCGCACCCTGTCCGGACCGCGCCCGCCGGACCTACCATGACCATGTGGACATCGACGCATGGGTGTGGTGGCTCATCGGCGCGGTCGGACTGGGCATCCCCCTCGTCCTGACGGCGATGCCGGAGTTCGGCATGTTCGCCGTCGGCGCCGTGGCGGCCTCCGTCACCGCGGCCCTCGGCGGGGGAGTGGTGGCACAGGTCCTGGTCTTCGTGATCGTGTCGGTCGCGCTCATCGCCGTCGTCCGGCCCATCGCCAACCGGCACCGCGACCAGCGCCCCCAACACCGCAGCGGCATCGACGCGTTGAGGGGCAGAACGGCCGTCGTCCTCGAACGGGTCGACGGCAGCGGAGGACGCATCAAGCTCGCCGGCGAGATCTGGTCGGCGCGCACCCTCGACACGGACACCAGTTTCGAACCGGGCCAGTCCGTGGACGTCGTGGAGATCGACGGGGCGACCGCCGTCGTGATGTGACAAGCAGCCTGCTCGCAGCCCGCGGGTCTGCGAGACTCCGCTCAACGGGGCAGCACAGACAGCCGGAAGGGCACGGGAACCGCATGCAACCGATCATCATCGTCCTGATCATTCTGGTGGTTCTGGTCTTCATCGCACTGGTCAAGACGATCCAGGTGATCCCGCAGGCCAGCGCCGCCATCGTCGAGCGGTTCGGCCGCTACACCCGCACGCTCAACGCGGGCCTCAACATCGTCGTCCCGTTCATCGACTCGATCCGCAACCGCATCGACCTCCGCGAACAGGTCGTCCCCTTCCCGCCGCAGCCGGTCATCACCCAGGACAACCTGGTCGTCAACATCGACACGGTCATCTACTACCAGGTGACCGACGCCCGGGCCGCGACGTACGAAGTGGCCAGCTACATCCAGGCCATCGAGCAGCTCACCGTCACCACGCTGCGCAACATCATCGGCGGCATGGACCTGGAGCGGACCCTCACCTCCCGCGAGGAGATCAACGCCGCCCTGCGCGGGGTCCTCGACGAGGCCACCGGCAAGTGGGGCATCCGCGTCAACCGCGTCGAGCTCAAGGCCATCGAGCCGCCGACCTCCATCCAGGACTCGATGGAGAAGCAGATGCGCGCCGACCGCGACAAGCGCGCCGCGATCCTCCAGGCCGAGGGTGTCCGGCAGTCCGAGATCCTGCGCGCCGAAGGTGAGAAGCAGTCCTCCATCCTCCGCGCCGAGGGTGACGCCAAGGCCGCCGCACTGCGCGCCGAGGGTGAGGCCCAGGCCATCCGTACGGTGTTCGAGTCCATCCACGCCGGCGACGCCGACCAGAAGCTCCTCGCCTACCAGTACCTCCAGATGCTCCCGAAGATCGCCGAGGGCGATGCCAACAAGCTCTGGATCGTGCCGAGCGAGATCGGCGACGCCCTCAAGGGCCTCTCCGGTGCCATGGGCAACTTCGGCCCCATGGGCGGCGGTTCCGGCTTCAACCCGCAGAACGCGGGCAAGGACGGCGGCGGCATCCCCTCCGCACGGGACAAGGACGCCGCGGAGCGCCGCGAACAGCCCCCGCTCGACTGAACGGCCATCCCCTCCTGCATGATCGGTGAGGCCCCTCGACCTTCATGGCGGGGAGGCGACTCACTCATGCAAAGGGGATGGCACCGTCCATGTCCATCTGGGAATCACTCGCTGTCTTCGCCGCCGGCATCGGCGCGGGCACGATCAACACCATCGTCGGCTCCGGCACCCTGATCACCTTCCCGGTGCTGCTGGCCACCGGCCTTCCGCCGGTGACCGCCAACGTGTCCAACACCCTGGGCCTGGTGCCCGGTTCGATCAGCGGAGCCATCGGCTACCGCAAGGAGCTCCAGGGCCAGCGGGCCCGCATCCTGCGGCTGGGCTCCGTATCCCTCGTCGGCGGACTCGCGGGCGCGGTCCTGCTCCTCACCCTGCCGTCGGACTCCTTCGACACGATCGTGCCCGTCCTCATCGCACTCGCGCTCGTGCTCGTCATCCTCCAGCCGAGGCTCGCGGCGGCCCTGCGCCGCCGGCAGGAAGCCGCCGGAGGCGACACGGGCCACCCCGACGGCGGCCCGGTCCTGCTCGGCGGCATGCTGGTCTCCAGCGCGTACGGAGGCTACTTCGGAGCCGCCCAGGGCGTGCTCTACCTCGGCCTGATGGGCCTGCTGCTCCGCGAGGACCTGCAACGGATCAACGCCGTCAAGAACGTCATCGCCGCCCTGGTGAACGGCGTCGCGGCCGTCGTCTTCCTCTTCGTCGCCGACTTCGACTGGACGGCCGTCCTCCTCATCGCCGTCGGCTCCACCATCGGCGGCCAGATCGGCGCCAAGGTCGGCCGCAGGCTCTCGCCGACCGTCCTGCGCGGGGTCATCGTGACGGTCGGCGTCCTCGCCATCGTCCAGCTGCTGGTCCGCTGAGCGGCGTAGAAAACCTACGCCGCTCAGCGCGCGCGACTACCCGGCGAGCGGGTATCCGACTAGGCGGAGCGCTCCAGCCACTCCGGCAGGGCCTCCCGCGCGCCCACCCCCAGGGCCAGCAGCATCGCGTCCGCCGGAGACGGTACGAAGGGCTTCCGGAGGAGCGGCATCCCCGCCTCCTCCGGAGTCCGGGCCGCCTTGCGGTGGTTGTCCTCGGCGCAGGAGGCCACCGTGTTCAGCCACGTGTCCCCGCCCCCCTGGGCCCGGGGCAGTACGTGGTCCACGGTCGTCGCGCGTTTCCCGCAGTACGCGCATCGGTGCTGGTCCCGGACCAGCACCCCCCTCCGCGACCAGGGAGCATGTCTTCGGAAGGGCACCCGTACGTACCTGCAGAGCCTGATCACCCGGGGCATCGGAAGATCCATGGTGGCGGCGCGCACGCGCAGTTCGGGATGCGACTGTTCGACGACGGCCTTGTCCTGCAGTACCAGGACGACAGCCCGGTTCAGGGTCACCGTCGACAGCGGCTCGAAGCTCGCATTCAGCACCAGCGTGTCCCGCATCTCGCCCACCTCCCGTGTGCAGGCCCGCGACCACACCGGCGGCTGGGCCCGCAACCACTCTGGCCGCGCGCGCCACGCGGGACAACGCAATAAAAATGCCCGGTCCCGGCCTTCTTTAGACCAGGACCGGGCAAACGCTCGGAGAACGATCAGCGGGCGGGCGACTCGTACTGGGCGATCAGCTGAGCCCGCCCGAGGGCGTGGAACCGCAGATGGAAACCGACCGACGCCGGGGACGAGTCCTCGTCCGGGCCGAGCTGCTCCCGGTCCACCGCGTACACGGTGAACACGTAGCGGTGCCGCTCACCGCGCGGCGGAGCCGCCCCGCCGAAGTCCCTCGTGCCGTAGTCGTTCCGCGCGTGCAAGGCCCCCTCCGGCAGCCCCGGGAAGGATCCGCTGCCCGCCCCGGCCGGCAGCTCCGTCACCGACACCGGCAGGTCGAAGAGCACCCAGTGCCAGAACCCGCTGCCCGTGGGCGCGTCCGGGTCGAAGCAGGTCACGGCGAAGCTCTTCGTTCCCTCGGGGAAGCCCTCCCACCGCAGCTGCGGCGAGATGTTCTTCCCCGTGAGGACCTGGGCCGCGTGCAGATCGGCTCCATCGGAGACGTCCTCGCTGGTCACCGTGAACTGGTGGACCTCGGGGTGGAAATCATGCGGGAGCGGCGGCCTCTTCGGCTCGGACACGGCGGACTCCTCCTGGAGTGATCGACAAACTTCCACTCCGGAGCCTAGGGCTTTCGCCGGTCGTTTACTTTGACCCGATGCGAAGATCAAGAACTCTGGGGGCCGGACTCGCCGCAACCCTCCTGGCCGGCATGGCCACCGCCGTGGTCGCACCGCCCGCCGGCGCGAGCGGCACCGAAATCACCACGAGCGGCCAGATACTCTTCCGGTCCGGCGCGGCCGGCTACGGCTGCTTCCGCATACCCACCATCGTCAAGACCAAGAAGGGCAGCCTGCTCGCCTTCGCCGAGGCGCGCACCTCCCCTTCGTGCGCGGACCGCGGCGACATCGACATCGTCGTCCGCCGCTCGACCAACGACGGCGCCACCTGGGGCCCCGTCCGCGTCGTCACCTCCGGCGACGGCACCGACCCGGACGCGCCCCACACCCGGGGCAATCCGTCACCCGTGGTGGACATCCTGGACACCGGCCGGATCTCCCTGCTCTCCACCGGTGAAGCCGCCATCCCCACGCCCGGCGAGACCCGCACGGCGTACGCCCAGGAAAGCCTCGACGACGGACTGACGTTCTCCGCCCCGAAGAAGGTCGACCGCTTCGAGAACGGAAGCCCGTCGGGCTGGTTCGGCACCGGACCCGCCCACGGCATCCAGCTCACCGCGGAGAACGGCGCCCACAAGGGCCGCCTCGTCGTCGGCGCCTACGAGGACTCTCCGCAGGGCCGGCTCGCCGGATACCTCTACAGCGACACCGGGGGCGCCGACTGGCACCCCCACGCGACCACCGGGACCCCGGGCGGGACCGACAAGCCCAAGCCCGGCGAAGCCACCGTGGCCGAGCTCGCCGACGGAAGCGTCTACGTCGGGGCACGCAACGAAACGCTGCCGAAGGTGGTGCGGCCCGACAAGAGCGAGTACGACCAACCACAGCCACGCACCTACGCCATCACCCGCGGGACGTCCACGACCACCCCGGCCCAGTCCACGACCGACCTGACGACACCCAGCGTCCAGGCATCCGTCCTCACCCTCGAAAAGACCTACGAGGCGAAGAGCCGCGACCTGATGGTGCTCACGGCGCCCACGGGACGACCGCCGGGGACCGAAGGCCCGGACGACCGGGGCAACCCGAACGACCGCTACAACCTGAAGATCCACTACTCCACGGACGAGGGGAAGAGCTGGAAGGCGGGCGCCACGCTCAAGACCGGCCGGGCCGGCTACTCCGACCTCGTCGAACTCGACAACGGCCGCCTCGCCCTCGTCCACGAAGGCGGGCTGCCGGGGACGCCGGGCAAGGCCGACGGCGAATGGTCGTCGGCCAACATCTGCTTCCGGTCCCTCGACCCCACCACCCTCGGCCTCCCGCACCACCCCGAGCTGAAGGCGAAGCCCGCCTTCACCCCCCGGCCCGCCGGCCGCACCAGCCCGGACGGCACCCCGCAGGCCAACGACGCCTACCTCGCGGGGAACGCCACCCTGGAACGCGGCACCTGGGGCAAGCGCCTGCGACTGGCGGAGGACGGGGACCACGCCGAGGTCCCGTACAGCCGGTCCATCGTTCCGGGCGACGACGGCAAGCTGACGCTGTCCCTCGAATTCAGCCACACCGCGACCAAGACCACCGACCCCGACCGGACCATCCTGTGGGCCTACGGCATGGGCCCCGGCCGACCCCAGATCTGGATCCGCGCCAACCCGGAGAAAAACCGCATCTGGGCAAGGGTGTTCGGAACCGACGGCATGACCGACATCGAGGTTCCGCAGCCGCCCGAGAACAAGGACGGGGTGGCCTTCGGCGACGGCAAGCCACACCGGCTCGCCCTCGTCCGCGACGGCGGCACGATCACCCTCCGGGTCGACGACGCGAAGACCGACCGGACCGGCCAGGTCCTCGGCCGGCTCGCCGACGGACAGCCCGACGCCTTCAACGGCATCCGACTGGGCGCCCGGCCGGGCAGCTACCTGGAGACGCTGAAGGGCACCATCGACGAGTTCCGCGTCCACCGCGCGGCACTCGACGACACCCAGCTCGACGCCCTCTTCACCCACAACGACCCGGGGCCGGGAGCACCCGCCGCCGACGCCTGGCTGCCCTTCCAGGTCGCCGACACGGCCGAGGCCCCCGGCATGACCCCCGTGGCCATCATGGACGACGTATCGGGCCACGGCGCCGACGCCTCCGTCCTCGGCGCCACCCACGAAAGCTTCCCCGGATCCGACGTCGGCCGCATCGACAAGTCGTCGCTCAAGGTCTCGGGCAAGCACCCCGGGCTGCAGGTTCCGTACGTCCCCACCCTTGACGTCGGCGCGGACGACTTCACGTACACCCTGTGGTTCAGGCATTCCACGAAGCTCACCACGCCCCAGAGACTGCTCGGCGCGTACGGAAACGCGGACAACACCCCTTCCCTGTGGGCCCGTGTCGAACGCGTGGGCAGCGACTACCAGGTCAAGGCCTACGCCGAGACCGACCCGGACACCGTCGTCATCCTGACCCAGCCCCTCACCGCCACCGCCGACGGCTGGCAGCTGCTCACCCTCCGGAGGCACGCCGGACAGTTCTCGCTCGGTGTGAACAGCACGTTCAGGTCCGCCGCCATCACCGGTTCGTTCACCCGGCAGGGCACCGCCCCGTTCGGGCTGCGCGTCGGGTCGAAGCAGGGCGTCACCACCGCCCTGGACGTGCTCGACGGCGGAGCCGTGGACGACGTCCGCCTCTACCACCGGGCCCTCTCCAACGGCCCCGGGGGAGAGATCGCGAACATCGCGAAGCCCAAGGGCGAGAACTCCTACCCCAAGGACCGTCCGGCCCTGCGGTGGTCCATGGAGATCGGCAACACCCAGATCCACAACGTGATGCGCCCCGCCCCGCAGGCCGGCGCACAGTCCACCCCCGACCACTCCGTCCACCACAACAACGCCGCGGTGGCCGGCGGGAGCCCCGTCGCGGGCAAGCACGGCAGCGCCCTCCGGCTCGACGGCAGCACCGGCTCCGTCAGCCTCCCGTACACGAGCTCCAAGGCACTCGGCCAGGGCGACTTCACCCTCGCCACCTGGCTCAAGTACGACCCCACCGCCACCACCGGCAACCAGGTGATCGCCTGGGCCTACGGCGACGGCACCACCGAACGCAGCCTCCTGCTGCGCGCCGAACCCGGCGAACAGAAGATCGTCGCCGTCATGCAGACCGACCTCGCCACCTCGGTGACACAGGTGGCGGACACACCCTTCCGCACCCACCCCGGTGAGTGGCACCACCTGGTCCTCATGCGCACCGGCAACACGCTCACCCTGACCCTCACCCCGTACGACACCGAGAAGTCACCGGTCCTCAGCGCCGGGACCCCGGCCCGGGGCTCCCTCACCCACAGCGACAACTTCGGGGTTCTGGGGCTCCACCTGGGCAGCCGGCCGCCCGGCCCCGGCACGGACCAGTACGGCCCGGCCCGGCTCAGCGGCTCCCTGGACGACTTCCGCCTCTACCGCCGGCACCTGACCACGGGCGAGCTGAACGGCCTCCGCGCGAACACGCTGCCCGCAACGGACCCGAGCCCCGCCGTACACCTCGCCTTCGACACCCTCGCCGCCGGGAACTACGCCCGCATGTAGCCACACGGGCAACCACGGAAAGGGGAGGGGCCGGGCCGCCACGGCGACCCGGCCCCTCCACGTCCCGACAGGTCAGAACCAGTTGCGCTGCGAGCCCACCGAAGCGATCCACTGGTTCAGGTACGCCGCCCAGTCCGTGTTCTGGTACGACTGCAGACCCACCTGGAAGCAGCGGTAGGTGTCGCTGCCCTCGCTGAACAGACCCGGCTTCTTGTCCATCTCCAGAACGACGTCCATCTCCCGGCCGTCCGAGATGAAGGTCAGCTCGACCTGGTTCAGCCCGCGGTACTGCGACGGCGGCAGGAACTCGATCTCCTGGTAGAACGGCAGCGACTGCCGCGTCCCGCGGATGTGCCCGCGCTCCATGTCCGCGCTGCGGAAGGAGAAGCCGAGCTGACGGAACGCGTCGAGGATCGCCTGCTGCGCCGGCACCGGGTGCACGTTGATCGGGTCGAGGTCACCCGCGTCCACCGCGCGCGCGATCTCCAGCTCGGTGCTCACCCCGATGTTCATCCCGTGCAGGTGCTGACCCCCGAAGTGGGTGATCGGCGTCTCCCACGGGATCTCCAGCCCGAACGGCACCACATGCAGCGCGCCGGCCTCCACCTTGAAGGCACCGCCGAGACGCTGCTTCGTGAAGACCACGTCCTGCTTGTACTCCTGGTCACCACCCTCGACCTCGACCCGCGCCTGCAGCCCGACGGACAGCCCCTCGATCTGCTGCTCCACGGATCCGCCCTGGATCCGGACCTCGCCCTGGACGATTCCGCCCGGCACGACGTTCGGCTCGGTGATGATCGTGTCCACCGAGGCACCACCGGCACCCAGGCTCGCGAACAGCTTCCTGAACCCCATGCTCAAACTCCCTGATACGGATCTAAGGACTGGCACTACGCCGCGCCTACCCCTTACCAACGCGGAACCTTAGGCCCCGGTTGCAGGTGTGCGCGTTCCACTAGGCTCGACCGGATGAGCGCGCGCCCCGACCGTACGCCCCTGTCCCGGTCCTTCTTCGACCGGCCGGTCCTCATCGTGGCCCCGGACCTCCTCGGCCGCACCCTGGTGCGCCGTACCCCGGACGGCCCCATCGAACTGCGCATCACGGAGGTGGAGGCGTACGAGGGGGAGTCCGATCCCGGCTCACACGCCTACCGCGGCCGCACGGCCCGGAACGCATCGATGTTCGGCCCGCCCGGACACGCGTACGTCTACTTCATCTACGGCATGTGGTTCAGCCTCAACCTCGTGTGCGGCCCACCGGACCACGCGAGCGGGGTCCTGATCCGAGCCGGGGAGATCACGGCGGGCGCCGACCTCGCCGCCAAACGTCGACTTTCAGCCAGAAACCCGAGAGAACTGGCCAAAGGCCCGGCCCGTCTGGCCACCGCCCTGGAGGTGGACCGCTCCCTCGACGGAACCGACCTCTGTGCGGGTCCCGATTCCCCCTTGTCCCTCCTCGCCGGCATCCCCACCTCGCCCGACCTGGTGAGCAGCGGCCCGCGCACGGGAGTCGGCGGAGCCGGCGCCGCTCACCCGTACCGCTTCTGGATCACCCAGGACCCGACGGTGAGCCCGTACCGCGCCCACGCGCCACGCCGCCGCTCAACTTGACTCGACCCGGCCACACGCCTAACGTAGCCCGAGCCGCTTGAACGGGGCACTGCCATCAGCAGACCTCCGGAGCGGCCAACCCACTACCTACGACTTACCCCTGGCGGGGTCCCATTCGGCATGCCCGAATTCCCTCGCCGGCCACTCGATTATGAATGGCAAGGGACAAGCGCTAATGTGGTGGAGCGCCGAAAGGCAAAGACCCCCAACGGTCACCGAATTCAAATCCAAGTCGGAAACGACAACGGAAATGATCTGGTAGAGTTGGAAGCGCAAGAACAGAACGAAAGCCCGGAGGAAAGCCCCAGCGAATGTAGCTGCGGGTGAGTACAAAGGAAGCGTCCGTTCCTTGAGAACTCAACAGCGTGCCAAAAATCAACGCCAGAAGTTGATACCCCGTCCACTTCGGTGGATGA
>NZ_JBIVFA010000017.1:0-92255 GCF_044747975.1 Streptomyces sp. NPDC090045
CTGCGGCCACTGGATCCAGCAGGAACGCCCGAACGAGGTCAACCGCCTGCTGACCGACTGGCTCACCACCCTCCAGGGCTGAACCAGACGCGCCGCACCCCCGGCCCCGGACGAAGAAGTACCTCTTCGCCTGTGCGAGTGACAGCAGAACACCCAGAGGTCCGGCTACGCCGTAGCCGGACCATCGCGGAAGGAGGATCCCCCTGGCCTGCCGCGTCTGGCGACACACCATCCCCGGCGACGAGGCCGTCACCTACATCCGCCGGTGTGCCGAAGCCGCGCCGCCAGAAGGCGGAGGGGACGGGACGGGAGACGAGGGGCGCAGCGCATTGCGGACGGTGCCGCCTGGCCGGTGAGGGGTGAGGAGCGAGCGTCGGGTCACGGAAGGGGGAAGGGGCGCCTCGGTCTCAGGGCCGTCGCGCGGTTTCGACGTCCGGCGTGATGCGCAGGATCGCCGCAGCCCCACTGAGCACCAGGAGTCGGCGCAGCTGAGGTGGAAGAGGACCCGCGACCGTGAACCGGGGGAGCCGGTGATGCGCCTGCACGAGGAGCCGGATCAGAGCGGAGTCTGCGTAGACGACTCCAGACACGTCGATGATCGTCCGCACGGTCCGTGCCGATTGGGCGTCAGCCAAGGCCCTGCGGAACCGGGGCATGGTTCCGCTGTCGAACTCCCCGGCGAGGACGAGGACAAGAACGCCGTCCCCATGGTCGGGCGATTGAGTAACGCCCGTCCCGCCGAGCGTGCTCGCCAGCCAGGAACCGTAGGTCGGCCGTCGGCCGTGCCGCAGGCGCGTGGCCCGGGAGGATCGGGAGCGGAAGGGGAATCGCATCGGCACCGCCTCTCCCCGACGCTCTGCGGGTCAGGGTAGTTGCCCGCGGGGGAGCGCTGACGTCAGCGGGGCGCGGCTCGGTGGCCGAACCAGTGTCCTCGGCTGCGGCGGGTGTCGGCCACCGGAGCGCTGGTGTCGGCGCGGACGTCGTCGCGCTGCTGGACCGGCTCGTCGCGCTCGCGGTCGACAGCGACGGCCTCACGGCGCGACGCGCCGAGTTCCCGTCGAGCCTGCGCGGAGCGACGGGCCGACCGGCGAGCGCCGATCACGACCAGCGTCAGGCCCACGAGGGCCACCCGGTCGAACCAGTGGCGTGATAGCCGAAAATCGAGAAATCGCCGCCGATGCCGAGATCGTGCCCCGCGCCGGTATTGCCGAGGATTCCGGCCAGGCCGACGACGATGGCGGCGATCAGAATGATGAGTCCGAGGATGGGCCTGGACGAGCCGCCGGACAAGGCTGGCGCCTACCCCCGTTGTGACCCGTCAAGCCAAAACGGAGACGTCATGCTCCTCCGCAGCGGAATTCTCCTGATCATCGGATTCCTGAGGGGAATTTCGATCCTGTGGACCACTGGGATCGTTCTGGTCATGCTGCCGTAGGCGGCCGCCGGCACTACTGGTAGCGCCATCAGGGAACGGGCAGGGCAAGCACCACCACGTCGTCGTCTCCGGGAGCCGGGTCGGGCAGCCGGCTACTGACTTGGCGGAGCAGTTCGGCCAGCGGACGGTCGCCGTGGCGAGCGAGCAGGGCGACGAGTTGTGCGATGGCGGCCTGCCGCAGCATGCTGCGGATCTGGCCCGTGATCGTTGCGGCGCGCATGTCGTGACCGGTGTGTCGCCCGCCGTGACCATGAGTCCTTCGGGCACGCCGCCGGGTGAGGCTGGTGGTAGGGGCGAGGCGTCGTACGCGATGGAACCGGACGCGGCTGCCCCAGAGCGGCAGGCACAGCACGGTGGAGAAGCCCATGCGGTCGAAGAAGCCGACCGCCTCGGGGCTGTATTCGGCGACGAGCGCCTCACGGTCGGGCACGAAGACCGCCCGCCGTTCCCGCATGGCCCGAGTGCTGGCGAACGCCGCGTTCACGGGCAGCGTGAGGACCTCCTGTTCCACAGTGCTCGATGTCCGGGTCGGCAACCCGGTGCAGTTCGTCCTTGTCGGCGACGAGCAGGCCGACGTACGAGGGTTTCCCGACGCCGACGAAGAGGTCCCGCAGCGACGTCGGACGTCCTCCAGTCCGGACGTCTGGGCCAGCTCCTCCGACGCTCGCAGCAGCAGCTCGGCATGGTCCAATCCAGCCTGGGCCACCTGTTCCATGCGCTGCGCGTCGTTACGGGCGCGCTCGGCGGCGGCCCGTGCGGTCTCCAGCACCTTCTGTGCGGACCGGCTCTGTGACGACAGGATGCGCAGGCGCGGCTCGGAAGAGCAGGCCGCGGCATTCCGGCATACGCGACGACCCCGAGAGCCGTGACGGCGAGGTGGGTACGGAGCCGGTCGTCGGCACGGGCGTCGGGCACGATGAGGGGCTGCCCGGAGGCCACCACGTACCAGCAGAGCGAGTGCGACCGTGGCAGTACCCGGCTCGTCGCCCAGGACTCCGGCAGACCGATCAGTCCGGGCAGGATCTGCCGGTCCTCCTCGATCAGCGAAACGAAGGGAGGCAGCTCCGCAGTGACTGGCGGCCGAGCAGTGGGGTAGGCGCGAGGTGCTGCGGGAGAACCAGCTCTGGCCTGTTCTGGCTCGCTCGACGAAGGGCTCCTTCATGTCTTCGATGGTGATCGCCCCGGTCTGCGGTATAGATCGTGCACGTACAACCCTGCCGCAGGGCAGACGCAGTCTGACGGTGGGGGTGGAGGAGGAGTTCCTGCTCGTGGACCGGCGAGCGGGACTACCCGTGGCCCGCGGTCCCTGTGTGGTGAAAGCCGCGACCGCGGCCCTGGGCGAACAGGTGCAGGCGGAGTTCTTCACCGCGCAGGTCGAGGTGTGCACCCGGCCCACGCCGGATCTGGTGGAGCTGAGGTCCGAACTGGCCCTACTGCGTAAGGTGATGGGCGAGGTGGCAGCCAGTGAGGGATGCCTGCTCGTGGCGACCGGCACTCCCGTGATCCCACCGGGGAGCCCGCCGACCGTGACCCCGGGAGAGCGGTACGGGCGGATGGCCGCCCGGTGGCCCTCCCTGGTCGGGTCGTACGACGGGATGGTGTGCGGCTGCCACATCCACGTCGGGGTGACCGGACACGCTCAAGCCCTCGCGCTGGCCAACCACATGCGCCCCTGGCTGTCGGCACTTCAGGCCCTCGCCGCCAACTCGCCCTTCTCCCTCGGACGGGACAGCGGGTGGGCGAGCCGGCGATCTCTCGAACACGCGCGCTGGCCCGGCGTGGGGCCCGCGCCCCTCCTCGACGAAGTCGGCTACGAGCGCCTCGCAGGCCACCTGGTGAAGACCGGCACCCTCCTGGACCGCCGGATGATCTACTGGTACGCGCGCCCCTCCGAGCACGTACCGACACTGGAGATCCGGGTCTGCGACGTGAACGCCGACCTCGACGTGGTGCTGCTGCTCACCGCCCTGGTGCGAGGCCTGGCCACCGCGTTGCTGCCCGAGATCGAGGACGGGCGGCCGCCGCCCGACCTGCCCGCCGGACTCCTGCACGCTGCCCACCGGCTCGCCGCCCGGCACGGGCTGGCGGGCGAAGGCCTCGATCCCGCGCGAGAGGAGTACGTACCGGCCCTGACACTGACGGAGCGGCTCCTGGCCCGTGCCGCGCCTGGGCTGGCAGCTGCGGGAGACCTCGAGCTCGCGGACGAGTTGTTCCACCGAGTGCGGAGCTCCGGGGGCGGGGCTGCCCGTCAGCGCGCCGCGTACCTGCGGCGGGGGCGCCTGGGTGACGTCGTGAGCGAACTGGTCCGCGCCACCGCCGCCGACTGACACGGCCTTACCACGATTCGGACAAAGGCAGAGCGCCCGTGGGCCTGGTCTACATCGGGTCCATGGTCCCGCTGCGCCACCGCAGCCTTCATATCCTGAACGTTCTGCCAGGACGTGAAAGCTGTTCCCCGACCCGAGAAGCGGGCTGAGCCCTCCGGAGCCCGGCGCGACCACTTCCGCGAACGGTGGGACGATGGCAGGACCAGCGGTAGAGGCGCTTGTACCCGTGCGCCCATCCCGAGGCGGACAGCAGGCCAGGCCAATGACGAAGCAGCCGAGACCGTCCCAGCCCGCCCACGGCAAGGGCCCGAGTCGCCACGAGGGCACCAAGCAGCACGGCTGGTCGCCGGACGTGGACGAGACCCGTCAGCAGGAGAACCCGAGTGCCCGCCGTTCCTTCCACCCGGACGAGTACGCTCCGGACAAGGGGCCCGGCCGGACGGTTTCCAAGGAAGAGGCCGGAAACCCCCACGGCAAACCGGTGAAGAGCAGGGGAGCACGCGGGGAGGACCAGAGCAAGGGCTCTGGGGAGAAGGGCATGCACGACCTGGGCCCCCGGGGCCGGTCGCAGCGTCCCAGCGGAACGAAGGACGCTTCCGCCTCGACGGGCGTGGACCCTCAGGAGCCGCCCGGCAAGCGCGGCCGCGGGTAGCGCAGCCTGGGCGTGATGTGTCTCCCGTACGGCTCGCCAGAGGGCGCCTGTAGTTCCTCGTGGTGCAGCTCTCCCTTCCGGTAGAAGGGCTTCCTCCATGGCCGTCCGTAATCGGCTGATTCACCGGTCCCCGCAGGCAGTGTGGCAGGTGCTCGCCGAGCCGACCCTGTACGGGGAGTGGGTGGTGGGACCCTCCGAGTCGACGCCGCTCGATCAGCTCTGGCCGGAGGTCGGATCCCGGCTCCGCTACACCGTGCAGCTGGGCCCCTGGTCGGCCGAAGGGGTGACGACCGTACGCCACCGGGAAACCGGCCGGGAGCTGGAACTGGAGGCGTCGTTCAAGTCGCTGGGCACCGTGAGGATCTTCCTTCAGCTCCGGCCCTGGGGCGAGGAGACCCTCGTCGTCTGCGACGACCACCCCCTGCGCGGCGTGGGCGCGACCCTTCACAACGCCATGGAAGCCCTGCTCCAGCTCCGGCACCGAGGGATGCTGGCCCGCCTGGCCAGGATCGTGGAACACGGTCACGCGGAGACCCGCCCTGCCTGACGCGGTGGTGATCGGCGCGCGTGCGGCCGACACTGTGTCGGTGCGGGCCCGGCGCCGGGTCAGGGGCCGGACCGAGGGACCGCTCTGGGTACCAAAGGCCTTCGAACCGTGCGGTCTTCCCGGCCGTTCCCTCGATCGCACCAGTGTGTCAAGGGGGAAGCGGGGCAGACGAGTGTCACCGTGCAGCCCACCCCGGAGGCCTGTCGATGTCCTGTGTGTCTGCTCAGACCGTTGTCCGCCTCGACGCGGCGAGGGGCCGTGTGCCGCTCCTGGCCCGCCTCTCGTATGACGGCGAAGATCCGTACGTGGTCCAGGTCACGTTCTTTGACGGCCCCATAGTCCTGGCCTGTTGGCACTTCGACCGGCAGATGCTTGCCGAGGGACTGCATCGCCCGGTGGGCGAGGGAGACGTCACCTTCAGCCCCTGCGGGACAGCCGGCGCTGACGAACTCCGCGTTGCTTTGCGGGGCCCCGGCGCGGAGGGTCAAGGGAACGCCGTGCTCTTCGTGGCGGCCCGCGCTCTCACTGGCTTTCTGGAGCAGACGTACGCCGTCACCGGCGCGGGGGAGGAGTTCCTCGACCTCGACAGGCTCCTCGACGAGTTCCTGGCCCGCTGACACGCCGGCAATCAGGGTGCCTGTTCGTGAGCGTGGGCGCGGCAGACCGGGTGCAAGGGCGGCACGACGTCGCTCTCCGACGTTGCCCCAGCTGCGGGAACCGGGAGATGGCCCCAGAGACCGAGGGACCGGTCAGTCTCTCTCCCCTCCGTGCCGGTCGGTTCGTACGGATGTGCCTCGGTCCCGAACCCCAACGGGTTCGGGACCGAGGCACATCTGCGGCGCCGCAAGGTCACCGCTTGAAGACGTCCTTGATCTTTTCCTTGGCCTGGCGGGCATCGCCCTTCGCCCCTTCGGCGCGGCCTTCGGCAGTCAGTTCCTCATTGCCCACCAGGCGGCCGGCCTTCTCCTTGAGCTTGCCCTTGGCCTGCTCGGCCTTGGCTCGGGCCTTCTCGTCCTTCGACACAGCTGATCACTCCCTGGGGCTCGGGAACTACCCTTGCTCTTCGCGTCTGACCGCTATCGCGACTGGCAAACGTACGCCGCGAGACCACTTCCGGCACGAGGTCAGGCGGGCGGGACGCCGAACGGCATGCCGGAGAGGTAGTGCGTGCCGAGGGCTTCGCGGTGGTTGGCGTTCCCGAGGTTCTCGTCCTCTTTGCCAAGGATCCACACACCGGTGTCGACGACCAGATAGGCATCAGTGACCTCGTCGGAGTGCTTGTCGACCTTGCCGATGCTGCCGTCGAGCGCCTCGACCCCGTAACCGGTGAGATCGCCCGCCAGATAGTCGACGCCGACGCGGTAGGCCCACACGTTCTCCGTCAGGCGAAACCCCCGCACGGCAACCGAACGCATCGGTCGGTGCCTTCCAGACCGAGCCGCACAGCGGCTCGGTCATGGTGTCCCACGGGGCGGGGTAGTCGCTGGAGACACACACCATCGAGGGAGGACACCATGGCAGACGCGAAGCCCAGCCGTCTTCCGCGGGCCACGCCGTCCGAGGCTGTGGGCGAGAGCGGTGACCCTGAGGCCAGGCAGCAGGCGGATGATGCCGTCGTGCGGTGTTCGGGCAGAGCGGATGCCGACGCGAATGCCGACGCGAATGCCGGGGGTCACCGTGCCAAGCGCCACCGTCCGGGCATCGGCCGTGAGGAGCAGATCTACCGGGATGACCCTCGGCGGGCGGACTCCGAGGACCGCTGACGTCAGTGTGAACCAGGCCGTCCATGTGGGAGCAGCCGTTGACGCGGGCGGTCACGCACCTGCCCGCGGGCGGCCAACACCTCAGGGAGGTCGCCCCGCACCCCCGGTTCACCGGGCGCATCAGTTCGGCGCCGGTCGCGCCGACCGCATCCACGCGAAGCCCTTCGCGGACCTCATGGCCGACCTGGATCTTGCCCTCGGGTACGGCCGCTACGTGGACCGCGCGCGCCAGCGCCCCCTGCTCGCCACAGTCGGAAGCCAGCGCGCCGGCTTGGCATTGCCCTCGTAGGCTGGCCGGATGCGTCACCACGATCTTGTCGTCATCGGTGCGGGATCCGGCAACGCCGTTGTCGACGACTCGTTCGCCGATCTGGACGTGGCCATCGTCGAGGAGCGCTGGTTCGGCGGAACCTGCCTGAACGCCGGATGCATTCCGAGCAAGATGCTCGCCTACACCGCGCACGTCGCCCGCACCGTCCGGGAAGCCGGAGCGTACGACGTGGACGCCGAGCTGAGAGCGGTGCGGTGGCGCGAAGCCCGCGACCGGGTCTTCGGGCGGCTGGACGCTGAACGGGACAGCGGTCGAAGGAGCCGTATGGCAGACGACGCGGTCACTGTGTACGAGGGCAGGGCAAGGTTCACCGGCCCACGGGCCCTGCGGATCGACCGGGCGGACGGAGCCCTCGACGTCAGCGCGGGGCAGATCGTCATCGCGGCGGGCGGTCGCCCCCTGGTCCCCGGGCCCGTCACGGAGGCAGGCCTGCCGTACGAGACGTCCGACACCGTGATGCGTATCGAGGCTCCGCCCCGGCACCTGGCGATCCTCGGCGGGGGCTACATCGCTGCGGAGCTGGCTGAAGTGTTCGCCGAGGCGGGAAGCTCCATCACCATCGTGGAGAAGGAGGAGCGCTTGCTGGGCCCGCAGGACGAGACGGTTGCGGAGCGGTTCACCGAGCTGGTCCGCAACCGCTACGATCTCAGGCTCGGCAGGGAGGTCACGGCGGTCGGCGGTCGGCCGGGCGGGCTCCGGCTGACCCTGGACGACGGATCGACGGTCGAGGCGGACATGCTGCTCGTCGCCGTGGGCCGTGCCCCGAACAGCGACCGGCTGAACCTTGAAGCGGCCGGTATCGCCACCCACGACGACGGCCGGGTGATCGTCGACGAACACCAACGCACGACCGCGGCAGGCGTGTTCGCGCTCGGTGACATCTGCTCGCCGGTGCCACTCAAGCACGTGGCCAACCGTGAGGCGGAGGTGGTCTCGCACAACCTCCGCAACCCGGACGGCCTGATCTCAGCCGACCACGGCCTGGTGCCGGCGGCGGTATTCACCCAGCCGCAGATCGCCTCCGTCGGCGCCACTGAGCAGGACTGCCGCGAGAAGGGGCTGGACTACCGGGCGGGCATGGCCAGTTATAGCGATATCGCCCACGGCTGGGCGATGGAGGACACCACCGGCTTCTGCAAAGTGCTCGCCGAGCCCGGTACCGGCCGGCTCCTCGGCGCCCACCTGATGGGCCCGCAAGCCCCTACTCTCATCCAGCCCCTCGTCCTGGCGGCGACGATGGGCATCGACGCCGTCACCCTCGCCAAGTCCCCGTACTGGATCCACCCCGCGCTCACCGAGGTCGTGGAGAAGGCACTCCTCGACCTCCGCCTGTGAGCCCCGCCCGCGAGCGGAGGGAGTTCAGCGGTCGGCCCAACGCCCCGTCGCGGGCGTTTCCCGTGCGGTCCTCTGCCGCGCACATTCCGCGCCTGCCCGGTCCGGCCGCGGCTCGAGCCACGTCTGGTTCCTCGCCGACGCTTGGGGCAGCCGCCTGACGGGACACTCGACCATCCGGAGCACGAGGAGGCGCCGTGACGGAGCTGGACCCCTTGACCGACGTGCTTGACGGCCCGATGTACGTGGTGACGGCCGCCTCCGGCGGCGAGCGGGCGGGCTGCTTGGTGGGATTCGCCTCGCAGTGCTCCATCGATCCGCCGAGGTTCGTTGTCTGGCTGTCCGTCGCCAACCACACTTACCGCGTCGCGCGCGAGGCGGAGTACCTCACCGTCCACCTGCTCCACCGGCACGACCGGGTGCTCGCGGAGCTCTTCGGAGAGGAGACTGGCGACCGGGTGGACAAGTTCGCACGGGTCGGCTGGCGGCCGGGCGAAGCAGGCAGTCCGGTACTGGAGCAGGTTTCAACGTGGTTCACCGGCCGGATCGAGGGGCGTATCGAGGGCGGCGACCACGTGGGCTTCCTCCTGGCGCCCGTAGCGGTGTGCCCGCCGTCCGAGGGCCCGCCGCCTCCCTTGCTCCGGTACCGGGAGCTGGGGGACATTGAGCCCGGACACCCGGCTTGAGGCTACGGACGGGGGCTGTGGACCGGTACCGGCGTGCTCCGCCGGATCGACCACGAGCCGCGGCCCCGCCCGCCCGGTCGAGCCGGCACGTTTCGAGCTCGCCGGAGCGGTAAGGCGCCCGGCATGGTGGGAATCGGGTACACGATGATGACCGAGCAGGCCGGCCCGCGGGACTTGGTCGACCACGTGGTGGCGGCGGAGCGTGCAGGATTCGACTTCTCCGTCATCTCTGACCACTCCTTCCCCTGGCTGGAAGCACAAGGGCACGCGCCCTACGCGTGGAGCGTCCTGGGCGCCGCCGCGCAGGCCACCTCCCGAATCCCGCTCATGACGTACGTGACCTGCCCGACCTTCCGCTACCACCCTGCGGTGATCGCCCAGAAGGCGGCGACGATGCAGCTCTTGTCCCAGGGGCGTTTCCGGCTGGGCCTGGGCTCAGGTGAGAATCTCAACGAGCACATCGTCGGCGCGGGCTGGCCCGCCGCCCACGTCCGGCTGGACATGCTCGAGGAAGCCGTGGGGATCATCCGCTCCCTGTTCGCCGGCGGGTTCGTCAGCCACCACGGCGCTCACTTCGACGTCGAGAACGCCAGACTCTGGGACCTCCCCGACGATCCGCCTCCCATCGGGATCGCGGTCTCCGGAGACCGCTCCTGCGAGATCGCGGGCCGCTACGGCGACCTGCTCGTCGCCACCGAACCGAGGAAGGAGCTGCTGACCGCGTTCGGCGCGTACGGAGGCTCCGCCAAACCACGAGTGGGCCAGCTCCCGGTCTCCTACGACCGCGACGCGGCGGTGGCCCGGGCGCACGACCAGTTCCGCTGGGCGCTCGGCGGCTGGAAGGTCAACGCGGAACTCCCTGGCCCCGCGAGCTTCGCGCAGGCCTCGCAGCACACCAGAACCGAGGACGTCGCAGATTCCATCCCTTGCGGCGACGACGTGGACGCCTTCGTCGACGCGGTACGCCCCTACGCCGACGCCGGATTCACCGAGATCGCCCTGATCCAGATCGGCGGCGACCAGCAGGAGTCCTTCCTGGACTGGTCCGAGACGAAGCTGCTGCCGGCGCTGCGGGAGCTGTGAGAACGGCCGAGCTCAGGCGCGAGCCCGGGTGCAGAGCCCTGCGGGAGGCGGACATGAACCGTGCCGCTTTGTTCGATGTCGACGGCACCCTGGCCGATACCAATCACCTGCATGTCGTCTGCTGGTGGGAGGCCTTGCGGCAGGCGGGCCACGACGTCGCGATGCACGACATCCACCGGGCGATCGGACTTCCCGGCGAGGACCTCCTCGCGCATCTGCTGGGCAAGGATCGGGACACGAGCGAGGACGACACGCTGAGTGCCGCCCACACCACCCTCTACGGCACCTACTTCGACCGGCTCCCACCGCTGGACGCCGCAGCCGACCTGCTGCACGAGCTCGACCGACGGGGGTGGCGGGTCGTGCTCGTGACCTCCGCGAAGGACGCCGAGCTCGACGCCCTCAGGCGGGCCGTCGATGCCGACGACGCCATCACCGCGACGGCGAGCTCCGACGACGTGAGCGAGGGCAAGCCCGCACCGGAACCTGTGCACCACGCCCTCGACCTCGCCGACGCACCCGCGCGCGGCTCCGTACTCGTCGGCGACACCGTCTGGGACATGCGGGCGGGCACCCGCGCCGATGTCGCGTGCGTGGGACTGCTCTGCGGCGGCATCCCGCGGCGCGACCTCGAAGAGGCCGGGGCCCGAGCCGTCTACCGGCACCCCGCCGACCTGCTCGCGCGCCTCGACATCAGCCCGTTCGCAGACAACTCCGACAGCGCCGATCCCAGCCCGACCCGTGGACGCGAGCCCGGCGAATGAGCCCGCATCCGGCAGCCGCGCCGGCACCCGGCAGTACGTCGGCCGGCATGTGACGCGGGCCAGGACAGCACGGGGCGCATCGCCGCCGATTCACTCTGCTTGAGCCGTGACCGGCCGGGTAGGCGCAAGGCATACGAGAACACTCTGTGCGACGAGGTGAGCTGCATGGAACTGTCCACCGAGCCGGAACCCGAAGGCCCCGGGCCCACTCCGGAAGGACCAGATCCGGTACCCCGCGACCCGCACCCCACCGGCCCCGGGGACAGGTCGCACCAAGCCGATCGGCCCGCGGAGCCGCCGTCTCCCACCGAACGGCCGCCTGTGTCAGAACCTCCGGATTGACAGCCCGGCGATGGACCTGACCGGAGGAAGCGAAACCCGGGAACGGAGGCCAACATGTCAAACAGCACGCTCATAGCCGTCATTGCCATTGCAGCGGTTGTCGTGATCGCGCTCGTGGTCGGATTGTGGATGGCGGCGCGCCGACGGCGTCTGCAGAACCAGTTCGGACCGGAGTACGACCGCACGGTCGAGGCGGAGGGCGGCCGCCGTGCCGCCGAACGCGAGCTACGGGCCCGCGAGGAACGCCACGACAAGCTTGAGATCAAGGAGCTGCCTCCCGAACGGCGAGACCGGTACGCCGTCGAATGGAGCAGCGTCCAAGAGCATTTCGTCGACCGACCGGAAGGCTCAGTGGAGGAGGCCGACGAACTGGTGTCGCGACTCATGCGCGAGCGGGGATACCCCACAGACGACTACCGCGGTCAGCTGCGTGACCTCTCGGTCGAACACGGCCGCACTCTGGAGCACTACCGGGCCGCCCACGACGTCAAGGTCCGCAGCGCTGATCAACAGACGACAACGGAGGAACTCCGAGGGGCGATGGTGCACTACCGCGCCCTGTTCGACGACCTACTGAGTGACCAGAGGAGCCGGTGAGATGCAGAACCACGCAAGCAGCGACGAACGAGCCGGCGACGCCGGCATCACGACAGAGGACATCGCCCATCCGGTATCGGCTTCGGAGGCCGGTACGGACGCCGAATCCGGCGGTGCGACGGCGCCGGGACGGACGCCGCCACTGTACCCCGGGGAGGCCACCAGGGACGCGGCTGCCGAGGAGCGCGAGACGCGTGAAAGCGGGGAGGAACTCCCGACGGATCGCGGATCGGAGGCCGACCCGGCGCACGCCGGCGCCGACGAGCCGCTGCTGGGTGCCGAGGACACCGCGGAGTACCACAAGGCATGGAGCGAGATACAGGGCCGGTTTGTCGACGACCCGCAGGAGGCAGTCAGGTCGGCGGACGCACTGGTCGCCGAAGTGATGCAGACCCTTGCCCGTAGCTTCTCCGCCCACAAGCAGGGGTTGGAGGAGCAGTGGGGTCAGGGCGAGCAGGTCGCGACCGAAGACCTGCGGCTAGCGCTGCAACACTACCGCTCGTTCTTCAACCGCCTCCTGAACACCTGACTTGCGTCGGCACGCGGCCGAACCCGGCTCGTCGCAGTGTGGACCGGGCCAGCCGGTGGCTGGGCCGACGATGTGTGCGTTGTGGGCGTTACAGGCGATATCTTGACGCTGAAATGACGCTCGTGACGCTCATTTCGATGGGGCGCCAGGTGGATTGAGTGGCAGTTCGCCGGTCTCTGACCACCTGGCCCGAGGGGCTCGGCGGACTGCGCCGTGCGGTCGACAGCCCAACTTGTGCTCGCGCTGAAGCCCGGCGGAGTGGGTGCCTGCCAGGTGCCTGCTCTGCCCAAGCAGCTCGCGGTTTCGCGGGGAACTTCATCGCGCGACACAGGGCCGAGGTCACTGGGATGCACGAGGACGGTACGGGCCACCCGCCGGCGCGCGAGCGCACGCGGGGCCCCGCGGACCACCTGGTACGACCCGGCCCACGAGTACATCGACCGGCGCCGGGATCGCACCCAGGGCAAAACCCGACGCACGTTGGCAGACGCGCTGGCCACCATTACACCCGCACTCGCACGCCCCGGGGCCTCCTCTCCTGAGCCGCGCATTCTTCGGCGTGCGCTCTACTCGTGGGCGTTCAACAAGAAGGCATGGGGAACGCAGCCGCCGGAGGAGTGGAAGGGGGCCATCTGCTGGATGAGGAAGAACTCGTACCTGTCAGCTCCCTCGCCGAAGTCGATGTCTTGCGTCGGGCGCTTGACGCGATGAGTCGAAAGCTCGACGGGCAGGCTGCCCTCGGCGAAAACCAAGAGGCGCAAGCGAGCGGCTCTGAGCGAGGTCCTCGGAACCGCTCTTGAGGAAGGCTACTTCGCCGAGAACCCGCTGAATGGGGTTCGGTGCTCCGCCCCGGAGGCCAACGAAGAGGTAGACCCGGCTGGCGTTCCCAACCCGACACAGGTGGCTCGATTGCTGTCCGCAGTGGCGTCGGGGCGTGGTCGAGGTCGCCTGTTCCGGGCCGGCGTCCAGGAGCACTCCAACCGGCTCGTTGAGCAGTCCCTGCAGGAGTGGAACCGACGTGCCGGTGAGACTGTTGCAGAAGGATGATCACCAGATCTGGTCCGTGACTGGTCCGGAACCGCTGCTCAGCGGTGGGATGACGGTGGGAGAGACCGGGATGGGGTGCATGAATCGGTCCTCGCTGTGAGAGGGGTGCACGGAAGGCACCTGACGGGCAAAAGCCCAGGTCAGGCGCCTTCTTGCGGGCCTCTAGAAGAAGCCGAGCTTCTTCGGGGAGTAGGAGACCAGCATGTTCTTCGTCTGCTGGTGGTACGCGGTTCGTACCTTCCCTGACCAGCCAGATCGACCGAATCCGAGCCGGGTGGTGAAGTGCCGGTCCGTGAATGGCCCGGTCTCGACTTCGTCCAGTGCTCCCGGCTCCTCGCAAAGATGCGTGGTGCCGGGGACGATGGCGAGCCGGTTCTCGCAGCGCAGCTCCCGCTGGGCGTGCTCGTTGAGGTCGAGCACCGTCGTGTCGTGGCCGCCCACGATGAGGAGTGTGGGCGCCCGTACGTCGGCGAGCCATGGCCCGGCGAGGTCGGGGCGGCCAGGATTCACCCCCTCCAGGTGACGGAGTGCTTCGGCAAGGCGCTGTCCCGCGTCCGCGCGATCAGTGAACATCACGGTGGGTCACCCTCAAACACAGAGGAGTCGGAAACCCTGTGCGCACCTATTCCGCAACAACCCCATTTGCGGCTTCTGCGCAAGTCGGGGACGGTCTGTCGTATGGAACGAATCGGAGCGGTCCTGATCGACATCGACGGCGTGCTCACGGTGTCCTGGAAGCCGCTGCCCGGCTCCGTAGAGGCCATGCGGCAGCTCCGCGCCGAGGGAATCCCGCTGGCGCTGGTCACCAACAACACCTCGCGGACCCGTGCCTCGATCGCCGCGAAACTGGCCGGGGCGGGATTCCCCGTCGGCGTCGACGACATCCTCACCGCACCCGCCGCCACCGCCGCATACCTGCGGGAGCACTACCCGGGCGCGCGCTGCCTGCTGGTCAACACCGGTGACGTCCGTGACGATCTCGCGGGCGTGCCGATCGTCGAGGAAGCGGAATCGGATGCAGCGGGTGTCGCCGCGGATGTGGTCGTCTTCGGTGGCGCGGGTGGAGGATTCAGCTACGAAGCCCTCAACCGGGCTTTCCGGCATCTGCAGCATGGTGCTCGCCTCGTTGCCATGCACCGGAATCTGTACTGGCGCACCGCCGCGGGCCTCGACCTCGACACCGGGGCCTTCCTCCTGGGGCTGGAACGGGCCGCCCGAGTCGAGGCGGAGATCACCGGCAAACCCGCTGAAGCGTTCTTCGCTTCCGCCCTCACGCACATGGGTGCCACCCCGTCCGAAGCGCTCATGGTGGGCGACGACATCGAATCCGACGTGCTGGCGGCCCAGCGCGGCGGAATCACCGGCGTACTCGTCAGGACCGGCAAGTACCTGCCCGAGACGCACCGGGCGGCCGACGGCATACCGGACCACGTCCTCGACTCCTTCGCCGACCTTCCCGCGCTGTTGGAACGGCTCGGGCGCCGGGAGTGACGCAACGGGCGGCGATCCCGCCGAGCGGAGCCGTCCGACGCCGTGTCTAAATTGATAGTGAATGGTGGCTGTCGGTAGTTTTGTGTGCACACTCCGGATGACTTGCTTGACCCAGTAGCGAGGGTTCGTACAGGAGGTGCGGGCCGGTGCCGGGTTCGAGGCGAGAAGTGCGGCCGAGGAACACGGCACGGCGTGCGGTGGTGCGGGGGGCCGACGGCTTGGACGCGCGGCTGCCGCTGTCGGAACTGGCCCGGTCGGTCGTGCGCAAGGTCTTTCCCGACCACTGGTCGTTCCTGCTGGGCGAGCTGGCGCTGTACAGCTTCATCGTGCTGTTGCTGACCGGTGTGTTCCTGACCCTCTTCTTCGATCCGTCGATGCGGGAGACGCCCTATCAGGGTTCCTACGAGCCGCTGCGCGGCGTGCTCATGTCGCAGGCCTACCTCTCCACACTGAGGATCAGCTTCGATGTACGGGGCGGGCTGATGATCCGTCAGATCCATCACTGGGCCGCCCTGCTCTTCCTCGCCGCCATCGGTGCACACATGCTCCGCGTGTTCTTCACCGGGGCCTTCCGCCGGCCCCGCGAAGCCAACTGGCTGGTGGGCGTGACACTGTTCCTGCTGGCACTACTGGAAGGCTTCACGGGATATTCCCTGCCCGACGACTTGCTGTCCGGCACCGGACTGCGGATCGCCCAGGGGATCACGCTGTCGATCCCGCTCGCAGGCACCTATCTGAGCTTCTTCGTCTTCGGCGGCGAGTACCCCGGGGAAGACATCGTGTCCCGCCTCTACCCTGTGCACATCCTGCTGGTCCCCGGCCTGCTCCTGGGCCTGATCACGGTGCACATCCTCCTCGTCTTCACCCTGAAGCACACGCACTGGCCGGGGCCCGGCCGGACCGGCCGCAACGTAGTGGGCCTGCCCTTCTTCCCTCAGTACGTGGCCAAGTCCGCCGGACTGTTCTTCACCGTCTTCGGACTGATGGCCGTCCTGGGAGCCGTCGCGCAGATCAACCCCATCTGGACCTATGGCCCCTACCGCGCCGACGTGGTCTCCACCGGTGCCCAGCCCGACTGGTACGTCGGGTTCCTGGAGGGGGCGCTGCGGCTGATGCCCGGTGTGGAAACACGCCTGTGGGGGCATACGATCATGTGGAACCCCCTGCTGACGGCGGTAGTCCTGCCCGGCATCCTCTTCGCGCTTCTCTACGCCTACCCCTTCTTCGAACGCTGGATCACCGGAGCGCCGGGGGAGCGGCATCTGTGCGACCGTCCGCGTGACCGGCCTGTCCGCACAGCCCTGGGTGTGGCGGCACTCTCCTGCTACGCCGTGCTGCTCCTCGCCGGGGGCCAGGACATCCTCGCCTTCGTCTTCGACGTGCCCGTGCACGCACTCACCTGGGTGCTGCGCATCGGGTTCTTCGCGGTACCGGTGACCGTCTTCTGGCTCACCCGGCGGCTGTGCCTGGCTCTCCAGTCGCGAGAGCGCCGACTGCTGGACGAGGGGGAGGCGTCCGGCCTGGTGCGTCAGAGCGCCGAGGGCGGCTTCCACCCGCAGCACCGGGCTCTCACGGCCGTCGAGCGGTACGCGGTGCTCGCCAGGGAGCGGCCGTGGCCGCTGCGCCCCGTCGACGACGATGCCGACGCCGGCCATCGTGGCATGCGCCGCCGGCTGGACAGAGCACGGTCGGCGATCAGCGCCTGGTACTACCAGGACCGTATCGTCTACCCCACGACCGCAGAACAGCGCCGGAAGATCGACGCGACCACCGCGGGACCGGATGCTCACGGGTCCACCGACGACGGCTGAACTACTCTTCGTGGCCGAGGTTCTGGAAGGCGAATCCCAGGACCCCCGGCAGCAGGACGCCGAAGCCGATGAGGCACAGCCACAGGCCCTGGACCACCCCCAGGCCGATCAGCGCGCTGCCCGCGGCTGTCAGTACGGGAAAGTAGCTGCGGGCCGGGAAGAAGGCATGCCGGCCGCCGGCCTCTTGTACCTCGGCCTCCTTACGGTCCTCCGGCCGCTCTCCGCCGCGCCGGTACTGGCGCCAGAGGTACGCGGCGACGAGGCTCGCCATGACGAAGGAGACGCAGAGTGCGGCGCTGCCCGCCGGCTCCCGGGAGAACCAGCCGTAGACGATGGCGGTCGCCGCGAAGAACAGGGCCGTGCCGGTGAAGAGCCAGGCCTCACCTTTCACGGGGCACCTCCGGGTGGTGCAGGTCGAAGGCGGGGGATTCCGAGCGGATCCGGGGCAGGACGTGGAAGTTGTGCCGCGGTGGCGGGCAGCTCGTCGCCCACTCCAGGGAGCGGCCCCATCCCCAGGGGTCGTCGACGGTGACCCGCTCGCCGTAGCGGAGGGTCTTCCAGACGTTGTAGAGGAAGGGCAGCGTCGACAGGCCCAGGAGGAAGGACCCGAGGGTGGAGACCGTGTTGAGGAGCGTGAAGCCGTCGCTCGCGAGGTAGTTCGCGTACCGGCGCGGCATGCCGGCTTCGCCGAGCCAGTGCTGGACCAGGAAGGTGGTCTGGAAGCCGATGAACAGGGTCCAGAAGTGGATTCTGCCGAGCCGCTCGTCCAGCATCCGCCCGGTCAGCTTGGGCCACCAGAAGTAGAAGCCGCCAAAGGTGGCGAAGACGATGGTGCCGAAGAGGACGTAATGAAGATGGGCGACGACGAAATAGCTGTCCGTCAGGTGGAAGTCCAGCGGCGGTGACGCCACCAGAACACCCGTCAGGCCGCCGAGGAGGAAGGTGACGAGGAAGCCGATGGACCACAGCATCGGTGTCTCGAAGGAGAGCGATCCCTTCCACATCGTCCCGATCCAGTTGAAGAACTTCACGCCGGTCGGTACGGCGATCAGGAAGGACAGCAGGGAGAAGAAGGGCAGCAGAACGGCGCCCGTCGCGAACATGTGGTGCGCCCACACGGTCGCGGACAGTCCGGTGATGGCGATCGTGGCACCGATCAGGGACACGTAGCCGAACATCGGCTTCCGGCTGAAGACGGGGAGGATCTCGCTCACCACCCCGAAGAACGGCAGGGCCACGATGTAAACCTCCGGATGCCCGAAGAACCAGAACAGGTGCTGCCACAGCAGAGCGCCGCCATTGGCCGGATCGAAGACATGCGCACCGAATTTCCTGTCCGCCTCCAGGACGAGTAGTGCCGCTGTGAGGACCGGAAAGGCCAGGAGCGCCAGAATCGAAGTGAACAGCACGTTCCAGGTGAAGATCGGCATGCGGAACAAGGTCATGCCGGGGGCGCGCAGGCAGACGATGGTGGTGATGAAGTTCACCGATCCCAGGATTGTGCTCAGGCCCGAGACGGCCAGCCCCATGGCCCACAGGTCGGGGCCTGTTCCCGGGGAGTACCGGGCGCCGTTCAGTGGTGCGTAGGCGAACCATCCGAAGGAAGCCGCTCCGTCCGCGGTCAGGAAGCCGGAGACCACCAGGAGGCCCCCGAACAGGTATACCCAGTAGGTGAAGGCATTGAGCCGGGGAAACGCGACATCCGGCGCGCCGATCTGCAACGGCATGATGGCGTTGGCGAATCCGGTGAAGGTCGGGGTGGCGAACAGCAGCATCATGATCGTGGCGTGGATGGTGAATGCTTCGTTGTACTGCTGGTTCGAAATGATCTGCAGCCCGGGGCGGGCGAGTTCGGCGCGCATGAGCATGGCCAGCACGCCGGCGAAGAGGAAGAAGGCGAAGGCCGTCACCAGGTAGAGGTTGCCGATCACCTTGTGGTCGGTGGTCGAGAGCCACCCCAGGACGGCGGAGCCTTGGCCGGTCCGCCGCGCGGTCCTCGGCCCGGTCCGGTCGTCAGGTAGTGCCTCTTCCGGTGAACGGTCCACCGACGTCATCCGTCCTCCAGAAAGCCTCGCCGCCGCGCCTGCCACCCTTCCCCTACAGGCTGTGGCGTCCTGCGAAACGGTGGCGCGCCGGGGTACCCCGGTCAGGTACCCCGGCTGCCGTGCTCAACGCTCCGCAACTGCCTCTCCAGCCCGGTACCGTGCCGGCGTCGGTGAAGACCTGCACGTTCGTGAAGAAGCGGTACTTCCCGGCGGTCTGCAACGCCTTGCGCGTCGATGAACGGGCGTACCGTCAAACGGCAGATTGGTGCGAACCCACGTACCCGCTGTGGTGAGGGGCCGGAATCTCACGGTTCCCCCCAGTAGGTCTGCAGAAGTCGGCCCCGATACGTTCGTCACGTTCAGGAACTGTTGAGCGGGGGGTCGTCCTGGGCGCTGTGGTACCCGTGGTCAGCGGGCTGTGCGCGCGTCGTCGATGAGCCAGGTGCGGGGGTGGTCCCCCGCCATCGCGTATCCGATCACCTCGCGGGGCCGGAGGTGGCGCTGGAACCCCTGATCCCCGTCCGCACGGCCGCCTTGGCACGAGGCGCGACTCGTCGGCTCTGCCCGAGATGAGGTCCCCGGCCCGCACCGGGCCACCAGCGCCTCGGCGTCGGCCTTGAGCTGGGCGATCTCCTCCGCGTCGGCTGCCCGTGCCGAAGGGCTGTCAGTCCCGGAAGCGTGCTTCGATGGTCTCGACGAGACCGTCGATCACGCCGTCGGGTGACGGGCTGTAGTGCGGCACAGCCCATCGCGTGATCTTGGCGTCGATGATCGTGGGCCGACCGGAGGCCAGTGCCGCGCGGAACGCATCCTCGAATTCTTCGAGCGTCTCCACTTGGTAGCCGTCGGCGCCGCACGCACGGGCGTACGAGGCGAAGTCCGGGTTCTGGAATTCGACGAGCCCGGACTCGCCGTAGGTCACGATTTGGAAGAGCTTGATCAGCTTGAACTGCCCGTCGTTGAAGATGACCCAGATGACGGGGATGTCGTTCTCGACGGCAGTCATCAGCTCGAAACCGGACAGCGAGTAGCATCCGTCCCCGCAGCCGACGACAACGGTCCGTTCGGGGTGGGCGACCTTCAGGCCGATGGCTCCATTGACGTGTCCGGCCATCGGCCCGAAGGAGCCCGCCTTGCGGAAGTTCTGCCCCTCCTCGAGCTCGACGTAATACCCGAGCCACGCCAGATGGGCCCCCGCGTCAGCGAGCAGAACCCCCTGCGGCGGGAGCATCCGGCCGATCGACTGCGCGAGTTCTCCGGGGTGGATCTTTCCCGTCAGGTGGGTGATGTGCCGGGCCTCGTAGTCCCGGCCGTCGACCTCGACCGGCGGCACCTCGCCGACCTTCTGCTCCAGGGCGTCGACCAGGGCGGCCACGGCCGGACGTGCGTCGGACAACAGCGTGTGGTCGGGCCGGTAGGCCTTGTGGAATTCGCTCTCGGAGATGTTCACATGGATGAGCACCTTGTTCTCGAAGAGGTCCTCGCGGTAGTTGAACGTGGCGTGCTGATTGAGGGAGTTGCCGACGCACAGCACGACGTCGGCCTGGCGGAAGGCCTTCCAGGCACTGGAGTGGCCGCTGTCGGCGAAGACGCCGACAGCGAGCGGATGTCCCTCGGGCACGATGCCCTTGCCGTCCAAGGTGGTGAGCAGCGGGATCTGGAATCGTTCGATCAGCCGCTTGATCTCAGGTCCCGCCCCGCTCCGCACCGCACCGAAGCCGACGAGCGTGACGATCTGCTTCCGTTGCGCGAGGGCATCCGCCAGTACTGCCGCGATCTTCTCGACCTGTGCCGGGTCGGGCAGGACCGGTGCCACGTCGAGCCTCAGCGGCCGGAAGTTCGTTACCTCGACCCCGCGGTGTGTCAGATCCTCGGGCACGTGGATGTGCACGGGCCCGGGCCTTCCCTCGAAGGCGATGTTGACCGCCTCCTCAAGGACATCGCAGGTGTCGGCGATATCGGTGAGCAGGAAGGACTTCTTGGTCGTGGCCGCGAACATGGCCTGGGAGTCGGGTGTGCGGTTCAGGCCCGATGTTTCGTTGAGCGAGCCCCATCCGCGCCATTTCATCGTCGCGTATCCCGAGACGGCGAGGACCGGATAGGAGTCCGACATGGCTACGGCCAGCCCCGAGAACAGATTGAAGGCGCCGGGCCCGGCCGTCGCGAAGCAGAAGCCCAACTGGTTGGTGTACATGGCGTAACCACAGGCCATGAATGACGCGGCCTGCTCGTGCCGCGTGATGACCGGCCGGATCTGCTGCGAATGCTTCAGCGCCAGCATCAGACCGGCCGCGTTCTCCCCGGCACCGCCGAAGGCCGCTCGCACCCCGATGCCTTCCAGCCCCTTGACGATGGCCTCGTAGACGCGCATGGAGCCTCCCTCAGCCGTCCCAGTGCGAGGCGTGCCGACGGTGAGCTTCGGTCAGGCCGCCCTGGAAGAACCGGTCGTAGTATTCGGATTCGACATGGTGTGCCTGCAGCCAGATGCCCGGCACATGGATGGCGTCGGTGTGCGCGGGAAACCGCCCGTGGGTCTCGTGGATGTACACGCAGATGTCCCGCGCGCAGTCGATCACCCGCTGGTCGTACTCACTGGCTTCGGCGAGATAGCGCTGCGCGTAGTCGTTCTTGTAGATGCGGGCGAACAGTTCCTTGTCCGCGTAGATGCCGTCCTCCCCGAACTTCGACCGGATGACCGAGTCGACGGCGTCCTGCATCGACGGGTAGTTGGGAGGGCAGGCACCCTTGATGAGGTGTTCACCGCCGGCCCGCAGTCCCACGGGGTGGGCACGCAGCGCGGCGTATTTCGGCAGTGGCACCTGCCAGCGCAGGATGTCGGCGGGACGGAACTTCGGGGTGACGAAGTCGAAGCCCAGCATGCGGCCGTAGGCCCGCGAGAACTTCGGGTCGCCCAGCATGATCTGGGGGCTGATCGTCGCGTGGATCCAGGCACCGAGTCCCATGGCGTCCGCGACCAGCATCATGTTCTGTAGCAGCAGATCGGCCTCGACCTGGGTACGCATCGGTCCCATGGCGCCGAGCGGCAGTTTGACGGCGGGGTTGAGGAAGCCGTTCTTGATCCACTTCTGCACCCCGGCCGGGCGGTAGAAGTTGCGGTCGTCGACGAGCGTGGGCCGCGCTCCCTCGGGCTGGGTCAGCAGGTACATCAGCGCGTTGATGTACTGATGGGAGAGGTCGACCACCGGCAGGAAGAGCGTGGTGCCCGGGAGATTGGACAGGAACCGGTTGGAGTCGAGGTAGGCCGGGAAGTCGCGCATCCCCTCGGCGACGTCCAGCCGGTGGTCCAGTACCCGCACCTTCGACTGGCGCGCCCGTTCGATCAGTGTGCCGGGGTCGAAGGCATCCCCCGGGGAAGGGGGCAGCTTCCGCAGGTAGTACGTGCCACTGTCGTTGATCATGAAGAAGTGGGTGGCCTGCGCGTTGTCCGGGCTGCCCGCGGTCCGCCCCGCCATGTTCAGGTTGGGCTTGGACATGATGGGTTTGTGATCGCGGGGGTCCTCGAAGGGCCGGTCGGGCATGGTGAGCCCCGAGCAGCCGGTGAGGGCGATGATGACCGCCTCCTCCAGCTCGCCCAGCGGCTCTGGCCGGTGCGGGGACCGATGGCTCATCGACCCGGCCGGCACGGAGGCGCCTCTGCTGACACGGTGGGTGCGCCGCTTGAAGACCGTCTCCAGCAGTGGACGGGCGAGCAGGGCTTCCAGGCCGGGGTGACCGGCACGGTCGGGTGAGGGCATGGTCTTCTCCCGTTCAGCCGCGGCCGGGGCCGGTGTTGTTCCGGACGGGCTGGACCGGGCGCCAGGGCGCGAACGCGCTGGCCGCGCGCGGCAGGACGCTTGCCAGCTCGGGGCAGTGCCGCAGGATGACGCTGGTCATGCCGCCCCGTTCGATCCAGTCCATGCCGAGCGGCGTATAGATCTCCGGCCGGAAGTCCACCGTGAGGAAACGGTCGCTCTGCAGCCGCCGGCTGGCCATCAGGATGAAGACGCGGAAGGCGGTGTCGCTGAAGCCGAATCCCGCGGGCGGGTTCTCGGCGAAAAGCCCCACCACGGTGTCGATGTCGTCCACCGATCGGTAGACGTCGCGCAGTCGTGCGACCGTCTCCGGATCGGAGGAGAGGTCCTCGAACCGCCGGATCCGCGGCTTGTGCAGGCCGGCCCGGAAGTCGTTGTAGCGCGGGACGCCACGGCGTCGTGTGCGCACCAGGTCGACCACGGACAGGTCGATCACCTCCCCGTTCCGCCGGAACGTCTGGAGTGCGCGCGGGAAGTTGTGCAGGGTGATGGCTCCCGGGTTGGCGATGCCCAGCGAGTACAGGGAGTTCACGAGACCGGTCTTGCGCATGAGCGGCTCCGCGGCGGCGCCCTGCAGGTCGTCGAAGCCCAGGGTGTCGAGCCTGCGGCCGAACCGGTGGTCGACGAACTCGTAGTCATCGGGGATCAGCGGGTGCATCCGGTAGACGGTGACGAACTCCTCCGTGAGGGAGTACGGGGCACCGTGGTGGTCGGGCAGGGTCTTGGGAATGCCGCCCTGCCCGTTCGCCTCCAGCAACCAGACGCCCAGCTGGTCGAGCCACTTCTTCGGCGGCCCCTGCCAGTTGGTCTTCATGCCGATGTCGAGCGTCTTGGTGGCGAGGATCGCGGGAGTCCACTCGACCGTGTGGATCTTGGCGATCAGGGCGGAGACGATCAGCCGCGCCGTGTGGTACACGCGGTCCTCGCCCATGTGCGGATACTCGTGCCGCAGGGCTTCGCACACCGCGTTGTGCTCACGGGCGAACAGGGTGTGCACGGCGCTGAGGCCGAGCCACCAGTTGTCGCTGAACCCGGTGATCGGGAGGCCGTCCGGGCTGCTCGGCAGATGTCCGTCCTCCAGCCGCAGTCCGGCGCCGCCATCAGGCTCACGCAGGGACATCGCAACGGACTGGTCGCCGCCGTAGACCTCCGAACCGTCCCACCAGTGGGAGACGCCGCTGGCGAACAGGATCGGCGGCCGCCCGCCGCCGGGTGGAAGCACCGACTCGTCCTCGCCGAAGCGCATCACCTTCTCCCGAGTCCCGCCCGGGGTGTTCTGCCAGGTGGCGCCGGGCGGCATCGGCACCTCGACGCTCCTGGTGCCGACCGGAAACCTCCTGTGGTTGACCCAGTCGTGCACCTGGAACTGGATCCACGCCGCGGCGATGACGTTCAGCGACGTCGCGGGGATGAACGCGTCGCGCTGCAGCAGCTCCCTGCTGACGGTGACCGGGTTGGGGGTGTCGAATCGGTCCGGTCGGTAAACGGGCGGCATGGTGCGGCCGAAGGTCGCGCCGACAGCGCCCATCCGCGGCGCCGACAGATCGTTGTACGAGCCGTCGTAACTCCGCCTGATCAGCAGCTCCTCCTCGGGCGGGGCTTCCACCGGACCGGCTTCGGGTGGAGCCTCGTGGACCTCGGTGTCGATGAGGTTGTGCCGGCGCAGCGTCTGCCGGAAGGCCATGAGGTTGAGCAGTCCGAGCGGGGTGGGCAGCCGGTGCCACGGGACGAAGCGGTTGACGGTGCGGAAGACGGCCCGCAGCGGTGCCCCGAGCACGGCGTTGCGCCGTGGCTCGACGGTCAGGAAGCGCCGGCCCAGGCGGTGGGCGCTGCTGGCCTCGTAGGCGGCCTTGCGCGCACGGTTGAGGTTGCCCAGGGGCCGGAAGCCCTCCGCGGTGTGCCACGGGTTGAACGCCAGCAGGTCGACCCGCGACGCGCAGGCGCGGGCTTCGGCGGTGTGGATGTCCTGGCGCGGGATGGTCAGGGTGGCGACCGGCAGGACAGGTGTGACCTCCTCCCGCCACTCGGCCGCGCCGTCCTCTACGGGGGTGCGCCGGGCGTCTACGTAGCGCTGCACGCACAGCTCGAGGACGACGTCCGCCTGACGCAGCCGCTGGGAGAGCTCGCGCCGCAGGTAGTCGGGATCGGTGCCCGACGCGGCTGGGGCCGGCGGGGCGTCCGCGGCGGGCCGCAGCTGATAGCGCACCGGTCCGCTGCCGCCCCACAGGATCGCGCCGCGGCTCCAGTACGTCTCCAGGGCCAGGCTGCGTACGCTGCGCCTGGTTCCCGCGACGACGTTGCGCCGCATACGGGCGGCCGCGGGCCAGCCGACCGCCAGGGGCAGCTTGAGGAACAGGGCGTATCCCTTGCGCAGCCGCGAGTCGGCACCTGCCATGGCCTTGGCGAAGGCGACGAACTCACCCGCGTCGCGGGCGTGGGAGACCGGGAAGCTCGTCATCAGCAGATCGTGGGTCTCACCGGGGCCCACCTCGACGCGCAGCGCCGCCCCGCGCAGATCTGGCGCGAAGTCGGGCTGTCGGACCCCGCTCGCGTTGGACAGCCGGACCGTGACCGGGTACTCGGCTCCGGGCCTGGCGAAACCCGCCCGCAGGGCCTCGGGAAGGTCCTCGCGGAACCTCAGCCGGGCGTTCTCCACGCCGAGGACCGCCTTGGCGTGGAAGGTGCGGTCGACAGCGGCGGCGCCGCTGCGCCTCCTCACCTTGAGCTGCACCCGCAGGAGCTCACGCGCCAGCCGCTCGAAGACCAGCCGCTCCGCCTCCGGGCTGCCGCCGGCGTAGCGCTCGTACTGTTCGACCTCGTCCATGCGAGCCTCTTCCCGGGGGATTTCCGTGCACTCCTCACGACGCTGCCCCAGCCCAGGGCCGCTGTCGTGCGGAGCCGGGCAGACGGGCGAACGCCGGGACGGCCTGTCCTGCGCGCCCGGGTACGCGGACTTCGTCGTCTGCGAACGGCACATCAGGAAGCCGTGCGCGCGAGGTGTGGAACGGATCGGTCGGCGTACGCGGGCTTTTCGGAGCCTCACGATCAACGCCGGCCGGAGCAGATCCTGCCGTTCCTGGCCAAGGCCATGGGGGAGCGATGCTCTACCCGTGGCTTACGGTGGCGGCAATCCATCCGGTGCTGCGGCGTCGCCTGGAGCGCGAGGCGCCGCACCTGCTGGTAGCGCGGATGCGCGGCTTCCCGAATCTCTCGTGGGTGGAGGTCGCAGGCATCGTGCTGGTACTCGTGCTGATGGCCTTCGACCCCGGCGCCCGTGGCCGGCTGGGCCGGTCGGCGCTGCTGGTTCTGGTGCTGCCGGCGGCTTCCGGCGTCCGCGAGCTGCGGGAGGACGACCGGGGCCGGCGGCCGGAGTGATCCCGGGGCGGTGGAGCACCACGGTGCAACGCCGCCCGTCCCCACCCGTCCGGCGCAGCGCCCCGGATCTTTCCGCGGCAGGGCATCGCCCAGGGGACCGGGAGCGGTGCTTGCGGTTCGCCCCGCGTACCGGAGTCGTGGCCGCACCCGTTCTTGTTGCGGCATCGAGGAGCATGTCCGCCTTCTGGAAGGCGTCGGCAAAACCTCAGGAACAGAACGGTGAGTGACGTGCTCCCAACCAATGAATCCGGGGAAGAGCAGGAACAACGGACCGCGGCAGCGCAGCGGTATCGCGAGGCGGCCGTGGAGCGGAAGGAGATCGAGGCGAAGCTGGAAGCCGGGGTGCGGTACCCGGATACCCCGGAGCGGATCGCCTCCCGGGTCAACCGGCTGCTCGAGCGGGGCGGGGTTCCACCGGCGGCGGCGGTGGAGAGTGTCCACGCGGAGGCGCTGGACGTGCCCGAAACCCTGGAGCGGGTCATCGGTCTCACCAAGGATCTCCAGCCGTGGAGCTTCCTGCCACGGGGTGCCCGCGCGGCCGCCACCGTCGCCCGGATCTCGATCCTCCGCAACGGCCTCGAACGGCCGCACGGCACCGGCTTCCTGGTCTCGCCCCGGCTGCTGCTCACCAACCACCACGTGGTGCCGAACGCGGAGACAGCACGGCTCTGCTTCCTGGAGTTCAACGCCCAGGTCACCATCGGCAACGCACCCGACGCCGCGATCCGGTTCGAATTCGCCCCCGATACGTTCTTCGCGGCGGACAAGCATCTCGACTACGCGCTGGTGGCGGTCAATCCCGCCGCCGACGGCAGCCTCGCAGGCACGAGATTCGGATGGAACCAGCTCAGCAATCAGCAGGGCAAGCTGGTCCAGAACGAACCGGTGAACATCATCGGCCACCCGATGGGCCGCCTCAAGGAAATCGCGCTCCGTGACAACTCCCTCGTGCAGCGGCTGGACGACTTCCTCCACTACCGGACCGACACCGAGCCCGGCAATTCCGGATCCCCGGTCTTCAACGATCAGTGGGAGGTCGTGGCGCTGCACCACATGGGCGTGCCGAACACGGACACCCAAAACCGCATCCTGCGCAAGGACGGCCAGATCTGGCGGAGGGGCGTCGACAGCGACGACACCATCGACTACGTCTCGAACGAAGGCGCCCGCACCAGCTCGATCCTCAAGCACCTTGCCACGTTGCCGCTGCCACCCGAGCGGCGTGCGCTGCTGGCGGAGATGGGCCCCGAATCCGGGCTCCGGCAGGACGCCGCCGTCGGCCCGGTGGAGACGCCGGCCGCACCGGCCGTAGCCCAAGCCCCCACCCCGCAGGAGGCCGTCGCGGTCGTCGCCGCCCCGGGCCTCGCGGCCCCCGGCGCCGTCCGTGCGCCTGCCGGGGCCCACGTCGGTCTGAGCGCCCCGAAGGACGCCTTCGGAGGCGAGCGGCACATGGTCTTCCTGCACGGCCGGAGCCAGCAGGGCAAGAATCCTGAGCTGCTCCGCCGCGGCTGGACCGGGGGACTCAACCACGGACTCACCCGCGCAGGGCTCCCCACCGTCGACCCGGCGAACGTCTGGTTCCCGTATTACGGTGACCGGATCGTCGAAGTCATCGGGCAGCACGAGGCGCTTTCCGCCTCCTACGCCGACGCGCCCGCCGTGGCGGCGGCGGAGGCCTTCGCTGCCCGGTCCGAGGAGGGGACATACGAGCAGCTCGTCATGGAGGCGGCGGTCCTGGCCGGCATGCCGCAGGACGGGCAGACGGCCACGGAGAACCTCGGCAGTACGCTCGTCGGATCCCTCCAGGGCGCCCTGAGCTGGCTGGCGGCCAAGACCGACGTGGACGCGTTGGCCATCGCTACCATCTTCCGTGACGTGGACGCCTACCTCAGTGATCAGGCGGTCCGCAATGCCGTCCTGGACCGTGTATTCGAGGAGATCCCGCAAGACGGCGAGCTGGTCCTGGTGACCCACAGCCTCGGCACGGTGGTCGGCATGGACCTCGTCGCCAACCGGCTCCCCCCGGGCATGAAGGTCACCCTTCTCGTCACCGCGGGAAGCCCGCTGGGGATGAACGCGGTCAACAGCCGGCTTGCCCCGCCGGGCACCAACCGCCCCGGGACCGTCAGCGAGTGGGTCAACGCCTGGTGCCCGACCGACGCGGTGGCCATCGGCTGCCCGCTGGAGCGCGTCTGGGGCAAGCTGACGGAGGAGCACGCCGTGGTGAACGCGAGCGACCGGGCCCACAGCATCGAGGAGTACCTCGCCCACCCGGAAGTCGCCACGGCGATCGACAAGTTCCTCGCGCGATCGACCGGGTGACCCAATTCGGCCGGGGCGGGTGCGACGACGTACCCGCCCCGGGTAACTTCGCTCCCTAGAAGAGCCCAAGTTTCTTGGGGGAGTAGCTGCAAAGAATGTTCTTCGTCTGCTGGTAGTGCTCCAGCATCATCTTGTGGGTTTCGCGTCCGATGCCGGACTGCTTGTAGCCGCCGAAGGCGGCGTGGGCCGGGTAGGCGTGGTAGCAGTTCGTCCAGACCCGGCCCGCCTGGATCGCGCGGCCCGCGCGGTAGGCCGTGTTGATGTCGCGGGTCCAGACGCCCGCGCCCAGGCCGTACGCCGTGTCGTTGGCGATCCGTACGGCGTCGTCGAAGTCCTGGAACGACGTCACCGACACCACCGGGCCGAAGATCTCGTCCTGGAAGATCCGCATGCGGTTGTCGCCCTCGAAGATGGTCGGCTGGACGTAGTAGCCGCCGGCCAGGTCGCCGCCGTGGTCGATGCGGCCGCCGCCCGTGAGGATCTTCGCCCCCTCCTGCTGGCCGATCTCCACGTACGACAGGACCTTCTTCAGCTGCTCCTCGGAGGCCTGCGCGCCGATCATCGTGTCCGTGTCCAACGGGTGCCCCGGCACGATCAGTTCGGTGCGGGCCACGGCCGCGTCGAGGAAGTCCCCGTACCGGCCCCGCTCGATCAGGGCCCGCGACGGGCTCGTGCACACCTCGCCCTGGTTGAGCGCGAACATGGCGAAGCCCTCCAGGGCCTTGTCGCGCAGGTCGTCGTCCGTCGACCAGATGTCGTCGAAGAAGAGGTTCGGGCTCTTGCCGCCGAGTTCCAGGGTGACCGGCTTCAGGTGCTCGGCCGCGTACTGCATGATCAGCCGCCCCGTCGCGGTCTCCCCGGTGAAGGCGATCTTCGCCACGCGCGGGCTGGACGCGAGCGGCTTGCCTGCCTCCTCGCCGAAGCCGTTGACGATGTTCACCACGCCCGCCGGCAGCAGGTCGGCCACCAGGCTCAGCCAGTAGTGGACCGAGGCAGGGGTCTGCTCGGCCGGCTTCAGTACCACGGTGTTGCCGGCCGCCAGCGCCGGGGCCAGCTTCCACACCGCCATCAGGATGGGGAAGTTCCACGGGATGATCTGGCCGACCACGCCCAGCGGCTCGTGGAAGTGGTAGGCGACCGTGTCCTCGTCGATCTGGCTGAGCGCCCCCTCCTGTGCGCGCAGCGCCCCCGCGAAGTAGCGGAACTGGTCGATCGCGAGAGGGATGTCGGCGGCCAGCGTCTCGCGGATCGGCTTGCCGTTCTCCCAGCTCTCGGCGAGGGCGAGCGACTCCAGGTTCTGCTCCATCCGGTCCGCGATCCGCAGCAGGATCGTCGACCGCTCGGTGATGGAGGTGCGCCCCCACGCCGGCGCGGCCGCGTGGGCCGCGTCCAGCGCCCGCTCCACGTCCTCGGCGCTGCCGCGCGCGACCTCGGTGAACGGCTGCCCGTTGACGGGAGAGGGGTTGTCGAAGTAGCGGCCGAGGGCGGGCTCGACGTACTCGCCGCCGATGAAGTGGCCGTAGCGGGACGCGTACGACATGAGCGCCCCCTCGGTACCGGGCGCAGCGTAACGGGCCATGGTGTCCTCCCCTTTGCCGGGCGCCGCCCACCGTCGGACGGCGCTCGGGTGGAGGCTAGGAGCGGGCAGGTTGCGGATACGTTGCACGCCGTCCGCGAGGCCGCGCCGCCGCTGCCACGCCGTCCCCCCGCGCACCGAGCTCACGGTCCAGGGCTCGTACGCGGGCCAGTGCGGCAGACCGGCCTGCGGGCGGCAGCGCCGCCGCCAGCGCCCGCCAGGCCTCCGGGTCGTCCGCGCCCCACGGGCTGCACACCCAGTCGGTCAGCAGTCCGGCATCGGCCCGGGCGATCACGGCGGCCCGCGCCTGGTCCTCGATCCGGCGGCGCAGCCGCACGATGCCGGGCGCCGTCGAAGCGGGCAGCAGCGGACCGGGGTAGTGGTGGAGCGCCGCGGAGACCGCTCCGGCGGCCAACTGCCGGGTCAGCGCGGTGAAATCGGCGGCCAGCGGACCGGCCGCACGGTAGGGGCGCGAGAGCGGCGCCGCGGGGCCGAGCAGCGCGCGCAGCCGGGAGATCTCGGCGCGCAACGTCACCGGTGACACCGACTCGTCCTCGTACAAGGCGATCGCCAGCTCCTCGCCCGACAAGCCCTCGGGATGGTGTGCGAGCAGGGCCATGATCTCGCTGTGCCGCCGGCCGAGCCGCACCCTGCGCCCGCCCGCGACCAGCAGCGCCTGGTCCCGGCCCAGGGCGGTCAGCGTGTCCCCGGCGGTCGGCGGGCCGGGGGAGAGCAGCGTCAGCTGGGCCTCCGCAGCCCGGGCGACCGCCTGCACGAAGGCGAGGGAGTGGGGGTGGGCGAGGCCGTCGCCGCCGGTGATGTCCACCGCGCCCAGCACCCCGCCCGTCCGCGGATCCCGTACCGGGGCCGCCGCGCAGGTCCACGGGTGCACCCGGCGGCTGAAGTGCTCGGCCCCGAAGACCTGCACCGGCTCGCCCACCGCGACCGCGGTGCCGGGCGCGTTGGTGCCCATCGCCGTCTCCGCCCAGCGCGCACCCGGCACGAAGCCGAGCCGCTCCGCCCGCCGCAGCGTGCCCGGTTCGCCCTCGACCCACAGCAGGCTGCCCCGCGCGTCGCACACCGCCAGAAGATGCGCCCCGTGCGCGGCGAACGCCCCGACGAGGTCCCGGAACAGCGGCATCGCCCGGGCCAGCGGGTGCTCCTCGCGGTACGACCTCAGCTCCGCCTCCGCGAGCTCCACCCGTGGTGCGCACTCCGGGCTCAGCCGGGCCCGGGCGCACCGCCGCCAGGACCGCGCGATGACCGCCCGGACCGGCGCCTCGACCCGGCCGTCCCGCGTGAACGCGGCATGCGCCCGCCGCAGTTCGCGCGTACGCGCGGCCGGATCCGCCCCGCCCGCCAGCGCCACCGACGGATCGCCCATGTCACCCTCCCGCCTGCCGCCGTACCCGGAGCGCTCCATCGTCGTCCCGGCACGGGGCCGCGGCAAGCCGTACGTCGGCCACTGCCTCCGCGCCGCGTCGGCCACTGCCTGGCACCGCGTCGGCCACGGCGACAGTCTCGGGCCGGCCGGCCGCTGCCCCGCGCCACGCCGGCCGGTGCGAGCGGGAACCTCACCCGGCGGGACGGGCCTCCAGCGCCGAGGCCGGGTCCGGCGCCGACGGGCCCGCCGGGATCCACCGGCCCCCCTCACGCCGATACGGCCACCAGCGCCCCTCGCGGCCCAGCCGGAGCTGGCGGCCGGTGCCCGCCTCCGTCCAGCGGGCGCGGACCCGGCGGAGCACCGGAGCCTCCTCGTCCGCCCAGGCCGCGGCCAGGGCCGCCCGGGCTCGGGCCAGCGTCGTCCGGTCCGGCGTCCAGTCGTCCTCCAGCGCGGCCAGGCCAGGGGCCGCACCGAAGCCCCAGGCGCGTACGGCCAGTTCCATGTCCGCCCGGCTGCGTCCGGTAGCCGCGGCCAGGCGGGAGCGGACCCGGACGTCATCGGCCTCGCCCGTGAGTCGTACGGCGTCTTCGGCGACCGTGAGCGGGGCCGGCGCGGTGCGGTCGGCGTGGCCCGGAGCCAGCGCCTGCGCCAGCAGCCGGTACGCCTCGTCCGCGGCCGCCTGCGCCAGGAACTCCACCGCGTCCACGTCGAGTTCCGGTTCCGTCCCGCCCTCGGTGTCCAGCGTCGGCGGCTGCCCCGGCGCGTCCGGCAGCCGGGGCGGCGGGGGCAGCGGCGGCAGCGGGCGCCGCGCCGCGTACGCCTGCGCCGCCGGGACACCACCGTCGGCGGGCGGCACCCGGGGGGCCTGCGCGCCCGCCGTGCTGCGCTCCTCCAGCTCGCCCACCAGGTCGCGCTCGCCGCGCCCGCGCAGGAGCAGCAGCACGAAGGGGTCCTGGTCCAGCAGTCGGGCCACCTGGTAGCAGAGCGCGGCCGTGTGCGGGCAGTGGTCCCACTCGCCGCAGTCGCAGCGCGGATCGAGGTCCCCGATGCCGGGCAGCAGTTCCACTCCGGCGGCCGCCGCGCCCTCGGCCAGCTCCGGTGGCACCTCCCGGTCGAGCAGTGCCGCGATGTACCCCGACTCCTCGGCCGCCAGACCCAGCAGCCGGTCCCATTCCGCTTCCGTGAACTCCTGCACCAGTACGTCCGTCCGGTGCGCCGTGCCGTCCCGGTCGCGCACCACTGCGGTGAGCCCGCCGGGGCGCACCGAGACCGCGCCCACCGCGCCCGAGCGCGCGTACCGGCGGCCCTGCCTGACCTGCTCCCCGTCCAGCGCGCTGTCCTCCAGGGCGCGCAGCCAGGCGTGGCCCCACCAGGTGCGGGCGAAGGCGCGGCCGGGGGCGGGCGGGAGCGCCGGGAACGTCTTCTCCTGTTGCCCGCGCTTCTCGTGCTGCCCGCGCTGCCCGTGCTTCTCGTGCCGCCCGTGCGGGTCGTGGGTGGTCATCGCTCACTCCCCGTGCGGCGCGCGGAGCGCCACGAGTTCGGCCAGTTCGGCATCGGTCAGTTCGGTCAGCGCGCCCTCACCGCCCGCGAGGACGGCGTCGGCCAGCGCGCGTTTGCGCTCCAGGAGCCGGGCGATGCGGTCCTCCACGGTGCCTTCGGCGATGATCCGGTGGACCTGTACGGGCTGGGTCTGGCCGATGCGGTAGGCGCGGTCGGTGGCCTGTTCCTCGACGGCCGGGTTCCACCAGCGGTCGAAGTGGACGACGTGGCCGGCCCGGGTCAGGTTCAGCCCCGTGCCCGCCGCCTTCAGGGACAGCAGGAAGACGGGGACCTCGCCCGCCTGGAAGCGGTCGACGAGCTCCTCACGGCGCGGCACGGGAGTCCCCCCGTGCAGCAGCTGGGAGGCGATCCCGCGTCCGGCGAGGTGCTTCTCCAGGATCCTGGCCATCGCCACGTACTGGGTGAAGACGAGGACCGAACCGCCCTCGGCCAGGATCGTGTCGAGGAGTTCGTCGAGGAGCTCCAGCTTGCCGGAGCGGGCGGCCTGGGCGGTTCCCCGGTCCGCGTGCTCCCCCGAACCGTGCTCGCCCAGGAAGTGGGCCGGGTGGTTGCAGATCTGTTTGAGGGAGGTCAGCAGCTTGACGACCAGACCGCGGCGCTCCATCCCGTCCGCCTCCGAGATCGCGGCGAGGGTCTCGCGTACGACGGCCTCGTAGAGCGCGGTCTGTTCGCTGGTGAGGGCCACGGTGTGGTCGGTCTCGGTCTTGGGCGGGAGCTCGGGGGCGATGCCGGGGTCGGACTTCTTGCGCCGCAGCAGGAACGGCCGGACGAGCGAGGCCAGCCGCGCCGCCGCCTGCGGGTCGCGGCCGCTCTCGACGGGTTCGGCGTAGCGGGAGCGGAAGGTACCGAGGCGGCCGAGGAGCCCGGGCGTGGTCCAGTCGAGGACGGCCCACAGCTCGGAGAGGTTGTTCTCGACGGGGGTGCCGGTCAGGGCCACGCGGGCCCGGGCCGGGATGGTGCGCAGGGCCTTGGCGGTCGAGGAATGCGGGTTCTTGACGTGCTGCGCCTCGTCGGCCACGACCATGCCCCAGCCGATGGCGGCGAGTGCGGGCGCGTCCAGACGCATCGTGCCGTACGTGGTGAGCACGAAGCCCCCGGTGGGACTGGTGGGACTGGTGGGACCGGTGGGAGTGGCGGAAGCGGTGGGACCGGCGGAAGCGGTGAGGCCCGCGAGGCTGCGGCCGGGACCGTGGAACCGGCGTACGGGGGTGCCGGGCGCGAACCTCTCGATCTCCCGCTGCCAGTTGCCCAGCAACGAAGCAGGGCACACCACCAACGTGGGCCCGGCGGTGGCCGCGTCCTGCCGGTTGCGGTGCAGGTGGAGCGCGATGAGGGTGATGGTCTTGCCGAGGCCCATGTCGTCGGCGAGGCAGGCACCGAGGCCGAGCGAGGTCATCCGGGCCAGCCAGCGCAGGCCGCGCAGCTGGTACGCGCGCAGGGTGGCCCGCAGCTCCGGCGGTGCGGGGAGGTCGTCGGATGCCTGCGGACCGGCGTCCCGCGGGTCGGCGGTGAGTTGTGCGCGCAGCCGCTCCATCGCACCGGCGGCCTCTACGTCGACCCGCGCGCCGCCGATCTCCGCCGACCCGGTGAGTACGGCGGCCAGCGCGTCCGCGGCCGCCACGTCGAGGTCCTGGCGGGCGCGGGCGCGGCGGGCCTCGGCCGGGTCGATCAGGACCCACTGGTCGCGCAGCCGGACCAGTGGCCGTTTCGCCTCGGCCAGCCGGTCGAGCTCGGCGCGGGTGAGATCGCCCTGGTCGCCGAGGGCGTGGCGCCAGCTGAAGGAGAGCAGGGCGCCGGGGGAGAGCAGACCGGAGGGAAGCCCGGGCCCCACGGTGTCGGGGGAGCCCACGACGGCGCGGGTCCTCAGGCTGCGGGCGAGCCCGCGCGGCCAGTGCACCTGGACCCCGTCGGCGGCGAGCGCGTCGGCGGCTCCGCCGAGCAGCTCGGTGACCTCTCGTCGGCGAGGTCGACGGAGTCCGGGACGGCCGCGCCCAGCAGCGGGGCGAGCGGGGGCCACAGCCGGGCGGCGCGGCGCAGGGCGCGGAGGGCGTCCAGCCGGGCGCCGGGCGGGAAGGCGGCCGCGGCGGCTCCGGCCCCGGCCCAGACGTCGGCGGCATCGGCGACCAGGGCGGAGTCGCCCAGGCTGTGCATCTGGAGAACGGCACGGAAGGCGGGAGAGCGGGCGGCCGCGCGGGCGGCCGCGAGGCCGCTGCCCTGGTCGAGGGGCCGGTCGAGAGTCGGGGCGAGAGTCGGGTCGAGGGGCCGGTCGAGCTCGATCCGCAGGGAGATCCGTACTCCGGCGTCGTGGCCGGCGGCCACCTCGGCGGCCCAGTCGCGCAGCTCGGGGTGGAGCCGCGGCGGCCGGGCGGCGAAGGCGGGCCCGCCGGCGGCCTCGGCGGCGGCGGGGGAGCGGGGCAGGGTGTCGGCGACGGCGTCGAGGAAGGCGCGGAGCAGCGGCTCCGGGGTGGGCAGCCTGGGCGGCCCGTCCACGTCCAGCGGGAGGCAGTGGGCGCCGGGCGGCATGGCGGCGGCCAGTTCCCGGACCTCGTCGAGGTCGGCGGCCTCCAGCGGGCCGATCCGCCAGGCGTCGTGGCCGGCGGGGCTCAGCCCGGGCAGGAGCCGGCCCTGCGCGGCGAACCGCAGGGCCAGCAGCGCTGCGGCGCCCCAGAACGCCGCACCGGAGGGGCCGGTGTCGCCGGAGCCGTCGCTGTCGGCCTGGGCCTCGGCTGCCGCGGCGGCGGCCCGGGCGCGCGTGAGCAGGGGCAGGGCCTCGGCCACGGGCAGCACGAGCGCGGTCACGGGGGTCCGGCGCAGGTCGGAGGTGACGACGGTGACTTCTTGGACCCCGCCTTGGACCCCGCCGGCATCGTCACCGGTGCGGGCGGCGGTCTCGGCACTGACGCGGGCGGCGTCGAGGAACTCCCCGTCCACTGGCCAGAGGGCGATCCGGCCGGTGCGGGCCGGCTCGCCGGGGAGGAAGACGGCGGAGCGGTGGAGGAGGCCGGAGATCTCGGAGCGCACGCATTCCTCAAAGTTGACTACCGGGGGCAGGGCGGCCGAGAGTACCCCACCGCGGCGGCCCGGCGGCGGGGGCGGGGCCGCGAACCGGCCGACTTCGAAGACCGTTCGCGTGTCGGGGAACGCGCGGTCGCGGCGGCACGTTGAGGGGGGTAGTGGTCGACCCCAGGAGGAGGTGTCCGCAGATGTCCACGAGCGGAAAAGTCGCGGTTGCCGGAGTCGTGGCAGCCATCGTGTTGTTCTGGACGGTGGGGTTCTGGGCCGGGCTGCTGGTCCTGATCGGAGTGCCGGCTGCGGCCTACTTCCTGTTGGACTCCTCCCAGCGGCGTCGGGTGCGGGGAATATCCAGGAAGCAGATCGGCCGCTGACGGCGGCAGCGGCACGGACACACCTGGCGCGGGCGCATCCGGAAGGGACACGGCAGGCCGGGACACAGTAGGCCGGGACACGGCAGGCCGGGACACAGTAGGCCGGGACGCGGCCGGCCGGGATACAACCGGCCCGGGTGGCGGCCCGGGCCGTACGTTCCTGCCCGGTCGCCCGGCGGAGAGGCCGGGCTCCGGATGCGGTGCGGAGCCCGGCAGGTGCGGCCGCGGGGCGGGCGTTTCGGGGCGGCCCGCCCGGGCGGCGGGATCAGGCGGCGTCGCTGGCGGCGGCCGGCGCGAGGTCCGCTTCGAGCAGCATCTGCGACGCGTGGTCCACGAGGTGCCGGAGCACCTGCAAGTAGGTCTCGTCGCCGCCCAGCTCCTCCAGGATGCGGTACGCCTCGGCGCGGAATCCGTCGATCTCCGCCCGGTAGCGGTCGAGGGCGATGGGCGTCCGCAGGAGGCTCGCGAGTTCCGCCCTGGCCGGAATGGAGCGTCCGGCGGCGGTGCACAGCCCCAGCAGGTGCTCGCGGGAAGCGGGAGAGGCGTCCTCGATCACGGAGGCGAGCAGGTACGTCACCGTGCCGTTGAGCAGGTCCTCGTCCCGACCGGAAAGGATGTCTTCCTGGTCGTTGAAAATCTGCCACAGGATGCCGAAGACGTAGCCGAATTCACGCCACAGCTCCACCTTCTCGGTGGTCGTTCCCGAAAAGATCGCGGCCATTGCCGTGATCATTCCGAAAGGCGCGCCGGATTTGCCGCGATACGTCTCGATCACCGATTTCCGCGAGGCGCTGCAGATGTCCCCGCGCATGTCGTCGATCTGTCCGTCGACGCCAATGATCCACCCGTGCAGGAGTTCCGTTACGAGCGCGCTGCGAGCCTCCTCTGGGAGCGCCTGCGACAGGATGATCTGAATCGGGAGCGCGTTGCCGGTGATGACGGAGGCGAGCAGGGCCTCGTTGTCGGTGAGCTGGCCGGAGATGGACGCGCCGTTGGCGTCGGCCAGGTCGTCGAGGTAGCAGGCCGAGGTCCACCACAGCAGGTGGACGGCGGATAGCGGAATGGCTGGCCCCGGATTTCCCGTTTCTATGGCGTGCGTGAGCAGAGGCAGCACCGAGAGGGGATGTCTCAGTTTCCTTTGCTCCAGGAGCTTGGCCACTGTGTTCCGTGTGGTGCCCGCAAGCGGACCGAGCCGCTCCAGGGCGGTTTCGATCTCCGCATCGATGTCCTGCGAGACTTCCCGGTGCAGGTCCAGGTACGACATGGAATTCAAGAGCGGCCTCCGTCGTGGAATGGGCTGAAGGGGTGAGGTGCGCACCCTTTGAGCCGCGTGACTGGCCGATTCGATCATTCCGGAGGAAGGGGATCCAGAGCGATTTTCGGCCCGCCTGGCCGGTTCTTTTCGATCATGGGTCGTTGTCGCTGGTCGCGCCGGCTCGCCAGGCGCCGGCCGACCGCTCGGCAAGGGCCGTGGATCAAGGCCGTCGCCCCCTCCGGCTGCCGCGGCTCACCCCGTGGCCCGAACTCGCCCACGTACGCCGTCAGTCGGAGGACCGGCGTGCGATCGAGCCCGTCCGGTCCCACCACGTGGACGTCCGGACGGCGCGCTGCCGGCCCCGCCCTGCCGGCCCCGCCCTGCCGGCCCCGCCCTGCCGGGCTGAGCCGCGCCGCGCCGCGCCCTGCCGGGCCGGCCGCGTCACGCCGGGCGGACCGCAATCCGGTCCAGTGCCGTCAGCAGCTCCGGCAGGCCGGGATCCCCCTCCTGGGGGACCGCGAGCACCTCGCTCGGCTCCTCGTCCAGCAGGATGAAGGCCGCATCGCCGGTCCGCCCCACCAGCGACCAGCCCGGCCCGTCCACCCGCAGGGTCCGCGCCCCCTCGCCGGCGAACGAGGACCGCACCCGGCCGGGCGGCGGCGGGGTCCGCGTGTACGCCAGGGCCTCCTCCAGCGCCCGTGCGAGCCCGGGGTGCGCGGCAGCGGCCGCCCCGCCGTCCGTGGCCACGCGTTCGCGCCAGTCCGACCACTCCCGCGCGATCTGGTCCGCGCCCATCCGTCGCTGCACCGGTCCCCACGCCTCGGCGGAAGGCGGCGCCAGCGGTACCCGCCCCGTGCCGTCGGCGCCCTGCTCCGGATCGTGCGGCTCGGGGATCCCGGCCGCCGCCACCGACAGCTCCAGCGGCCAGCCCGCCAGCGAGACCACGATCGACCGCTCGTCGGGGGACAGGTCGTACTCCATCCCGCAGTCCCAGGAGGCGATGGCCGTGGCCACGAGCGAGACGTCGTCCACGACGACCGTCCAGCGCGCACCCTCCTCGTCCTGGCCGAGCACCAGCCCGTACCCGTCACCCTTGGGCGCCACGCCGAGCAGGGAGCAGGCCTCGGGGAAGTCGTCGCCCAGGATGCTGGGGAACTGCGCGGGCGTCAGTAGCACGGCGGTCAGCACATACAGGGAGCCGTCACCCTCGTCGTCGGACACCTGGCCTCCTGGTAGCTCTTTCGTCGGCGCACCTTAACCAGCGGGTAACCCGTGCGTCGAGAGCTGGCGGGCGACGATTTCCAAGGCTGCTACCTGCACGTAGAGTTGGGAACCCGCCACAGAAAGGGACACCCGGTGCAGCGTTACGACCGGCTGAGGGAAATCCTCCGTCTCGACCCCGACAAGGACTTCCTCGCCATCTACCGGCTCACCGCCACCTACGAGTTCCCCTGGGACTTCACCCGGGCTCTGGAACTCGCCCTCTTCCGGACATATGCCGTGCCCAGCATCGGCGGTCTGCTGGCCGAGACCGCCGAGTTCACCGACCGGCCCCAGAAGCGCTACGACGACACGGCGCTGCTCCTCGACGCGGTCGTCGAGCACGGCTTCGACAGCGACACCGCGCGCACCGCGATCCGCCGCGTCAACCAGATGCACCGCAGCTACGACATCTCCAACGAGGACATGCGCTACGTCCTCTGCACCTTCGTGGTGATCCCGGCGCGGTGGCTCGACGTCTACGGCTGGCGCCCGCTGACCCACCACGAGCGCCGGGCCTGCGCGAACTACTACGCAACCCTCGGCCGCCACCTGGGCATCACGGACATCCCGGACTCCTACGAGGAGTTCGAGGACACCCTGAACGCCTACGAGGAGGCCCACTTCGGGTGGGACGAGGGCGCCCGCAAGGTCGCCGACTCCACGCTCGACCTGATGGCCTCCTGGTACCCGACGCCGCTCGCACCCGCCGTGCGCCGCGCGAGCCTCGCGCTCCTCGACGAGCCGCTGCTGGGCGCCTTCCGGTACGAGGCCCCGCGCCCCCCGGTCCGGCGGCTGGTCCGCGGCGCCCTGCGGCTGCGCGGCCGCGCGGTGCGCCTGCTGCCCCCGCGCCGGGACCCGCACTACGCCCGCCAGAACCCGGAGATCAAGGGCTACCCCGGCGGCTACGACGTGGGTGAGCTCGGCACGTTTCCGGTGCCCGGCTCGGGCGGCTGCCCCGTACCGCATCCCCGCCGGCCCGCCGGAGCGGAGGCACAGCCTCCGGCGTGATCCCGGGGGCGTCCGCGGATCCCGGGCGCGGGGCCGACGTACGCACGCATGTCACGGGTGGCGTACGGCCAGCGCGAGGAAGCGGGCGTCCTCGTCGGCGTACGAGGTCATATCCCAGCCCGAACCCGCCAGCAGCGGGCCGAGGTTGTGTTCGGCCCGCATGTCCTCGGAGGTCAGCTCGCGGCCGTGGCGAGCGGCGAGGGCCGCTCGCCCGATCGGGTGAAAGAGTGCGAGCCGGCCGCCGGGGCGGACCACCCGGGCGAGCTCGCGCAGGTTCGCCCCCGGGTCCGGCAGGTGGGCGATGAGCCCGGCCGCGAACACCGCGTCCAGCACCCCGTCGCGCAGCGGCAGCCGGGCCACGTCGGCGAGCAGCAGGGCGCCCTCGGCGCCCCGCCCGGCCCGCTGCGCGGCGGCCAGCATCTGCGGGGTGAGGTCGGCGCCGAGCACCGTTCCGGAGGGCCCCACGGCGGCCCGGAGCGCGGTCAGGGCCCGGCCGGTGCCGCAGCCCGCGTCGAGCACGCGCTCCCCGCGCCGCAGTCCGAACTCGGCCACGGCGGCGGCGAAGGCGGGCCCGTCGCCGGGGAACTTGCGGTCCCAGTCGGCGGCGCGCGCTCCGAAGAACTCCTGCACGTGTGTCTGGTCTTCGCTCATGCGCCCATGATCCCGCACCGGCGTACGCCGGTGTGCCTGCGGACCGTGCGCAAGGTGGCACGTGGTGTGATCGAAGATGAACGTAGCTCTGTCATATTCCAGCAGTTCCAGCGTGTTTCGAAATGCGCCCCCAGTTCGCGCTCTCACCCGGACTAGCGTCCGTTGGCCATGGGACACCTGGGACATCTGGACCACGCCGCCTACGGGTGGCTGACACCCGCGCTGTCATACGTGATGGCTTCGATCGGCGCCGCCCTCGGGCTGCGCTGCACCGTCCGCGCGCTCGCCGCGACGGGCGCCTCCCGCCGCAACTGGCTCCTCACCGCGGCCTCCGCCATCGGCACCGGCATCTGGACGATGCACTTCGTCGCGATGCTCGGCTTCGAGGTCAGCGGCACCGAGATCCACTACAACGTGCCGCTCACCATCCTCAGCCTGCTCGTCGCCATGCTGGTCGTCGGCGCCGGGGTCTTCGCCGTGGGCTACGACAAGGACCGCGGGCGGTCGCTCGTCCTGGGCGGCCTCACCACCGGGCTGGGCGTCGCCAGCATGCACTACCTGGGAATGGCGGCCCTGCGCCTGCACGGCGAGGTCTCCTACGACCCGCTCACCGTGGGCCTCTCCGTCGCCATCGCCGTGATCGCGGCCACCGCCGCCCTGTGGGCCGCGCTCAACATCAAGTCACCGGTGGCCGTCGCCGTCGCCTCGCTCGTCATGGGCGCCGCGGTCAGCAGCATGCACTACACCGGGATGATGGCCGTCGCGGTCAGCGTCAGCCCCTCGGACGCGGCCCTGCCCGGCGCCACGGCCATGCAGTTCATCTTCCCGCTCGCCGTGGGCCTGGGCTCCTACCTGTTCATCACGGCGGCCTTCGTCGCGCTCTCCCCGACGGCCGTCGAGCGGGCCGCTTCCGCTTCGGCCGCCCAGCACCTCGGGGAGCACACCGCAACCGCGCACTGAGCAGCCGGCCTCCTGCACTGTCCCGTCCGGAGCCGCCGCCGCCCCCCGCGGACCCTCGCCCCCCACTCACCCCCACACCCGCCACCGCACCCGTAGGCACCGCCCGGAACGAGGAGCCCATGCGAACACCCCGCAGAAAACCGGAAGCAGCGGCGCCGCGGCTGCCCGCGCCCCCGGCACGCGGCCGCCGGGCCCACGCCGGACCGCCGGCCGAGGAAACGGCGGAGCACCGCGCCCACCAGCCCCTCCCGGGCACCCGAGCCGCCCCGAGCGAACGCGGACCTCGCCTGCGGCTGCGCCCCGCCACCGTCCGCGCGAAGATCGTCTCGCTGCTGATGGTCCCGGTCGTCTCGCTCCTCGCCCTCTGGGCCTTCGCCACCGTCACCACCGCCCAGGACATCGCCCGTCTCAGCCGCATCCACCAGGCCGACGCCGAGATACGCACCCCCGTCGCCGCTGCCGTCACCGAACTCCAGGCCGAGCGCCGGGCCGCCGTCCGCCTCCTCGCCGACCCCACCGCCGACCCGGGCACCCTGGACCAGCAGGCCCGCCGCACCGACACCGCCGTCCGGCGGCTGCGGCTCGGCGACCGGCACACCGTCGCCGACTCCGGCGACTACCGCTCCGACATCGTGGTCCGCCTCGGCACGTTCGTCGCCGCCGCCGAGGACCTGGGATCGGCCCGCAAGGACATCACCGACCGCCGCGCCACCCCCGAGGCGGCCTACGAGATCTACACCCGCGTGGTCGACTCCGCCCTCGCCGTCGGCGGCGCCCTGACCGGTGGCGAGGACGCCGAACTCGGCCCCGACGCCCGCGTCCTGCTCGAATTCGCCCGCGCCGGGGAACTCCTGTCGCGTGAGGACGCCCTGCTCGCCGTACCGGGCCCGCGTAGCGCCGAAACGCTTCGGCAGCTGACCGGCGCCGTCGAGGCGCGCCGTGCGCTGACCGAGTCAGCGGCCCGCGACCTCCCCACCGCGCAGCAGGCCGCCTGGCAGTCCGTCGCCAAGAGCGCCGCCTACGCCGACCTCACCGGCGCCGAGGACCGGGCGCTGGCCACCGGCACCTCCAAGGACAGCCGGGGGGCGCCCGCCGGCTGGGAGGCCGCCCACACCGCCATCGGCGCCTCGATGCTGGAGATCGAGGAGGCCGCGCACGCCGCGGCCACCGACCGGGCCGACCCGCTCGCCGAAGGGGCGCTGAGCCCGGCCGGCGCCGCCGTACTGCTGGGCCTGGCGGCCGTCGCCGCCTCGCTCGTCATCTCCGTACGGATCGGACGCGCGCTGGTCGTGGAGCTGGTCTCGCTGCGCAACACGGCCCTGGAGATCGCCCACCGCAAACTCCCGCAGGCGATGGAACGGCTGCGCGCCGGCGAGGACATCGACGTCACCGCCGAGACCCCGCCCGGGCCGCCCGCCGACGACGAGATCACCCAGGTCGGCGAGGCGCTCGGCACCGTCCACCGGGCCGCGCTCAGCGCCGCCGTCGAGCGGGCGGAGCTCGCCAGCGGGATCTCCGGCGTCTTCGTCAACCTCGCCCGCCGCAGCCAGGTCCTCGTGCACAAGCAGCTCACCCTGCTCGACTCGATGGAGCGGCGCGCCGACGACCCGAGCGAGCTCGGCGACCTCTTCCGCCTCGACCACCTCACCACCCGGATGCGCCGGCACGCGGAAAGTCTGATCATCCTGTCGGGCGCGGCCCCGGGCCGGGCCTGGCGGTTGCCGGTCCCCCTCACCAACGTCGTACGGGCCGCGGTCTCCGAGATCGAGGAGTACCCGCGCATCGAGGTCCGCCAGCTCGCCGAGGCCGCCGTGGTCGGGGGCGCCGTCGCCGACCTCACCCACCTGCTCGCCGAACTCATCGAGAACGCCGCACAGTTCTCCCCGCCCCACACCAAGGTCCGGGTCAGCGGCGAACCCGTCGGTGCCGGCTACGTCCTGGAGGTCGAGGACCGCGGGCTCGGCATGGGACGCGAAACCCTCGCCGACGCCAACCGGCGCATCGAGCAGTCCGAGGCGCTCGACCTCTTCGACAGCGACCGGCTCGGTCTCTTCGTGGTCAGCCGCCTCGCGGCCCGTCACGGAGTGAAGGTGCACCTGCGCACGTCGCCCTACGGCGGCACCACCGCGGTGGTGCTCCTGCCGAACTCCATGCTCCAGGGCGCCCTCACGGTCGGCGCCGACGGCCCCGCCACCGCCCCCGGCCGTGAGCGTCCGGCGGCGGCACGGCCACCGGAGCCGGCGGCGCCGCCGCACACCATGACCGTCGTACGGGAGGACACGCCCGGCTCGGCGGTACGGGAGGACCCGCGCGGCATCCCGGCGCCAGGCCCGGTCCCTGCACCGGTCTCGGCCCCGGCTCCGGCCCGGACCCCCGCCCCCGCCCCCGAGGAGCAGCGCCCGGCCCCGGTGGCGCCGCTGCGGCCGCGCACCCCCGGCGGCGCGGTCGCCCGTACCCAGGCGGCGTCGGCCCCCTCGGCCTCGGTGACGGAACTGCCGCGCCGGGTGCGCCAGGCCAGCCTCGTCCCGCAGCTCCGGGAGGCCCCGGCCCCCGAGGCCCCCGCCGGTGCCCGCGTTCCCGAGGACCCGCCGGGCCGCAGCCCGGAGCAGGCCCGGGACCGGATGGCGGCCTACCGGGCCGGGTGGGTCCGCGGCGCCGAGGAGAACTCCCCCCACGCAGGCAGCGAAGGAGAACTGTGATGATCGAACACCAGAGGATCGACCTCGACGGCGTCCGCAGGTCGGGCGAACTGGACTGGCTGCTGGACGACATGGTGCGCCGGGTCCGTGAGGTCCGGCACGCCGTGGTCCTCTCCAACGACGGGCTGGCGGTCGGCGCCTCCAGCGCGCTCAGCCGGGAGGACGCCGAGCACCTGGCGGCCGTGGCCTCCGGCTTCCACAGCCTGGCCAAGGGCGCGGGCCGGCACTTCCACGCCGGGGGCGTGCGCCAGACGATGGTCGAGATGGACGAGGGCTTCCTCTTCGTCGCGGCCGCCGGAGACGGCTCCTGCCTCGCCGTGCTCAGCGCGGCCAGCGCCGACATCGGCCTGATCGCCTACGAGATGGCCCGGCTGGTGAAGCGCGTCGGCGAGCACCTCTACACGCCGCCCCGGTTCGCGGCGCGGCCGCCGGCCGCCGGCTGAGGGCGGCGGTCCGGCACATGAACGGCCAGTGGTACGACGCCGACGCGGGCCCGCTCGTCCGTCCGTACGCCATGACCGGCGGGCGTACGAAGCCGGGACCCCACGGGGTCCGCTTCGATCTGATCGCGCTGGTCGTCGTGGACCCGGAGGGTGCGGACGAGGCGGCCGAGTCGCTGCTCGGCCCCGAACACCGGGCGCTGCTCGGACTCTGCCGGTCCGAGACCCAGTCGGTGGCGGAACTCGCCGCCGACGCCGACCTGCCGGTGGGGGTGGTGCGGGTCCTGCTGGGGGACCTGCTGGAGGGCGGGCACGTCAAGGTCAGCCGGCCGGTACCGCCGGCACAGCTGCCGGACGAGCGGATTCTGCGGGAAGTCATCGAGGGATTGCGAGCGCTTTGATGGGACAGCACGACAACGGACATGCCGGACCGGGTCCGGGCCCGGACGTCGACGTGGACGTGGAGGTGGATGTGGATCCCGACCCCGAGGAGGACGCCGAACTGGCCTCGCTCGCACTGAAGATCCTGGTGGCGGGCGGCTTCGGGGTCGGCAAGACCACACTGGTGGGTGCGGTGAGCGAGATCCGTCCGCTGCGGACGGAGGAACTGCTGAGCGAGGCGGGCGAACTGGTCGACGACACGGGCGGCGTGGACCAGAAGACGACGACGACCGTGGCCATGGACTTCGGGCGGATCACCATCCGGTCCGGGCTGGCCCTGTACCTGTTCGGCACCCCGGGGCAGGACCGGTTCTGGTTCCTGTGGGACGAGTTGTCGCAGGGTGCGCTCGGCGCGGTGGTGCTCGCCGACACGCGGCGGCTGGAGGACTGCTTCCCGGCGGTGGACTACTTCGAGCACCGGCGCATCCCCTTCGTGGTGGCCGTCAACTGCTTCACGGACGCGCGGAGGTACGGGGCGCACGACGTGTCGCTGGCGCTGGACCTGGAACAGGGGACGCCGGTGGTGCTGTGTGACGCGCGGGACAAGGACTCGGGGAAGGAAGTGCTGATCAGGCTGGTCGAGTACGCCGGACGGGTGCACACCGCCCGGCTGCTGGACTTGGTGGAGCCGCAGGCCGATTCCGTGTGAACCGGCTCGCGGCTCCGCCCTGGACCGGTCAGTCCGCGATTGCGGCGAGGGCGATCACCTTGTCGATCGGGACCCGGACGAGGAGTTCGCTCGGGACGGCATTGCGGCGGCCGAAGGACTCCGCGCGCTCCTCGCCCATGTAGCGGGCGCCGATCCGGGTCGCCCAGGTGAGCAACTCGTCCGCGTCGTCGGAGTATCCGCTGATCTCGGCGCGGCCCTGGAGCACGACGTACGAGAACGGCGGCCGGTCGTCGTCCACGCAGAGCGCGACCCGGCCGTCGCGGGCCAGGTTGCGTCCCTTGACGGTGTCCTTGCCGGTGTTGAACACGAAGGAATCGCCGTCGAGTACAAACCAGATGGGAGCGATGTGCGGGCTGCCGTCCTCCCGGACGGTGGACAGCTTTCCGGTGCGGGTGGAATGGGAGACGAACGCCCGCCATTCCTCTTGAGTCATCTTCTTCGCCATGGGGACATCCTCCTTGCCCGAAAGGCCCTGGTGGGGAAGGCTTGCGGCACAAGTGCGCGGGGTGGGGCGCGGCCGGGAGGCCACGTCAACGGGGAGGGGCTGGGAATGGCACTGGACAAGCAACTGGACTGGCTGCTGGACGACCTGACGCGCAGGGTCCAGCAGGTGCGGCACGCGGTGGTGCTGTCCAACGACGGCCTGGTGACGGGGGCGAGCGCGGGACTGGCGCGGGAGGACGCCGAACACCTGGCCGCCGTCGCGGCCGGTCTGCAGAGCCTGGCGAAGGGATCCGGGCGCCACTTCAGGGCCGGCGAGGTCCGGCAGACGATGGTCGAGTACGACGAGGGGGTCCTCTTCGTCATGGCGGCGGGCGCGGGCAGCAGCCTGTGCGTGCTGAGCGCGGCCGAGGCGGACATCGGCCAGGTCGCGTACGAGATGACGCTGCTGGTCAACCGGGTGGGCGAGCACTTGGGCGTCGCGGAGCGGCGCATCACCGGCGGCTGACTCGGGCGGGGCGGGGGCCGGCCCGGAGAGTTGTCCACAGGCCGCACAGGATGTCGTTGCACTGAGTTACGGTCTTCACACAGAGTAATCGCTGCTCGTGGGGGAGGACCGTGATGATGCAGATGGGGACCATGCTGCGGCACGCCGAGGTGACCGGGCCCGCGGAGCAGGCCGCGGCTGTCGAAGGCGGCGGCCGTGAGGCGGGCGCGCTGGTGGGAGGCGTGCAGGCCGCCGGGGAACTGGGGCTGAGCCGCAGCGAGTTCGCCAGGGCCGTCCAACTGGGGATCGTACGGGCGGGGCGGCCGGCGACGGGCGGGGCCGCCCGCTACGCACGGGCGGAGCTGGACCGGGCCAGGACGGCAGCGGGCGGACCGGACGCGCTGCGCGAGCGGGTCGAGGCCGTGGCCGGAGCGGGGGCGGCGGCCGAGGTGCTGGGGGTCGGCCCCAGCCGGTTCACCCGCCTCGCACGCTGTGGGCACGTCACCCCGGTCGGCTACCGGATCAACCGGTACCGGGCCGTGGTGTGGCTCTACCTGGCCGCGGAACTGCGAACGTTCGCGGCGCGGGAGCCCGGGATGCTGAGCGGGGTCGCATCCCCGGCCGACCGGGAGCTGATGGCGGCCAGGGCAGATCTGCGCCCGCGCCGGTGGCGCGGGCGGCACGTCGGGCTGCTGCTGAGACGGACCGCCGACCCCTGGGAGCGCGCCGCGGTACTGGCCTCGGTACTCCCGGAGGACGAGTTGCGGGAGGCCGTGCCCGACCCGGCGGAGCGGATCGTCCTGGCCGCGCTCGCACCGCCCCCGCCGTACGGGCATCCGCAGGTCCCGGCGTCCGCGGCGGTGGCGCTGCGGCTGCTGGAGGCCGGGCCGCCGGAAGAGGTCCACTGGTACCGCACCAGCCTGGACTTCGCCCTGACGGGCGCGCGGGATCAGTCGAAGTCGACGGGGGAGAGGGGGCCGACGTAGACCCAGGCCCCGGCCTCGCGGGAGAAGCTGCTGTGCTCGTGCAGCGAGCCGGTGTGCCGGCCCTCGCGGTAGTGGGCGCGGAACTCCACCGAGCCCTCCGTCTCGAACATCCCGCCGCGCTCGGTGGCGAGGATCTCCAGCCGCTCCCAGCGCTGCCCGGGGTCCAAGTCGAGATGGGCGGGACGGGTCAAGGGGTGCCAGGAGCGCAGCAGGTAGGCGGTGTCGCCGACGGCGAAGGCGCTGAACCGGGAGCGCATCAGGCGCTCGGCGGTGGGTGCCTGCTGGGCGCCGGAGTGGAAGCGGCCGCAGCACTCCGGGTACGGGGCGGGCAGCCCGCAGGGGCAGGGGACGGCGGAGGTGGCCATGGGTGCGCTCAGTTCTTCGGGGCGGCCTCGGACGACCGGGCCGGATCGGACGGCTTGGCGGCGTACGGACGGAACAGGCCCTCCTGGACCACGGAGACCAGCAGCCTGCCCTCCACGTCGTAGATGCGGCCCCGGGCGAGACCGCGCCCGCCGTGCGCGATGGGTGACTCCTGGTCGTACAGGAACCACTCGTCCGCCCGGAACGGCCGGTGGAACCACATGGCGTGGTCGAGCGAGGCCATGTCGAAACCGCGCATGCCCCACAGGGGCTCCACGGGGATGCGCACGGCATCGAGGAGGGTCATGTCACTGGCGTAGGTCAGGGCGCAGGTGTGCACGAGCGGGTCGTCGCCCAGCGGGCCGACCGCGCGCATCCACACCGCGCTGCGGGGGTCGGCGCCCTTGAGCTCCTCCGGAGACCAGCGGAGCCGGTTCACGTACCGGATGTCGAAGGGCTGGCGGCGGGCCATCCGCTCCAGCGTCTCCGGCAGCGCCCCGAGGTGCTCGCGGATCTCGTCCGCGACCTTGGGGAGCGTGTCGGGGTGGGGGACATGGTGAGGAGGCAGCTGGTGTTCGATGCCGCCCTCCTCCGGATGATGGAAGGAGGCGGTGAGATTGAAGATCGTCTTGCCCTGCTGGACCGCGGTGACCCGGCGCGTGGTGAAGGACCGCCCGTCGCGCACCCGCTCCACCTGGTACACGATCGGCACCCCGGGGATGCCGGGGCGCAGGAAGTACGCGTGCAGCGAGTGGACCGGGCGGTCGCTCTCGACGGTGCGGCCCGCCGCCACCAGCGCCTGGCCGGCGACCTGGCCGCCGAAGACGCGCTGGAGGGACTCCTGCGGGCTGGCGCCGCGGAAGATGTTGACCTCGATCTGCTCCAGATCGAGCAGATCGACCAGTCTCTCGGCGGGGTTCGTCATCAGAGGATCTCCACTGTCGGGTCCGGGCGGGCCGGCGGGATGCCGGATCGGGTCAGAGGGCGCCGAGCTCGCCGACCGAGGTGACCCGGATGACGGCCCGGCCCTCCTCGTCGGAGGCCGCGAGGTCGACCTCGGCGCTGATGCCCCAGCCATGGTCCCCGTTGGGGTCGGCGAAGGTCTGGCGGACGCGCCACAGGCCGTGCGCCGTGTCCTCCTCGATCTGGAGCAGCTTGGGGCCGCGCGCGTCGGGGCCGGTGCCCAGGTCGTCGTACTCGTCCCAGTAGCCGTCCATGGCCTCGCCCCAGGCGTCGGCGTCCCAGCCGGACTCGGCGTCCAGCTCGCCCAGCACGTTGACGTGGTCGAGGGCGGCCAGCTCCACCCGGCGGAACATCGCGTTGCGGACCAGGACGCGGAAGGCGCGCGCGTTCGCGGTGACCGGCTTGACCTGGTCGGCCTTCTCCTGGGCCTGCTCCGCCGTCTCCACCTCCGGGTTCGCCAGCTGCTCCCACTCGTCGAGCAGGCTGGAGTCGACCTGGCGGACCAGTTCGCCGAGCCATTCGATCAGGTCCTGGAGGTCCTCGGACTTGAGGTCGTCGGGGATGGTGTGGTCGAGCGCCTTGAACGCGCTCGCCAGGTAGCGCAGCACGATGCCCTCGGTACGGGCCAGCTCGTAGAAGGAGGTGAACTCGGTGAAGGTCATCGCGCGTTCGTACATGTCGCGGATGATCGACTTCGGGGAGACGGGGTGGTCCCGCACCCACGGGTGGCTCTTGGCGTACACGTCGTAGGCGTGGAAGAGCAGCTCTTCGAGCGGCTTGGGATAGGTGACGTCCTGGAGACGCTCCATCCGCTCCTCGTACTCGATGCCGTCGGCCTTCATCTGGCCGACCTGGATGCCCCGTTCCTTGTTCTGCTGGGCGGCCAGGATCTGGCGCGGGTCGTCCAGCGTGGACTCCACGACGGACACCATGTCCAGCGCGTAGGAGGGCGACTCCGGGTCGAGCAGGTCGAAGGAGGCCAGCGCGAAGGTGGACAGCGGCTGGTTGAGCGCGAAGTCCTGCTGGAGGTCGACGGTGAGCCGGATGGTGCGGCCCTCGGCGTCCGGGGTGTCGAGCTTCTCGACCACACCGCCGTCCAGCAGCGAGCGGTAGATCGCGATGGCCCGGCGGATGTGCCGCAGCTGGGCCTTGCGGGGCTCGTGGTTGTCCTCGAGGAGGTGACGCATCGCCTTGAAGGCATCGCCGGGCCGGGCGATGACCGACAGCAGCATGATGTTGGTGACCTTGAAGCGCGAGGTCAGCGGCTCCGGGTCGGCGGCGATGAGCTTCTCGAACGTGGTGTCCGACCAGGCGACGAAGCCCTCCGGGGCCTTCTTGCGCACCACCTTGCGGCGCTTCTTCGGGTCGTCGCCCGCCTTCGCGAGGGCCTTCTCGTTCTCGATGACGTGCTCGGGCGCCTGCGCGACCACGTAGCCCGCCGTGTCGAAGCCGGCCCGCCCGGCGCGGCCGGCGATCTGGTGGAACTCGCGGGCGCGCAGCGTCCGGACCCGGTTGCCGTCGTACTTGGTGAGCGCGGTGAACAGCACCGTACGGATCGGGACGTTGACCCCGACCCCGAGGGTGTCCGTACCGCAGATGACCTTCAGCAGACCGGCCTGGGCGAGCTTCTCCACCAGGCGGCGGTACTTGGGCAGCATGCCGGCGTGGTGCACGCCGATCCCGTGCCGGACGTATCGGGAGAGGTTCTGGCCGAACTTGGTGGTGAAGCGGAAGTTGCCGATCAGGTCCTGGATCTTGTCCTTCTCCTCGCGGGTGCACATGTTGATGCTCATGAGCGACTGAGCCCGCTCGACCGCCTGGGCCTGGGTGAAGTGCACGATGTAGACCGGAGCCTGCCGGGTCTCCAGCAGCTCGGTGATCGTGTCGGTGATCGGCGTGGTGACGTACTCGTAGGACAGCGGTACGGGCCGGGTCGCGGAGCGGACCACCGAGGTGGGCCGGCCCGTGCGCCGGGTCAGGTCCTCCTCGAACCGCTTCATGTCGCCGAGGGTCGCCGACATCAGGACGAACTGTGCCTGCGGCAGCTCCAGCAGCGGGATCTGCCAGGCCCAGCCGCGGTCCGGCTCGGCATAGAAGTGGAACTCGTCCATCACGACCTGGCCGATGTCGGCGTGCTTCCCGTCGCGCAGGGCGATGGAGGCCAGCACCTCGGCGGTGCAGCAGATCACCGGGGCGTCCGCGTTCACGGAGGCGTCGCCGGTCAGCATGCCGACGTTCTCGGTGCCGAAGAGCTTGCACAGGTCGAAGAACTTCTCCGACACCAGGGCCTTGATCGGAGCGGTGTAGAAGGTGACCTTGTCCTGGGCCAGGGCCGTGAAGTGGGCGCCGGCCGCGACGAGGCTCTTGCCGGAGCCGGTCGGCGTGGACAGGACCACGTTCGCCCCGGAGACGACCTCGATCAGCGCCTCCTCCTGAGCCGGGTACAGGGTGATGCCCTGGTCCTCCGCCCACGAGGAGAAAGCCTCGAAGAGGGCGTCGGGGTCGGCGTTCGGCGGGAGCTGATCAATGAGGGTCACACCCCCCATCTTGCCTGGCTTCCCCCCGGATCAGGGAACCGGCGGACGGAAGGAAGATCGTCGACGGTACGCTGTGCCGTCGATGGGGCCCGAACGAAACGGTCGACGGGGCCCGACCACAACACCAGCGGGGCGGGAAACGACCATGATGGGTCCGGCGCACTCACTGTCCGGGGCAGCGGCCTGGCTGGGGGTGGGGGCTGCGACCGCGGCGGCCGGACACCCCATGCCGTGGCCCGTCCTCGTCGTCGGCGCGCTGATCTGCGCCGGTGCGGCCCTGGCCCCGGACCTCGACCACAAGTCGGCGACGATCTCGCGCGCCTTCGGCCCGCTCTCCAGGGGCCTGTGCGAGGTCGTCGATAAGATCTCCTACGCCGTCTACAAGTCCACCCGCTCCAAGAAGGACGCCCGCCGCACCGGCGGCCACCGCACGCTGACGCACACCTGGCTCTGGGCCGTCCTGATAGGCGGCGGAGCCTCCGTGCTCGCCGTCACCGCCGACCGCTGGGGCGTGCTCGCCCTGCTCTTCGTGCACCTGGTGCTGGCGGTCGAAGGCCTGCTGTGGCGGGCGGCCCGGATGTCCAGCGACGTCCTGGTCTGGCTGCTCGGTGCGACCAGCGCGTGGATCCTGGCCGGAGTGCTCGACCAGCCCGGCAACGGAGCGGGCTGGCTGTTCACCGGCCCGGGCCAGGAGTACCTCTGGCTGGGCCTGCCGATCGTGCTCGGCGCCCTGGTCCACGACATCGGCGACGCGCTGACCGTCTCCGGCTGCCCGGTCCTGTGGCCCATCCCGATCGCGGGCAAGCGCTGGTACCCGATCGGCCCGCCGAAGATGATGCGCTTCCGCGCCGGCAGCTGGGTGGAGCTCAAGGTCCTCATGCCGGTCTTCGTCCTGCTGGGCGGCTTCGGCGGCGCCTCGGCCCTCGGGTTCATCTAGATCCGCCTTCCGGCTCGCGCCGGCAGCTCCCTAAATCGCTGGCGCACAGCGTGCGGCGGCGGGGATGATCCGGAACGTCCGGGCCGCCCAGCGAGGGAGCTGTGATGAGCGTTGTCGCGTCCGAGGCCTCCGGGTCCCAGCCGGAAGTCCGCGTGACGGGCGGGGCGCTGCGAGGCGCCCGCGAGGAGGGTGTGGCGGTCTTCCGCGGCATCCCGTTCGCCGAGCCGCCGGTCGGCCCGCTGCGTTTCGCCGCACCGAGGCCCGTACGGGGATGGGACGGGGTGCGGCCCGCGGTGTCGTACGGCCCGCCGCCCCCGCAGGGCGGCCACTTCGGCATGGACGCGCTCGCCCGGGACGCGGCGGGCGAGGACTGGCTCACGGTCAACGTCTGGTCGCCCGAGCCGGGCCCGGGCGCGGGGCTGCCGGTGATGGTGTGGATCCAGGGCGGCGCCTACTCGATCGGCATGTCGGGCCTTCCCGAGTACGACGGCGGCCGCCTGGCCCGTGACGGCGGTGTCGTCGTGGTGACGTTCAACTACCGCGTGGGCCCGGAGGGGTTCGGGCAGATCGAGGGAGCGCCCGCCAACCGGGGCCTGCTGGACCAGGTCGCCGCCCTGGAGTGGGTGCGCGACAACATCGGGGCCTTCGGAGGTGACCCGGGCCGCGTCACCGTCTTCGGCCAGTCGGCAGGGGCCGGATCGGTCGCCGCTCTGCTGGCGATGCCGCGGGCGGCCGGTCTCTTCGGCCGGGCCGTCGCGCAGAGCGTGCAGGGCACCTTCTTCTCGCCGGAGCTCGCCGCCGACATCGCCGCCGCCTGCGCCGCCGAGCTGGGACTGCGGCCCACGTCGGCCGATCTGGCCGGGGTGGACCCCGCCCGGCTGTCCGCCGCCGGTGACGCGGTCGGCGCCAAGATGGACCGGTGGACGGATCGCTGGGGCCCCGTCGCGCACCGGGCGATCCCCTTCTCCCCGGTCGTCGACGGCGAGACCCTGCCCGTCACGCCGTGGCAGGCCCTGGCCGAAGGCGCCGGCCGGGACATCGAACTCCTCGTCGGCCACACCCGCGACGAAACGCGGCTGCTCACCGCACTCGACGGACTGCTCGGTCAGGTCACTCCGGAGCAGGCGCAGACCGCCCTGCGCGTCTTCGGCCCCGGTCAGGACGCCGCACTCCGCTACCGCGAGGCCCATCCGGCCGCGGGCCCGGACGAGCTCTACGAGCTGGTCGGTTCCGACTGGCTGTTCCGCATGCCGTCCCTCCACCTCGCCCAGGCCCAGACGGCCGCCGGCGGCCGTGCCCACGTCTACGAGCTGATCTGGTCGGCCCCGGGCATGGGCGGCGCCCTCGGCGCCTGCCACGGCCTCGACGTGCCGCTGGTCTTCGGCAACCTGGAGCGCGGCCAGCCCGCCGTGCTGATCGGTGAGAGCCCGTTCCCGGAGGCGGAGGAGCTGTCCGCGCGCATGCGGGGCGCCTGGACGGCGTTCGCGGCCCACGGCGACCCCGGCTGGCCCGCGTACGACGCCGGGCAGCGCCTCGTGCAGCTCTTCGGCACCCGGCCGACCCTCGCCGCCTACCCGGAGGAGGCCTCCCGCCTGATCTGGCAGGACCACGCCTTCCCCGCCCTGCCGCTCCTCGGCTCCTAGCCCGCCGTCCCGCCAGTCCGTCAGCCCGGCAGCCCGGACCGTTCCCCCTGGTCAGAGGCGCGCCTTGGGCGTTCTGCTGATCGAATTAAGCGTCCATGGTCAGGAAAGCGCATTGTGCGCAGGGATGTTGACGGATTGGGTGGCCAGGGTCGGGACGGCGGGGGAAGGAAGCGAATGACACGCATGCTCGAGGGCTGCACGCCCTGGCCCGAGGAGTTCGTCGACCGCTACTGGATGGCCGGACACTGGCGCGGCCATACGCTGGACAGCCTGCTGCGCGGCTGGGCCCTGCAGTACGGACCGCGGACCGCCCTCGTGCACGGCGCCACCCGCATCACCTACGCGAACCTGAACCGGCGCGTGGACCGCATGGCCGCAGGTTTCCGCCTGCGCGGCCTGCGGCCCGGGCAGCGGGTCCTCGTCCAGCTGCCGAACGTGCCCGAGTTCGTCGTCACCGTCTTCGCGCTGATGCGCGCCGGCATCGTCCCCGTCCTGTGCCCGGTCTCGCACCGCGCGTCCGAGGTGTCCCCCGTCGCGTGGACCACCCAGGCCGTCGGCTACGTCGGTCCCTCGGTCCACCAGGGCTTCGACCACACGGCGATGGCCGCGGACATCGCGGCCCGAGGACCCTTCCTGCGGCGGGTGTTCCCCTTCGAGGCGCCGGGCACCTCGTCCCCGTACGGCGGCTTCACGACCGACCCGTCGGGCTGCCACTACTTCCCGCTGGGCTCCATCGACTCCCCGCCCTACCGGGCGCTCGCACAGAGCGCCGGCCAGGTGGCGTTCCTCCTGCTGTCCGGCGGTGCCGGCGAGGAGCCCAGGATCGTTCCGCGGACCCACAACGACTACCTCCACCAGGCGCAGACCGCCGCCGAACTGATCTCGCTCACCGAGGACGACGTGTACCTCGCCGCGCTGCCCGCCGAGTCCAACTTCGCCTTCGGCTGCCCCGGCATCGTCGGCACCCTCTCCGCCGGCGGCACCGTCGTCCTGGTCGAGGACCCGGGACCGGCGCAGTGCCTCCCGGTCATCGAGCGGGAGCGGGTCACCGTCACCTCACTGGTGCCCGCCGTGGCCCGTCTCTGGCTCGACGCACTGCCCGAGATCCGGGCCGACGTGAGCAGTCTGCGTCTCGTGCAGATCGGCGGCGCGCCCGTGGACCGGGCGACCGCCGAACGGATGGGTCCCGTACTCGGCTGTCGCCTGCAGCAGGTGTTCGGCATGGCCGAGGGGCCGCTCGTGCTCACCCGGCCCGACGATCCGGACGAGACCGTGTTCACCACACAGGGCCGTCCGCTCTCGCCCGGCGACGAGATCCGCCTCGTCGACGCCGACGGCAAGGAGGTGCCCGACGGCGAGCCCGGCGAGCTCCTCGCCCGGGGCCCGCACACCCCGCGGGGCTACTACCGGGCGCCCGGGCACAACGCACGCTCCTTCACCGCCGACGGCCACCTCCGCACCGGCCACCTCGCGCGGCGCACCCCGGACGGCAACCTCGTGGTGACCGGCGGCCCCGTGACCGGCGGCCCTGTGGCCGGCCCGCAGGGGGCCGACCCCGAGGATCCGTCCGGCAGGTGACGGGCGGGAGCGCCGGACGGCGAACCGCCGGCCGGCGAACCGCCGGCCGGGGTCACCCGTGCCAGGACCGCCACAGCGCCGCGTACGCGCCGTCCGCCGCGACCAGCTCGTCGTGCGAGCCCAGTTCGCTGATCCGGCCGCCCTCGACCACCGCGATCACGTCCGCGTCGTGCGCGGTGTGCAGCCGGTGGGCGATGGCGATGACCGTGCGCCCGTCCAGCACCCGGGCGAGCGAACGCTCCAAGTGCCGCGCCGCACGCGGGTCCAGCAGCGAGGTGGCCTCGTCCAGCACCAGCGTGTGCGGGTCCGCCAGCACCAGCCGGGCCAGCGCGATCTGCTGCGCCTGCGCCGGGGTCAGTGCCGTGCCGCCGGAACCGACCTCGGTGTCCAGGCCGGCCTCCATAGCCCGCGCCCAGCCGTCCGCGTCGACCGCGCCCAGCGCCGCCCACAGCTCGGCGTCGTCGGCGCCCGTCCGCGCGAGGCGGAGGTTGTCGCGCAGCGAGCCCACGAACACGTGGTGCTCCTGGTTGACCAGCGCCACGTGCTCGCGCACCCGCTCCGCGGGCATCCGCGACAGCCGTGCCCCGCCGAGGGTGACCTCGCCGGTCCGGGGTGCGTAGATGCCCGCGAGCAGCCGTCCCAGGGTGGACTTGCCGGCGCCCGAGGGCCCGACGAGCGCCATCCGGGTGCCCGGCGGCACGGACATCGACACCTGGTGCAGGACGTCCACGCCCTCCCGGTAGCCGAAGTGGACCTCCTCGGCCCGCACGTTCCGGCCCTCGGGAGCCACCTTCGCGTCCCCGGCGTCCGCCTCGATCTCCCGTACGCCCACCAGCCGGCCCAGCGAGACCTGGGCGACCTGCAGTTCGTCGTACCAGCGCAGGATCAGGCCGATCGGATCGACCAGCATCTGCGCGAGCAGGGCGCCCGTGGTCAGCTGACCGACCGACATCCAGCCCTGCAGCACGCAGTACCCGCCGATCAGCAGCACCGAGCCGAGGATCGTCACGAAGGTGACGTTGATGACGGGGAACAGGACCGTCCGCAGGAACAGCGTGTACCGCTCCCACGCGACCCACTGCGAGATCCGGCGCTCCGACAGAGCGATCCGCTCCGGCCCGAGACGGTGCGCCTCGACCGTGCGGCCCGCGTCCACCGTCTCGGTGAGCACGGCCGCGACCGCCGCGTAGCCGGCCGCCTCCGAGCGGTACGCCGACGGCGCGCGCCGGAAGTACCAGCGGCAGCCGATCACCAGCACCGGCAGTGCCACCAGCGCGGCGAGCGCCAGCGGCGGCGCGGTCACCGCGAGCGCGCCGAACAGCAGCCCGGCCCACACGACGCCGATCGCCAGCTGCGGCACCGCCTCGCGCATGGCGTTCGCCAGCCGGTCGATGTCGGTGGTGATCCGCGACAGCAGGTCACCGGTACCGGCCCGCTCCAGCACGCCCGGCGGCAGACCCACCGACCGCACCAGGAAGTCCTCGCGCAGATCGGCCAGCATCTCCTCGCCCAGCATCGCCCCGCGCAGGCGGACCTGCCGGACGAAGAACGTCTGGACGGCCAGTGCCAGCGCGAACAGCAGCGCCACGCGCTCCAGGTGCAGCTCGCGCGCCCCCGCCGAAAGATCGTCCACGACCCGGCCCAGCAGGTACGGGCCGACCATGGAGGCGATCACCGCTGCCGCGTTGACGCTCACCAGTGCCACGAAGGCCCGCCGGTGGCGCCGGAACAGGTCGCGCACATAGCCCCGTACGGTCGCCGACGTGCCCACGGGCAGGGTCGCGGCCGATTCGGGGGCCGCCGGATCGTACTCCGGAGGCGCCACGCCGATCATGCGGATTCCTCGATCTCTGTGAGTACTTCGTCCAGCTCTGTCAGTTCCAGCCCGGCGAGGCGCTCCTGCTGCTCCTCGTCCGTCTCGCGGGTGACCGCCGCCCGGTAGAGCGGCTCGCGGTGCAGCAGCTCGCGGTGGGTACCGACCGCCGCGACCGTGCTCCCGTCGATCAGCACGACCCGGTCCGCGCGGTCCAGCAGCAGGGGTGAGGACGCCAGTACCACCGTGGTCCGCCCGGCGCGCAGGGCGGCGATCCCGTCCGCGATCCGTGCCTCGGTGTGCGAGTCGACCGCCGAGGTCGGCTCGTCGAGCACCAGCACCTCCGGGTCGGTGACCAGGGACCGCGCCAGCGCGAGACGCTGGCGCTGCCCGCCGGACAGCGAACGGCCGCGCTCGGTGATCCGCGCGTCCATCGGGTCCTCGACCCCGTCCGGCGCCGACTGCAGCAGCGCGTCCAGCACGTCCGCGCACTGGGCGGCCGCCAGCGCCGCGCCGGACTCGACCGTGCCGGAGGCCGGTACGTCGAACAGCTCGCGCAGGGTCCCGGACAGCAGCACCGGATCCTTGTCCTGTACGAGGACCAGGGTGCGCGCGGTGTCCAGTTCCAGCTCGTCCAGCGCGACCCCACCGAGGAGCACGGACGGTGTGCCCGTGTCCGCCCCGGTCCCCGCGTCCGCCCCCGCCTCCCCGTCCATGGGGTGGCCGCCGAGGCGTTCGGCGAGCCGTCCCGCGAGGTCGGGGTCGCCGCACACGACGGCGGTGAACCGGCCCGCCGGGGCCAGCAGTCCGGTGTGCGGGTCGTACAGGTCCCCGCCCACGGCCGGCGATTCCACCGGCCCGGTGCGCACGGGCAGCTCGGCGGTGTCCGTACGGGTCAGCGACAGCACCCGGGCGGCCCGCTTGGCGGAGGGGCGCGAGAAGGAGTACGCCATGGCGATCTCCTCGAAGTGCCGGAGCGGGTAGAGCAGCGTGGCCACCGCGCTGAACGCGGCGACGAGCTCACCCACCGAGATGGTCCCGTCGGTGACGAGCGTGGCGCCGTACCAGACCACGGTGATCATCAGCGCGCCCGGGAGCACCACCTGGATCGCGGAGATCAGCGCCCACATCCGGGCACTGCGCACCGCGGCCCTGCGGACCTCCTGCGAGGCCTCGCGGTAGCGGCCGAGGAACAGCTCCTCACCGCCGATGCCGCGCAGTACGCGCAGGCCGGCGACGGTGTCGGAGGCCAACTCGGTGGCCTTGCCCGCCTTCTCCCGCTGGATGTCGGCGCGCTTGGTGGCGCGCGGCAGCAGCGGCAGCGAGGCCAGGGCGACCAGCGGGACGCCGATGGCCACGACGACACCGAGTTCGGGAGCGTAGAACAGCAGGCCGATGCAGACGAGGACGACGGAGAAGACGGCCGCGAGGAAGCGCGAGACGGCCTCGACGAACCATCCGATCTTCTCCACGTCCCCCGTCGACACCGCCACCACTTCACCCGCGGCGACCCGGCGGGTGAGGGCGGCGCCCAGCTCGGCCGTCTTGCGGGCGAGGAGCTGCTGCACGCGCGCCGCGGCGGTGATCCAGTTGGTGACGGCCGTGCGGTGGAGCATGGCGTCGCCGACGGAGATGGCGACGCCGATGACCAGCAGCAGGGCGGCGACGCGCAGCAGCCGGTCCGGATCGCGGTCGACGACCGCGGTCACGCCCAGCCCCACCGCGTACGGCAGCCCGGCGACGCCGGAGAAGTGCAGGATTCCCCAGCACAGGCTCTTGAGCTGTCCGCCGAGTTGACCGCGTCCCAGCCACAGGAGGAAACGGGGGCCTGAGCGAGCGTCGGGTACCCCCGGATCCGGATACGGAAGATCGCTGATCTGCATGACGCCCCATGACTGGTCGAGTGGTCCAAACCGTGCAAGGTTCGCCTTCCGGACCGGTCCCGGGCAATCGGTTTTCCGTCGGCGGAGCCCTTGCGCCACGAGGTCTGCGGACCCGGTGGACGGCTCCGTTCCTGTTCAGCGGGGTCGCGCACACCGGCGCTCACGGGCGAGTGGCGTGCTCCAGTTCGATGAGCGCCGAATGGTAGTGACGCCCGGTCGCCCGGTCCATGCCCACCTCGCACATCCGGTTCGCCGACAGGTGTGCGTCGAAGGCCCGCGCCGTCACCTCCGCCGCCTCGCGCGCCGTGGCGGAGGCCGTCAGCTCCGGGTGCAGCATGCCGCGGTCGCCCGCGAAGCCGCAGCAGCCCGCGTCGTCCGGGACCACCACCTCCTCGGCGCAGGCCCCGGCCACCGCCCGCAGCTGCGCCTCGTCGCCCAAGTGCCGCATCGAGCAGGTGGGATGGAGCACGGCCGAGCCCACCCTGCGCCGCACCCGCAAGTGCGGCAGGAGTTCCTCCGCGGCCCACACGACCGAGTCGACGATCCGCAGCTCCGCGTGCAGGGCCCGGTTGTCCTCCGTCAGGTACGGGACCACCTCGTGCGCGAGGCCCAGGGTGCACGAGGAGGCGTCGACGACCAGCGGCAGCCGTCCGCCGGCCGTCCAGCCCCAGGCGGCCTCGACGATCCGGTTGGCCATCTCCCGGTTGCCGGCTTCGTAGCCCTTGGAGTGCCAGATGGTCGCGCAGCAGGTTCCCTTCACGTCGCGGGGGATCCAGACCGGCTTGCCGGCGCGTTCCGACACAACCACCACGGCCTCCGGCAGGGAGGGGCCGGGACGGCCCCCGGATCCGCCGAAGATGCGGTTGACGCAGGCCGGGTAGTACACCGCCGAGGCGCCCACCCGCCGGGTGACGGGCAGGCTCCGCGCGGCCGCGCCGGGGATCTGCGGCAGCCACCGCGGCAGCAGGTCCGGTCGTACGGCCTTGCGCGCGGCCCCCGTGGCCGCCTCGAGCAGCTGGTCCCCGACCGCACGGGTGACGCGGTCGGCCGCGGCCACCGTCAGCCGGGCGGCGGCCTCGACGGTCCGGAACCGCCGCGCGGCCAGCGCGGCGGCGGCCTCCTCGCGGGCGCCGTGCCGGCGGTGGCGGAAGTCCCTCATCAGCGCCCCGGTGTCGATGCCGACCGGGCAGGCCAGCCTGCAGGTGGAGTCGCCCGCGCAGGTGTCCACCGCGTCGTGGCCGTAGGCGCCGAGCAGCCCGTCCAGCACGGGGGAGCCGGGCTGCTGGCGCATCATCTCGCGGCGCAGCACGATCCGCTGGCGCGGAGTGGTCGTCAGATCCCCGCTGGGGCAGGTCGGTTCGCAGAAACCGCACTCGATGCAGGGGTCGGCCACCGCCTCCACCTGCGGAATGGTCTTCAGGCCGCGCAGATGGGCCCGCGGGTCGCGGTCGAGGAGGATGCGCGGGGCGAGCACCCCGTCCGGGTCGACGACCCGCTTGGTCCGCCACATCAGCCCGGCCGCCCTGGGGCCCCATTCCAGTTCGAGGAAGGGGGCCATGTTGCGGCCGGTGGAGTGCTCGGCCTTCAGGGAGCCGTCGAAGCGCTCCACGGTGAGCCGGCAGAAGGCCTCCATGAAGGCCCCGTACCGCTCGACGTCGGCCGGGTCCGCGGCGTCGAAGGCGAGCAGGAAGTGCAGGTTGCCGTGGGCGGCGTGCCCGGCGACGGCCGCGTCGAAGCCGTGCCGCGCCTGGAGTTCGAGGAGCGCCCCGCAGGCTTCGGCCAGCCGGGAGGGCGGTACCGCGAAGTCCTCGGTGATCAGGGTGGTGCCGGGGGCGCGGGCTCCGCCGACGGCGGTGACGAAGGCCTTGCGGGCCGTCCAGTAGCCGCCCACGGTCTTCGGGTCGCTGGTGAAGGCATTGGTGACCGAGGCCACCGGGGCGATCAGGTCGAGTCCGTCGAGGGCCCGCGCGGCCCGGCGTGCGCAGGCGTCCCGGCCGGCCTCGTCGGGGGCCCGGAACTCCACGAGCAGGGCGGTCGTCTCCCGGGGCAGGTCCGCCCAGTCGGCGGGAACGCCCGCGACGCTGACCGAGGCGCGCAGGGTGTTGCCGTCCATCAGCTCCACGGCGACGGCGCCCGCCTCGTTGAAGACGGGCACGGCCGCGGCCGCCGCGGGCAGCGAGGGGAAGAACAGCAGGGCCGAACAGACCTCGCGGTCGAGGGGGAGGGTGTCGAAGACGACCTCGGAGATGAAGCCGAGGGTGCCCTCCGAGCCGACCATCAGGCCCCGCAGGATCTCGACGGGGGTGTTGCCGTCGAGATAGGCGTCGAGGCGGTAGCCGGTGGTGTTCTTGATCTCGTACTTGGCGCGGATCCGGGCGACCAGGGCGGGGTCGGCCTCGATCTCCTCCTTGATCTCCATCAGCCCGCGGCACAGGGCCGGTTCGGCGCGCGCCAGCTCCTCGTCGGCCAGCGGGTCGGCGGTGTCCACGACGGTGCCGCCGGGCAGGACGAAGGTGAGGGAGGAGAGCGTGCGGTACGAGTTCCGCGTGGTGCCCGCGGTCATGCCGGAGGCGTTGTTGGCGACGACCCCGCCGAGGGTGCAGGCGAGGGCGCTGGCCGGGTCGGGGCCGAGGATCCGGCCGTGCCGGGCGAGGGCTGCATTGGCCCGCATCACGGTGGTGCCGGGCCGGATCCGGGCCCGCCGGCCCTCCTCCAGCACCTCGATCCCGGCCCAGTGGCGGCGTACGTCGACCAGGATGTCCTCGCCCTGGGCCTGGCCGTTGAGCGAGGTCCCGGCGGCGCGGAAGACGATCTCCCGCCCGCGGCCGTGGGCGTACGAGAGCACCGCGGAGACGTCGTCGATGTCCTCGGCGATCACGACGACCTGGGGCACGAACCGGTACGGGGAGGCGTCGGAGGCGTAGCGGACCAGGTCGGACACCTTCCACAGCACCTTCTCGGCGCCCAGCAGCTCGGTCAGCTCGCCGCGCAGCGGCTCCGGGGTGCCGGCGGCCCGGTGCGCGGGGACCCGGTCGGGGGAGGGGCCGCTGATGCCGCGCGGGCGCAGGGCCCCCGGCTTCGGTTCCAGCAGCGGCATGTGCGACCCCTCGCCTCACGGCGGCCCACGTGTGGCCCACTCAGCAGGTGCGCTCCGCCGGCGCGTCCGACAGGGCGTTCAGCAGGCCGCCGAGCACCTCGCGCTGGTCGGCGGTCAATGGAGCCAGGATCTCCTCTGCCGCGTCCGTTCGCGCGTTGCGCAGACGGCGCAGCGTGGCGCGGCCGGTGTCGGTGAGCTCGATCCGGATGACACGCCGGTTGGCGGGGTCGGGCGCGCGGCGCACGCACCCGGCCGCTTCCAGGCCGTCGACGAGGGTGGTCACGGCGCGCGGGACGACTTCCAGGCGCGCGGCGAGGTCCGCCATCCGGGGCGGCTGCTCGCCCTCGTAGTGCGAGACGAGGCGCAGCAGCCGACTCTGGGCGGGAGTGATCCCGAGCGGCACCATGTGGCGCTTCTGGATCCGGTGGAGCCTGCGCGTCAGGCGCAGGAGCTGTTCGGCGAGGAGGCGATCGGTGTCGGAGGCGGAGCTCATGCGGGAACGATATCAGGACCCCGTTCATTGTGAGCATAGGTAACAATGACCTATGCTCCAATGGTGCCGGCTCTGTCGGAGGCGGCTCCGCGAAGACCTTGACCCCTGTCTCCTGACCCCGAGAGGGTGCCCATGCGCGACGAACCGAAGTGGACCCCATCGAAAGACCCGCTCGACCCGACCCGACCCGCCCCGGCGGAGCAGCCGCGGGAGCTGCGCCGCATCGTGGCGCTCTTCCGGCCCTACCGCGGCCGGCTCGCCGTCGTCGGCCTGCTCGTCGGAGCCTCCTCGCTGGTCGGCGTCGCCTCGCCGTTCCTGCTCCGGGAGATCCTCGACGTCGCGATCCCGCAGGGCCGCACCGGGCTGCTCAGCCTGCTCGCGCTCGGCATGATCCTCACCGCCGTCGTCACCAGCGTCTTCGGCGTGCTCCAGACGCTGATCTCCACCACCGTCGGCCAGCGCGTCATGCACGACCTGCGCACGGCCGTCTACGCGCAGCTCCAGCGGATGCCGCTGGCCTTCTTCACCCGCACGCGCACCGGCGAGGTGCAGTCCCGCATCGCCAACGACATCGGCGGCATGCAGGCCACGGTCACCTCCACCGCGACCTCGCTCGTCTCGAACCTGACGGCCGTCATCGCCACCGTGGTCGCCATGCTCGCGCTGGACTGGCGCCTCACCCTGGTCTCGCTGCTCCTGCTCCCCGTCTTCGTGTGGATCAGCCGGCGGGTCGGGCACGAGCGCAAGAAGATCACGACGAAGCGGCAGAAGCAGATGGCCGCCATGGCCGCGACCGTCACCGAGTCCCTCTCGGTCAGCGGCATCCTGCTCGGCCGCACCATGGGCCGTTCCGAGTCCCTCACCGCCGCCTTCTCCGCGGAGTCCGAGAAGCTCGTCGATCTCGAGGTGCGCTCGAGCATGGCCGGGCGCTGGCGGATGTCCACCATCGGCATCGTCATGGCCGCCATGCCAGCGCTGATCTACTGGGCCGCCGGCATAGCCCTCCAGACCGGCGCCCCCTCGCTCTCCGTCGGCACCCTCGTCGCCTTCGTCACCCTCCAGCAGGGCCTGTTCCGGCCCGCAGTCAGCCTGCTGTCGACCGGTGTGCAGATACAGACCTCGCTCGCCCTGTTCGCCCGCATCTTCGAGTACCTCGACCTGCCGGTGGACATCACCGAGCGCCCCGACCCGGTGCGCCTCGACCGGGCCAAGGGCGAGGTCGCGCTGGAGGACGTGCACTTCGCGTACGACGCCAAGGGCGGACCGACACTGACGGGGATCGACATCACGGTTCCGGCCGGCGGTTCCCTCGCCGTGGTCGGCTCCACCGGCTCCGGCAAGAGCACGCTCAGCTACCTGGTGCCCCGGCTCTACGACGTGACGGGCGGACGGGTCGCCCTCGACGGGGTGGACGTGCGCGACCTCGACTTCGACTCGCTGGCCCGTTCCATCGGCGTGGTCTCCCAGGAGACCTACCTCTTCCACGCCTCGGTCGCGGACAACCTGCGCTTCGCCAAGCCGGACGCCACCGACGAGGAGATCATCGAGGCGGCCCGCGCGGCGCAGATCCACGACCACATCGCGTCCCTGCCCGATGGGTACGACACCCTGGTCGGCGAGCGCGGATACCGGTTCTCCGGAGGCGAGAAGCAGCGGCTCGCCATCGCCCGCACCATCCTGAGGGACCCGCCGGTGCTGATCCTCGACGAGGCCACCAGTGCCCTGGACACCCGTACCGAGCACGCCGTCCAGCGGGCCATCGACAACCTCTCGGCCGGCCGGACGACCATCACCATCGCGCACCGGCTCTCCACCGTCCGCGACGCCGACCAGATCGTGGTGCTGGACGGGGGCCGCATCGCCGAGCGCGGTACCCACGAGGAGCTGCTGAAGGCGGACGGCCGGTACGCGGCGCTGGTCCGCCGGGACCGGGACGCCGCGCTGGCGCCCGAGCCGCCCGAGGAAGCCCAGCTGGCTCCGGTGAACGTGTGACGGTATGACCGCCGCACGGGCCGGATGTCGAAAATATGACAGTTTGCGGGTTAGCGTTCCCGCATGAGTCATGAGTACCGGCCGCCGCGGCGCCGATCCCGGCTCACCCGCCGGGGCCGACTGGCGCTCTTCCTCGGCATGCTGCTCGCCATCGGTGCGGCAGTCCTGATCCCGATACTGAGGGGTGGGGACGAGCCGGAGAAACCTCGCCGGTTGGTGATCCCCGAGGGCTGGCGCGCGTCGCAGGTGTACGCCGCGGTCGACCGCGCACTGAAGCTCCCGCCCGGATCCGCGAAGTCGGCGGTGGCCACCGCCGGACTGGCACTGCCCGCGGAGGCCAAGGGCAACCCGGAGGGGTACCTCTTCCCGGCGACGTACCCGGTGACCTCGCAGACCACGCCGGCCGCACTCCTCGCGTACATGGTGCGCACGGCGAACGAGAAGCTCGCCACCAAGGCGGTGGCCGACGGCGGCAAGGCCCACGGGATGACCCCGTACCAGACGGCCACGATGGCCAGCATCATCGAGGCGGAGGCCGAGACCCGCGCCGACATGGGCAAGGTCGCACGCGTGGTGCACAACCGGCTGGCGAAGTCGATGCCGCTGCAGATGGACTCCACCATCAACTACGCGCTGAACCGCAGCTCCGTGGAGACCAAGCTGAGCGAGACCCGCATCGACAGCCCCTTCAACACGTACGAACGCCAGGGCCTGCCGCCCACCCCGATCGACAGCCCGGGGCTGGAGGCCATGGCGGCCGCGGTCGCGCCGACGCCCGGCGACTGGCTGTACTTCGTCACCGTGAAGCCGGGGGACACCCGCTTCTCGGCTACCTACGACGAACACAAGAAGCACGTGGCGGAGTTCAACCGGATCCGTGCCCACGAGGGCTCCCACGAGGGCTCCCACGCAGGCTCCCACGCAGGCTCCCATGCAGGCTCCGGTGCAGGTCAGGGGGGCGCCGCCGGGAAATGACGGGCACCGGACCCAGGGCCGGCCCTACCATCGGCCGCCTGCCGGACGCGTGCACCGAGGGGGCGAGCCGTGAAGTGGCCATGGAAAGCGACAGCGACAGCGACAGTGAGGGCGAAAGCCGAAGCCGAGGCCGAGGCGGGGGCGCCCGAGGGCGGGTCCCCCGACGAGGAGCCGGGCCCTGCGACGCCGGTGGACGCGGCCGCCGAGGCCGCCGCGGCAGCCGAGCGGGCAGCGCACGAGCGGGTGACCCAACGGTGGGGCAGCAGCGGGGAGGAGTGGCAGCACTGGCTGGCCCGTTCCCCCGTCGGGGTCGACCTGCTCCACTGGTGGTCCGACGACGCCGACCTGACCGCTCTGGTCGGAGAGCACCGCTACGTGGAGCGACTGGGCGAGTTGCTCTCGAAGGCGGCGCCGCGCGACGTCGCGGCGATGGGGCTCGGCTGCCGCCGGGACGTCGAGCGGCCCTGCCGCTTCGCCGAGACCTGCAGTCTGGATCCCGTCGTGCCGCCGGGCGGGAAGATCGCCAGCCACCGGCACGGTGGCGTGCCCGGGGCGTGCAGCAGCTTCATCGACTGCTGGAGCCGGCACGAGATCGACGTGACCTTCACCGCCGGCGACCGCCACCGCTCGGTCCTCCTGTTCCGCGACGGTCCGAGCGAGGCGCGGCTGTGGGTGGACGGAGTGCGCGTGGGAGAGGGCGAACTGCTGGACAAGGGCGGCTACTGGGTGGATGAACGCTTCTTCGTCATCCACGTAGAGGGCCCCGAGGACCACCCTCGGCAGGGGCTCGGCCACATCGGGGCCCAGCTCTACGCCATCGTCTCGCTCCTGGTCCACGACGCGGAGCGGCACACCACGCGCGTCTTCGTCCCGGAGCACACCGAGAACTGGACCGATCCCGTCCTGCAGGTGCGCAACGGCACGGGCTACGTGTACGCGACCCCGGAGGCCTGCGCCGCGGACACCCCGGACCGGGAGTTCCCCATCGATCCGGCCCCGGCCGGCTGAGGCCCGGCGGCCTGCGCGGGAGGCCGGTGCGGGAGCCGGGGCCGGAGGCGGTCAGGCCGCGGGCGAACCGACCCGTTCGCGGGTCAGCAGCCGGCGGATCTCGCGGACCGCGGCGCCGCCCGCGCGGTTGGCGCCGATGGTCGACGCCGACGGACCGTAGCCGACCAGGTGGATCCGCTCGTCGCGCACGGCCCTCGTCCCCTCGACCCGGATGCCGCCGCCCGGCTCGCGCAGGCGCAGCGGGGCCAGGTGGTCGACGGCCGCGCGGAATCCGGTGGCCCACAGGATGACGTCCGCGTCCACGCGGCTCCCGTCCGCCCAGACGGCGCCCGTGGCGGTGATCCGGTCGAAGACGGGCCGGCGGTCCAGGACCCCCGAGGCCAGACCGGCCCGGACGGCCTCGTTCAGCGGGAGCCCCGTCACGCTGACCACGCTCTGCGGCGGCAGCCCCCGGCGGACCCGATCGTCCACCAGGGCCACCGCGGCCCGGCCCTCGGCCTCCCCGAAACCGCCGTCGCGGAAGACCGGGGGCCGCCGGGTCACCCAGGTGGTCTCCGCCGCCACCTCGGCGATCTCCAGCAGGTGCTGCACCGCCGACGTGCCGCCGCCCACGACGATCACCCGGGCCCCGGCGAACTCCTGCGGCCCGGGGTAGTCCGCCGTGTGCAGCTGGCGGCCGCGGAAGGTCTCCTGGCCCGGGTAGCGCGGCCAGAACGGCCGGTCCCAGGTTCCCGTGGCGTTGATCAGGGCCCGGGCCGACCAGACGCCCGCCGAGGTCTCGACGCGCAGCCGTCCGCCGTCTCCGTCGTCCCCCTCACGGACGGCCGAGACGTCCACGGGGCGCCGTACGCGCAGGTCGAAGCGGTCCTCGTAGGAGGCGAAGTACTCCCCGATCACCTCGGACGAGGGGCGCAGCGGGTCGGCGCCGGTCAGCTCCATCCCGGGCAGGGCGTGCATCCCGTGGACCCTGCCGTAGGTGAGCGAGGGCCAGCGGTACTGCCAGGCCCCGCCCGGTCGCGGCGCGTGGTCCAGGACCACGTGATCGAGGCCCGCCCGCGCCAGGTGGTAGGCACTGGACAGGCCCGCCTGCCCGGCGCCGACGACCACCACGTCCACCGTGTCCACTGGGTCCACGTCCCGCGTCGCATTGTTCACGGTTCTACCAACTGGCGGGGGTCGCGGGATCTTCCCCGCCGGCCGGGCCTACGGCGCCAACAGCCCGGGGTGGCCGGTTCGGCGCAGCGTCGCCGTGACCGGTCCGACCGGCTGCAGGGTGAGGCCCGGGAACACCGCGGCCCGCCCGCTCCCGCTGTCCAGGTGGAACCGCTGCCCCAGCACGGCCAGCACGAGCGCGGCCTCCACCAGCGCGAACCGCGCCCCCAGGCAGGCCCGCGGGCCCCCGCCGAAGGGGAACCAGGCGTGTTCGGGCGCCGGATGCGGGGCGTCCGCGTCCCACCGCTCGGGGCGGAACGCCTCCGGGTCCGGGAACCACCGCTCGTCCCGGTGCATCGACCAGGGGCTGGTCCACACCGCCGTCCCCGCCGGCACCGCCCGTCCGCCGATGCTCGCGCCCTCCGTGGCCACCGCCGAGATCAGCCAGATCGGCGGATAGATCCGCAGCGCCTCCTTGACCACCTGTTGGGTCCACGGCAGCCGCGCGTAGTCGTCGTACGTCGGCAGGCGCCCGCCGAGTACCCGGTCCAGCTCCTCCGTCAGCCGGGCCCGCGCGTCGGGGGCGCCCGACAGCAGCTGCCACGCCCAGGTCAGGGTGGTCGACGTGGTCTCGTGGCCGCCGATGTAGAGGGTGATCGACTCGTCCCGCAGCTCCTTGCGGGAGAGCGGGCCACCGTCCTCGTCGCGGGCCGCGAGCAGCCGGCTCAGCAGGTCGTCCCGCTCCGCGCCCGCCGCCGAGGCCCTCTCGTGCTCCCGTATGACGTGCGCGATCTCCCGGTCGAGGACCGCCACCGCCTCCCGCATCCGGCGCCGCCCGGGAGTGCGCACCCACGGCGGCAGGAACAGCGTCAGCCCCCGGAACTCCGCGCCCAGCTCCCGCTGCGCCGTGGCCATCGCCGCGCTGATGGGCGCCTCCCGGCCGGCCGCGTCGCTCCCGAACAGCGTGCGCACCGCGATCCGCTGGGTGAGCCCGGCCATCTCCCGGTGTACGTCGATCCGTTCGCCCTCGCGCCAGCCGCCGGCCAGTGCGTCCGCGCACTCCACCATCGTGGCGGCGTACGAGCGCACCTGCCGCGGGCGCACGGCGGGCTGGACCAGTGCCCGCTTGCGCCGCCAGTCGTCCCCGGTGGCGACGACCACCCCGTCGCCCAGCAACTGGTGGAAGGCCCAGCCCAGTTCCATCGGCTTGAATGTGGACTCGACGGCGGCGAGCAGTTCACCGGCGTGCTCGGGCCGGGAGACCAGCACGTTGCGCTGCGGGCCGAGGGCCCAGGGCACCCAGTCGCCGTACTCGTCGCGCAGGGACTCGAAGAAGACCAGGGGATCGCGGGCGAAGGCGGGCAGGTTCCCGAGCAGGGGCCACCGGCGGGGTCCGCCGTTCCGGGTGCCCGGGGGCAGGGTCGCGGTCACGCAGGCATGGTGACAGCAGCCCCCGCAGGGCACCAGACTCCGGACCGCGCCGGCCTGGCGGATCGTCAGACGGCCAGACGGCCAGACGGCCAGACGGTCAGGCCGTCCGGCGCGCCGTCAGCCAGTCGTGCGCCGCGTCCGCGGTGAACTCCGGCTGTCCGCCCGGGAAGAGGAGTCCGGCCGTGGCGAAGGCCGGGTCGTCCGCGATCTCCGCCGCGTACGGGATCACCATGCAGCCCATGCCCGCGGCGTGGGCGGCCTGCGCCCCCGGCGTCGCGTCCTCGACGACCACGCAGTCGGCGGGCCGCGCGCCCAGCCGGCGGGCCGCCTCCAGGAACACGTCCGGAGCGGGCTTGCCGTGAGCGACCTCCTCGGCGGAGACCACCGTGGTGAGCACCGCGTCCAGCCCGGTTCCCGCCAGAACGGCGTCGATCGCCTCGAGCGAGGAACCGGAGGCGACCGCCATCGGCACCCCTTCGGCGTACAGCCGCTCGACGAACTTCCGCATTTGCGGGAACACCTCGGTCCGGGTGCGGGCCAGGTCCAGGTAGGCCGCGTTCTGCTCGGCGAGCAGCTGCTCGACCGGCGCCCGGATGCCGTAACGCTCCTTGAGGATCTCCAGCGTCTCCAGGGTGCCGATGCCGATGAACCGGGAGTGCTGTTCCCACGTGAAATCGGGGACGCCGTGCCGCTCCAAGGTGCGGCGTCCGGATTCGTAGTAGTTCGGTTCGCTGTCCACGAGGGTGCCGTCGAGATCGAATATGACGGAAATCATCCGCTATGCCCGTCCTGCCGGTTCTGTCCTGTCTCAGTCATCCTGTCAGCTCTTGCGGGCGTTCCTCCCCACGGATTCGACCAGCGGCAGCAATCGGTGTGGGACCCGCTCGCGCAGGGCCACCTCCGTCCGGGTGCGGACCACGCCCGGGAGCTGGATCAGCCGCTGGATCACATCCTCCAGGTGCGCGTTGTCGCGGGCCGCCACCCGGGTCAGCAGGTCCCCGCCGCCGGTGATCGAGAAGGCCTCGATGATCTCCGGTACGGCGGCCAGCGCGTCGCCCACGTCGTCCAGATGCCCCTGGGTGACCTCGATGTGGACGAAGGCCAGCACCGGGTGGCCCAGCGCGGCGGGGGAGAGCACCGGTCCGGTCCCCGTGATCACGCCCGTGCGCTCCAGCCGGTCCAGCCGCGCCTGCAGGGTCCCGCGCGCGACGCCGAGGATCCGGGCGTACTCGCGGACGCTGGTGCGCGGCTGCTCGATCAGCAGACGCAGGATTCGGGTGTCGAGCTCGTCCACCGCCATGCCGCGACTGTACCAACGGCCCAGTTCAACGCGATCGTTCCCGGCCAGGAGCGGGCCCGGTGTGCAGCGGGGGCTGCCCCCGGTAGGCCAGGCCCACCACCAGCACCGCGGCGGCGGTCGGCAGCAGGAGCCAGCCCACCGTGCAGCCGGCCCGGATCAGCAGCGCCCCGAGGACCCCGCCGGCGAACATGGCGAGGACGGACAGGCCGCGCAGTTTCCAGCCGGCCGTCCCGTATCCGTAGACGGCATCGCGCCCCATGGCGGAGCCGCCGAGGAAGGCGGTCATGGACCGGGTGACCAGCGTCGTCGGCACCCCCGGCACGTTCGCCCGCATGATCGTGGTGTTGCGCATGCCCATCGCCAGCGCCAGGACCGCCATCACCGCCAGGTGCCGCGGGGTCGGCGAACCGTAGCGCGGCACCAGCCCCCAGGCGGCGGCCGCGGCGGCCAGGATCAGTCCGGCCTCGACGATGAGGCCCATGACGAACCAGCGCCGCCCGCGGGCCTCCGTCACGGCCTCCAGGTGGGAGCCGCAGATCACCCCGAGGACGAACGCGGCCAGCGAGATCCCGGCGGGCAGCGTCGGCAGGTTGCCCGCCTGCGCGGCACCGAAGGCCAGGAACAGCACGTTGCCGGTCTGCATCGCCGTGAAGGCGGGCCCGAGCGCGAGCAGGCTCACCGCCTCGACCACCCCGGTCACCGCGGTCAGGGAGACCATCAGCGCCGGCATGTGCGGCGGGAGCTGCGAACCGGCCGTCCGCGCGGCCCTCCGCTTCTCGTCCATGACGCCCGACAGTGACACGCCCGCCCGGATCCCCCCGCGCCGACATGCCGGAAGGCATAGGGTCCGAAGGGTGAGCGACCTGTTGCTGGTGAGACACGGAGAGACATCCTGGAGCGCCGACGGACGGCACACCGGACGCACCGACGTCCCGCTGAACGCGCGCGGGGTCGAGGAGGCCATCTCGCTGGCCCCCTACTTCCAGGACCGCCACCCGGCCCTGGTGCTGACGAGCCCGCTGCACCGGGCCGTCGCCACCGCCGAACTCGCCGGACTCACCGGCGCGGTCACCGACCCCGACCTGTACGAGTGGGACTACGGCGGCTACGAGGGCATCACCACCCAGGAGATCCGGCGGACCACCCCGGACTGGTCCCTGTGGAGCGACGGCGTCCCGCCCGGCGACCCGGCGCACCCCGGAGAGAGCGCCGCCCAGGTGGGCGCCCGCGCGGACCGCGCCCTCGCCCGGGTCGCCCCCGTGCTCCGCGCGGACGGCGGCAACGTGGTGATCGTCGCCCACGGCCACTTCCTGCGCGTCCTCACCGCCCGCTACCTGGGCCTGGAGCCCGCGGAGGGCCGGCTGTTCCTGCTGCGCACCGGCACGGTCAGCGAGCTCTCCACGGAGCACGGGCTCCCGGTGATCTCGGGGTGGAACGTCCGCCCCTGACCGGTCCATCCCGCCTCGCGCACCGGTGCCCGGTGCGTAACCATTCGTACATGGGTCAGGACGGTACGGATGTCGTGCACGAACCGGGCGACGGGGAAGCGGGCCTCAAGGCCAACGCGATCGGCTTCCTCGACGCGCTCGTCATCGGGCTGAACTCCACCTCGCCCGCCTACTCCCTGGCCGCCGTACTCGGACCGATCGTGGCCCTGGTCGGGATCTACGCGCCGGGCGTGATGCTGGCCTCCTTCGTGCCCATGCTGCTCATCGCCGCCGCCTTCTACTACCTGAACAAGGTGGACCAGGACTGCGGGACGACCTTCTCGTGGGTCACCCGGGCCATGGGCCCCTGGGCGGGCTGGCTCGGCGGCTGGGCCATCGCCATGACGGGCGTCCTGGTCATCGGCTCGCTCGCGGACGTCGCCGTCAACTTCGGCCTGCTGGCCTTCGGACTCGACGACTGGGCCGCCAACGCCTGGATCCGGCAGGGCCTCACCGTCGCCGTGATCCTGGCCATGACCGCCATCTGCGTCATCGGCACCGAGCTCTCCGCCCACCTCCAGGACATCCTCATCCTCGCGCAGGTCTTCTTCCTGCTGGCCTTCGCGGTGGTCGCCATCTACCGCATCTACACCGGCACCAGCACCCTCGAGGAGATCGAGCCGTCCCTCAGCTGGCTCAACCCCTTCGGCGCGGGAGGCGCCGCCCTCACCGGCGGACTGCTGCTCGGCGTGTTCATGTACTGGGGCTGGGAGTCCGCGGTCAACCTCACCGAGGAGGTGGAGAACTCCGCCACCGCGCCCGGCAAGGCCGGAATCTGGTCGACGGTCATCCTCCTGGTCACCTACCTGTCCGTGTGCTTCGCGGTCGTCGGCTACGCCGGCACCGCCTTCCTCGCCGAGAACGCGGCCGAGGAGGAGGCCATCTTCGCCGTGCTCGCCCACGAGGTCATGGGCGGCTGGGACTGGGTGGTGCTCCTCGCCGTCTGCACCTCCGCGCTCGCCTCCACGCAGACCACGATCATCCCGGCCTCCCGCACCGCCCTGTCCATGGCCCGCCGGCACGCCCTGCCGCCGCCGCTCGCACACATCCACCCGAGGTTCCGGACCCCGGACGTGAGCACCTGGTGGGTGGCCGGCATCGCCATCGGCTGGTACCTCGTCGTCAACCAGATCAGCGAGAACGCACTCCTGGACTCCCTCACCGCACTCTCCCTGCTGATCGCCTTCTACTACGCGCTCACCGGCCTGGCCTGCGCCGTCTACTACCGCCGCCACCTCACGGAGAACGCGCACAACCTCCTGCTCATCGGAATCGGCCCGGTGGTCGGCGCCGGCCTGCTGATCTGGCTGCTGGTGGAGTCGATCGGCGACATGTCCGACCCGGAGAACTCGGCGAGCGGCGTCTCCTGGTTCGGGCTCGGCCCACCGCTGGTCATCGGCATCGCCATCGCCCTCGTCGGCGTGCTCGTCATGTGCTTCTGGCGGGTACGGGACGGCAGGTTCTGGCAGGAGCGGCGGGGCGTGGTCGACCCGGCCCTCGTCCGCGGCAGGAAGCGCTGAGGAGTCCCGATGTCCGTGGTCCTTGGATACGACGAGTCGCCCGGCGCCGAACGGGCCCTGTACGTGGCGCTGGAAGTGGCTACCGCCTTCGGAGAGCCCCTCGTCCTCGTCTACGGCGCGGCCGCCCCGGGCGCCACCGGCGAGGAGTACCGCGCCCACCGCGAGGCCGTCCGCCAGGCGGGCCGCAGCGCCCTCGCCCACGCGGTCGAGGAGGCCGACGCCGCCGGAGTGCCCTCCACGGTCGAGGTGGTCGACGAGAAGCCGGCCCAGGCCCTGCTGGACGCCGCCGAGCGCCACCACGCCCGCGTCATCATCGTCGGCAGCTGGGGCGACAGCCCGATACGGGGCGCCCTGCTCGGCTCCACCCCGCACAAGCTCCTGCACCTGTCGCCGGTGCCCGTGCTGTGCGTACCGACGGAAGGCGGCCCGGTGCAGTGACCGCGGCCGGCTCCCCACCGCGCGGGAAAGCCGGTCCGTTGGTCTCCTGATGGCCGAGGATCCCCACCAGTAACTGTGCCAATGGTCCAGTGGCAAGGGGCCCGCTTGAGCCATTGCCCGTGCGGATGCTTATCTGTGGCGTATCCATGTACTTGCGGCGCCGCGCGGCGCCGGACGGCAACGAGGCCGGTTCCGGAGCGCGGCGCCTTCGCCGTGCCCGTCCACCGCCCACCACCCCCGGGCGGCGCCGGGCCGGCGCGCACCACACGAGGGGGGCGGCACACCGCCGTGAAGAGGATGTTCGTGGCTCCGGATCCGGGGCGTCTGAGACTCAGGAACGCGGCCCGCGCGGTGATCGGCGTCGCCGGTGCCGTCGCCCTCGCCGAGCTGTGCGGTCTCTCCCTGAGCGCCTCCATCACCGGGGGACTGGCGGCGCTCCTCGCCCTCTTCACCGTCACCGACGCGACCGTGCGCCGCCAGGCCGTCACCACCGCGCTGCTGCCGGCCGCCGGATTCCCGGTCCTCGCCCTCGCCACCGCCCTGCACGGGCTGACCCCCGCCCGCGACGCGGCCTTCGTCCTCGTCGTCTTCTGCGGGGTCTACGCCCGACGCTGGGGCCCGCGCGGACACGCGCTCGGGATCTTCGCGTTCATGAACTTCTTCATCACGCAGTTCCTGCACGCCGTCCCCGCCCAGCTCCCGGAGCTGTTCGCGGCCGTGGGCCTGGCCCTGCTCGTCTCCGGCGCCGTACGGTTCCTGCTCTGGCCCATCGAGCGGCGCACCCCGCCGCCCGCCGCCCCCGCGCCGCTGCCCGGACGGGGCCTGGCCCGGCCCACCACCCGCCAGGCCTTCCAGGCCACCGCCGCCTGCGCCGTCGCCCTCGCCATCGGCCAGGTGCTCTCCGAGGACCGCTGGTACTGGGCCGTCGGCACCGCCTGGTGGATCTTCGTCAACACCGCCTCGCGCGGCGAGACGCTGGTCCGGGGCTTCCGCCGGGTCCTCGGCACCGTCATCGGCGTGGCCGCGGGCGTGCTGATCGCCATCCCGCTGAACGGCGCGCCGGCGCCCACCGCCCTCCTGGTCGCCGGCTGCGTCTTCGCGATCTTCTACACGGCCGCGGTCTCCTACAGCTGGATGATCCTGGCCGTCACGCTCATGGCGGGGCTGCTCTACGGCCTGCTCGGCGTGCTGGACCCCGGCCTGCTCGTGCTGCGCCTGGAGGAGACGGCCGTCGGCGCGGTGTGCGCCGCGCTGGCCGTGGTCCTCGTCCTGCCGGTCACCACCCACGCCACGAACGACGCCTGGATCCAGCGCGCCCTGCACTGCGTGCACGCCGCCACGGCCCAGGCCGCCGCCCGCCTCGCCGGCTCCGAGACGGCCGATCCGGCGCCCCACGCCGCCGAGCTGGAGACCCTGCTGGCCCGGGTCCGGATGGCGCTCGCGCCGCTGGTCCACCCGCTCAGCCCGTTCCGTGCGCGCAAGGCCCGCGCCGGCCAGGTCATCGCGCTGCTGGACGACTGCGCCCGCGAGGTGCGCGGGCTGGTGGCCGTGGCCGCCGACCCGGACGCGAGCCACGACGCCCGCCTCGCCGCGGCCTGCTGGCGCGTCGAGGCGGCGGTGGAGGCGCTGACCGCCGAGGAGCGGGGCGCGGGCCGGCCCGACACGGCGCGCGACACCACGGCGCACACCGCCGGCTCCGAGCCCGCGCTGGCCCACCTCCAGGGCCTGGAGCGGGCGCTGGTCGAGCTCGCCGCCCCGCTGGGCACCGACCCGCGGGCGCCGTTCGTCGTCAGCGCCTGACCAGCCCCTCCGCGGACTCCGCCAGGCCGGCCGGCAGCCGGCCGGCGGAGTGCACCACCCCGAGGGCCTGGGTGGCCCGGGTCAGCGCCACGTACAGGTCGCTCGGCTCGAAGTCGGCCGGCTCCACCACGATCACCGTGTCGAACTCCAGCCCCTTGGCCTGGCGCGGATCCAGCAGGACCACCTCCCGGGTCAGATCCGGCTCCGCGCCCTCCCGCACCCCCGGCAAGGCGGCGGCCAGCGCCGCGTGCCGCAGCCGCGGCGCGATCACCGCGAGCCGCCCCTCCGCGGGCCGTTCCCGCTCCACGGCCTCCGCCACCGCCCGCGCCGGGTCCCCGGCCTCGCGCACCCACGGCCGCACCCCGGTCGCCCGTACCGAACGCGGCGGTTCGAAGCCGGGATCGCGCTCCCGCAGCACGGCCGCCGCCACCTCCATGATCTCGGCCGGCGTGCGGTAGTTGACCCCGAGCCGGACCAGCTCCCAGCGCTCGCCCACGTACGGGGAGAGGATCCGCTCCCAGGAGCCGCAGCCCGCCTCGTCGGCGGTCTGCGCGGGATCTCCGACCAGCGTCATCGACCGGGTGGGGCAGCGCCGCATCAGCAGCCGCCACGCCATCTCCGACAGCTCCTGCGCCTCGTCCACGATCACGTGCCCGAAGGCCCAGGTGCGGTCGGCGGCGGCCCGCTCGGCGGCGCTGCGGTGGTCGGCCTCCTCCTGGCGCTCGGCCATCCGCTCGGCGTCGATGATGTCGTGGGCCGCGAGGTACTCGTTCTCCTCGTCCTCGAACTCGTACGACTGCGAGCCCTCGGACAGGTCCAGCACCCCCTGCGCGTACGCGATGCGCTTCTGCCGCTCCCGCTCCTCCGCGGCGCGCCGGGCGCTGTCGTCCTCCCCGAGCAGCTCGGCCGCCTCGTCCAGGAGCGGCACGTCGGCCGGCGTCCACTCCGGGCGCGCCGAGGGCGCGCGCCGGATCAGCCCCGCCTCGTGCGCGGACAGGTGCGTGGGGTCCGCCAGGAAGTCGGCGACCAGCCGCTCGGGGGTGAGCGAGGGCCACAGCGAGTCGATCGCCGCGTGCACGGCCGGGCTCATCGCGATCTCCTTGCCGAGCTGGGCCACGTCGTCCGAGCCGAGCAGGTTCGGCCCGCCGTACGGATCGGCGCCCAGCCGGTCGGCGAGCTGCGCGGTGAGCGCGTCGATGATCCGGAAGGCGAAGGCGGGGCGCGCCTGGTTGTGCGGCAGCCCCGTGGCCCGGGCCCGGTCCCGCGCCTCGTACGCCATCGTGCGGTCCAGCAGCAGGGTCCCGTAGTCGTCGTGGTCGATCTCCAGCGCGGGCTCGGGGACCGTGTCGTACTCCTCCCCGGTGCCCGCCGGCACGGTCTCCGGCAGGCACTGCCGGTCCGCCACGACCCGCGCGAGGACCTCCGCCATCGCGGCCCGGCCCTTCACCGCGGCGGCCCCGGGGCGGTCGGCGCCGGTGGCGTGCACGCCCGGGAAGAGCTCGCCGGGGGTGGCGAGCAGTACGCCCGTCTCGCCCAGGGCCGGAAGCACCTCGCCGATGTAGCCGAGGAAGGCCGGTCCCGGCCCGACGATCAGCACCCCGCGCTTGGCGAGGAGTTCCCGGTGGGCGTACAGGAGGTACGCGGCGCGGTGCAGCGCGACCGCGGTCTTCCCGGTGCCGGGACCGCCCTCCACGACCAGCACCCCGCGGTGCGGGGAGCGGATGATCCGGTCCTGCTCGGCCTGGATGGTGCGCACGATGTCGTGCATGCGGCCGGTCCGGGCGGCGTCGAGCGCGGCGAGCAGCACGGCGTCCGCGTCGGCGCCCTCGTGGCCGGTGCGCTCCGCGTCGGTCAGGTCGAGGATCTCGTCGTGCAGGGCGGTGACCTCGCGCCCGCGGCTGCTGATGTGCCGCCGTCGGCGCAGCCCCATGGGGGTGTGGCCGGTGGCGAGGTAGAAGGGCCGGGCCACCTCCGCGCGCCAGTCCAGGACCAGCGGGGTGCGTTCCGCGTCGTCCGCGCGGATTCCGATCCGGCCGATGTGGTGGTCACGGCCGTCGGAGAACTCCAGACGGCCGAAACAGAGGCCGTTCTCGCCCGCATTCAGCGCGGAAAGCAGACCGGACTGCTCGGCGACGATGACATCGCGCTCCAGGCGCGCCTGGAACCCGCTGCCGACGTCGCGCAATGCCCCTTCGACCGCTTGTTCGGCCTGGTCGCGCAGGTCGTCGAGGCGCCGATAGAGATCGGTGACGAATTGCTGCTCTTTACGGAATTCCTCGGTTGACAATTGCACTCCCACCGCGATACAGTGTCCTCGTAAGGTTTCTTGTGGCTTCATTTTCCGCGAAGTCACGAACCAATAAATATACTCTCTCGCATCCCTCGGCAGCGAATTCGGCCGGGGGATTTTTTGCGTACGGTGGATCCCATGACCACCGCACACGGCTCCGCCGACGGAATCGTCTACCGCCTCGCCCGTCCCGAGGACGCGGGTGCCATCGAGGCCCTGGACAGCTCCTTCACCACCGCCACGGTCTTCGAGGTGGCCGCCGCCGAGGACGGCTTCGGCTTCCGGCTCCGCGAGGTCCCGGTGGACCCGCCCGTGCACAAGGTGTTCCCGCCGGAGGAGCACGACGAGCAGGGGTTCGGCGGCGCCGAGGGCCGGGATGCCGACGCGCGCACCTACGTGGCCCTGGACGGCGGCGAGGTGTGCGGCTTCGCGGCCGTCGGCTACGCCGCGTGGAACCGGCGCCTCACGATCGAGGACATCGAGGTCGCGCCCGGCCGCAGGGGCCGCGGCATCGGCCGCGCGCTCATGGAGTGTGCGGCGGAGTATGCCCGCGAACGCGGCGCGGAGCACCTGTGGTTGGAGGTCAGTTCGGTCAACGCCCCGGCCGTGCACGCCTACCGGCGCATGGGGTTCGGGTTCTGTGGCCTCGACACCGCGCTGTACGGCGGTACGCCCGCCGCCGGCGAGCAGGCGCTCTACATGAGCCGCCCCTGCGGCTGACCCGCCCGGCCCGCCCGCTCGCGTGCGCGGCCCGGCGCGCGCGGTCGACTCGCGCGCCTGCGCCGGATCGTACGCCCCAACTCCCCCTGCCTGCAGGCCGATCGTCGAAGATCACTCAGAGGAGTGTTCCGGTCGCTCCTGCCGCACACCGCTGACCTGCGGCATGTACAACGGGTAATTGTTTATTGCACATTCATCCGGCACGTACAGGGTGGATCTGGTCGGACAGGGGGTAACCGCCCGGAATGGAAATTCTTCAACAGCGCTCCACCACCGCTCAGGTGTGGGAAGCGGCCGAGGAGTTCATCCGACTCTTCCACCGGGAGACCATGGGCGCGGGCGATCCGCGCGCCCGGCTCGCCGCCGTCAGGGCCGAACTGGCCGGGACCGGCACCTACGTGCACACCCCCGAGGAGCTGGCCCACGGGGCGCGCGTGGCCTGGCGCAACAGCAACCGCTGCATAGGCAGGCTCTACTGGAACTCGCTGCGGGTCCGCGACCGTCGCGGGCTCACCGACGCCGACGACATCGCCGCCGAGTGCTTCGACCACCTGCGCGAGGCGACCAACGGCGGCAGGATCAGACCCACGATCACCGTCTTCGCCCCGGACGCCCCGGGCCGACCCGGCCCGCTGATCTGGAGCGAGCAGCTCATCAGGTACGCCGGGTACGGCGACCACCCGTCCATAACCGTCGGCGACGCCCGCAACGCCCCCCTCACCGAGGCCCTGCTCCGGCTCGGCTGGGCCGGCGGCTCCGGCAGCCCCTTCGACCTCCTTCCGCTGGTGGTCCAGGGCGTCGACGACAAGCCCCGCTGGTTCGACACCCCGGCGGATGCCGTCCTGGAGGTGCCGATCGACCACCCCGACGGCGACGGCTGGGCGGACTGGGGGCTGCGCTGGCACGCCGTGCCCGCCATCTCCAACATGTGTCTGGAGATCGGCGGCATCCACTACCCGGCCGCGCCCTTCAACGGCTGGTACATGGGCACCGAGATCGGCGCCCGCAACCTCGCCGACACCGACCGGTACAACCTCCTGCCCGCCGTCGCCCGCCGCCTCGGCCTGGACACCTCCAGCGACCGTTCCCTCTGGAAGGACCGCGCGCTCGTCGAGCTCAACCGGGCGGTCCTGCACTCCTTCGACCGCGCCGGCGTCGCCATCGCCGACCACCACTCCGAGTCCCGGCGGTTCCTGTCCCACATGGAGCGGGAGGAGCGCAAGGGGCGCGAGGTGGGCGCGGACTGGTCCTGGATCGTGCCGCCGATCTCAGGCTCGGCCACCCCGGTCTTCCACCGCACCTACGAGGACAGCCCGAGCAGTACGGCGTACGTCCACCACTCCGGCGCGCAGGAACGTGCCCAGGGACGGGATTTGGTCTAGACCTTCTGTTACCGTCGGCTCCGAACGGATCCGAGAGCGGTGAGAGGGGCCTCGCGTGGGCGGCGCTGACAGCATGGACCATGGCGGCGAACACCGGGCCTACATCGGCTCGTTCACTTCGGGGGGCGGCCGCGGTGTCACCACCGCGGCCGTGGATCCGGTGACCGGGGCGCTGACCACGCTCTCGGTCGCCGCCGCGGAGGACCCCTCGTACCTCACCCTCGCCCGGGACACCGGCGTGCTCTACGCAGTGAACGAGACCGAGGGGGGCGCGGTGAGCGCCTTCCGGCCGACCGCCGACGGCCTCACCCCGCTCGGCGAGGCCGTCAGGGTCGGCGGCTCCGGCCCGACCCACCTCAGCGTGAGCGCGGGCCGGCTGCTCACCGCCAACTACACCTCCGGCAGCGTCAGTAGCCTCCCGCTCGCCGCCGACGGCAGTCCGGCCGGGCCCGCCCACGTCCTCCCGCACGAGGGCCGCGGACCCGACCCCGACCGCCAGGAGCGCCCGCACGCCCATCAGGTGCTGCCCGACCCGACCGGCCGCTGGGTGCTCAGCGTGGACCTCGGCACCGACTCGGTGCGGGTCTGCGCACCGGACCCGGCCACCGGCGCCCTGCGGGTGCACTCCGAGACGGAGTTGCGCGCCGGGGCCGGGCCCCGCCACCTGGCCTTCCATCCGGAGGGCGCCGTCGTCTACGTCCTGCACGAGCTGGAGCCACAGCTGACCGTCTGCCGCTGGAACGGGGCGTCCGGGCAACTGGAACCGGTCCGCGAGGTTCCGGTCGCCTCCACGGGCCCCTCAGGGGCCGTACGGGCCTACCCCTCGGCGATCGTGGCCTCGCCCGACGGGCGGTTCGTCTGGGTGGCGGTCCGCGGCGCCGACTCCATCGCCGCCCTCTCCCTCGCCGACGGCCCCGAGGAGCCGCGGCTCACCGGCGCCGTGGACTCCGGCGGCGAGTGGCCGCGCGATCTCGCCGCCGACGCCTCGGGGCGTCGGCTCTACGCGGCCAACGAGCGCTCGGGCGACGTCACCTGGTTCGACGTGGACCCGCTGACCGGGCGGCCGCGCCGGGCCGGCTCGGTGGCCGTGCCCGCGGCCACCTGCGTGGTCCTCGGCTGACCCGCGTACGGGCCTCCGTGCGGGCCGTCCGTACGCGGCCATGGAGAAGGCCCCCGGCGAGCCCTGGGAACCAGGGTCGACGGGGGCCTTCTCCGTCACGGACGGGCGGGTCAGTGGGCAGCGGCGCCCTGGCTGATCCCGAGGGCCGCGGAGTACTGGGCGACGGCCAGCTTGCCGAGCGCCGGGTAGGCCCCGAGCACCTCGGCGGTGGCGCAGTCGGCCTCCTTGCAGGCGGTGTCCAGCAGCCCCTCGGCCGCCTCCGGGCCGATCAGGTACGGGGCGAGCGCGAGCTGCACGGAGCCCTCGTTGCGCAGCTGCTCGGCGACGGCGGCCACCGAGCCCTCCTGGTCCAGCGCGGCCGCCTTGACGGGCACGGCGAGCCGGGCGGCGAGCAGCATGCCCGTGATCCCGGCGGCCTGCACGGCCTCCTCGCCACCGGTGGTGGCCAGGACGATGCCGTCGGCGGCGGTGGTCACGGTGAAGAGCCGGGCGCGGTCGGCGCGGGCCAGGCCCGCCTCGGACAGCCGCACGTGCAGGCCCTCGGCGAGCAGCGGGTGCGGGCCGAGTACGTCGGCCAGCTCGGCGGCGGCGGAGGAGTCCATCAGCGCCTGGCGGACCCGGCGGAGCAGGTCTCCGTCCGGACCGGCCAGCAGGGGCACGACCACGGCGTCCGGGCCGGTCGGCGCGGGCACCTCGTGGCCGGCGGCGCGGGCGAACTCCGCGCGCGCGGCACGCTCGGTCGCGACGGCGGTCAGCACGCCGGACAGGGACGGGAACTCGGAGGCGTCGTCACCGTCGAGGAAGCCGATGCGGGCGTCGAGGCCCGGCAGCTCGGAGCGGCCGATGCTGATGATCTCTTCCGCGAGCCCCCGCGAGGCGGCCGAGGGGGCACCGGGCACGGCGAGCACCAGCGCGGGCGCGCCCTCGGGCGCCGCCGCGGGCTCGGGCCGGCGGTGCCGTCCGGTCTGGCGGGGTCGCGGCATTCGTACGGGCAGGCCATTTGCGGGCCCAGTGGGGGAGCTCATGGCGCCGCATGCTACTGGCTTATCGGAACAAGGTGTTCGGGCAGGGCCTTCTCCGGTGGCATCTGTCCGCATTTATCCGATGAAGAGCAGATACCGTCAACTCACCGACGGTAGGCGCCCGGCCACCCGGTTGGACCAGTAGAGTGACACAGCGTGGCACCACGACCTTTGAATGAACTCGTTGAAGCAGGCTGGGCGAAGGCTCTGGAACCTGTGTCCGGACAGATCGCCGCCATGGGGGACTTCCTGCGCGGCGAGATCGCCGCGGGCCGGACGTACCTGCCGGCCGGCGCGAACGTACTGCGCGCCTTCCAGCAGCCGTTCGACGACGTCCGCGTCCTGATCGTCGGACAGGACCCTTACCCCACACCGGGGATGGCCATCGGCCTGAGCTTCGCCGTCGCGCCGGAGGTGCGCAGGCTGCCGGGCAGCCTGGAGAACATCTTCCGCGAGATGAACTCCGACCTCGGACTGCCGAGGCCGTCCAACGGGGACCTCACCCCGTGGACCCGGCAGGGGGTGCTGCTGCTCAACCGGGCCCTGACGACGGCCCCCGGCAAGCCGGCCGCGCACCGCGGCAAGGGCTGGGAAGAGGTGACCGAGCAGGCGATCCGGGCACTCGTCGCGCGGGGCAGGCCGTTGGTGTCGATCCTGTGGGGCCGCGACGCGCGCAACCTGCGGCCGCTGCTCGGGGACCTGCCGGCGATCGAATCGGCGCACCCCTCGCCGATGTCCGCGGACCGCGGCTTCTTCGGCTCGCGCCCCTTCAGCCGGGCGAACGACCTGCTGGCGCGCCAGGAGACGCAGCCGGTCGACTGGCGACTGCCCTAGGAGCAGTGTCCGGCCGTGTTCGGCCGTGTCCGCATCCGTTCCGGCGGTGACCGGGGAAGGATGGGCGAACGGGAGCGTCCGGCGCCCGCCGGCCGCCCTCCCGGGACGGAACGAACGGAGCACAGCCAGTGAGCACGCACCCCCGGAACCCGACCCCGCCCGCGACCCCGAACCCGGCCACCGGACTGCGCTGCCTGGTCACCGGCGCGGGCGGCTACATCGGCGGCCGGCTCGTCCCCGAGCTGCTCGACGCCGGCCACCGCGTGCGCTGCCTGGCCCGCACCCCCGCCCACCTCCGGGACCACCCGTGGGCGGGCCGGGCCGAGGTGGTCCGCGGCGACGTCACCGACGCGGCGAGCCTGCGTCCCGCCCTGCGGGACGTGGACGTGGCCTACTACCTCGTGCACTCCCTGGAGGCCGGGCGCGCGTTCGAGGAGACCGACCGGCGCGCGGCCACCACCTTCGCCGCCGAGGCCCGCGCCGCAGGGGTCGGCCGCATCGTCTACCTCGGCGGCCTCACCCCGCGCGACGTGCCCGAAGAGGAGCTCTCCCCGCACCTGCGCTCCCGGGCCGAGGTGGGCCGGATCCTGCTCGGCTCCGGGGTGCCCACGACCGTACTGCGCGCAGCCGTCGTCATCGGCTCCGGATCGGCCTCGTTCGAGATGCTCCGCTACCTCACCGAACGGCTCCCCGTGATGGTGACGCCGAGCTGGGTGGGCACCCGTGTCCAGCCCATCGCCGTACGGGACGTGCTGCGCTACCTCGTCGGCAGCGCGCGGATGCCGCGAGACGTCAGCCGGGTCTTCGACATCGGCGGTCCCGACCTCCTCACCTACCGGGACATGATGCTCCGCTACGCGGCCGTCGCCGGACTGCCCCGGCGGCTCATCCTGCCCGTCCCCATGCTGACCCCGCGCCTGTCCAGCCACTGGATCGGCCTGGTCACGCCCGTGCCGGCCGCCCTCGCGCGCCCGCTCGCCGAATCCCTGAAGTACGAGGTCGTCTGCGCGGAACACGACATCCGGCAGTACGTGCCCGACGGGCCGGGCACGCCCGTCCCCTTCGACCGCGCCCTCGCGCTCGCCCTGGAACGGGTCAAGGAGGCGCGCGTCACGACCCGCTGGTCCAACGCCTCGCTGCCCGGCGCCCCGAGCGACCCGCTGCCCACCGACCCCGACTGGGCGGGCGGCAGCCTCTACACCGACGAGCGCGAACAGGCCGTCCCGGCGAGCCCGCAGCAGCTGTGGCGGGTCATCGAGGGGGTGGGCGGCACGAACGGCTGGTACTCCTTCCCGCTGGCCTGGGCGGTGCGCGGCCAGCTCGACCGGCTCGTCGGCGGGGTGGGGCTGCGCCGGGGCCGGCGCGACGCCGAACGGCTCCGGGTCGGTGACACGCTCGACTTCTGGCGGGTCGAGGAGATCGAGCGGGGACGCCTCCTGCGGCTGCGCGCGGAGATGCGGCTCCCCGGGCTCGCCTGGCTGGAAATGCGCGTCGAACGCGATGCCGCGGGCGGCACGCTCTACCGCCAGCGGGCCCTCTTCCACCCGCGCGGCCTGGCGGGGCAGCTGTACTGGTGGAGCGTGGCGCCGTTCCACGCCGTCGTCTTCGGCGGCATGGCGCGGAACATCGCGCGAACGGCGGAGCTGACGGCGGAGGAACCCGCCGGGGAGGCGGCCGGAAGCACGGCGGGGCCGCTGGTGCATCCGGGAGGCGGCGGCGGGCGGAAGTGAGGGCGGCAAGTCCGCACGCAGCCCACCCGCCGTCGCCGCGCGCGCCCGCCGGGTGGCCGAACGCCGGGAGTGGCGCCATGAACTCCGTCGTCCTTTTCACCTCCGACCTCCGCCTGCACGACCACCCGCCGCTGCGCGCCGCCCTGGCGGCGGCGCACGACGTCGTGCCGCTGTTCGTCCGGGATCCCGCCGTCGACCGGGCGGGGTTCGCCGCGCCCAACCGGCTGGCCTTCCTCGCCGACTGCCTGGCCGACCTCGACGCGGGCCTGCGCGACCGCGGCGGGCGGCTCGTCGTGCGCACCGGGGACCCCGTCGCCGAGGTCCACGCCGTGGCGCGGCAGGCCGACGCGGACGAGGTGCACATGGCGGCCGGCTGCTCCCGCTTCGCCCGCGACCGCGAGGCACGGCTGCGGCACGCCCTGGAATCCGACGGCCGCCGCCTCTACGTGCACGACGGGGTGACCACCGCCGTGCCGCCCGGCGCCGTCACCCCGCAGGGATCCGACCACTTCGCCGTCTTCACCCCGTACTTCAAGCGGTGGGCCGCCGAGCAGCCGCGCACGCCCCTCGCCGCCCCCCGGGCCGTCCGGGTGGTCCGCGGGATGCGCTCCGAGGCCCTGCCCGGGCGGACCTCCGTGGCGGACGTGTCGGAGGGCCTCCCCACGGGCGGGGAGAAGGAGGGCCGCCGCCGGCTCGGTGCCTGGCTGTCCCGGCTCGCCGACACCTACGAGGAGCGCCACGACGACCTCGCGGGCGATGCCACCTCCCACCTGTCCGCGTACCTCCACTTCGGCGCCGTGTCGGCCACCGAGGCCGTCCACCGGGCGCGGGCCCGCGGCGGCGCGGGCGCGACCGCCTTCGTACGGCAGCTGTGCTGGCGGGACTTCCACCACCAGGTGCTCGCCGCCCGGCCGGAGACGGCCGTCACCGACTACCGGCCCCGGCAGGACCACTGGCGGCGCGGCGCCGAGGCGGAGGCGGACCTCCGTGCCTGGCGGGAGGGGCGCACCGGCTACCCGGTCGTGGACGCCGCCATGCGGCAACTCGCCCACGAGGGCTGGATGCACAACCGGGGACGCCTGATCGCCGCCTCCTTCCTCACGAAGACGCTGTACGTCGACTGGCGCGAGGGCGCCCGCCACTTCCTCGACCTCCTCGTGGACGGAGACGTCGCGAACAACCAGCTCAACTGGCAGTGGGTGGCCGGGACGGGGACCGACACACGGCCCAACCGGGTCCTCAATCCCGTCCTCCAGGGCCGGAGGTACGACCCCCACGGGGCCTACGTCCGCCGCTGGGTCCCCGAGCTCGCCGGCCTGCCCGCCGGGACGATCCACGAGCCGTGGAAGCTCACGGGCCCGGAACGGGACGCCTGTGCCTACCCCGACCCGATCGTGGCCCTCGCCGACGGCCTGGCCCGTTTCCGTCACGCCCGGGGCCGGGCCTGAGCCTGCCCACGGGCCGCGGCGGGGCGCAGGACGACGCACGAACGATGCGAGTTGAAGCGCCTCGTCGCCGCGCCGGAGCCTGAGGGGGCGGGAGCGGCCGAGCTCCCGGCAGCGGCGAGGAGGCGGAGTCGTCATGAGCGCAGCACCCGGCACGGCCGACGTGCTCCCGGCCGGGGCCCCGGGCGCGTTCCAGGACGCGCTCTCGGACGAGGAGATCGGCCGCGGGATCGGGCGGGGCGACGCGGACTGCTTCGCCTTGGCCCACCGGCGCTGGGGCCGCCTCGTGCACCACCTGGCCGCCCGTACGCTGGGCGACGCCGGGGAGGCCGAGGACGTCACCCAGCAGGTCTTCCTCGCGGCGTGGTCCGGCCGTGCCGGGTACGACCCGGCACGCGGGCCGGTCCCCGCCTGGCTGGTCGGCATCACCCGCCGGAAGGTCGCCGACGCGCTCACGGCCCGGACGCGCCGGCTCGACCTGGCCGTCGCGGCCGGGGCGGCCCTGCCCCCGGCCGCCGCCGCGGCGCCCGACGGGTGCGAGCGCGTCCTCGACCGCCTGCGCGTCACCCGGGAGCTCGCGCGCCTTCCGCGTGTCCAGCGAGAGGTGCTGGCCCTCGCCTTCTACGCCGACCTGACCCAGGTCCAGATCGCCGGCCGCACCGGTCTGCCGCTGGGCACGGTCAAGAGCCATTCCAGGCGCGGGCTCCAGCGGCTGCGCCGGGCCCTAGGAGGCGTCGTAGAGCCGGGAGATGAGGTCGAGGGCCTCCCGCAGGCCCCCGGGGCGCAGGGTGCCGGGTCCGGGGGCGCGGCCCGCCCAGCCCGGGCCGGCGAGCAGCATCACGGGGTGCGTCCGCGCCCCCTTGACCCCGAAGGTGCTCGCGGCGAGGTACCGGGCGAGCGCGTGATCGGCGGTGGAGCGGGCCTGGGACCAGAGCACGACGGCGGCCGGTCCCGTGCGTCGCACGGCGGCGTCCAGCGCCTCGGCGGGGACGGCCGCGCCGAACATCCGGGCCGGCAGGCCGCGTTCGCCGAGTCCCGCGGCCAGCGCCTCCAGGGGCAGGGTGTGCTGCTCGGCCGGGACGCAGGCCAGCAGCACCGGGGGAGTGGCGGTCCGGCGTTCCGCGGCGGGCGCCACGCGCCTGAGGGCGGTGGAGACGTGCCAGGACAGCAGGTGCTCCACCTCGACGTAACGGTCGCTGGAGGACTGCCACTTGCGCCCGACCGCGTGCAGGGTCGGGACCATCACCTGCTCCCAGACGGTGACCAGCCCGTGGCCCGCCATGAGGTCGCCGAGCAGCGCGTCCAGGGCCGGGCCGTCGAGGCGTACGGCGGCGCGGGCCAGCCCCCGGCTCTCCCGGAGCACGTCCCGCCCGTGGCGAACGTCCCGCTCGCCGCCCGGGCGCGAGGGCCCGCCGGCCGGTCCCGGCGGCCGGGGCGGTCCGGTCAGCAGTCCGGGTCGCGTTTCGGCTCCCCGGTCCGCGAGCGCGCCGGAGCGCCCGCCCCGTGCTGCCCGCGCGGCCTCGGCGGGCGGCACTCCGGAGGCGGTGAGCCGGCACATCTCCTCCAGCACGGCGATGTCCGCGGGGGTCCAGCGGCGGTGCCGCCCGCCCTCGTGCGCGGCGGGACCGATGCCGTACCGCTGGTCCCAGGACCGCAGGGTGGTGGGGGACACGCCCAGGTGGCGCGCCACGGCCCCCGTGGTGATGCCGTGCGTAGTCTCGGACATGCCCTCACCGTACGACGCACGAACGATGCGGGTTCACCGTTACCCGCCGATGGTCGCCGCCCGCACGCACAGCACGTCCGGCAGGTGCTCGGCCAGCAGCTGCCAGCTCTCGCCGTCGTCGTGGCTGGCGTACAGCTCGCCGTTGCGGTTGCCGAAGTAGATGCCCGCGGGGTCCGCGTCGTCCGTGCACAGCGCGTCCCGCAGGACCGTGCCGTAGTGGTCCCCGGAGGGCAGCCCCTTCGTGAGCGGCTCCCAGCTGGCGCCCGCGTCCCGGGTGCGGAAGACCCGGCACCGGTGCTCGGCGGGGACGCGGTCGGAGTCGGCGTTGAGCGGGAAGACGTAGGCGGTGTCCGGCCGGTGCGGATGGGCGGCCACCGCGAAGCCGAAGTCGGAGGGGAGCCCGCCGCCGATGTCGGTCCACCGGGCCCCGGCGTCGTCGCTGCGGTAGACGCCCCAGTGGTTCTGTAGGTACAGCCGGTCCGTGTCCCCGGCGTCCTGGGCGATCTTGTGCACGCACTGGCCGAACTCGGGGTGGGGATCCGGCAGGAACACCGCCGAGACCCCGTCGTTGGACGGTTCCCAGCTGGCCCCGCCGTCCTTGGTCCGGAACACCCCGGCGGTGGAGACGGCCACGGTCACCGCGTCCCGGTCCCCGGGATCGGTGATCACCGTGTGCAGCCCCTCCCCGCCGCCGCCCGGGACCCACTTGTCGCGGCTCGGGTGCTCCCACAGGGGGCGGACCAGCTCGAAGGACTCCCCGCGGTCCGTGGAGCGGAACAGCGCGGCCGGCTCCGTCCCCGCGTACACCACGTCCGGGGCCTCGGGCCCGGCCGGCTGCAGCTGCCAGACCCGCTCCAGGGAGGCGCCCGTGTCCTGGGGGAACTTCACGGCCGCCGAGGCCGGCTCGTGCCAGGTGGCCCCCAGGTCGTCGGAGCTGAAGACGGAAGGCCCCCAGTGCGTGCTGTCCCCGCCGACCAGCAGCCGGGGGGCCGGACCCCGGCGGTCCACGGCGACCGCGTAGACGGCCTGGGCGTTGAAGTGCGGCCCGTCGAACTCCCACGGTCCCTCCCCTCGGCGACGGCCGATGAAGAGTCCCTTCCGGGTTCCCACGAGCAGCAGTACATCGGGCATGGCCGGTACCTCCGGACCTCGTCGTCCTTGCGGGGCGTTCCTTGTGAAGCGTCTTTCCGGCCAGTCTGCACCCGCCCTCTGACAGCGGCCCGGCGGACGGCACCGGGCCGTTGATGAGCTGATCGATACCGATCATTTACTCTCCGGAAACCGTTGCTACTTGCACGTAGATATTCGGAATGGGTTGACTTCAGGCCACTGCATTTCTGCCGTCGTACGCGAGAGGACCTTTGTGGCCACCGAGCACCTGTCACCGCTCGACCTCGCCTTCTGGCGGATCGAATCCGCCGCCCACCCCATGCACCTCGGCGCCCTCGCCGTCTTCCGCACCGCCGGACCCGACGCCGCACCCGACGCCGGACCCGACGCCGGACCCGACGCCGGACCCGACGCCGGACCCGACGCCGGGCCCGGGACCGCGTCCGGGGCCGTCTCCGGGGCAGCCGAGCGCGCCGCCGCACTGCTCGCCGCCCGCTGCGCCGCCGTGCCGGGCCTGCGGCGCCGGATCCGTGACGTGCTGCTGCCGGTCGGCGCGGCCGCCTGGTCGCCGGATCCCGGTTTCGACCCGGCACGGCACGTCTTCCTCGTCCGTACCGACGAGGCGGACCCGCAGACCGCCGCCGGCCCGCTGATGGCCCGGCCGCTGGACCGGGAGCTGCCGCCCTGGGAGGCCCACGTGCTGGCCGGGCCGGACCCCGAGTCCTTCGCGGTGCTCTTCAAGTTCCACCACGCCCTCGCCGACGGCCTGGGCGCGCTGGCCCTGGCGGCCGCGCTCTTCGACGAGGGCCCGGCCCTGCGGACCTCTCCACGCCCGGTCCCCGAGCAGCGGGCCGGCTCGGCCCTGCGCCGCCTCCCCGGGACCCTGGCCGCCCGGGTCGCGGACGTCGGCCAGGCCCTGGAGATCGGCGCCGCCGTGGCCCGCTCCGGGCTGCCGCTCGGCGTACCGGCGGCCCTCACCGCGGACCCGGCCGGCAAGGGGACCCGGGCCGTCGCGGGGCTCGCCCTCGACCTGGACGAGGTCAACCTGGTCCGCAAGGCCGCCGGCGGCACCGTCAACGACGTGCTCATCTGCGTGGTCGCCGGGGCGCTGCGGCGCTGGCTGGAGGAGCGGGGCGATCCCGCGCCGACCGGTCCGGGCCCCCGCGCGCTGATTCCCGTGTCCCGCCGGGGCAGGGCCGGGTCCGGCGGCGGGAACCGGCTCTCCGGCTACCTGCTGCGGCTGCCGCTGGCCGAACGCGACCCGCTGCTGCGCCTGGACCGGATCCGGGCGGCGATGGACCGCAACAAGGACGCCGGGCCCGCCCGCGGAGCCGGGGCCGTCGCCCTGCTCGCCGACCACGTCCATCCGCTGGGCCACCGGCTCGGCGGCCCCCTCGTCGCCCAGGCCGCCCGGCTGCTCTTCGACATCCTGGTGACCAGCGTCCCGCTGCCCGGACTGACCTTCACCCTCGGCGGCAGCCGGGTCCGCGAGGTCTACCCGCTCGCCCCGCTGGCCCGCGGCCAGTCGCTGGCCGTCGCGGTGTCCACGTACAAGGGAACCGTCCACTACGGCCTGGTCGCCGACGCGGCGGCCGTCCCGGACCTGGACGCCCTGGCGGGCGCGCTGCGCGCGGAGCTCGACGCGCTTGTACGAGAGGTCTCGTAGTACGAGGAATTTCGTAGTACGGTGAGTCTCGAACTTAGCCGCCGATCCCCGGCGCGCCCGGTGACATCTGGAGCCCTGATGAGTGCTGCCCCCGCGGCCCCCGCCGCCTTCGCCGCCCTGTTCACCCCCTACACCCTCCGCTCGGTCACGGTCCCGAACCGCGTGTGGATGGCGGCGATGTGCCAGTACAGCGCCGAGGCGTTCGGCCCGAACGCGGGCGTGGCCCACGACTGGCACTTCGCGCACTACGCCGCCCGCGCCGTCGGCGGCACCGGCCTGATCATCCAGGAGGCCACCGCCGTCTCCCCGGAAGGCCGGATCACCCCCTACGACCTCGGCATCTGGAACGACACCCAGGTCGAGGCGCTGCGCCGGATCACCTCCTTCCTCAAGGCCCAGGGGACCGTCCCCGGCATCCAGATCGCGCACGCCGGCCGCAAGGCCTCCACCGACCGCACCTGGAAGGGCGGCGGCCCGGTCGGACCCGAGGCGCACGGCTGGCAGCCCGTCGCCCCGAGCACCGTCCCGTTCGGCGAGGGCAGCCACGTGCCGCACGAGCTGACGGTCGATGAGATCGCCGGGATCACCGCCCAGTTCGCGGCCGCCACCGAGCGCGCGCTCGCGGCGGGCTATGAGGTCGTCGAGATCCACGGCGCACACGGCTACCTCATCGGGGAGTTCCTCTCCCCGCACAGCAACAAGCGCACCGACGCCTACGGCGGTTCCTTCGAGAACCGGACCCGCTTCTCCCTCGAAGTCGTGGACGCCGTACGGGCGGTGTGGCCCGAGGAGCTCCCGCTGCTCTTCAGGATCTCCGCCACCGACTGGCTGGAGGAGGACGGCTGGACCGCCGACGAGACGGTGCGGCTGGCCCGGCTGCTCCAGGAGCACGGCGTGGACCTCCTCGACGTCTCCACCGGCGGGCTCGCCCCCGGGGTGTCGATCCCCGTCGGCCCGGGCTACCAGGTGCCCTTCGCCGCCCGGGTCAAGGAGGAGACCACCCTCCCCGTGGCCGCCGTCGGCCTGATCACCGAACCGGAGCAGGCCGAGAAGATCCTCGCCAACGGGGAGGCCGACGCGGTCCTGCTGGCCCGGGAGCTGCTGCGCGACCCCTACTGGGCCCGCCGCGCGGCCGCCGAGCTGGGCGCGGAGATCCGTACGCCCGAGCCGTACCACCGCTCCTGGTGACGGCGGTGGGGGGGGGGGGGGCCCGCCCCCCCCCCCGCCCGCCCCCCCCCCCCCCCGGCGCGGGGGGGGCCCGGGGGGCCGCGCGCGGGGGGCGGGGGCGGGGCCGGGGGGGGC
>NZ_JBIVFA010000017.1:92265-177723 GCF_044747975.1 Streptomyces sp. NPDC090045
GCGCCCGCCGGGGGGCGCGGGCATCCCCCCGCCCCCGCGCCGACCCACCGCCGCGGGGGCCGCGGGGGGGGGCCGCCCCCCCCGCCCCCCGGCGGCCCCGCCCCCCCACCGCCCGGTTCCGTCGATCTCCGCGGGGCCCCGAGTCCTTCGGCGGCTCTCGTACGATGGGGGCCCGCAGCAAACCGAGTGAGTGGAGCAGGGACATGACGGAACGGGACGCCGGCCGCACCCTCGCCCACCCCGAAACGGCCGAGATCAGGCTGGAGGGCGTATTGCACGCGCTCTCCGACCCGGTCCGGCTCTCCATCGTCCGGGACCTGGCCGCCTCGGCCGCGGACCTGGCCTGCTCGTACTTCGACCTGCCGGTCACCAAGTCCACGACCACCCACCACTTCCGCGTCCTGCGGGAGAGCGGAGTCGTACGCCAGACCTACCGCGGCACCACGAAGCTGAACGCCCTGCGCCGCGAGGACCTGGAAGCCCTCTACCCCGGCCTCCTCGACAGCGTCCTCACGGCCGCCGAAGCCGAGGCGGCGCGGCTCGCGCCCCGCTGACCGGCCCGTCGCGGGCGGTGAGGGGCAGGTCAGGCGACCTCACCGGCGGTCACGGGCGTGGGCGTGTTCTCGGCGGTCACCGTCACGCCTTCGGCGATGTTCTCCTCCGTCAGGAGCAGGGGGAACACCGGGTTCAGGGGCAGGTCGTAGCCGGGCGGGGCCTGGGTCTCCAGCCAGTAGTAGATGCCGGTCGGCAGGGTGCGCGTGCACGTGCCGTCGGCTGCCGTGGTGCAGGAGGCGCCGATCGAAGTGTCCGGGTCGCTGCCGGTGGTCTGGAGCCCCGGGATGCCGTTGGTCTCCTCCCAGAGCTCGAAGACGGCGCCACCCAGCGGGTCGCCCGTCTCCGCGTCCTCCTTGATCACCGTGACCTCGCCGAGGGGGATGCCGGGGCCCTCGCAGACGGGAGGCTCCGCATCGCACGCGGGCGGGGGGCACCACAGGCCGCCGAGAGCGGAGGTGGACGCGGCGCCCGAGCTGTGGCCGCCGGCCAGGGCGTGGTCCGGGCAGGGGGCGGTACCCCCGGCAGCCCGGTTCATGACGCCCGACGGGTTCCGGACGGCAGCGCCCGCCCCGGCTGCCGCGGCGTACGACGGCGCCGAAACCAGCAGCGCCGTCGTCGCCGTCCCGAGGACCCAGGGCCGCCACCGGTCCCACGACCGGCGCAATCCGTTCGGTGCCATGACACTCCATCCGCATGCTGCTCCGGGGCTTCGCTCCAGCGACATGATCGGCCCGCGCACGAGGGCCGGCCCGGCGACACTCCCGCATGCGGACATTCCTGCCGGACGACCACCCGGACGTACTCACGCGGAGGGACGAGGCGCCAGCAGAGGCCGGGCATGAGGAGGGTCGGGCGTGTGGAGGGCCAGGCGTGCCTACGCCCGGCCCGGGCCCGCGTCGCCCAACAGCCCGGGCCAGTCGAGGATCTTGACCCGGCCCTGCGGGGGGCCGCACCGGGCCACCATCGCCACCACCAAGCTCAACGCCCTGCTAGGTCGTGGCGTCCCAGCGGTGGAGCAGTCCGCCGTCCGGGCCGAAGACGTCCATGCGGTAGCCGTGCGGCAGCGTGACGCCCTCGCTGAGCGTCAGGTACGCGGTGATGGACGCCGCCTGCTGTTTGAACCGGGCGTCGCCCGTGTCCGCGTTGTGGGTGCGCACGACGATCAGGGGTGACGTTCCTTCCGGCCCGGGTACCCGCTCGATGCCGTACACGTCGGCGTCCCCGCCCGCCTGCCGGTAGCGCTCGGCGAGGGCCGCCGCGTCCGGGGGAGCGGCCGTACTCGTCACGGTGGGGCCCGGGGCGGGCACGGCGGCCCGGTCGGCGCCCTCGTCCGTGCACCCCGACAGTGCGGCGCAGGCCGCCACGGTCACCGCAAGCACCAGATTTCTTCCGCGCATCACCGCAGCACTCTAATGTGCGACATCCCCTAAGCGAGCCCCGCGGCGCCCAACAGCCCGGGCCAGTCCGGGATCTTGACGGAGCGGCGGCCCAGCGAACGGCCCAGTTCGGCCTCGGCGGTTTCGATGGCCTGCCAGCCCGGCCACTCCACCGGGTGCAGACCCGCCGCCCGCAGGGCGTCCAGCGGGTCCCCCGACAGCTCGCGCCGGGCCAGCACCGCCGCGTCCTGGAGCAGCGAGGACGCGGTCTCCTTGGCGCACGGCCGGTTCGTGCCGATCACCCCGGTCGGGCCGCGCTTGATCCAGCCCGCCACGTACTCGCCGACCGAGGCCCGGCCCGCGCGGACCACCCGGCCCGCCGCGTGCGGGACCGTCCCCCTCTCGGGGTCGAACGGCAGCCCGGCCAGCGGGACGCCCTTGTACCCCACCGAACGCAGGACCAACTGCGCCTCGATGTCCTCGTGGACGCCCGTCCCGGTCACCCCGCCGCGCCCGTCCGGGGCCGTCCGCTCGAAGCGCATTCCGGTGACCCGCCCGTCGGGCCCGCCGAGGACCTCCACCGGGCGCAGGTAGAACCGCAGCGCGATGCGGCGCGGCTCCCCGCCCGGATCCGCCTCCGCCCAGCCGCGCAGCACCTCGAGGTTCCGCCGCGCCACCGCCGGCAGCGCGGCGGCCGCGGCCGGATCGGCGTACAGGGGGTCGAGCGCCAGCTCGGCGCGGTCCGCCAGGGCGTCCACCCCCGGCAGGGTGCCCAGTTCGCGCAGTTCCTTGGTGGTGAACTTGCCCTGCGAGGGCCCGCGCCGGGCCACCATCGCCACCCTGCGCACCCCGCTGTCCGCGAGTGCGCCGAGCGCCGGCTGCGGCATGTCCGTCGGCGCCAGTTCCGCCGTGCCGCGGGCCAGGATCCGGGTCACGTCCACCGCGACGTTGCCCGCCCCGACGACCACCGCCGACTCCACCCCGGGCAGGTCGAAGACCTCGTCGAGGGCATCGGGGTGGCCGCTGTACCAGGAGACGAAGGCCGTCGCGGAGTGCACCCCGGCGAGCTCCTCGCCGGGGATCCCCAGCAGCCGGTCCCGCGCCGCGCCCACGCAGTACACCACCGCGTGGTACAGCTCCAGGAGCCGCGCCGTGGACAGCTCCGGCCCGCCGACCTCGACGTTCCCGAGGAAGCGGATCCGCTCGTCCTCCAGCACGGTGCGCAGGCTGCCCTGCAGCGACTTGATCTTCTCGTGGTCCGGGGCGACCCCGTACCGTACGAGCCCGTACGGCGCCGGCAGCCGGTCCAGTACGTCGACCCGCACCCCGGGCACCTCGCGCTGCTGGACCAGCGTCTGGGCCGCGTAGACCCCGCTGGGGCCCGATCCGACGACGGCGACACGAAGCACGGCGGAGCTCCTCCCGCAGGTGGTCCCAGCATGACACCGGCCCCCTCCGGCGTCAGCCCATCGCGCGCATCCGGTGGATCTCGGCGCTCTGCGTGGCCACCACCTCGGTGGCCATCTCCTCGACCGCCACGTTGTTGCCCGCGGCCAGCGCCTCGCCGGCCATCTTCACGGCGCCCTCGTGGTGGGCGGTCATCAGCTTCAGGAAGAGCCGGTCGAAATCGGCGCCGCCGGCCCCGGTCAGCTCCTTGAGCTGCTCCTCGGTCGCCATGCCCGGCATCGCTGCGTGGCCGTGGTCGTGCCCGCCGGAGCCCCCCGACGGGGCCGGATGGAGGGTCAGCCACTTCTCCATCGCCCCGATTTCGGGCTGCTGGGCGGCCGAGATCCGTTCCGCCAGCCGCTTGACCCCGTCCGCGGCGGCCCGCTCCGGGGCCAGCGCGCTCATCGTCAGCGCCTGCCGGTGGTGTTCGATCATGCGCTCCACGTAAGCGCGGTCGGCGGCGTTCGGGCTGTCGTCGGGCTTCGCCTTCGCGGCCTCTTCGGGGGTGAGGGTGCGCGCCTTCTCGCCGGGCCGGCCCGGGGCGACGACCACGGGCCGTTCCTCTGTGGCCCGGTCGCTCCCCTCGTCCCCGCCCTGGCAGCCGGCGAGGGGCAGCAGGAGGGCGGCGGTGGCGACGGCCGCTGCGGTGCGATGGAGCAGAGCTGTCGGTGCCTTGTGGCTCCGGAGGGCTTTTGCCATGTCCATGGAAAGGAAGATACTGCCGGGGTCCTGGTTCCGTTCCCTTGCGGGCGGAACCGATCGGGCTCCCCCATCGGAGGGCACAGTGACCTCGCTACACACCAGGCGAGTGCGGAACAGGAGGGTGGGGGTGGCCGTCGCGGCGGCCGGGCTCCTCACCACGCTCCTGGCGGCCGGACCGGCGTCGGCCACCCCCGACCCGGGCGACTTATCACCCGGCAGCGGCAGCGGCAACCAGCAGAGCGCGAGCTCCGTCGAGGGCAGGGAACTGGCCCCGGGCGAGATCCCCGGCCAGGACGAGATCGTGCACAGCCGCAACATCAGGCACCTGGCCAACATCCCCAGCACCGATCCCGCGAACATCAACTCCGACCTGGCCTTCCAGGGCAGGTACGCCTACGCGGGCAGCTATAGCGGCTTCACGATCTACGACATCGCCCAGCCGAAGGCACCGAAGACCGTCTCCCAGGTGCTCTGCCCCGGCGGCCAGAACGACGTCTCCGTCCACGGGGACCTGCTCTTCCTCTCCACCGACTCCTCGCGCAGCGACGACTCCTGCAACAGCGTCTCGCAGCCCGCGACGGAGAAGTCCTCGTGGGAGGGCATCAAGATCTTCGACATCAAGGACAAGAAGAACCCCAAGTACATCAAGTCCGTCGAGACCGCCTGCGGTTCCCACACCCACACCCTGGTGCCGGGTGACAAGGACGTCTACCTCTACGTAGCCTCGTACTCCCCGAACGAGGCCTTCCCCGACTGCAAGCCGCCGCACGACGGCATCTCCGTGGTGAAGGTCCCGAAGAAGGCGCCGACGAAGGCCGCGGTCGTCGCCTTCCCGATCCTCTTCCCCGACGGCGGCAACCCGGGCGGGCCCACCAACCCCGGGGTCTCCAAGACCACCGGCTGCCACGACATCACGGTGCTGCCGTCGAAGAAGCTCGCCGCCGGTGCCTGCATGGGCGACGGCATCCTCTTCGACATCAGCAAGCCCGAGCAGCCGAAGGTCATCGACCGGGTGCAGGACAACGTGAACTTCGCGTTCTGGCACTCCGCCACCTTCAACGAGCGGGCGAACAAGGTGGTGTTCACCGACGAGCTCGGCGGCGGTTCCGGTGCCACCTGCAACGCGGCCACCGGCCCCGACCGGGGCGCCGACGGGGTCTACGACATCACCGGCCGCGGGGACCAGCGCAAGCTCGTCTTCCGCAGCTACTTCAAGATCCCGCGCCACCAAGCGGACACCGAGAACTGCGTGGCCCACAACGGTTCGCTGATCCCGGTCGGCGGCGGCCGCGACATCATGGTGCAGGCCTGGTACCAGGGCGGCGTGTCCGTATGGGAGTTCACCGACTCCGCCCGGCCCAGGGAGATCGCGTACTTCGAGCGCGGACCGCTGACGACGGACCGGCTCGGACTGGGCGGGTCCTGGTCGGCGTACTACTACAACGGGCACATCTACTCGAACGACATCGCCAAGGGCCTCGACGTGCTGCGCCTCGACGACTGGCGCACCGAGAGCGCCAAGTGGGTGTGGATGGACCGGCTCAACGTGCAGAGCCAGCCCGAGTACCACTGACGTCCACCTGGCTAGGGGTGTGAGGGAAACGTTCCGCCGGGCGTTCCGCCGTCCGGCGGAACGCCGAGCTCCCAGTCCAGTCCGTAGCGCTGGAACAGCTCGGCCCGCAGCCGGGCCTGCGGCATCGGGGCGCCCGGCAGCAGGATCGCCACGACCGCACCCATCAGCAGGGCCCGCAGCAGCGGATAGTCCGCGTCCACGTCCGCCGAGCCGTACCGGGCGACGGTGTCCCGCAGCAGCTCCGCCAGCCGCTGCTGCTCCGGACACTGCACGAAGCCCTCCGCAGTGAGGATGCCCGCCATGTGCGTCCGCATCAGCAGCGGCTCGTCCCGGGCCAGCCCGAGGATCGCGTCGATGGCGCGCGCGAGCCGCTCGCGCCCGTCGTCGGTGCGGGGCTCGCGCTCCAGCGCGGCGTGCAGCGTGCGGTGCATCAGCCGGTGCACGGCCGACTGCAGCAACTGCCGTTTGCCCGGGAAGTAGTACGAGACCAGGCCGCGGGCGGCGCCCGCCCGGTCGGCGATGTCGCCCAGGGTCGTGGCCTCGTAGCCGCGCGAGGAGACGAGCTCGACCGTGGACTGGAGCAGCCGCTCCCGGGAACGTCTGCGCAATTCTTCATTGACCGATGCGCTGCGCGGGACCATGCTTACTCCTGCGTTGACTGGCTCAGAGCCAATATACTCAGCGCACGGGGTCGCCTGCTCTGGGTGAAACGGGGGATCGCCCAGAGCAGGCACCCCACACCCTTCACCGGTCCGCAGCGCCGGACCCGCGCCGACGGCCCGATCCGGACGTCGCGAGCGCCACCACGGCCACGCCCAGCAGCCAGCCCGCCACCACGTCGGACAGCCAGTGGACCCCGAGGTAGACACGGGTGAAGCCGACCCCGAGCACCGAGACCGCGGCCACCGTCCAGGCGGCGGCCGGCGCCCACGCCGGGAGCGTACGGGTGGCGGGCACGGGCTGCGAGGGCGGCCGGGGGAGCAGCCACAGGAGCAGGCCGCACACCACCGTCGCCGACATCGCGTGCCCGGACGGATAGGCCGCGTACTGCGCCGAGTCCACCGGATCCGGCCACACCGGCCGCTCCCGGCCCACCAGTGCCTTCAGCCCCTGCTGCACCACCGTGGCCACCACGATGGCCAGCGCCACCCGGAGCGCCCGCTCCCGGTCACCGCGCCACCACAGCAGGACGCACGCGACGGCGGCCAGCGCCCGCATGGTCCAGGGATCCCACACCCAGTCGGAGAGCACCCGCATGACCTGCGTGACCCCGGGGTGGGCGACGGCGTGGGCGTGCAGGTCCCGGGCGATCCGGAGGTCGCAGAAGAGGAGTGGCCGCCAGCCCGCCACCACCAGCGCCGTCAGGACCGACACGAGCAGCGTGGCGAGGATGCCCGCCCACCGAAGGGGGTTGTTCCGCATGGGGCGATCCTCGCACCGGCGCGCGGGTCGCCGGGCCGCGCCGCGGGCGCACCACGAGGGCGCACCACGACGGCGCACTACGACGGCGCACTACGCCAGCGCGCTCAGCCCCGGCACGAAAGCCACCAGCAGCGGTATCGCCGGGACCAGCGTGGCCAGCGCCGTCAGGCGCAGCCTGCGGCCCGGCGACAGCCGGGGTGCGGCAGCGAGCAGCCTGCGCACCCGCTGCGGGACGTGCGCCTGTTGGGTGGAGGCCGCGAACACCCCCCGGTCCTCGTTGAGCCCGACCAGTGCCAGCGCGATCGTCAGCCGTCCGAACCGCCGCGAGGCCACGTCGTCGGCGGCCATCTCCACCAGCCGGTGCATCTCCGCCTCGAAGGCCGCGAAGACCGGCACCTGCGGGAAGCCCCGGGCCAGCGCCCGCGAACAGTGCAGCAGCCAGTCGTGCCGGGCCGTCGCGTGCCCCTGCTCGTGCGCCAGTACGGCGTCCAGCTGGCTGCCCTTCAGTCGGCCCAGCGCCGCCGTGGTCACCACCAGCTGCGGGGCCGCTCCCGGCAGCCACCAGGCGTCCGGCCGCGGACCCTCCAGTACGACGAGCCGCGCACCCGAGGGGTCCTCGCCCGGGAGCAGCGGGGCCCGTACGAGCAGTTCGCTGCCCTGCGCGCGCCGCCGGGCCCGTGCCCGCAGCACCTCACCGGTCAGCATCGCCCCCGTCCACAGCGCACCGCCCGCAAGCGCCAGCGCGGTGGCCGCGGCCCAGGGCCCGCCGGACGCGCCCAGGGCGTAGGCGTCGACCACCCCGTGCGGGGCGGCGGCGAAGAGCCGGCCCCGGACCGCCTGCCAGGCGGCCGCCGCACTCAGCAGCATCGACAGTCCGAAGCACAGGAGCACGGCACCGACCACGCACTGCCACGCCCACAGCGCCACGACAGGCTCGCGCTCGGGCCATCGGGCCCGGGCCAGCAGACGGGGGGCGAGCACCGCGGTCAGGGCGCCGAGCATCAGGAGAACGGCGGGGACCATCATGGTCGCCAGCCTATGAGCGCGGGACTACCTGCGGGTACGGCCTCGGGGCATTGGTGACGCAGGACACGTTCGCGGGCGCCGTCACATCGTGAGCAGCATCGCCAACATCCCCATTCCCATGGCCAGTCGGCAGGCACGGATCAGCTCGGCCGGTCCGCCCCCGCCCGCGGCGGCCGGCTGCCCGGCCGGGCCCCCCGCGGTGAGCAGCCGGGTGCCACCGAGCACCACGTACCCGGCGTAGTAGAGGAGCAGCGCCCCGGTCAGCAGCGGCAGCCCGGCGCCCTGGCCGTGCCCGTGACCGTTCCCGGAGGCCGCCGCCGTCAGGCTCATGTAGACCATCGTCAGGGAGCCCACCAGGTGGTGCGTGTGGTGCGCCCCGCCCCGCAGCAGCCACAGGGCGTGCAGGGCCGCGCCGCAGAAGACCACCCCCAGCACGGGAGCCCGCCACCCGTCGGCGCGGGCCAGGGGCACGGCCATCAGCGCCATGCCGAACCCCATCACCGCCTCGGCGGCCACCGCTCCGCCCGACGTCCGCACCCGCCGGAGGCAGTACCCACCGCTCACCGCGCACAGCAGCACCAGCAGCCAGGCGGACACGGACACGGAAACGGACACGGAAACGGACACGGAGTCGGAAAGGGACGTGGCTGAACCGTGCACGGCGGAACCCCCGGTTCGTCGGCGTCACGCGTCACGGGAAGAGATGCCCCTCTCACACGGCGCTCACGCGGCCCCGGGATACGCTCTCCCTGCCGCACCAGGCATGTCATATGCCACCGCACCGAACGGAGCGCCCAGATGTCGACCGCCCAGTCAGCCGCCCTCAGTTTCCGCAGTGCCGTGGAGGCGGACGTACCGGAATTGGTGGTGCTCGTCGAGTCCGCGTACCGCGGGGACGCCAGCCGGGCCGGCTGGACCACCGAGGCCGACTACCTGGACGGGCAGCGCACCGACCCGGACGGGGTCCGCGCCGTCATCGAAAGCCCCGACAGCGTCCTGCTCGTCGTCGAGCGCGCGGGTGAACTCGTCGCCTGCTGCCAGCTCGAACACCGCGGGGACCACGCCTACTTCGGCATGTTCGCCGTCCGCCCCGGGCTCCAGGGCGCCGGCCTCGGCAAGGAGATCCTGGCCGAGGCCGAGCGCCGCGCCCGCGAGACCTGGGAGGCGAAGGAGATGCGGATGACGGTGGTGAACGTACGGGAGGAGCTCATCGCCTACTACGTGCGCCGCGGCTACGCGCGCACCGGCGAGCTGAGCCCCTTCCCCTACGGTGACGAGCGCTTCGGCGTCCCGCTCCGGGACGACCTCGCCTTCGAGCTGCTCGTCAAGGCGCTCTGATCCCTCGTCAGGACGGTGGGGGCGGTCAGGCCGTCAGGTCGTCAGGCCGTCAGGCGGTGAACCGGCCCGTGCTGCGGATCTCCGGGAGGTCCGTGGCCGCGCCGTTCAGCCCGAGCGCCCGCGCCAGCCGCAGCTGGTCCAGGGTGTTGACCGCCAGGGCGGTCACCCGCAGCCCGGCCGCGTGCGCCGCCTCCACCGTCTCCAGGGAGAGCAGGTGGATGTCCACCGCGATCGTCGTGGCGCCCGCGGCCAGCGCCCGGTCCACGATGCCACCGGCGCCGCCCCCGGGGGCCGCGTACAGGGTGGTCCGTACGCCGGGCACCAGCCGGGCCGTCTCGGCGAGCAACGCCCCGTCGGCGGAGGCCACCTCCACCCGGCCGGTCAGGTCCCGGCGCAGGATCAGCTCCGCCAGCACGCCGGCCACGGCCCGGTCCCGTACGGACACCTGGAGCGGCACGCGGACCGCGTCCAGGACCTCATCGAGGACCGGCACCCGCTCGCCCTGACCGGCGTCCAGCTCGCGCAGCTCGGCCAGGGTCAGATCGGCGACGGCCCCCGAGCCGTCGGTGGTCCGGTCCACCTCGGGGTCGTGCAGGGCGACGAGGGCGCCGTCCTTGCTCAGCCGGAGATCCAGGGCGATGACGTCCATGCCGGAACGTTCCGCTCGAACGAACGACCGCAGGGTGTTCTCCGGTTCGACACCCATGACCCCGCGGTGACCGATGGTGAGGAAAGTCAAGGTTCTCTCGCTTCCGTCGACGGCGGCTCCCCGCGCGGTCGCGGTGTCCCGACCGGCCGCGCGCGATGAGGTCGCATGCTAGTGCGCCGAGGGTGCGAAGGGACCGTCCGTGCATCGGCCCGGAAGGCCGCTCAGGCCGCTTCCCGCCAGGGTTGTGCGCCCTGCGGCGGCCGGCGCCGGGCCCGCCGCGTCACCCGGGCGTGGGCGCGTCCTCGTCGGCTTGACGGCCCCGGGCGACGGCCTCCGAGCCGGTCCGCGCGCTGCCGGTCGCTCCCGCCTCCGCAAGCGCCACCAGGTCGGTGAGCAGGGCCTCGGCCAGCTCCAGCTCGGCCAGGTGCTGGCGTTCGCTCCAGCGCAGCGCGAGGGCGGGGAAGGCCCATTCCGGTACCCCGTCCGCCTGCTCCATGGCCTCCCGTACGGCGGCCAGCTCGCCCCGGGTGCGCTCCACGTGCTCGTCGACCATCGCGCGCAGCCGCTCCGGCTCGGCCAGGTGGCCGAGCCAGATCCGCAGCAGCAGACCGTGCTTGAGCACCGGCGGTCCCGCCTCGGCGGTGTCGGCGGCCCAGCCGGACAGGGCCGCGCGGCCCGCGTCGGTGATGGCGTACCGCCGTTTGGCCCGCGCCTCCTCGGGCCCCGAGCGCGCGGAGGCGGCGTAACCGAGTTCCTCCAGTCGGCGCAGCTCCGCGTAGATCTGGCTGATGGCCGGTGACCAGTAGAAGAAGCGCAGCGAGGAGTCCGCCCACTTCTTCAGCTCGTAGCCGGTCCGCTCGCCGGGGAAGGAGAGCAGGCCCAGTACGGCCCACGCGGTCGGCGGAAGCTCTTGCTTCTTCGCTTCCTGACTACTAGTCATATTACTAATTGAAGTGAGGCCGGGCATGCGACGCAACCCTGGGGGCACCGTGAAATTCTCCGTGATCTTCGAGGCTCAGCTGGCCGATCCGACCGTCGAGCGGGAGCACCAGGTCATCCGCGACTGCGTCGAGCAGGCCGTGCTGGCCGAACGCGTGGGCTTCGACCGGATCTGGGCGGTCGAGCACCACTCCCTGAAGTGGTACGCGCACATGAGCGCTCCAGAGGTCTTCCTGAGCTGGATCGCCGCCAAGACGAGCACCATACGCATCGGGCACGGCGTCGTGTGCATGCCCTTCAACTTCAACCACCCGGTGCGGGTCGCCGAGCGGGCCGCCATGCTCGACCTGCTCTCGGGCGGGCGGCTCGACCTCGGGGCCGGGCGCGGCGGCACCGAGCAGGAGACCTCGCTGTGCGGAGTGGACCGGGAGCGCACCACGGCGGAGGTGGAGGAGGCCCTGCGGATCATCGGCAGGGCCTGGCAGGAGGAGGAGCTGGAGTACCACGGCGAGCTGATCGACATAGACCCGCATCCGATCCTGCCGCGGCCGCTGCAGACCCCGCATCCGCCGCTGTTCCTGGCGTGCAGCCGCGGCGAGACCCTCGTCCAGGCGGCCGAGCTGGGGATCGGGGCGCTGGTGATGGGCTTCGCCGGTCCGGAGTCGATCGCGCGGATGCGCTCCGTCTACGACGCCGCGATCGCCGGGCGGGACGGCAGCCGGTTCGTGTCCACCGTGGTCAACGACCACTTCTCCGTGCTGTGCCCGACCATCGTGCTCGACGACCGGGAGGAGGCGCGCCGGATCGGCGTCCGCGGCCAGCGGTTCTTCGCCCAGTCGATCGGCCACTGGTACGGCGGGGCGGGGGTCCCGGACGAGGCCGTTGTCGCGGGCGCCGACGAGGCCGCGGAGATGTGCCGGGCCGCCGAGCAGGTGGTGGCCCGGCTGCACGAGCTGGACATCCCGGTCCGGCCGGCCTCCACGGCCACCTTCAACGCCGACCACGCCTACGGGAGCGCCGAGGACGCCATCGCGTACGTGGAGCGGCTCAGGGAGGCGGGGGCCGACGAGATCATGTGTCTGATCCAGATGGGCACGGTGGAGCAGGAGGCGTGCCTGGAGACCCTGAGGCAGTGGGGGGAGAAGGTCATCCCGCACTTCCGCGGCATGTGATGTCCGACTCCGTCGCGGGCCGGGGCTCCGGCCCGGCCCGATCCGGCCGGAAGCCGTCAGTGGCCGGAAAGGCCTTGGCGCAACTGGGCGGAGTGGTTGGTTCCACCCCCTCGAACGGGAAGACTTCCGGTGAAGCGGGGGGTATCACCGGATAATTTCCCGAGCTACCTCTTGAACGGAAGAGCCTCGCGCGCTTACGCTGCCTTGACGTGAGGTTCTCCTGTGGAGGAAGTGACATGACGGAAACTCTTGTGCCGGGTACCGGCGGCGCCGTGATAACCGCCGAGACGCGGGTGGTCGACCACCCGGCGTGGCCCGAGCTCAAGGCCGCCGTGGAGGAGATCCGTCCGTGGCAGGCCAAGGACGGCTCCATCGACTTCGATGCCGAGGGCGCCCCCGCCCGGCACACCGCCGAGGCCGCGGTCGGTCGCGTGATCCGCGCCGTCGAGACGCTCTCCCCGCTGCTGCCGCACGCCACCACGTACCACGAGACGCTCGTCGCCGACCTGCGCAAGTGGGCCGCGGCCGACTTCCAGGTGCCGGACTTCCTCGACTCGCTGCTGGCCTTCCACCCGGCCGCCGAGCGCGCGGACGGGCTGCAGCACCTCGTCGTCTTCCCGATGTACACGCAGAACGGCAACCCGGACCGCAACCTGGAGGCCGTCGTCCTCAAGATGGTGTGGCCCGAGTGGCTCGCCGAGCTGGAGCGCACCCGGTACGACAACCCGCTCTTCCTCGGCATCACCTTCGAGGACTTCACCGCGGGCTACGACACCCACTCCGCCGTGCTCTTCCCGGAGACCATCGCCGTGCGCGAGGCCCCCGAGCGCTTCACCTGGGGCGGCATCTTCTGTGACCGCGAGGCCGCGCGGTTCCGCAAGGTCACCTCGGCCGCCGTCGACATCCTCGGCGTCGAGCTGCCCGCCGACATCGCCGCCATGGTCACCGACCAGGAGCGCTGCGAGAAGGCCTTCGTCCTGTGGGACATGGTCCACGACCGCACCCACAGCCACGGCGACCTGCCGTTCGACCCCTTCATGATCAAGCAGCGCCAGCCGTTCTGGATGTACGGCCTGGAGGAGCTGCGCTGCGACCTCACCGCCTTCAAGGAGGCCGTGAAGCTGGAGTCCGAGGGCAACGAGCACGGCCGTGACGTGCAGTACGCCGTCCTCTTCGACCGGATGTTCCGCTTCCCGGTCTCCGGCGACCGCACGCGCAACTACGACGGCCTCGGCGGCCAGCTGCTCTTCGCGTACCTCCACAAGCACGACGTCGTGCGCTGGACGGACAACAAGCTGAAGATCGACTGGATGCGCGCCCCGCAGGTCACCAACCAGCTGTGCGCCGAGATCGAGGACCTGTACCGGGCCGGCATCGACCGCCCGAAGCTGGTGCACTGGTTCAAGGCCTACGAGCTGGTCTCGACGTACCTCGCCCCGCACCCGGGTTCCAAGTGGGCCAAGGGTCCCGACGCCCTCGACATGACGCAGCCGCCGCGCAAGCTCGTGGACGACGTGCTTCCGGACGAGTTTCCGCTCAGCATGTTCTTTGAGGCGCTCTCCAAGAAGCTCAAGGGAGTGATCGCCTCCACGAAGGGCATCACCGCCCTGAATGCAGAGCAGGCCGAGCGAGTCGCCGCGTGAGCGCTCGCCCACAGGAGGCTGGACAGATGAACGGCTCCGGGAACGGCAACGGAAAGCTGCACGGAGCGGTGGTGGCGGTGGCCGGGGCCGGCGGCCCCGCCGGCCGTGCCACCCTGCTCCGCCTCGCCGAGGCGGGTGCCGTGGTCGTCGCGTCCGACGCCAATGCGGCGCGGCTCGCGGAGGCCGTGGACGCCGCACGCTACGCCCACGGCGGCGCCACCATCACCGGTGACACCGTGGACCTGCTCGACCTCGGCGCCACCCAGGCCTGGGCCGAGCAGACCGAGAAGGAATTCGGCCGGATCGACGGGCTGGTCCACCTCGTGGGCGGCTGGCGCGGCAGCAAGACCTTCACCGACGTCGACCTCGCGGACTGGGACTTCCTGGAGAAGCTCCTCATCCGCACCGTCCAGCACACCTCGCTGGCCTTCCACGACGGACTGCTGCGCAGCGACCGCGGCCGCTACGTCCTGGTCAGCCAGTCCGGCGCGCACAAGCCCGTCGCCAACAACGCCGCGTACAACGCGGGCAAGGCGGCGGCCGAGGCCTGGACCCTGGCGATGGCGGACTCCTTCCGCAAGGCGGGGGGTGACGAGGGCCCGGGCGCGGCGGCTGCGATCCTGGTCATCAAGGCACTGGTGCACGACGCGATGCGCGCCGAGCGACCCAATGCGAAGTTCGCGGGCTTCACCGACGTGAAGGAGCTGGCCGAGGCCATCGCCGGCGTCTGGGAGCGGCCCGCCACCGATGTGAACGGACAGCGTCTGTGGCTCACTCCGCAACCGTGAGAACCGATGCCGGGAAGACCGACGCCCGGCGCCACCACGATCCGGCGGTGCGCGGTTTCGCGAGCGACAACTATGCGGGGGTGCACCCCGAGGTGCTCGCCGCCGTCGCCCTGGCGAACGGCGGCCACCAGGTCTCGTACGGCGAGGACGAGTACACCGAACACCTGCAGAAGATCTTCCGCAGCCACTTCGGTCCGTACGCGGAGACCTTCCCGGTCTTCAACGGCACGGGCGCCAACGTCGTCGCCCTGCAGGCCATGACGGACCGGTGGGGCGCCGTGATCTGCGCCAAGACCGCCCACATCAACGTGGACGAGGGCGGCGCGCCGGAGCGGATGGCGGGCATCAAGCTGCTCGCCGTCCCCACTCCGGACGGCAAGCTCACCCCCGAGCTGATCGACCAGGAGGCCTGGGGCTTCGAGGACGAGCACCGGGCGATGCCGCAGGTCGTCTCCATCACGCAGAACACCGAGCTCGGCACGGTCTACACGCCGGACGAGATCCGTGCCATCTGCGAGCACGCGCACGGCCTGGGCATGAAGGTGCACCTCGACGGTGCCCGGATAGCCAACGCCGCGGCCTCGCTCGACGTGCCGATGCGCACGTTCACGAACACCGTCGGCGTCGACGTGCTGTCGTACGGCGGCACCAAGAACGGCATGATGTTCGGCGAGGCCGTGGTGGTGCTGAACCCGGACGCGGTCCGGCAGATGAAGCACATCCGCAAGATGTCGATGCAGCTCGCGTCCAAGATGCGGTTCGTGTCGGTGCAGCTGGAGGCGCTGCTCGCCAAGGACCTGTGGCTGCGCAACGCCCGGCACGCCAATGCGATGGCGCAGCGGCTGGCCGCGGGCGTGCGCGAGACGGACGGGGTGGAGATCCTCTACCCCGTGCAGGCGAACGCGGTGTTCGCGCGGCTGCCGCACGAGGTGTCGCGGCGACTGCAGAAGCGTTACCGCTTCTACTTCTGGGACGAGGCCGCGGGCGACGTCCGCTGGATGTGCGGTTTCGACACCCAGGAAGAGGACGTGGACGGCTTCCTGCAGGCCCTGAAGGAAGAGATGGCGCGCTAGCGCCACTGTATGCATAGATATTCCCCCGACTGTAAATCCATTGATCTACGGTCGGGGGCTTGTCTATGCTCCGGGGTATGCAGCTGATCCAGCAGAACCCTGATATCCATGCCTACTTGGCGTCGGACGAGGCCATCGATCACTGGCACCCCCTCGTTCAGGAAACCGCCGACGCCCTCTGGTCCGCCACCGGCGATGCATATTCATACGCCAAGGTGGCCTTCGAGTTCGTCCGCGACACGATCCCGCACTCGGCCGATTCCGGGGACCTGCGGGTCTCCTGGCGCGCCTCCGACGTCCTCGCCACGCGCAACGGCATCTGCTACGCCAAGTCCCACGCCCTCGCGGCCCTGCTGCGCGCCCAGGGCATCCCGGCGGCCCTCTGCTACCAGCGGCTGACCGACGACGACGGGTCGAACCCGGTCGTGCACGGCCTGGTGGCCGTCCGGCTGCCCGGCAGCTCCCACTGGTCCCGCCTGGACCCCCGCGGCAACAAGTCGGGGGTGGACGCGCAGTTCAGCCTCGACCGCGAGCAACTGGCCTTCCCCGTGCGGCCGGAACTCGGCGAGATCGACCATCCGGAGCTGTACGCCGCGCCGCACCCGGCCGCGCTGGGCGCCCTGCGGGAGTCCGCCGACCGGCCGGAGCTGTGGACGAAGCTGCCGACGGCTCTTTGACGTTGAGTTAATAGGAAGGTTTCCTGTCTGACATCGTTGTCAGATTGGCATGGGCATGAGTAGATTCGGTTGCGGAATCCCCCCACGGAGACCCCCGGAATCCCGGAATCCCCCACCTCCGACCGGAAGGCGCTTCATGCGTTACGGAGTTCCCGCCGGGCTGGCCGCCCTTGCCCTCGGCCTGGCCGCAACCCTCTTCCCCCTCCACGCCGCAGTCGCCGGAACACCCCGAACCGCGGCCGCACCCGCGCAGTTCACCCACCCCGGAGTCCTCAACAGCCGCGCGCAACTGGACTTCGTGCGCACGCAGGTACAGGCCGGCCGGCAGCCGTGGAAGGCCGCCTACGACCAGATGCTGGCGAGCAAGTACGGCTCGCTGTCGCGCACGCCCAAGCCGCGCGAGGTCGTCGAATGCGGCTCGTACTCGAACCCGAACATCGGCTGCACCGACGAGCGCGAGGACGCCATCGCCGCGTACAGCCACGCCCTCGCCTGGTACGTGACCCGGGACGCCAAGTACGCCCGCAAATCCATCGAGTTGATGGACGCGTGGTCCGCGAAGATCAAGGACCACACCAACAGCAACGCGCCGCTGCAGAGCGGCTGGGCGGGCTCCACCTGGCCGCGCGCCGCCGAGATCATCAAGCACACGTACACGGGCGGCTGGCCGAACCAGGGGCGCTTCGCGACGATGCTGCGGGACGTCTACCTGCCCGAGGTGATCAACGGGCGGCCGAACAGCAACGGCAACTGGGAACTGATCATGATGGACGCGGCCGTCGGGATCTCGGTGCACCTCGACGACCGCGCGAGCTACGACAAGGCGATGGGCATCTACCTCGGCCGCGTCCCCGCCTACTTCTACCTGGCCTCCGACGGCGCGCAGCCCGCGTACCCGCCGCGCTCGTCCATCGACACCCGCGGCGAGCTGATCGACTACTGGCACGGCCAGAGCACCTTCGTCGACGGCCTCGCGCAGGAGACCTGCCGGGACTTCGGCCACACCGGCATGGGGATCGCCGCGGCCATGCACGTCGCCGAGACCTCACGCATCCAGGGCCGCGACCTCTACCCGCAGTTCAAGGACCGGTTCCGGCACGCGCTGGGATTCCACGCCACGTACGAACTCGGCGCGGCGGTCCCCTCCTGGCTCTGCGGAGGCAGCCTGACCAAGGGCATCGGCCCGGCGACCGAGGTCGGCTACAACGCCCTGCACACCCGGCTCGGCGTCACGATGGAGAACACCCGCAGGCTCACCGAGGGACGGCGCCCGGCGGGCACCGAGAACCACTTCGAGGCCTGGGAGACCCTGACCCACGCAGACAACCCCCACTGAACGGGTTTCACCACCGGGCGGTGACGGCCATGCTGACCGTATGACTTGGCAGAGACTGGCTTGGATCTGCGGTGCGGTCTGGGTGCTCACCGCCGCGGGCCTCATCACGTACTTCGTCACCGTCGGGCTCGACCAGGCGGACAAACTGGCGAGCAGTATCGGCCTGCCGGTCACCCTGCTCGGACTCGCGGGACAGGTGTTCTCCCTGGTCATGGCACACCGCACCGCCACCACGCCGCCCGCGCCCGCGCCCGGTTCCGAGTACGTCGGCGGGTCGAATGTCTCGGTCCGCCGCGTCCGGGGCGGCTCGCGGGTGACGCTGAGGAGAGTCGGCCGGAACCGGGGGGCCGCGCCGGTTCCCCCCTCGACGCCCGGTACCCACATCGAGGGGAACAACGTCCAGGTCGACGGCGCGGGCGAGTCAGTGGTCGAGGAGCGGTGACCCCTCGGCGCGGCTGGCTCGCCCGGCCGGGGCAGCAGGTCACGGTGCACGGCAACATGACGGTGGTCGAGCGGGTCGGCAGCTCCGTCGTGCAGAACTTCGACCAGCCGCCCCTCTACCACCTGGGGCCCGCCACCCGGGCTCCCCTCGACATCGACCGCGAGAAGGTGCGCGAGCACCCGAGCCAGCTGCTCAACCCCCGGTATCCGCAGCCGGAGTTCGTGGGCCGGGCCGCGCTGCTCGGGGACCTGCGGGAGTGGCGCGGCGCCAAGACGGCCTCCTCGGCGCTGCTGCTCCACGGGCCGGGCGGCCAGGGCAAGTCGCGCGTGGCCGAGGAGCTCGCGCGGGAGTCCCAGGAGGCGGGCTGGACCGTGTTCCAGGTACGGCACGGGAGCGACCGCATGACGCGCCCACACGCGCAGTCCCCCGTACCGGAGGCGGACGCCGATTCCGCGGGGCTCCTGCTGATCGTCGACTACGCCGACCGCTGGCCCGGCCGGGACCTGACCGACTTCATGACCGACTGCACGGGGCAGGGCGACCCCGCGCTGCGGATGCTGTTCATCGCCCGCGCGGCCACCGGCTGGTGGAGCACGCCGTCCAAGCACCTGTGGGACCTCGACGCGCAGGTCGAGGAACGCGAACTGCCCGCCCTGACCGAGGAGATCGACCGCGCCACCCTGTTCGCGGCGGCCCGCGACCACTTCGGCGCGGCGCTCGGCGTCACGGCCCCGCCCCGCACACCGCCCGAGCTGAGCGGCGACGGGTTCGCCACCGTACTCGCGGTGCACATGGCGGCGCTGGCCGAGGTGGACGCCCAGCGCCGGGGCCAGGACCCACCGCGCAGCCCGGCCGAGATCTCCACCTACCTGCTCCTGCGCGAGCAGACGTACTGGGAGCAGCTGCGGGCCGCCGGCCAGACGGCCATCCCGCCCGCCACGTTCGCCCGGACCGTGTACGCCGCCACGCTCACCGGTGCCCTGCCCTGGCCGCAGGCGCACGAGGTGCTCACGCGCCTCGACGTGAGCCCCGGCGATCCGGGCCTGGCCCTCGACGACCACCGCGTCGCCTATCCGGCGCGCGAGCAGGACACCGTGCTGGAACCGCTGTACCCGGACCGGCTCGGCGAGGACTTCCTCGCCCTGATGCTGCCGAACGGCCCGATGCGCTCCGGCCTGAGCACGGCATGGACCACGCAGGCTCCCCAGCGGCTGTTCTCCCTCTCCGACGAGTCGGCCGAGGGCCTGTCCTGGCCCAGGCGCGCACTGATCACCCTGATCGAGACGGCCCAGCGCTGGGACCACGTCGCCGAACGGCAGCTCGTACCGCTGCTCACCGCTCAGCCCACTCTGGTGCACAGGGCCGGGTCCGCCGCGCTATCCGCGCTCGTACGGATCCCGGCCCTGCCGCCGGAGCTGCTGGACGCCATCGAGTCGGGCCTGCCGTTCCGGAACCCGGAACTCGACGCAGGTGCAGCGGAGATCGCCCAGCACGTCACCCCGTACCGGTTGCGACGCGCGGGCCGGGACCCTTCAGCCCTGGCCGAGGTCCACGCCGATCTCGCCTCACGCCTCCAGAACATCGGGAACCACGCGGCTGCCGTCACCGAGATGGAGGAGACCCTCCGGCTCTTCGGGGAAATCGCCCCGAAGGATGACCGCCACCAGGACCGGCTGGCGTTCCACCTGGACTGGGCCGGGATCATGTACGAGCTCAAGGGTGACCACGTGCGGGCCCTGGAGTGCAGCAGAAAGTGCGTTGCGCTCTATGAAGGGCTGGCGGCGAAGTACGAGGACCGACCGAAGCTGTACGACCGGTTCCAAGGGCGACTGACCTACGCCCTGGCCAATCTTGCGGGCCGCAGACGGCTTGCGCCCGCCGAGCGGCTCAAGGTGGCGGAGGAGGCCGTGAGGGTCTGCCGGAGCCTCGTCCACGGTGATTCGGTTCCGAATGACGTGGAACTCGCCGGGGCGCTGAACAACCTCGGCGAGGCTCTCCATGCGCTGGGGCGGTATGAGGAATCGCTGGCTCCGCTGCAGGAAGCGACCGCGATCCGTCGGGAGCAGGCTGCCGGGGACTTCGCCTTCTACGCCGAGTACTTGGAACAGACACTCAGCACGCTCACCGACCACTTCGCCCTTGTCGGTCGGCGTAAGGCGGCCCGGGGCACCGCGCGGGAGCGCGTCGGCGTCCTGCGCAGGCTGGCCGAGGCCGACTCCGGACGCTTCACGGCCCTGCTGGTCGAGGCGGAGCAGCAGCTCGAGGAACTGCGCTGACCGCGTACTGACGCGGCCTCCAGGACCTGTCAGTGGTCCTGGAGGCCGTCGCCGGCGTACGGGGCGTGCGTTCGGGCGTCAGCCCGCTTCGCGGACCTGGGCCGCGGTCGGCGCGGTGCCGCCCATGTGGGCCGGGAGCCACCAGGAGTCCTCGGGGCCGCTGGGCTTGGCCGGGTAGGCGCGCTGGGCGGCGTCCAGGAGCTCCTGCACGCGCTCGCGCAGCCGGCGGGTGATGGCCCCGGCGTACTGGTCGGCGGGGGCCTCGATCGGCTCGCCCACGCGCATCGTCACCGGGATGTGGCTGCGCTTGAGGTTCTTCGGGCGGCCCTTGGTCCACAGCCGCTGGGTGCCCCACAGCGCCACCGGGATCAGCGGGACCCCGGCCTCCTGCGCCATCCGGGCCGCGCCCGACTTGAAGCTCTTGAGGGTGAACGACTGGGAGATCGTGGCTTCCGGGAAGACGCCGATGATCTCGCCCGACCGCAGCGAGTCCAGGGCGTGCTGGTACGCGGCCTCACCCTGCTTGCGGTCGACGGGGATGTGCTTCATCGCGCGCATCAGCGGACCGGACACCTTGTGCCGGAACACCGACTCCTTCGCCATGAAGCGCACCAGGCGCTTCTGCGGCCGCGCCGTCAGGCCGGCGAAGATGAAGTCGAGGTATCCGATGTGGTTCGACACCAGGACCGCACCGCCCTTGCGGGGGATGTTCTCGGTGCCCTTCATGTCGATGCGGATGTCGAGGGCACGGAAGAGTCCGTGCGCGGCGCCGATCACCGGAGGGTAGACGAGCTCAGCCATGGTGGGGAGACCCCGCTTTCTGCCTGGGGAGGTGCTCCCGGCCGGAAGTTACGGAAGCGTAGGTACGCGACCATGGGGATGGTGCCCCATACGAGGGCTGCTGGCCAGCCCAGAGGCCCGTGCCCGGGGAGATTCTCGTCACGCCGGGAATGTCGTACGTCTCCAGGATGCTCCGATCCACGGACGAGCGTACGAGCATGGCGTACGCGGACGAAGGCGGCGAGGGGAGCGCGGATGCTCGGGCAGGACGGGTGGGACGGGCGGCTGGGCGTCGCCGAACTGGGCGCGAAGCCGGGGGAGCGGGCCAGCCTGGTGCAGTTCTCCAGCGCCTTCTGCCAGCCCTGCCGGGCCACGCGGCGGATCCTCGCCGAGGTCGCGGCGATGGTCGAAGGGGTCGCGCACATCGAGATCGACGCCGAGGAACGGCTCGGGCTGGTGCGCGCCCTCGGGATCGAGAAGACCCCGACCGTACTCGTCCTGGATTCGGAGGGCCGGATCGTGCGGCGGGCGGCCGGAATGCCGCGCAAGGCGGATGTGATCGCCGCGCTGGGGGCCGCCGTATGACGGGCGGATCGGGACGGGGCCCCGCGGCCGGGCACGGGTCCGGGCACGGGTCCGGGTCGGCGACCGGGGTACCGGGCGCGCCGGTGCGCGCGCCCGCACGCAGCGTGACGCGCCTGACATCTGCCCGATCCCGCTTGACTGTGTCCACGGGAGATCGCCAGGCTGGCGGCATGCGGTATGAACTCCTGCTCTACGGGCGGGTCCACGTGGACCTCGTCCGGTACGCGAGCGCGCGCTGTCGGGACAGCTGAACGACCCCGGCCCCCGATCTCCGACAGCGCCCGCGTGTCCCGCGGCAGAAGGCAGAACCCTGATGACTGCTCCGACGGTCCCGACGGTCCACACCGCTCCGTCCCCCCGCGCCCCCCGTCCGTCCCGTTCCGGTGACGGCCGCCCCGGCTCGCCCGACCTCCTGCGTTCGGTCTTCCGGCAGCACGCCGCCGGTGTCGCCGTGATCACCGCCCAGGACGGCGCGCGGCCGGTGGGATTCACCGCGACCTCGCTCAACTCGGTCTCCGCCGACCCGCCGCTGCTGTCGTTCACGATCGGCACGGGGGCCTCCAGCTGGCCGGGGGTGCGCGACAGCGAGTACCTCGGCGTCCACATACTCGGCGAACACCAACGGGAGCTGGCCGGGCTGTTCGCCCGTAGCGGAGCCGACCGCTTCGGGCCGGGCACCGGCTGGAATCCGGGGCCGCACGGGGTTCCGGTGCTGGACGGCGTACTGGCCTGGCTGGTGTGCCGGGTGGTGGCACGGGTGCCCGCCGGCGAACATCGTGTGATCATCGCTGAGGCGGTCGCCGGGGATCCGGCCGGCGAAGGCCGCCCGTTGCTGTACCACCAGGGGCGCTTCAACGCGTTGCGCGACTGAATCGTCCCTGCTTGGGAGGGTCGGGCGGCGTTGGGCAGATCACAGTTCACCAGCCTTGCGACTTGGCGGGACCCACTGTGTACTGACGAGTAACATTCCCTTCGGAGCGCGGGCCGCCCCGACCGGGATCCGCCCGACAAGGCGCCTATGCTGCCTGCATAAGGCGGTACCAGAAAAGACGATGCGGTAGGAGAGCCGGCGTGAGCCTGAGGATCGTTGTCTGTGTGAAGTACGTGCCCGACGCCACTGGCGACCGGCAGTTCACCGAGGACTTGACCGTCAACCGTGACGACGTCGACGGCCTGCTGTCGGAGCTCGACGAGTACGCCGTCGAGCAGGCGCTGCAGATCGCCGAAGAGGCCGACGACGCCGAGATCACCGTTCTGACGGTGGGCCCCGAGGACGCCAAGGACGCGCTGCGCAAGGCGCTCTCGATGGGCGCCGACAAGGCCATCCACGTCGAGGACGACGACCTGCACGGCTCCGACGTCATGGGCACCTCGCTGGTGCTCGCCAAGGCCATCGAGAAGGCCGGCTACGACCTGGTCATCACGGGCATGGCGTCGACCGACGGCACCATGGGCGTGCTGCCGGCGATCCTGGCCGAGCGCCTGGGCGTCCCGCAGGTCACCCTGCTCTCCGAGGTCAAGGTCGAGGACGGCACCGTGACCGGCCGCCGTGACGGCGACACCGCGAGCGAGCAGCTGGAGGCCTCCCTTCCCGCGCTCGTCTCGGTGACGGACCAGTCTGGCGAGGCCCGCTACCCGTCCTTCAAGGGCATCATGGCCGCCAAGAAGAAGCCGGTTCAGTCCTGGGACCTGGAGGAGCTGGAGATCGAGGCCGACGAGGTCGGTCTGGAAGGCTCCTGGACCGCGGTCGACGCCGCGGCGCAGCGTCCGGCCCGTACCGCCGGCACGATCGTCAAGGACGAGGGCGAGGGCGGCAAGCAGCTGGCCGAGTTCCTGGCCGGCCAGAAGTTCATCTAAGAGCTTCGGCCAACCCCTCCATAGCCCCCAGACACTTCGCAATCGCAGGAGAGCAGTCCCATGGCTGAAGTTCTCGTCTACGTCGACCACGTGGACGGCGCCGTCCGCAAGCCCACCCTCGAGCTGCTGACGCTGGCCCGCCGCATCGGCGAGCCCGTCGCCGTCGCCCTGGGCGCCGGTGCCGACGCCACCGCCGCGGTGCTCGCCGAGCACGGCGCGGTCAAGGTCCTCACCGCCGACGCCCCCGAGTTCACCGAGTACCTCGTGGTACCGAAGGTGGACGCGCTCCAGGCCGCGTACGACGCCGTCTCCCCGGCCGCCGTGCTCGTCCCGTCCTCCGCCGAGGGCAAGGAGATCGCCGCGCGCCTGGCCGTCCGCATCGGCTCCGGCATCATCACCGACGCCATCGACCTGGAGGCGGGTGACGAGGGCCCGGTCGCGACGCAGTCCGCCTTCGCCGCGTCGTTCACCACCAAGTCCCGCGTCTCCAAGGGCACCCCGGTCATCACCGTGAAGCCGAACTCGGCCCCGGTCGAGGCCGCCCCGGCCGCCGGCACCGTCGAGGCGCTCGCCGTCACCTTCGGCGCCCTGGCCACCGGCACCAAGGTCACCGGCCGCACCCCGCGCGAGTCGACCGGCCGCCCCGAGCTGACCGAGGCCGCGATCGTGGTCTCCGGCGGCCGTGGCGTCAACGGTGCCGAGAACTTCCACATCATCGAGGACCTCGCGGACTCCCTCGGTGCGGCCGTCGGCGCCTCGCGCGCCGCCGTCGACGCCGGCTGGTACCCGCACTCCAACCAGGTCGGCCAGACCGGCAAGTCGGTCTCCCCGCAGCTGTACATCGCCTCCGGCATCTCGGGCGCGATCCAGCACCGGGCCGGCATGCAGACCTCGAAGACCATCGTCGCGATCAACAAGGACGCCGAGGCCCCGATCTTCGACCTCGTCGACTACGGCGTGGTCGGCGACCTCTTCGCGGTCGTCCCGCAGCTGACCGACGAGATCAAGGCGCGCAAGGGCTGACCTGCGCTTCTGTTCGTAGCTTCACTTCTCCGGGGCCGTGTGGTGTTTCTCACCGCACGGCCCCGAGTCGTTCGTCCCACGCGTCGGAGGGACCATTGACGGAGCGGAACCCCGTGACTAAATTCTGCTATGCGGATCTAAGCTTCCGTGAAGCGGAAAAGAGGAGAGTGCACGATGGGTCAGCAGGAGAAGGTGGCGACGAGCCTCGCAGGCGCGGTCAGCGAGGGCATCAGCGCCTCCCTCGCGCCGGTGGACGCGGAGCTCGCGCGCCACTACCCGGGCGACCCCGGCACCCGTCAGCCCATCCACACGGTCTACGTACCCGGTGACGTCTTCGCCGCGGACACCATCCGCTCCTGGGGCGACCAGGCCCTCGCCGCGCTCGACGAGCACGCCCCGGACGCCGCCACCTTCGCCAAGGTACTCGGCATCTCCGACGAGCTGGCCGTACCCGTCTACGACCGCGTCCGCGCCAAGCTGCAGCGCGAGCCCATCGAGGACCTCCGCGTCGACTTCGAGGACGGCTTCGGCGTCCGCTCCGACGAGGAGGAGGACCAGGCCGCGGCCCGCGCGGCCCGCCTGATCTCCGAGGCGTACTCGAACGGCACCAACGCCCCCTACATGGGCATCCGCATGAAGTGCATGGAGTCCAACGTCCGCGACCGCGGCATCCGCACCACCGACGTCTTCCTCTCCGGGCTGCTCGCGCACGGCGGCCTCCCGGACAACCTGGTCCTGACCCTCCCCAAGGTCACCTACGCCGAGCAGGTCACCGCCTTCGTCAAGCTGCTGGAGGCCTTCGAGACGACCCGCGGCCTGCGCCCGGGCCGGATCGGCTTCGAGATCCAGATCGAGACCAGCCAGTCGATCCTGGCCTCCGACGGCACCGCCACCGTGGCCCGCATGATCGAGGCCTCCCAGGGCCGCGCCACCGGCCTGCACTACGGCACCTTCGACTACAGCGCCTGCGTCGGCGTCTCGGCCGCCTACCAGGCCAGCGACCACCCGGCCGCCGACCACGCCAAGGCGATCATGCAGGTCGCGGCCGCCGGCACCGGCGTACGCGTCTCCGACGGCTCGACGAACGTCCTGCCCATCGGCACCACCGAGAAGGTCCACGAGGCCTGGAAGCTGCACTACGGCCTCACCCGCCGCGCCCTGGCCCGCGCCTACTACCAGGGCTGGGACATGCACCCCGGCCACCTGCCGACCCGCTACGCGGCCGTCTTCACCTTCTACCGCGAGGGCCTGGAGACCGCCGCCGCGCGCCTGAAGGCCTACGTGGCCAAGATCGAGGGCGACGTGATGGACGAGCCCGCCACGGCGAAGGCCCTGGCCGGCTACCTGGTCCGCGGCCTCGACTGCGGCGCGGTCGGCCCCGAGGAGGTCACCGCCCTGACCGGCCTGACCCGCGCGGAACTGGACGCCTTCGCCATCCCCCGCCGCTCGGCCACCCTGACGGCGACCGCCTGATCCCAGTGCACCGCCGACGGCCCGGCCCCGGAACCGTCCGGGACGACCGGGCCGTCGGCTCGTCAGACCTGCTGGGCGATGTGCCGGCGGTGCCAGGAGAAGAAGGGCTCCTGGTCCTCCGTGAGCCCTGAGACGGGCTGGCCCGCGAGCCGTGCCGCCACGGCCGCCAGGTCGGCGGTCTCCTCGGCCTTCGGGCTTGCCTTGATCGTCCCCGTGCGGTCGACGTAGATGTGTCCGTGCTCGAACAGCTCGTCGCACCCCATCAGGCAAGCGGGGATGATGTTCGCGAGCATCAGCCGCTCGACCTGGCTGGCGGCGCTCCGGCGCTTGATGTGCGCCGCCCGGACGAACCTCGTCGGGAGAACCCGCCCGCATATGGCGCAGGTGAGCCGTGTGGCGTTGCCGAACCGCGCCCGGCGCATCTTGGCCTGCTCCCGGCGCCTCAGCACGGTGGTGGCCGTGCTGGTCTCCCCGTCGTGGCTGATGCTCCCGGTGTCCGATCCGCTGGTCACCGGCGGAAGCGACTCGACGAAGCGGGTGACCTCGACGACCCCGGGCTCGAGTACGGCGGCGCCCTGCTTGTTGGCGGACAGCCGCAAGGCCTCCATCGCGCCGGATCCCAGGGTGAGCCCCTCGGACGGGGAGACGTCCTCGAGAACGTCCATCCCGATGCGCTCCGGGTAGTCGTCGTCCGTCCAGACCTCGTCTTCCGCGGTGAAGAGCGGCCGGGTGATCTCGCTGATGATCACCCTTTGGAGGACTGCTGCGTTCCAGCCGCCGGGTGCCACACGGCTGTTCGGTCCCCTGTGGCCCAGGACGAGCAGGTCGCCCTCGTTGAGGCTGCGTACCGCCTGCCGGGATTCGGCGCGGTCCAGCGTGGGACTGCGCCACCCCCACAGGCCTCGCGCCAGACCCACTTCCAGATTGGTCTTCGACGGCGTGGGGACGTACACGTACGCGGTCTTCTGCATGCGGTGGCTCCTCGACTCGGCCTCCCCGTAGGGAGGGTGCAGTGGTGCGCGACCCCTGCGAGTCCGGGGACTGGGAGGGGCGCGTGCAATGCGAGAGGATCCATGATCTTCCGTGCGCACGTCAAGTGATTAGGCGGACAACGGTGTTGGCCGTGCCGCGACGGAGGGTCAGCAGGCCGGCGGGAGTTCGCCCGAGCCGCGGGGGATCAGGCGGGTCGGGAGTACGGTGCGGGTCGTGGGGAGGGCGGCGCCCGACAGGCGTTGGAAGAGGCGGTCCGTGGCCACGCGGCCGAGGGTCGCCGGGTCCTGGGCGACCACCGTGATGCCGGGGCGCAGGAGGTCGGCCAGTTCGAAGTCGTCGAAGCCGACCAGGGCCACCGGGTGTGCCCGGGCCGCGAGGACGCGTACCACCGTGACCGTCACGCGGTTGTTGCCCGCGAAGACGGCGGTGACCGGGTCCTGGCCCGTGAGCATCGACCTCGTCGCCGCCGACACCCGGACCGGGTCGGTGGAGCCGAGGGAGACCCAGGAATCGGCCACCGGGAGGCCCGCGTCGGCCATGGCGGCGCGGTAGCCGCGCAGGCGCTCCGCCGCCGTGTGGATGCGGGGGTGGTCGCCGATGAAACCGATCCGCCGGTGGCCGCCCGCGATCAGGTGGGCCACTCCGCCGCGGGCGCCGCCGAAGCTGTCCGAGAGCACGGCGTCCGCGTCGATCCGCCCGGCCGGCCGGTCCACGAACACCGTGGCCACACCGGCCCGCATCTCCGGCTCCAGGTACCGGTGGTCGTCCCCGGCCGGGATCACGATCAGGCCGTCCACCCGGCGGGCGCACAGCGCGAGCGCCAACTCCCGCTCGCGGTCCGGGTCCTCGGCGCTGGAGCCGTTGATGAGGAGGGCCCCGTGCGAGCGGGCCACCTCCTCCACGGCCCGGTTCAGCGGGCCGTAGAAGGGGTCGGCGAGGTCTTCCAGGATCAGGCCCACGGTGGCGGTACGGCCCTTGCGCAGGACGCGCGCGCTGTCGTTGCGGCGGAACCCCAGGGCGTCGATGGCCTCTTGGACCCGCTTCTCGGTCTCGGGGGTGACGCCCGGCTCGCCGTTGACCACCCGTGACACCGTCTTCAGGCCGACGCCCGCCTGGGCCGCCACGTCCTTCATGGTCGGCCGGTTGCCGTAGAGGGGATCGGACGGGCGGCGATTGTGGGGCACGGTCGTGAATCCTCCGGAGTCTCGGGCAGGGGTGTGACCTTGAGGATAAGCACTCGGCCGAGAGTGAGGTTTCCGTGGCAGGCTGGTGCGGGCAAGCCTCTGGGGGCTCCGGACGAGCCATGGGGAGAGGGGTAGACGTGATTGTCTGGATCAACGGCACTTTCAGCGCGGGAAAGACCAGCACGGCCCGCGAACTGGCCGGAATCCTGCCGGACAGCACCCTGTTCGACCCGGAGCTCATCGGCGACGCGCTGCGCGTGCTGCTGCCGGCCAAACGGCTGGCGGAGGTCACCGACTACCAGGACCTGCCGAGCTGGCGGCGGCTGGTGGTGGACACGGCGGCGGCGCTGCTCGCGGAGCTGGGCGGGGTGCTCGTCGTGCCGATGACGCTGCTGCGCCAGGAGTACCGGGACGAGATCTTCGGCGGGCTCGCGGCGCGCCGGATCGCGGTGCGGCACGTCCTGCTGGCCCCTGCGGAAACGATCCTGCGCGAGCGGATCGCCACCCGGGAGGAGCCGGGCGAGCCGGACGAGGTCGACCTCAGGGTCCGCCAGTGGGCCTACGACCACATCCCGGTCTACCAGCAGGCCCTCGGCTGGCTCACGGGCGACGCGCACGTCATCGACAACAGCAGCCTGACCCCGCGCGAGACGGCGCAGCGCATCGCCGAGGCCGTCCGCTCCGAGACGGCCCCGGTCTGCGACATCGTGCAGACCCCGGAGCCCACGCGGGAGACGGTGGCGGCCGGGGTCCTGCTCTTCGACGAGCAGGACCGGGTGCTCCTGGTGGATCCGACGTACAAGGCCGGCTGGGAGTTCCCGGGCGGCGTCGTCGAAGCGGGCGAGGCACCCGCGTGCGGGGGCGTGCGGGAGGTCGCGGAGGAACTGGGCCTCGTACTGGACCGGGTGCCCGGCCTGCTCGTGGTCGACTGGGAGCCCCCGCAGCCCCCCGGCTACGGGGGACTGCGCCTGCTCTTCGACGGCGGCCGGCTCTCCCCGGAGGCGACGGCCCGGCTCCGCCTTCCGGGCCCGGAACTGCGGGCCTGGCGCTTCGTCACGGAGGCCGAGGCCGCCGGCCTCCTCCCGTCGCACCGTCACGAACGCCTGCGCTGGGCCCTGCGCGCCCGGGAACGCGGCCGCCCCCTCTACCTGGAGGCGGGCATTCCGGTCGGCTGAGCCCGGCGACGGGCGGGCGCCCGAGGACGGGGACCCGAGGACGGGGAGCCGACGACGGGGAACCGAGCCGTCAGGCGGGGGTTGCGGCGGCCGCCTCGGCCAGCGCGGCCGCCGTGTCCTCCGTCAGCGGATCGCCGTGGCCGAAGCAGGCGACCGACGGGGACAGCCCGGCCAGCCGGTGGAAGGAATCGATCGCCCGGCCCCGGTCCACATTGAAGACGCCCAGCATCAGCGGGCCGACGGCGGCGATGCAGTCGCCGGCGAACAGCACGCCGTGGTCCGGGAGGTGGATCCCGATGCTCCCGTCCGTGTGGCCCGGTGCGTGGACGACGTACGCCCCGTCCCCGAAGCCCAGCGCGTCCCCGTCCTCCAGCTCACGGTCGACCGGAGTCGGCGGGGCTTCGGGGACGGCGGTCAGGGCGTGCGCGTACAGCGGGACCTCCCAGTCGAGCAGCACCGGCTCGGGCACGGGTACCTCGCCCCGGATCACCGGTGCGTCCAGGCGGTGTGCCAGCACCCGCGGGCCCCAGCGGGCGGCGAGCTCACCGGCCGCGCCGAAGTGGTCGCCGTGGCAGTGGGTGAGGACGATCCGCTCCAGCCGCTCGGGTGTCCGCCCGAGGGAACGTATCGCCTGCTCGATCCCGTCGGCGGACCCGGCATGGCCCGCGTCGATCAGGGTGAGGGCTTCCCCGTCCTGCCAGAGGTAGGCCTGGCCGATGGGGAAGCGCAGCATGTGGAGCCGGTCCGGAAGTACTTCTACAAGATCCATACGTCGACCGTAGGCACGGCCGGCCCGCTCGGACACGTGACTTCACCGGAAGCGGAGTACGCCCAAGGCGCACTCCGCCCTGGGCGTACACGCACCCCCGTACGGGGGTCAGGCGCGCTTGGACTCCGCGTAGTTGACGAGGAAGAGGGCCTCTGCCACCGACAGGCGCTCCAGCTCCTGCGGCGACACGCTCTCGTTGACCGCGTGGATCTGCGCCTCGGGCTCGCTCAGCCCGATCAGCAGCATCTCCGCCTCCGGGTACAGCGAGGTCAGCGTGTTGCACAGCGGGATCGACCCGCCCATGCCGCTGATCTGCATCTCCTGGCCCGGGTACGCGGCCTCCAGCGCCGACCGCATCGACGCGTACGCCGGGCTGTCGGTGTCCGCCTGGAACGGCTGGCCCTGGCCGACCACCTCGAGTTCGAGGCGGGCCTTCCACGGAGTGTGCGCCTCCAGGTGGGCCTGCAGCAGCTTGACGGCCGCGGCGGTGTCCACGCCCGGCGGCACCCGCAGGCTGATCAGGGCGCCTGCGCTCGCGTGCACCGAAGGCGTCGCGCCGACCACCGGCGGGCAGTCGATGCCGAGCACCGTGACGGCCGGGCGGGCCCACAGCCGGTCCGCGATCGTGCCCTCGCCGATCAGCTCGACCCCGTCGAGGACCTTCGCGTCGGCACGGAAGTCCGCCTCCGGGTACTGCAGACCGTCCCACACCGCGTCCGAGGCGAGCCCGTCCACCGTCGTCGAACCGTCCGCCGCGCGCAGCGAGTCGAGTACGCGGATCAGCGCGGCCAGCGCGTCCGGGGCGGCGCCTCCGAACATGCCGGAGTGCAGGTTGCCGCCCAGCGTGTCGATCTTCACCTTGATCAGGCACATGCCGCGCAGCGTGGCCGTCACCGTCGGGAGGCCGAGGCGGAAGTTGCCCGCGTCACCGATGACGATGGTGTCGGCGGTCAGCAGCTCCGGGTGCGCCTCGGCGTACTGCTGGAGGCCGCCGGTGCCCTGCTCCTCGGAACCCTCGACGATCATCTTCACGGCCACCGGGACACCGCCGTTGGCCTTCAGCGCGCGCAGCGCCAGCAGGTGCATGATGAACCCGCCCTTGCAGTCGGCCGAACCGCGCCCGTACCAGCGGCCGTCGCGCTCGGTCAGCTCGAAGGCGGGGGAGATCCAGGCGGCGTCGTCCAGCGGCGGCTGGACGTCGTAGTGCGCGTACAGCAGAACGGTCGGCGCGCCCTCGGGGCCGGGCAGGAAGCCGTACACGGACTGGGTGTCGTCGGGCGTGTCGAGCAGCGCCACGTCCTGGAAACCCTCGACGCGCAGGGCGTCGGCCACCCAGTTCGCGGCGGCCTCGCTCTCGCTCTTGGGGAACTGCGCCCAGTCCGCCACCGACTGGAAGGCCACCAGCTCGGTCAGCTCCTGCTTGGCGCGGGGCATCAGCGAGGCGACGGTCTCGGCGATCGGATTCTGGGACATGGGCACGCTCCTTTTGGGTGCGACGTTGTTCTCCGTGTACGCCGCCCGCATCCGCGGGGTGTGCGTATGCCGGGTACGGCGAAAAAGACAGTCCCGATCCTCGCACAGCGGGGTGGTGCGTCGTCTCGCCGTAGGATTTCCCCGGCATCGGAGCAACCGGGTGATCAGGAGCGGCAACACATCGTGAGCAGCGACGACGACGTACGCGACGCAGGGGCGGGCGCAGGCGAGGACGCGGGCGTGGGCGCAGACGCGGGCCGGCGCCCGGGCGAGGGCGCAGACGCAGGCGTGGACGCGGGGCAGGCCGTCCGGGCGGCGGCCGACGAGGCGGTCGACGAGGCGGTCGACGACGAGGCGGTCGACGAGGGGGCCGGGGGAAGCGGCGGGACCGGCGAAGTGTGGGACGTGGTCGTGGTCGGGGCCGGACCGGCCGGATCCTCTGCGGCGTACGCGGCGGCGACGGCAGGCCGGCGCGTCCTGCTGCTGGAGAAGGCCGAACTGCCCCGCTACAAGACCTGCGGTGGCGGCATCATCGGCCCCTCGCGCGACGCCCTGCCCCCGGGCTTCGTGCTGCCCTTCAAGGAACGCATCCACGCGGTCACCTTTTCGATGGACGGGAAGCTGACCCGCACCCGGCGCTCGAAGCAGATGCTGTTCGGGCTCGTCAACCGGGCGGAGTTCGACGCCGGCCTGGTCGCCGCCGCCGAGAAGGCCGGCGCCACGGTCCGTACGGGCACGGCCGTCGCCCGCGTCGAACAGCACGGCACGGCCGTGCCCGACCGGCGCACCGTCGCCGTGGTGCTCGCCGACGGGGAGACCGTCCTGGCCCGCGCGGTGGTCGGCGCGGACGGCAGCGCGAGCCGGATCGGCGCGCACGTCGGCGTCGAGATGGACCAGGTGGACCTCGGACTGGAGGCGGAGATCCCCGTTCCCGCGACGGTCGCGGAGGACTGGAAGGGGCGGGTGCTGATCGACTGGGGCCCGCTGCCCGGCAGTTACGGCTGGGTCTTCCCCAAGGGCGACACCCTCACCGTCGGGGTCATCTCGGCCAAGGGCGAGGGCGCCGCGACCAAGCGCTACCTGGACGACTTCATCGCCCGGCTCGGGCTCGCCGGCTTCGAACCGGACGTCTCCTCCGGGCACCTGACGCGCTGCCGCAAGCCCGATTCGCCGCTCTCGCGCGGCCGGGTCCTGGTGGCGGGCGACGCGGCCGGACTGCTGGAGCCGTGGACCCGGGAGGGCATCTCCTTCGCACTGCGCTCGGGGCGGCTGGCGGGGGAGTGGGCGGTGAAGATCTCCGAGGCGCAGGACGCGGTGGACGCGCGCCGGCAGGCCCTCAACTACGCCTTCGCGGTGAAGGCGGGGCTGGGCGTCGAGATGGGCGTCGGCAAGCGGATGCTGACGGTCTTCGAGGCCCGGCCGCGGATGCTGCACGCGGCGATCACCGGCTTCCGTCCGGCGTGGCGGGCCTTCGCCCGCATCACGCGGGGTTCGACGAACCTGGCCGACATGGTGCGTACGTACCCGCTGGCCCGCAAGGCGCTGCACATGCTGGACGCCAGGCAGGCGGCGGCGGCCCGGAACGGCGGCCAGGGCTAACGGCGGCCGGGGCCAGGGAGGCGCCGTGGGCCGGGGCCGTGCTGCCCGTGGTCGCCAGGGCGCCGGAGTCGGCGGACCGGGAGGTCCGCCGGCAGGGGGTGGTGGCCCTGGCCCATATAGCGCGGCTCCACCGCACGGTGGACCGGCGCTGTCGGGAACTGCTGCCCCGCTGCCTCCCGGGGCACCGGGAGCTGCCGCTCCGGCCGTGCCGGCACCACCTGTGGGAACGGCTGGTCGAGCGGCTGCGCCGGCCGTTCGGCTGAGCGGTCGCGGCCCGTTGCGGGGATCGTGGCGGGCGTGGCGGGCGTGATGGTCGCCGTGGCGAGCGAGTCCGCACGGGGGTCAGTGCGACACCGTGATCCGGAAGACCGGGTGGTCGGCAGCGGCCGCCTGGATCTCCGCGTCGGAGGACTTCGCTGAGACGCCCTGGAAGAACCGGTCGACCTCCCAGCCCCACTTCTCCAGATAGGTACGCAGGACGGCGGCCTGCTGGACCGGGTCGGTCAGCTCCGTGGCGGTGAACGTCCGCACCTTGCGCCCCACGCGCAGCTCGCCGCCGCCCGCGACCCGCATGTTGCGGACCCACTGGGAGTGGCCGCGCGCCGACACCAGGTACTGGGCGCCCTCGTACGTGTGCGGGTTGACCGGGATCCGCTGCATCTTGCCGGACTTGCGCCCGCGCACCGACATCTCGGCGCTGCCGGCCAGGCTGATGCCGAAGCGGGCCAGCTTGCCGAAGAACGAGTTGAAGCGGATGGCGAGCGGGCTGGCCTGGACGTAGTACGGGGTGGGCGTCGCGTTCATGGTGACCTCCGGGGCCGATTTCCGCTTGAGAGAGCACTGCTCTCGCTTGAGATCAGTGTGCACGGATCGGTGCGCCAAAGCAAGAGCACTGCTCTCGAAATAGAGCATGGGTCCGTTTTCTGGGCAGTGCTCCAGATGCGTGGCACACTGACCCGCATGAACACCGTGCGAGGGGCCAGGGAACGGGCCCGCATCGAGGTCACCGCCGCCATCAAGGACGAGGCGCGCCGCATGCTCGCGGCCGACGGCGCCGCCAAACTCTCCCTGCGCGCCGTAGCCCGCGAGCTGGGCATGGTCTCCTCCGCCCTCTACCGCTACTTCCCCAGCCGCGACGAGCTGCTCACCGCGCTGATCATCGACGCGTACGACAGCGTCGGCGCCGCCGCCGAGGAGGCCGACGCCCGCGCCCTCGCCGCCGGGTCCCCGCCCCGCACCCGCTGGATCGCGGTCTGCGAGGCCGTCCGCGCCTGGGCGCTGGAGCACCCGCACGAGTACGCCCTCATCTACGGTTCGCCGGTGCCCGGCTACAGTGCCCCCATGGACACCATCGGCCCCGCCTCCCGGGTCGGCAACTCCTTCATCGGCATCCTCCGTGCCGCCTACGAGGGGCGCGGCCTCGCCCTCCCGCCGCTGCCGCCGGCCCTGCGTCCCGAAGCCGACCGGATGACCGCCGACTTCGCCGAGGGCCTGCCCCCGCAGGTCACGGCCGCCCTCGTCGCCGCCTGGGCCCAACTGGTCGGGCTCGTCTCCTTCGAACTGTTCGGCCAGTTCAACCGCGTCGTCGAGGACCGCGCCGCCTTCTTCGCGCACGCCGCCGCCCAACTGGCGCACGGCGTAGGCCTGCCCGCCGTATGACGGGAGGGCCGGCGGCGAGGGGTCCCGTCCGGAGATTCACATGATGAGGCGATAGCTCGCTCTTCTGTTCCTCACACCAATGCGGGCGGTTCAGCCTTGAACGATGGGCCGCCCGTCTAGTGTTCCTCGGGTCGCCCCCCTGCCGCCGCCGGAGGAACGTTCATGCCTCGCGCCGCAAAGGCCTTGTACGCCGTACTGGCCACCCTCTTACTGGCCGCGCCGGCACCGGCCGTCACCGCGTCGGCGCGCGACGCGCCGGTGGTCGCCACCGACGCCCCGGCGCCCAACCCGCCCCCCATGCCCCGGATGCCCGGTGTGCGGGGCCTGGAGATCGGTGTGCCCGCGTACGTCTCGGCGAACGACCGCATGCTGACCGACCTCACCGCCACCGGTCCGGCCGCCTCGGTGGTCGTGCTGAACCCAGGCAACGGCGACTCCCCGTTCGACACCCCCTGGCGGGCCCGCGCCGACGCGCTGCGCAAACGCACCACCTCCACCGGCGAGAAGACCAAGGTGCTCGGCTACGTCCACACCGACCACGGCAACCGCGACATCGCCGCCGTCAAGGCCTCCGTCGACAACTACCTCAAGACCCCCGACGGCCGCCTCCACGTCGACGGCATCTTCTTCGACGTGGTCAGCCGCGACTGCGGCCCCGCCAACGCCACCCGCGACCACTACGCGGAGCTGCGCCGCTACGTCCAGGACACCATGAACGCCGCCGACCCGGCCGCCCCCGACCTCGTCGTCAACAACCCCGGCACCGCCATAGCCGACTGCTACCTGGAGCCGGGCCGGCGCACCGCGGACGTCTTCGTCACCTTCGAGGACACGTACGCCGCGTACACCGGCGCCGGCTGGCTCGGCGGCAACGTCTTCGACCCCCTCGCCGGCTACCGCTCCGGCGCCGAACTCGACCCGAGCGGAACGGCGTTCTGGCACCTGGTCCACGACGTCCCCGACGCCGGAGCGATGCGCGCCACCCTGGGCACCGCCTTCGACCGCGGCGCGGGCTACGCGTACGCGACCAGCACGGTCATGCCCAACCCCTGGAACGCGGGCCCGACATGGAAGTACCGCGCCCAGACCACCTACGCGGCCACCCTGGGCTAGCTGCGGGCCCGCGATATTCGGCGGCGGGACTCGTTGCCGGGTGGCAGTCTGGCCCGATGCCACCCTGGACTCCGTCGGCCGCGCTGTCCGACAACCTGCGGTACCTGCTCAACGAGTGGGACCCGATCGGCGTCGCCGACCTGTCGCAGGACGAGTACGACTGCCTGCTCGTCCCCTTGTTCCAGCGTCTCCACCGCGGCACCACCCGGGCGGAGATCGGCGAGTTCCTCTGGTACGAGCTGGAGGACCACTTCGGTCTCGACCCCGTCGACCGCCGGACCGACGCCATGGCCGACCGGTTGGTCGCCTGGTGGTCCGCGGTGGGCCCGGCCGCCTAGACCGTCCGGTGGTTCAGCGGCCGTCGTTCTCGGGGCGGCGGGCGAAGCGCCACAGGACGTGGGAGATCCGCAGGAGGAACACCGTGACGGCCGCGATTCCTCCTGCCACCTTCAGGGCGTGGCCGGCCTCGGGGGACAGGGAGAACGCCAGTGCGGGACCGTACACCGCGCCGAAGGTGAGGGCGGCCGCGAAGCAGGCGCTGACGAGGGCGTAGCCGATCTCGATCGTGATCGCGTCCCGGTCCGCCTGAGTACGTTGCTCCATGCGTGCAGTGTCACAGCGCGCACTGCCCGTCACAAGGGGGCCCGCCCCGCCCCCGCCGCCCGGGCCGGGTTCAGATCCCGGCCGTCTCGCTCCACAGCCGGGCCAGCGCCAGGTCGCCCCTCACTCCCGGACCCGCCAGCGGCAGCCGGTTCCACAGGGCCGCGTAGAGCCAGGCCGCCTCCCCGGTCAGTTCGCAGTCGGCCGCCTCGCCCGTGTCGCCCCGTACCGTCCGGGCCGGCTCCGGCGACAGCCGCACGGTCCACACCGCGCCCGTGTCGGCGGCCCGGACCCGTACCACCCGGGGCTCCGGCGTACGCACCCGGCTGCGCGGCCGCGCGTGGAAGCCGGTCAGCAGCTCGTCCACCCCGTCCTCCGCGAACTCCCGCTCCATCGGGGAGAACGCCACACCCCGCGCGGCCTCCGCGTCCATCCGGTGCACGGTCGTCTCGTGGGCCTGGCGCCGCGCCCAGAACGCCAGCGGCGACGGCGGGGCCGTCGGGAGGAAGGTCCAGCACTGCACGTCGGCCGGGGCCTCCGTCAGGGTGCGCACCAGGTCCGCGTGGCCCTGCCGGAACCACGCCAGCAGTTCGCCGTCGGCCAGTTCCGGCGCGTCCGGGAAGCCGACCGGCTCCAGCCGCCGCTCCGCCACGTATCCGGCCGCCCAGCGGTGCACCGACCCGGTGTGGCGCAGCAGATCGGTGACGTGCCAGCCCGGACAGGTGGGGACCGGGGCGTCCGTACCGGCCTGTTCGGCCACGTCGGCGAGCAGCTCGCCTTCTCGTGCGAGCGTCTTCACAAGTTCGCTGATCTCCATACCGGGAGTCTTATCAGCCCGCCCGCGACAATGGGCGACATGGATGGGGAACTCTTCCCGCGCGAGCGGGCCGTGATCGCTCCCGGCGCCGTGCACGTGCCCGACTGGCTCGGGGCCGAGCGGCAGGGCGAGTTGCTGGCGGCCTGCCGGGCCTGGGCCCGTCCGCCGGCCGGCCTGCGCACCGTACGGACCCCGGGCGGCGGGGTGATGACCGCCCGGCAGGTGTGCCTCGGGCTGCACTGGTATCCGTACGGGTACGCCCGCACCGCCGTCGACGGGGACGGGGCGCCGGTCAAGCCGATGCCGGGGTGGCTCGCCGAGCTGGGGCGGGAGGCGGTGGCCGCCGCGTACGGGGGCGCCGCGGACCTCCCGGACCCGGCGGCGGCCTACGACATCGCGCTGATCAACTTCTACGGCGGCGACTCCCGCATGGGCATGCACCGCGACGCCGAGGAGAAGTCCGCGGCCCCGGTGGTCTCGCTCAGCCTCGGCGACACCTGCGTCTTCCGCTTCGGGAACACCACCTCGCGCGGGCGCCCGTACCGGGACGTGGAGCTGCACAGCGGGGATCTCTTCGTCTTCGGGGGCGCGAGCCGACTGGCCTACCACGGAGTGCCGAAGGTCCTGCCGGGCACGGGCCCGCGGGCCCTCGGGCTGACCGGGCGGCTGAACATCACACTCCGGGTCGGCGGGCTGGGCTGAGCGGAGGCGTCCGGCACCCTCCGATCATGCGAGGATCGATGCCATGAACGGCAACGGGGCCCCGCCGCGGGTGGGGGATGTGACCACGGCATCCGCGTCCACGAACGCCACGCGGACCAGGCTGGAACGCGGTCGCGGCGCGCTCGGGCCGGCGCTGGAACTCGTCCACACCGGCCGCGCCCCGACCCGAGCGGTCCTGACGGCCGAGCTCGGGGTCACCCGTGCCACCGCCGGAGCCGTCGCCGCCGAGCTGGAGGCGCTCGGGCTGATCCGCGTCGACTCCCGCCCCGGCGGGGCCGGCGGCGCCCAGGGCCGCCCCTCGCACCGCCTCTCCGTGGCCGAGGACGGCCCGGTGGCCCTCGCGGCCCAGGTGCACTCGGACGGCTTCCGGGCGGCCCTGGTCGGCCTCGGCGGCCGCATCGTGGCCACCGCCCCCGGCAAGGTCACCGTCTCCGCCGACCCGGCCCAGGTGCTCGGCGCGGTCGTGGAGGCCGGCGCCGAACTGCTCGCGGACAGCGGCCGCCGCTGCGTCGGCGCCGGGCTCGCCGTCCCCTCGGCGGTCGCGGAGCCGGACGGCACCGCGCTGAACCCGCTGCACCTGGCCTGGCCGGCCGGTTCGCCCGTACGGGCCATCTTCGCGGAGTGCGTGAAGGCGGCCGGGATCGACGGCCCGGCCCTGACCGGGAACGACGTCAACCTCGCGGCCCTCGCGGAGCACCGGCACGGCGCGGGGCGCAGCGCGCAGCACCTGCTGTGCGTGGCCACCGGGCACCGCGGGGTCGGCGGGGCGCTGGTGCTGGACGGCCGCCTGCACAGCGGCAGTTCGGGCCTGGCCCTGGAGGTCGGTCACCTCACCGTGAACCCCGAGGGGCGGGCCTGCCACTGCGGCGGCCGCGGCTGCTTGGACGTGGAGGCGGACCCACTGGCCTTCCTCACCGCGGCGGGCCGCAGCCCCGGCCCCGAGGTGTCGCTTCTCCAGCAGGCCCGCGACCTGCTGCGCGACGAACCCGCGGAGCCCGCGGTACGGGCCGCCACCGAGGAGTTGATCGACCGGCTCGGGCTCGGCCTCGCCGGCCTGGTGAACATCCTGAACCCGGACCGGATCATCCTGGGCGGCCTGCACCGGGAACTGCTGCACGCCGACCCGGAACGGCTGCGCGCGGTGGTCGCCGACCGCAGCCTGTGGGGGCGCAGCGGCGGCGTGCCGATCCTGCCGTGCACCCTGGACCACAACAGCCTGGTCGGCGCGGCCGAACTGGCCTGGCAGCCCGTGCTCGACGACCCGCTGGGAGCCTTGGCCTAGGCCGCCGTCGCTCCCGGATCCTTCCGGGCGCGGGGACCTGGCGGGCTAGCGGGGGCGGGACGGGGTGGGACAGGGGCGGGACGGGGTGCGACGGGTGTGGGGCTACCCGGGGGCGGCGCCGACGGGGGATGCCACCGGCGATGCCACCGGCACGCCCGCCCCGACGGCCCCCGGGTCGACGGAGACCAGCACCGTCCGCGCGGGTTCCCGTACGGGCCTGGTCTCGATCCGCACCGGCTGCAGGCGCGCCGCCGGGGCGGGAGCCGCCGTGAGCGAGAACCACACCACCTTGCCCGGCCCGTCGGACTGCTGCCGTGCGCCCCAGGCCTCGCTGAGCGCCGCCACGAGGGCGAGGCCCCGCCCGCAGGTCTCCAGCGAGCCGGCCTGCGTCTCGTGGAGCACCGGAAGCCGCGGATCGCTGTCGATCACCGAGACGGTGAGGCGCCCGAGGCGGAGTTCGATCTCGACGGTGCAGGTCTTGTCCGGCTGCGCGTGGCGATGGACGTTCGTCAGCAGCTCCGTCACGCCGAGCGCAGCCCGGTCTATGAGCGGATCGAGCTGCCAGTGGCGCAGTTGTGCAGAAACGATTCTGCGGATTTGGCCGATCCGCGACGGCAAGGCCTGCAGTTCCACGACGCAGTGCCTGCGGGAATGAGTGATCACGGCTGCGACTCCCCGACATGAGTGTTACGGGTGCTGCACCCTCGGTAATGCTCCACCAGGGTCACCCACGGTGCCGCGCAGTGCAACCGAACGCGGTCGAAAGCAATGTGCATGGAAACCCAAAGCGAACGTTTGTGCAGGTGAGCGAGGTACATTGCGAAAGGAGGGGGCGAATTACACCCATGAAGGAGCGCGGCGCATGAGCACCACCGGCACCACCAGCAGCACCGGTACGACGGCCACCACCATCGACGTCGACCGCAGCGACGCGGACTACCGCGCCTGGCTGAAGGAAGCCGTCCGCAAGGTCCAGGCCGACGCCAACCGCTCCGCGGACACCCACCTCCTGCGCTTCCCGCTCCCCGAGGCGTGGGGCATCGACCTCTACCTCAAGGACGAGTCCACCCACCCGACGGGCTCCCTCAAGCACCGGCTCGCGCGCTCGCTGTTCCTGTACGCGCTCTGCAACGGCTGGGTCCGCCCCGGCCGCCCGGTGATCGAGGCCTCGTCCGGCTCCACCGCCGTCTCCGAGGCGTACTTCGCGAAGCTGATCGGCGTGCCCTTCATCGCCGTCATGCCGCGCACGACCAGCCCGGAGAAGTGCCGGCTCATCGAATTCCACGGCGGCGAATGCCACTTCGTGGACGACCCGATGAAGATGTACGAGGCTTCGGCGGAGCTCGCCGCCCGTACGGGCGGGCACTACATGGACCAGTTCACGTACGCCGAGCGGGCCACCGACTGGCGCGGCAACAACAACATCGCGGAATCGATGTACCAGCAGCTGAAGCTGGAACGTTTCCCCGAGCCCGCCTGGATCGTGGCGACCGCCGGTACGGGCGGCACCTCGGCGACCATCGCGCGCTACGTGCACTACATGCAGCACGACACCCGCATCTGCGTCCCGGACCCGGAGAACTCCTGCTTCTTCGACGGCTGGACCAACAACGACCCGGACGCGAGCAGCGATTGCGGCTCGCGCATCGAGGGCATCGGCCGGCCGCGGATGGAACCGAGCTTCGTGCCCGGCGCCATCGACCGCATGATGAAGGTCCCGGACGCGGCGAGCGTCGCCGCCTGCCGCGCGCTGGAGACGGCCATAGGGCGCAAGGCGGGCGGTTCGACCGGCACCGGCCTGTGGAGCGCCCTGAAGATCATCTCGGAGATGGTGGCGGAGGGCCGTACCGGCAGCGTCGTCACCCTGCTGTGCGACCCGGGCGACCGCTACCTGGACAAGTACTACTCCGACGAGTGGCTGGCGGCGCAGCGGCTCGACATCGCCCCGTACGCGAAGACCATCGACACCCTGCTGACGACCGGGGTCTGGCGCGAGCCGTCGGCCTGACGATCCTGACCTGGCTGACCGGCCTGTGGCGCGGCTGTGACGGTCCGGGGACGAAAACGCCCTGGGCGGAGCCGGGTCGGCTGGCTACGCTGTGCGGACTTTTGAGCACGGCGGAGCTTCGGGGGAGCCATGGCGGGCATCGAGTACAACAGACCGGAACGGGACGCGCGGACGCGGGCCCAGACCGGTGGGGGTGGGCGGCCGGGGCCGGTTGACCGGCCGGACCGTCCCCGGACCGAGCCGAGGGCCGAGTCCCGGGCCGGGGCGACGGCGGCGCAGCTGGAGTGTCCGAGCTGCCACCGCTCCGACGAGGTGCGGGCCGTCCCCGCCATCTGCGTGAGCGGGCACACCAGGTACCGGGAGGACGCCGACGGCGACCGGAGCGCCGGTGCCCTCGAGGTCGTCCCGCGGCTGGCCGAGGCGCTGGCCGTGGCCCCGCCGCCACCGGTGACGGCCGGGCGGACGGCGCTGGGCGTGCTGCTGGTCCTGGTGTCGATCGGTACGTTCATCGGCGGCGCGCAGGGCGGGCACTGGTTCGCCGACGCGCCCGCGGCCGAGGTGAACCACGGGTCCATGACGCTCTGGGGCGGCGCGACAGGGGCCCCCGCGCCCGAACCCGGGGCCGAGCTCCTGTTCCTGGCCTGGATCTCCGGGTTCGCCCTGCTGGGGGCGGTCCTGCTGATCGTCTCGGCCGTGCGGACCCAACGGGCGTTCCGGGCCCGGACCGCGGCCGGCCGGGACGCCGCCGAGGAGGTCTGGTCCCGCGGCTGGTGCTGCGCACGGTGCGCGGTGGTCCACTTCGGTACCGGGCCGGCGATGACCCTGCAGGAGTTCCGCAGGGAGGTCTGGGGCGCGGGGGGCTACGGAGAGCTGGCCGAAGTGCACCGTGCGACCGGCACGACGGCGGACCCGGCTACTGATCCGCCGCGCGCCGGGCGGTGAGCCGCCGGTCCAGCGTGCGGACCGCCGTGCGGAAGGAGTGGCCCAGGCCCGGCCGGGCGGCGGTCAGGCCGAGGCGGAACGGGGCCGAGCCGTCCGCGGCGAAGGTCCAGCGGACGTGCGTGCCGGAGCCGACCGGCGTCAGCCGCCACTCCTCCAGCAGGGCCCGTACTCCGGGGGCGTTGGTCGTGTCGACCCGGTACGCGTAGCGCTGCTCGGGCTCCGCGGCCATGATCGTCTCCTGGAAGCGCACCCCGCCCATCAGCCTGACCTCGCGGCCCGCGCCGCCGTGCGTGGGCCGGGCCAGGGTCACCGCCCTGAACCAGCTCGGCCAGCCCGCCACTTCCTCGGCCAGCGCCCGGTACACGGCCTCGGGCGGCGCCGCCGCCTCGGTGGCGAAGACCAGCCGGATCGGCGCGTCGTCGATGAAGTCCAGCCCCACCGGACGGAGTCGGCGAGCCATGGCGGTACCCCCTGGGACGAAGGTTCGGGTCTGCGTGGGCGTCACCATAGCCGGGCGGCCCCGAGATGTCCGCCGCGATCTCGCGCGGATTCCCGCCCGGTTCCGACCTCGGTCCCGGCCTCGGTCCCGATCCTGGTTCGGGTCCCGGTGCTTTCACCCCGCGCGGGGGATCCGCGCGGCGCGGGGCCTGGGCACGGGAGGCGGCGCGCGGGATGCTGGAGTCGCGCCGATCCCGCCCCGCGAGCGGAGGCCGCTGTGCCGGACCGACCCACGCCCGACCATCCCCTCGCCCTCGAACTCCTCGTCCACGGAGTCGCCGGCGCCGCCCCCGGCGAGCTGCTCGGCGACCCGCGCACCGTCCGCGTCACCGGAGACTCCACCGCCGCCGTCTTCCGCCGCACCGAGGACGCCGACGCCGAAGCCCACCCCGAGCGGTACGCCGGGCGGCCCGTGCCCGAGGCCTACTGCTGGTCCCGGCTGACCTCAGGCAACGGCGCCCGCGCCCTGTGGCTGCTGCTCCTGCCCTTCATGGTGGCCAACCTCGCCCACTGGGCCCGGCCCGCCACGCCCGCCGCCGCCCCCGCCCCGCGCGCGGTCCGCACGTACGGGGTCCTCGTACGGATCCTCGCGCTCAGCCTGACCGTGCTGCTGATCGCGGCGGCCTGCGAGGTCGCGCTCGACCTGTTCGCCTGGCAGTGCGCGGGCTCCCGCACCTGCACCCGCTCCCGCTCCTGGCTCGGCTTCCTCGCGCCCGGAGGCGGCTGGTGGGCCCAGCCGGGGCGCCGCCTCGCCCTCGGAGCCCTGGTCCCCGCCGCCCTGACCGGGCTGCTCTGGTTCCTGTCGAACCGCACCTGGAGCGCCTACGAGTCCCAGCCGCCGCCCGCCGGATCCGCCGACCCGGACGCCGCCTCCGACACGGCGCCCGCGCTCGGCCGCCCGGGATTCTGGTACGGCCGCCGGATCGTGGCCCGGCTGCGCGCCGCGCACACCGCCGCCGGGCTGCTCACCGTGGCGGTGGCCGTCGCCGTGCCCACCGCCCGCTACGACCGGCGCGCAGCCGCGCCCGCCCTCGAAGCCCTCGGCTGGGCCCTTCAGGCGCTGCTCGCCGCCGGCGCCGTCACCGTGGCCTGGGTCGTCTGCCGGCGCGGCCGCACCGAAGTCCGGGCCGACCACCGGCTGGACCGGGCCGCCGTCACCCTGCTGCCCGGCGCCGCCCTCGCCCTCCTCGCCGCCGTCCTCCTCCACGCCTGCTGGTCGCGCCCCGGCTGGGTCTCCACCGGACGGCTCCCCGGGGACTTCGCCTTCGGCGTGCTCATGCTGGGGCAGGGCTGCTGCGTGCTCGCCCTCGCCGCCGTCGCCCGGTCCCTGCACCGGCGGGCCCCCGATCCGTCGGCCGCCCTGCGCGGCCTCGGCGGGCCGGCCGTCGCCATGCTCGGCTGCGCGCTCGGCGGGGTGATGTCCGGCGGGGTCGCCCAGCGCGTCGCCGACTGGCTGGACGGCGGTGCCACCCCCGGGATGGCCGGCACCCCGCTGCCCGGGCCGCCCGTGCTGCTGTCCTGGCAGGCCGCCGTCTTACCGCCGATGCTCCTCGTGCTGGCCCTGCTCGCCGTCTGGTTCGCGGTGCGCGGTGCCCGCTCCCGGGCCCGGCTCGCCGGTGCCGTGGCCGCCGAGTACCCGGGGGAGGCACCGGACGGGGCCCGCAGCCGCCGGATCGCCGGGGCGCGGACCGCGGCCGCGCTCACCGACTCCGCGCCGTGGTTCGTGGCGGCCGTCTCCGGGATCACCCTGGTCCTCGGCGCGGGCGCCCTCGCCGGAGCCTGGATCAGCGGACAGGTCCCGGGCGAAGCGGCCCGCGGGACCCAGCCGTTGCTGGAAGGCGCCGCCCGCGCCGCCCAGGACGCCGGGTCCTGGCTCATCGGCCTCGGCATCGCCCTCTTCGTCACCTGGGGCCGCCGCGCCTACCGCGACCCCTCCGCCCGCCGGACCATCGGCATCCTGTGGGACGTCGGCACCTTCTGGCCGCGCGCGGCCCACCCCTTCGCGCCGCCCTGCTACGCCGAGCGCGCCGTCCCCGACCTGACCTGGCGGATGGCCGGCTGGACCGGCCGCACCGGCGGCCGCCTGGTGATCTCCGGCCACTCCCAGGGCAGCGTGCTCGCCGCGGCGGCCGTCTGGCAACTCCCGCCGCCCGCCCGCCGCCGGGTCGCCCTGCTCACCTACGGATCCCCGCTCGGCCGCCTCTACGGCCGCTGGTTCCCCGCCTACTTCGGCCCCGGGCCGCTCGCCGCCCTGCACCAGGAGGTCGACTGCTGGCGCAACCTCTGGCGGGCCACCGACCCCATCGGCGGCCCGGCGCTTCCCGGCGCGGGGCAGGACGTGGACCGCGGCCCGCTCGCCGACCCGATCGCCTACGGACGCAGTGCCCGCCACCCGCTGCCCGCGCCGATCCTGGGCCACTCCGACTACCAGGCCGATCCGGCCTTCGCCGCCGAACGCGACGCCCTGCTCGCCCGGCTGGACGCCGCCGCACGGGGCGGGGAGCCCCGCCCGGCGGCAGCGGGGGGAGTACCCGCTCAGCAGGCCCGTCTCAGCAAGGAGCGGGCAGGGCCGGCAGAGCCGGGAGGTCCGCCGGGAACAGCAGGGTGAGCTCGTCCGTACTGGGCTCCGACAGCTGGGCCACCCGGCCCGCGTGCCGCTCCACCATCGACTCGAAGGTCTGGCGCGCGGTGCGGCCGTTGCCGAAGGCCGGACCCTTTGGGAGCTCCGTGAAGTACGTCAACAGGGCCTCGGAGGTGCCCTCCCCGAGCCGGTACTCGTGCTCCTCCGCCTGCTGCTCCACGATCCGCAGCAGCTCCCCGGGCCCGTAGTCGCCGAAGGTGATCGTCCGGGAGAACCGCGAGGCCACACCGGGGTTGACGGTCAGGAAGCGGTCCATCTCCGCCGTGTACCCGGCGACGATCACCACCACCGCGTCCCGGTGGTCCTCCATCAGCTTCACCAGCGTGTCGATCGCCTCGCGCCCGAAGTCCCGGCCCGAGTCCTCCGGGGCCAGCGCGTACGCCTCGTCGATGAACAGCACCCCGCCGCGCGCCCGCTCGAAGGCCTCCTGCGTACGGATGGCCGTGGAACCGATGTGCTCGCCGACCAGGTCCACACGGGACACCTCGACCAGGTGGCCGCGCTCCAGCACCCCCAGGGAGGCGAGGATCTCCCCGTACAGCCGGGCGACCGTGGTCTTGCCCGTGCCGGGGGAGCCGGTGAAGACCAGGTGCCGGCGCACCGAAGCCGCCTTGAGACCCGCCTGCTGCCGCCGCCGGCCCACCTCGATCATGTCGGTGAGCGCGCGCACCTCGCGTTTGACGCTGTCCAGGCCCACCAGTGCGTCGAGCTGGCCCAGCACCTCGCCGGAACCCCGCACACCCGCCGCCGGTCCGCCCTCCGGCCGCTCCGCCGCGGGCCGCGGTACGGCCGCGGGCGCCTGGGCGGGCTGCGGCACGGAGCTCTGCGCCGCCGTGACCGTACGGATTCCCGCCTGCGCGCCCGCGAACCCGCCGCCCGAGGCCGACTGGGCCGCCAGCCGCGGGCCGGACTCGTCGCTCGTGCACTCCTCGGCGAGCGGCCCGTCCTCCGCGAACTCGTAGCCCCCGCGGGCACAGCGCTCGGTGTGGCAGCGGGTCAGCGTGGTGCGGCAGCCGTCCATGACGTGGAAGCCGAAACCGGAACTGCCCGTCACCCGGCAGGCCGTGAAGGTGCCGCGGCCGCCCGCCGACACGTAGAACCCGGCCTCGGCCGGGGAGGCGACCGTGCACCGCTCCAGAGCGGGATCGGCGCCCTTGGTGACGATCACGCCGGTCTGCACGGCGTCGATGGTGCAGTTGGCGAGCGTGCCGCCGCTGCCGTGGTCGCGGAACCAGGCCCCGGTGCCCGCCTCGCGGATCCGGCAGTCGTCGAGCTGCGCGGTCGCCCCGTCGCTCACCGAGACGGCCGTGTTGCGCACCTGCGACAGGTCGCTGTCGACCACGTCGACGCGCGAACCCCGGTCCAGCACGAACAGCGCGTCCGGCACGTCGTGCACCCGGCAGGAATCGAGGGCCACGGTGGCGCCGTCGCTGATCCACACCGCCGGATAGTCGCCCGTGCTGTCGTGGATCTCGCAGGATTCGGCGTCCACCCGGGTGCCCGGGTCCCATACGGACAGCCCGTTGCGGCCGAAGCGGCGGACCGTGGTGCGGCTGAGCGTGAGCACCGAACGGGACCGCAGGTCGACGGCGTTCTCCGGGATGTCGTGGATGTCGCAGCCGGCCAGGGTGAGGACCGCGTCGGTGTCGAGGGTGACCCCGTCGGCCGAGGTGCGGTGCACCGCGCAGTCGGTGAGCCGGGCCGTGGCACGCGCGGCGATCTGCACCCCGGCGCCCTTGACCTCGTACACCTCGCAGCCCAGTGCCTCCAGGCCCGAGCCCTCGCCGGTGACCCCGATGCCCGCGCCCGTGGCGTGGTGGACGCGGCAGCGCTCCAGCCGGGGCCGGCCGCCGCCGCGCACCGAGATGCCGGTCTGCCCGGCGGCCACGACCTCGCACTCCTCGAACACCCCGCCGCCGCCGTCCAGTACGGCGATCCCGACACCGGCCGGGTTCTCCACCGTGCACCGCCGCACGAGGGGCCGGGCCCCGGGGCCGCGCACCTCGATGCCGGCCGCCGAGTGGGTGCTGACCCGCAGATCGGTGAGCTCGGGGCAGCCGTCCTCCACGAGCAGCGCGGGCGCCGCCCGGTCCTGGCCCTCCAGGTACAGGTCCTGGACCACGGCCGAGGCGCGCACGGTCAGCGCGACCCCGTCGAGCGGGGCGATGCGCACCGACCCGACCCCGCCCTCGGGCCCGCGCAGGGTGACGGCGTGGTGCAGCACCAGGTTCTCCCGGTAGGTGCCGGGGGCGACGGTCAGCACGTCCCCGTCTCCCGCGACGGCGAGCGCGGCGGCCAGCGTCGGATATTCACCGGAGCGGCGCCTCCACCGCGAAGACCCGCCGTGCGTCACCTGGACCGTGCCCTGAACCATGGTGCTGTCGTGCCCCCACCCTCGTACTTGCGCTGCCGATGCGACCGAAGCCACTGAAGTCTGAAGCCACCGGAACCACTGAAGTCACCGGATCCGCCGCAGCCGATCCGGGTGGTTCAGAGCCGTTGGGACGGCTGGGGCCACCGAAGCTGCTGGAGCGACCGATCCGGCCGCCCCACCGTAGCGCGCGCGGAGCCGAAGAGGTGCCAGGTCAACTGCCCGCGCCCGCTCGACCCCAGTCCGGTCCGGCAGCCGCCCAGGCCCGGTCCAGACGTATGTACCGCCGATGCACGAGCCTTCGTACGACCAGGCGCCGGACCGTCTCGCCCAGCGCGGCCACCCCGAGCGCCGCGGCCAGCCCGGCCATCCCCGCGTGGAAGGCGGCCGCGGACGGGTCGAGCGGCTGCCCGACCAGCCGGCCGCGCGCGTCGGTCCATATCCGGAACCGGTCGCCGGCGCGCGGCGGTTCCTCCGCGGCCGGCACGGTGCCCTCGTGGCTGCTGCCGTCCGGCGCGGTCCACGCGGCCACGATCTGCGTACGGCGCGGGGCGCTCCGCTGCGCCGACGCGTCGGCGGACACCTCCGCCGTCGGCTCCGGCGCCGGCCGGACCACCACGGCCGGCACGAGATGACGCTCCTGCCGCTGCTCCTGCGCGGCCTGCTGCAGGGTGCCGTCCACCCGCAGGCCCGCGACCCATCCGATGGCCGGAGCCACCACGATCACGCACACCAGCGCGGCGAACGCCACCCACGCCTCGAAGAGATCGGTCGGCCGGCGCAGCGGATTGCGCCGCCAACGCCACACACCCATTGCTGTCCGCACGGTCCGGCTCCCCCAACTTGTGCCAGTCTCCCTCTGCCCACGTGTCCTGACTGCTCCAACGGCGTGGTCGTGCCCGTTGGTTCCAGCGAGGATGCGGAGCCCCCCGAAGGTGTCATTCCGAGCCGGCTGGTCAGTGCCGGGGCGTCATTCACCCTCTTCGGATCATTTGCGTCATTCCAGGACGCGCACCTCGTCGCCGACGCGCACCGTGCCGAGCCGCACCGGCACCAGGAGCCGCCCGAAGGCCAGCGACTTGCCGATCCGCCGGTGCTTCCCCAGGGTCTTCAGCGGTTCCCTGCCCCGCTCCGCCGTCGCCTGGTCGGTGGTGGTGACGACGCACCGGCCGCATTCCCGTGCCCCGCGGAAGACGGCGTCGCCGATCGCGATGCGCCGCCAGCCGTCCTCCGCCCACGCCTCGGCGCCGGATACCACCACATTGGGGCGGAAACGGTTCATGGGCAGCGGACCCTCCTCGGGATGGTCCCCCTGCGCGATCAGAGAGTTGAGCGCGTCCAGCGAGGCGAGGGTGGCGATCAGCAGCGGGTAGCCGTCGGCCAGGCTCACCATCTCGCCGGGCAGTGCGTAGTCCGGATCCACGGGACGGCGGACGGACGGATCATCCAGATGTACCAGCCGCACCGGCTCCTGCAGGTACGCGCTGAACCAGTCGGCCGCGGCGTTCGGCGCGACGACGGTCTCGACCTTCTTCCCGAACAGGACGACCGGCTCCAGCGGACCCGGCTCGGGCACCTCCACGACCAGCTCCGCCATGCCCGGCGCGGTCACCGCGATCCGGCCGCCGGCCATCGGACGGGCCGCCGCCAAGGCCAGCTGCGGATGACGGCGTTGGGTGATGACCGTGCCCCCGGTGTCGACCAGCGCCCACCGCCGGTCTCCGGACAGCCCCCAGGGCTCCACGGCCGCCTCGTCGGGAGCGGTACCCGCCAGCGATTTGACGGGATGGACGTGGAGCGCCTGGACGTGCAAGTTCGACATGGGGGAATACTGCCAGCCCCTCCGCTGTCCCGGCGCCTGTCGGTGGCCCGGTCAGTAACCCCGCCCCTGGTACTGGCGGCCGTACGGGTCCTCGTACGAGGCGGCCGGCACCGGCGCGGGCACCTGCATCGGACGCGGAGCGGCCGGGCGCATCGCCTCGTACCCGGTGGCCATGGCGGCCGGGCGGGGCTGCTGCGGCTGGGGCTGCGGCACGTATCCGGTACGCGCCGGAACCGGCTGCTGCTGCGGGATGTACGGGGCGGGCGCGTGCTGCAGCGGCATCGGCTGTGGGGCGGCCTGCTGCTGGTACGGGTAGCCGTAGGCCGGAGCCTGCTGTTGCTGAGGGGCGGCCGGCGGCAGCGCGGGCAGCGCCGACGCCAGGGCCGGCAGGTACCCGCCGCTCGAATATCCGGCACTCGGAGACTCGTAGGCGGCCGGAACGCGGATCGGGGCGATCTGCGGGGTGCCGCGTTCGGCGACGAGGGAGTCGTAGATGGGGGTGTCCGGGAAGGAGGGCGCGGAGTAGTAACCGCCGCCATAAGTGGAGCGGGGGGAGGTCATGGGACCTAAGTTAAGCCCACGACTTCACCGGGTCCATAGCGAGGTGCCGTCAACACCGCCCTGACCTGCATCTTCGCAGGTCAGGGCCTCACCTTTCACTTGACGTTCACGTGCACGATTCGTCACTTCCACCCCACCTTGTTCCTACTCGTGCCCACCGGTTGGGTGTTGCACCGACTTCGTGCTGACGCAGCGTCACAACGCGGTGACCTCGGATGACTCGGCTTCGGCCGACGGTTCGTCGTTTCAGGCGTCGCTCGGACGGGCATAGGTTCGGCCCTTCCAGGACGCGCCGCGACCCCGGTAGTGCTGAACGGCCGAGTCGACGGTCATCAGGAGGTACAGCAGGGCCGTGAGCGGAAGCAGCGGCGCGAGCACGGCGGGCTGCCCGTAGTAGCGCAGCATCGGCAGGTACGTGCCGGCCATCAGGAGCCAGGCGAGGCCCCCGGCCCAGGCGACGGCGGGGTGTCCCGTCGCGAGCCCCGTCAGGAGGGCGGCCGGGGGCACGAGGTAGACGAGCACCAGCCCGGCGACCGTCCCGGCCAGCAGGAGGGGCTGGTGGCGCAGTTGCGCGTAGGCGCTGCGCGAGACCATCCGCCACAGGTCGGCGAGCGCCGGGTACGGGCGCACGCTGTCCACCCGCTCGGCCAGTCCGAGCCAGATCCGGCCGCCGGAGCGGTGGACCGCGCGGGCGAGGGAGACGTCGTCGATGACCGCCTGCCGGATGGAGTCGGGGATCCCCGCGCGCACGGCGGCCTCGGTGCGCAGCAGCACGCAGCCGCCGGCGGCGGCCGCGGTCCGGGCGGAGGGTCGGTTGATCCGGCGGAAGGGGTACAGCTGGGCGAAGAAGTACACGAAGGCCGGTACGACGAGCCTTTCCCAGAAGCCGGCCACGCGCAGACGGGCCATCTGCGAGACCAGGTCGAGGTCGGCGGAGGTCGCGGCGGCGACGAGTTCGCGCAGGCTGTCGGGCTCGTGCGCGATGTCGGCGTCGGTGAGGAGGAGGAAGTCGGGCTCGGTGGCGCGCGCGGTGCGGGCCAGCGAGATGCCGTGGCGCAGCGCCCAGAGCTTGCCGGTCCAGCCGGGGGCGGGGTCGCCGGGGGAGACGACGGTGAGCGGGAGCCCCGGCTGCCCGGCCGCGAGCCGGAGCGCGAGGCCGCCGGTGCCGTCGGTACTGCCGTCGTCGACGAGGACCACCTCCGCCTCGCCGGGGTAGTCCTGGGCGAGGAGCGAGGGCAGGCTCAGCGGCAGTACCCCGGCCTCGTCCCGGGCGGGGACGACGATCGCGACGGACGGCCAGTGGGTGGGGGCGGTGCGCGGGGGGAGGCGGACGTCGGTCCGCCAGAACATGCCCTGGGCGAGGGTGAGCCAGAGCCAGGCGGCGAGGGAGGCGTAGGCCGCGCAGGCGGCGGTGAAGAGGCCCATGGCGGCAGTGTGCCGGGCCCCGGCGGACGTGTCGCGCATCGACCGCCCCCGGGTGCGGCGGCCCTCGCCGGGCGGGCAGACGGACGGGCCCGGGCTGTCGACCGTCCCTGGCCGGGCCCGCCTGGGCCGCTGGCCCGCAGCCCTTAGCGCGCGGCGCGTGCGGTCATGGGGCCGCGGCGGCCGGGGTGCCGGGTGGCCCCTGGGGCCGCGGTGGACGGGGGCGCCAGGTGGGACTGCGTCGCCGCGGCTGGCTGGGGGGCAGGTGGGCCTGTGGGTGTGGGCGGTGAGGTTGCCGGGTGGGCCTGTGGGTGCGGACGTTGGGGACGCCCGAGGGGGCTGCGGGTGCGGAGGTCAAGGACGCCCGGTGGGCCTGCGGATCCGGACGGCGAGGGTGCCGGGTGGCCCTGTGGGTGCCGGTGACGAGGGTGCTGGGTGGGCCTGCGGATTCGGACGGCGCGGATGTCGGATGGTCCTGCGGGTGGGGGCGGCGAGGATGTCGGGTGGCCCTGTGGGTGCGGACGTCGGGGACGCCCGGAGGGCCTGCGGATCCGGGCGGCGAGGCTGCCGGGTGGGCCTGCGGATTCGGACGGCGAGGGTGTCGGGTGGCCCTGTGGGTGTCGGCGGAGAGGGTGTCCGGTGGGTCTGTGGGTGGGGAGGTCGGGGGTGGGGTGTTGGCCGTGGGACGTCCGGGTGGGGGGAGGGTCGACTAAGGTGGCCCGGTGAAGATCGCGCTCATGGACTCCGGAATCGGCCTCCTCGCGGCGGCCGCGGCGGTGCGCCGGCTGCGGCCGGACGCGGACCTGGTCCTGTCCTCGGACCCCGACGGGATGCCCTGGGGCCCCCGGACCCCCGCCGACCTCACCGAGCGGGCGCTCGCCGTCGCACGGGCCGCTGCCGCGCTTCGCCCGGACGCGCTGATCGTGGCCTGCAACACCGCCACCGTGCACGCCCTGGACACCCTGCGCGCGGAGCTGGAGCCCGGCATCCCCGTCATCGGGACGGTACCGGCGATCAAGCCCGCCGCGGCGGCCGGAGGCCGCGTCGCGATCTGGGCCACCCCCGCCACCACCGGCAGCGCCTACCAGCGCGGGCTGATCCGTGACTTCGCCGACGGGGCCCGGGTCACCGAGGTGCCCTGCCCCGGGCTCGCCGACGCCGTGGAGGCAGCCGACGACGCCGCCGTGGCGGACACCGTGGCCGCGGCGGCCGCGCTGACCCCGGCCGATGTCACCGACGTGGTGCTCGGCTGCACGCACTACGAACTGGTCGACGGCGCCATCAGGGCCGCCCTCGCCGCGCGGACGGGGGGAGCCGAGCCGGTCTACCACGGCTCCGCCGAGGCCGTCGCCGTCCAGGCGCTGCGCCGCCTCGGCTCCCGGCCCGAGCCCGCTCTGCCCCGTACGGGCGGACTGACCGTACTGCGCAGTGGGCGCGAGGGGTCCCTGCCGGCCGCCGCGCTCGCATACGCGGAGGGCCGGCTGCTGGCGGGCCGGGGTGCGCCCGTCGGCTGACAGCCGACGACTGCCGACTGACGAGAGAAGCGAGACGCAACGTCTTGCGCGAAGCGTGGGCGGCGTCTACCGTTGCGGGTGTAGCGAGACGAAACGGTTCGTCTCGTGAAGGAAGGAATCGCCCTTGCGTGCTCCACTCGCCTCCACCCAGATCGTCCTGTCCGAGGTCACCAAGAGCTACGACGCCCGTGTCGTCCTGGACCGCGTGAGCTGTACGGTCCGGCCCGGCGAGCGGGTCGGCGTCGTCGGTGACAACGGCTCCGGCAAGTCCACCCTGCTCCGCCTCCTCGCGGGGCGGGAACGGCCCGACCGCGGCGAGGTCACCGTCACCGCCCCCGGCGGCGTCGGGTACCTCGCGCAGACCCTCGACCTCCCGCCCTCCGCCCGCGCCGGTGACGCGGTCGACCTCGCCCTCGCCGACCTGCGCGCCCTCGAACGCCGGATCCGCGCCGCCGAAGCCCGCCTGCACCGGGCCGGGCCCGAGGAACTCGCCGCGTACGGGGACCTCCTCGCCGCCTACGAGGCCCGCGGCGGACGCGACGCCGAACGCCGCGTCGCGACCACCCTGAACCACCTCGGCGAACGCCACGCGCTCGACCCGGACCGCCGGCTCGGCACGCTCTCCGGCGGTCAGCGCTCCCGGCTCGCGCTCGCGGCGGCCCTCGCCGCCGAACCGGAGCTGCTGCTGCTCGACGAACCGACCAACGACCTCGACGACGAAGCGGTCGGCTGGCTGGAGGAGCACCTGCGCGCCCACCCCGGAACGGTCGTCGCCGTCACCCACGACCGGCTCTTCCTCGACCGCGTCACGACCGCCATTCTGGAAGTGGACCAGGACCGCAAGGCGGTCCGCCGCTACGGCAACGGCTACGCCGGGTTCCTGACCGCCCGCGCCGCCGAACGCGCCCGCTGGGGGAGGGAGTACGAAGAGTGGCGCGAGGAGGTCCGCGGCGCGGAGCGGCTCGCCGACACCAATATCGAACGGTTCGCCGCCATCCCGCGCAAGCTGCCCCGCGGCTTCAGCGGAGCCGGCGCCTTCCGGGCCCGCTCCCGGACCCACGGCGCCGCCGGCCGCGTCCGGGCCGCCCGCGAACGGCTGCACCGGCTGACCGGAAACCCCGTTCCGCCGCCCCCGCAGCCGCTCGTCTTCACCGGCCGGTTCACCGAAGGGGCCGACGGCGCGGTGGAGTTGGCCGGCGCGGCCGTGCCGGGGCGGCTCGAACCCGTCTCGCTCACGCTCGCCCCCGGGGAGCGGCTCCTGCTCACCGGACCCAACGGGACCGGAAAATCAACCCTGTTGCACCTGCTCGCCGGTGAACTGGAGCCAGCTCAGGGCCTCGTGCGCACGCCCCCGCGCGTGGGACTGCTCCGGCAGGGCGACCGATGGGCCCGCGAACCCCGGTCAACAGTGGAGGTGTTCGGCGAGCAGTACGCCGAGCAGGTCGCCCGGCACGGCCTGCTCACCCCGGACGACCTCGTCCGTCCGGTACGCCTCCTCTCGGCCGGCCAGCGCCGCAAGCTGGAGCTCGCCCGGCTGGTGGGCCGCCCCCTCGACCTGCTGCTCCTGGACGAGCCGACCAACCACCTGGCCCCGGCCGTGGTGGAGGAACTGGAGGCGGCCCTGGCCCACTTCGGCGGGACCCTGGTCCTGGTCACGCACGACCGGCGGCTGCGCGCGGCCTTCCGGGGGCGGTGCCTGGAGCTTCAGCGGGAGCCGGCGACCGGCCGGCCGGCCGCCGCGAGCCGCTGAGCCAGCTCCCGCAAGCCGTCCGCGTCCAGGACCCGGTCCCCGAACCCGGGCAGCGGCACGTGCAGCGCGGCCGTCCAGGCCTCCGGGATCGCCCCCTGTCCGTGCCGGGCCCCGGCCAGGGCCCCCGTCACGGCGGCCACCGTGTCGGTGTCGCCACCGAGGTCCACCGCGGCCCGTACGGCGTCGGCGAACCCGGTGGTGGTGCGCAGCGCCCACACCGCGGAGCCCAGGCAGGGCCACACCGCACCGTTGAACTCGGTGGCCATCCCGGGATGCCAGTCGGGGGCGAGCACGCGGCCGTACCGCTCGCGGTGGTCCGGGTGCACCGCGGCGAGCGTCTCCGGGAGGGCGGCGAGCGGATCGGCGCCGTCCAGGGCGACGCGGACGAGCTCGTGCAGGACCGCCGTTCCCTCCCAGGCGGCCCGGTCGCCGTGCGTCAGCGCCGCGATCCGGCGCGCGGCGTCCATGCTCCGCTCCCGCCCGGCGGCGGCGAAGTACACGGCCGAGGTGGCGGCGCGCATGAGGGAACCGTTGCCCGCGGCACGGATGTTGACCTGGAAGTGCAGGGCGGCGGCGCGGTCCCACGGCTCGCCGTTCGTCAGCACGTCCTCCGTCTGGAGGCCGATGTCCTTGGGCTGCCCGGCCGCCCATTGCTGGAACCGGGCGAAGACGTCGGGGAGTTCGAGGCCGCCCCGCTCCAGCAGGGACTCGCCGACCAGCACGGCCATCTGGGTGTCGTCGGTCGCCTCGCCCGGATCCCAGCCGCCGCCCCCGCGCATCTCCTCCCCGCGCGCGGTCAGTTGTCCCTCCGGGCCGAACTCGTACGGCGCGCCGAGCGCGTCGCCCGCCGCCGATCCCAGGACGGCTCCGACGGCGCGGTCGAGGCGTGTGATCAAGGTGTCTCCTCGGGGCATACGGCGGCCAGCAGGCCGCGGGCGAAACGGTCGAGGTCGTCCAGGCCGGCCGCCGCCAGGGTGGCGGGACCACCGGACAGCAGCGGGGGGATGGCGCCGTGCAGCGCGAGGGTGAGGGCGCGGGCCTGCTCCGGCCCGGCCGGCAGCCCGGCCGCGCGCAGCAGGTGCGCGTGCGCGGCGAAGTCCGCCGCGGCGATCGGGTCCAGCAGCGCGGCCAGCCACGGCCGGCGCGTCCCCTCGGTCTGGAGCTCCAGGTACGCGAGGACGCGCGGCCGGCCCGGCCCGGCGACGTTCCGCAGCAGCCCGGCGAGCAGTGCCGCGAGCTGCGCTGCGTCGGAGGGCCCCGGCCCGGCCCCGGCCAGGGAGGCGGCCACCGCCCGGTATTGCTCCGCGCAGCGTTCGGCGACGGCCCGCAGCAGGGCGTCCCGGGTCGGGAAGTAGTTCTTGGCCGTGCCCGTGGGCACGGCGGCGGCCGCGTCGACGGCCCGGTGCGTCAGCCCGCGCCCGCCCGCTTCGGCCAGCACGGCGACGGCCGCGTCCCGCAGCCGGTCCCTCCGGTCCTGATTCACGTTGCCACCCTAACCACTTCCGTGGTACCACAAGTGTAGTACCACGGATGTGGTGGTCGATCGGGATGCAGGTGAGGGGACGCGCCATGAGCAGCGAGACCGAGACCGAAGCCGAGACCGAGATCGAGATCGAGGCCAAGACCGGGACCCGGGCCGGGGCCGGGAGCGGGCGGGGGCGCGCGCCGGGTACGGCCGTCGTGGTCGGGGCGGGGGTCGGCGGCCTCGCCACCGCCATCGGCCTGAGCCGCGCGGGCTGGACGGTGACCGTCCTGGAGCGCCGGACGGAACTCGACCGCTACGGCACCGCCTTCGGGATCCACCCCACCGCCCAGGCCGCCCTCGACCGGCTCGGCCTCGGCGACGCGCTGCGGGCGCGCGGGGTCCCGTACCGCGACGCCCGGATCCGCCGCCCCGACGGCACGGTGCTGGCAGCCCTCCCGCTCGAACGGATCGAACGCAAGGCGGGCAGGCCGGAACTGCTCATATCCCGGCCCTACTTGATCGACGCACTGCTCTCCGAACTCGACCGGCTCGGCGGCGTGCGGATCGCCTACGGACACCGCCTCACCGACCCGGCCTCGCTCGCCGCGGACCCGGACTGCCTGGTCGTCGGCGCCGACGGCATCAACAGCGTGGTCCGTACGGCGTACTTCGGCCGCCGCAGCCGCCCGCGCCCGATCGGCACGGTCGCCTGGATCGGCATCGCCGGATTCGAGACGGGCCTGTACGGCGAGACCTGGGGCGACGGCCGCTTCTTCGGCATGACCCCCGTCGAACCCGGCCGCACCAACTGGTACGCCACCGTCCCCGAGGCCACCACCGCCCGTGACGTACGGGACGCCTTCGCCGACTGGCACGACCCCGTCCCGCGCGTGCTGGCCGAGACCGACCCCGCCACCTGGATCCGGTACGAGATGCGCCACCTCTACCCGGCGCTCCCCACCTTCGTCGCCGACGGCCGGATCGCCCTCGTCGGCGACGCCGCCCACGCCATGACACCCAACCTCGGCCAGGGCGCCTGCACCGCCCTGCTCGACGCCGAGGCGCTGACCCGCGCCGTCGCCGCCCTCGGCACGGCCGGCGGACCGGCCGGGCTGCCCGGCGCCCTGCGCGCGTACGATGCCGAGCGCCGCCGCAGCGCACAGCGCGTCGCCTTCGGCTCCCGGAGCCTGCACCGTTTCGTGACCGCTCGCCGGCCCGCCCTGCGCGACGCGCTCGTCGGCCTGCTGCCCGGCGGAGGGGCCGGCGCGCCGCGCTGATCAGAGCGCCGGATCCGCCGCGCTGATCCGACTGGGCGAGGGGCGGTGGCGTACCGGCGCAACGTGAGTACGCTGCTACACATGACGGCTCACCCCCCGGGTCCGTTGTGGACAGGCCGGGCCTCCAACCGCGTGCAGTGGCTGCTCGCAGCGGCCGGTGCGGCCTGTCTGGCGCTCGGCATCGAGCTCGCCGTCGACAACGCCTGGACCTCGGGCTTCGTCCCGCTCCTCATGGCCGTGGCCGGCTGCCTCGCCGCCGGGCTGCTCATCCTCTACGGCACGCTCGCCTTCGTACACGTGGCCGTCACCATCGACTCCGAGGCCCTGATCGTGCGCTGCGGCCACATAGGCCTGCCGCGCCGCACGATCCGGCTCACGGAGGTGACCTCCGCCGAGTTCCTCCCGCGGATCACCCCGCAGCAGTGGGGCGGCTGGGGCTACCGGTGGCGCCCCGAGAAGGGCACCGCGGTGATCGTCCGCCGCGGCGAGGGCCTGGAACTCCGGCTCGGCGACGGAAAGCTCTTCACGGTCACCGTCGACGACGCGGAGGACGCCGTCCGCGTGATCCGCACCCACCTGCGGGCCCTCGCCCGCTGAGCGCGTCCCTTCCGGAACACGCCGCGGCACCACCAGGGCCCCAGGGCCGGGCACGGCCGGCCGGGAGCGGTCACGCCGGAGATCGTCGCTCGCGCCCGCGGTTCCCCGGCCGTCAGCGGCGGTGGATGCGGTCGACGCCGTACCAGTTCGACACGCACGAGGCGACCCAGTCCCGGTCGTAGTCCCCCGTGAAGAAGGGCTCGGCGAGAACGCCGATGTACAGGGGGCGGTAGCCCACGTCCTTGCCACCCTGCGCGGCCTCGGAGCGGATGCGCGCGTTCTGGGCGTCCCAGGCCACGGAGCGGGCGACCGTGGTGGTGGTGAGTTCCCGGACGTTCGGGACGAGCACGGCCACCGAGGCCAGCGCCAGGCAGCCCGCCGCCACGGCGCCGGTCGCGAGGGCCGCGTCGGCGGAGCGGCGGGCCGCGAGCCACCGGCCGCCCCGGGCTCCCAGCAGTGCGCCGTAGCCGCAGAGCGCGAGTTCCATCGGCACGAGGAAGTTCGTCCACGTACGGGCGTACGTCCACCCGCTCGGGCCGTAGCCGCTGCGCAGGCCCACCACCACCGCGAACGACCCCAGCACCACCACGGGCACCGGCAGCAGCAGCGCGGCGGTCAGCGCCCGGCGCGGGACGCTCCGCCGCGGCTCCCGCTTCCCCGGCGCCCGCCCGCGCAGGCAGCACGCCAGGCCGAGGAGGACGCCGACGGCCGCGGCTCCCAGGTACGCCCACTGGCCGGTGACGGAGTCCCACATGCGCAGCCAGTCCTCGAAGGTGGCCCGGAGCTCGCCCGCAGAGAGCAGGGACTCCTTGTCCGGCTGCTGGGCCCGCCGCCACCGGGCGCCGGGGGAGGTGTACAGCACGACCAGACCGCAGACGAGGCCGGAGCACCACACCAGGCACCAGGTGAACGGATGCCAGTTCCGGGACAGGCCGATCCGGGGCAGGCAGAGCAGCCCGGCCAGGCCGGCGAGCAGCCCGCTGACGAGCGCGAACGGCTCGCTCAGGGTGCCGAGCGCGAAGGCGATGAGGAACGCCGAGACGAAGCCGGCCGCGCGGGCGGGGGCCCGGGGGCGGCGGACGGTCCACAGGGCCAGCAGGATCGCCCACACGCCGATGACGCTCGGCACGGTGTGCGAGATGGTGGCCGGGGCCCACAGCAGTACCTGGTAGCTGCGTGTGCCCGCGAAGTAGACCAGCGCCTGGACGACCAGGGCGCAGGCGGTCAGGACCAGCAGCCGGGGCCTGCCGCCGAGGAACCGGACGAGCTCACGCCCCAGCAGGACCAGTCCGGCGGTGAAGCAGACGGCGATGACCGTCGGAAGGATCTTGATCCCGGCCAGTCCGTCGCCGTAGACGACACCGCTCAGGAAGGCGTTGGCGATCCGGCCGTTCTGGGTCCGGTAGAAGTCGGACGTGATGCCGAGGACCCCCAGATCGCGGGCCTTCCACGCGGCGCACCAGTCGTCGGACGTGGGCCGTACGTAGAGGCCGAGGAAGCAGCCGACGGCGATCAGGGCCCCGGCCGCCGCGACGAGCACCGCCCCGGCCGCCGGGAGGAGCCTGCGCAGGACGGGCCGGCGGCCCGTTCCCCCGCCCGCCGCGGGTCCGGGGGACCGGACGTCCTCGTCCTCTATCGCAGCCGTGCTCATTCACCACCTCGTCGCAGTGGGGGCCCGCGAACACCCATCGTGTGCACGGCGCGCCGCCCCCTGCATCCCGGGTGCGCCAGGACGGGTACGGAGCGGCGGGCCCACTCGGAACTCCTCGGAACTCCTCCGAACCGTTTCGCATCGCTCGTTCACCCGGGCGGCGGGCGTTCCGTGGCAGCCTCCGCCCGGCTCTCCCAGGATGGGGAAGCCGGGTCCGCGCGGACCCGGGGGCCGGCGGAGGGAGTGGCGATGCCCGGTGTCCTCGGCTGCTGGGCGGTCGCCACGGCGGCCTTCGCGGGCTTCGCCGTTCCCCTGTGCCCCACGGGCAGCTACGCGCCCCTGTCGACGCTCGTCGCCCCCACCGTCGGCCTCCTCTCCAACACGACCGCCGCCGAAGGCGTTCCGCGGTCCGTCGCCGAGGGCGCGCGGTACGTCGAGGGGAGCAACGTCCTGCGGCTGGCGTCGGGCCGCTGGAAGTACCTTCCCGCCGGCGGGAAGGAGTCGGCCGTGGTCGCCGCCGGCCATCCGCCGGCCGTGCGGCAGATCGAGCAGAGCCGCGCCTGGCTGGCCTCCGGCCGGGTCCCGGGCAGAACGCCCGAACAGCGCGCCGCGGCCGGGCGGGCCCTCCTGGCCGTGCGCGCCCTGCTCCAGCCCAACGGCGCCGTGGCCGCGGCGTGGAGCCCCGGCTGGAACTACTCCTGGCCGCGCGACTCCAGCTTCGCCTCCGCCGCGTTCGCGCACACCGGCCATGACGCCGAGGCCTACCGGATCCTGCGCTACAGCGCCGCGACCCAGCGCAAGGACGGCACCTGGGAGGCGCGGACGAAGCTCGATGCCACCGGCCCGCCCGACGGCAGGTGGTGGCAGCTCGACGCCAACGGCTGGGTCCCCTGGGCCACCTGGCAGTGGTACCGGACGGCCCCCGCGGCCACCCGACGCGCCCGGCTGGCCACGCTCTACCCGATGATCCGCAGGGCCGCCGACCGTGCGGCGGCCTCCTTGCGGGCGGACGGGCTGCCACCGGCCTCCCCCGACTACTGGGAGCTGATGACGACCACCACGAACATCGGCACGGCCGCGCCGCTGCTCGCCGGGCTCAACGCCTCCGCGGACCTCGCCCGGGAGGCGAACCGGCCGGACGACGCGGCGCGCTGGGCGCGGGCCGCGCGGCGGCTCTCCACGGGGATCTCCGCGCGGTTCGCACCTCTGGGATACCAGCGCACCGTGGACGGACGGCACGGACGCGACAGTGCGGTGACGTTCATGGCGCCCCCCTTCAACACGGCCCCGGCCGGGCTGCCCGGGGCGCTGGACGCCACGTACCGGGCCCTGCTCCTGCCCAACGGCGGGCTGACCCCGGGAAACGACTCCACGGCACCCTGGGGCGCGAACGCCTGGACGCCCAGTACGGCGCTCTTCGCGCTCGCCTGGGCCGCCACGGGCGCCACGGCCAAGGCCGGACCGGTCCTCGACTGGGTCCTCGCCAAGCGGAACTCGCTCGGCGAGCTGCCGGAGAAGGTGGACAAGGAGGGCAGGGCCGCCTCGGTGGCTCCCCTCGCGTGGACGGGCTCGATCGCCGTCCTGGCCCTCGTGGCCCTCGACGGCACGACCCTGCCCACGCCGCCCCTGCGGCCTTAGCCTCGGCGTTCGCGAGTTCGCCGTCCAGCAGGAGGGCGCGGGTCAGACGAGGAGGTCGATCGCCGCGAGGTTGAGTTCGAGCCAGGCGGCGTTGATGTTGAAGTCACGGGAGGGGAAGCGGCCGAAGCCGGTGGTCTTGCCGCACCGGATGTGGTTTTTGACGGTGGCGTGTCCGCGGTGGCGGACCTCCAGGAACTGGGCCGAGCCGCAGGTGAACGGGGTGTCGGTGAGGAAGACCTGGTGCCGCAGGCCCTCGTCCTGGTCGAACAGCGAGAGATGGGCTCCGGGGTGGGGACGTTCACGGCGGACGATGATGCGGGTGCCGGCCGGGTAGCCGGGAAGGTCGACTGTGCCGGTCAGTTCGGCGACCTCGGCGGACTCGCGCAGCGTGCCGTCCTGGTCCAGAGCGGGGTGCCAGACCTTCTCGGGCAGGGCCCGGATCGCGCGGCGGACCGGCTCGGTGACCGTGCATCCGACCGAGAAGAAGGTGCGGATTCCGTGTGCTCGTAGCTCTCGGACGTGGGTGAGGAAGGCTTTCGCGGATCCGGCGTTGTCGGTGCGGACGAGGATGCCGGTGCCGTGCCGGTGGGCGTCGGGGATCTGTGCGAGAGCGTCGTCCAGCACCGCGATGTGATCCGCGGCCGTGTTGGCTCCGGCGTTTCCGGGCCGCAGCCGCCCGGACATGCCCTCGCCGGTGTTGGCCAGGAAACACAGCAGGGGGTGGAAGCCGAAGCCGTCTTTGTAGGTGGGCGCGGCCTGGTCTTTCTCGGAGTGGCAGGTGATCGGCGTGGCGCCGATGTCCAGGACCAGGCCGGGTACTTCCCGTCCACCGGGTCATGACCGGTGCCGCGTGGTCGAAGTGGACTCAGCGCGGTGGAGTACGCGCTGGTCAGCCCGGTGGCATCGGCAAGATCAGCCAGCAGCCGTGCACCGGCGTGACCGACCACCCCCGCACCGTCGGCAGAGACATGGAGCCTGGGACGCGAACCGATGCACGTAGAAAGCGCCTTCCGCCTGGACCGACAGAACCCCTCGACAAGGTTCATCGTCCCAGCTCAGAAGGCACTTTTGCGTTCCCGCCCATGATCCGGACGGACCCCAAGTGAAAGCCCGGAGCTCACTTCACGGCCTTGGGGCAAAGCCGTGGAATCGGCCGCCCCAGCCACAGCGGGATTCCCCCCGCCATGACTCAGGCGCCCGGCCAAGCGAGGGCTCTCGTCAGACTCGTTCGGAGCAATCTACGACGCCGCCCCCGCGTGACCGCTGCTCACTACAAGGCGGGCGGTGTCCGGTGATCCGTTGTCGCCGTTATCGCTTTTTGGAGTACACCACGGTCACATGGAAGCTGCGGTCTGCCAGCACCCCTGATGAGTTGAATGTCTGAATGAACAGACATTTAGTGGTCGCAAACCGGCCCACGACGGTGATCTCACCGGGTGCCGACGCGCCGACGTTGCCGGGAATGCCGATGCTTGCAACATAGGTGCCGTTGGTGATCGGCACATTGAAGCAGACCTGATAGGTGCCGACGGGCTGTTCGACCCTGGTCACCGACACGGCCCCGAAGCTCTGCCCAGCAACGAGGGTCCCGTTGTCATTCACGACGGCCCGCACGGTCTTCTGATCGTGCCCACCGAGCCCCTCGGCGGCTGTTTCCGGGGCTTCCGGGTTAGGGTTCGTCGTGTTCGGCGGCGGTGTTGGGTCGTCGGCAGAGTTCACCGAGCTCATCACTCCGACGCCGGTGAGGGACTCGGTGGGAATGCCGCCACTGGCGGCCGCGGGTGAGGCCATGAGAACCCCGGCGATTACGGATCCGGCCACTGCCGAAACACGTCTAGCGGTCCAAGTGAAGCTCTTGGACCGGCCGTCGAGACGCCGTGGGGCCCTGAGTTTACATCGCATGCTTGCTTCCCTTTTCTGTGAGTGCGAGATCCATCCGAAGGCGCCTAGGGAAGCCTTCCGCTCTCGAAGGCGCAACGGTCTCTCGGAATCAACGCTTCCACCGGCATCGCAACCGGTTTCACATCCGATCTGAGTTATCACTCATGCGGGCCATTGAAATGCGCCAAATGAGATGGCTTCTGCTAATGACCGTGAGGCCGGGAGCGTGATCCACTTGGCGTACTCGCTCTGCCGGTCGTCCTTCCGCCCCATGATCCGGACGGACCCCGAGTGAAAGCCCGGGGTTAGTGCGCCACTGGGCACTCGGCGAAGTCGCGTCCACGGAGCCGGCGTTGTTCTTCGGGGAGGTCTACCGGCGCGGCGACGAGCGGCAGTTGGGAACCGTGGGGCCGGGGGGATCTGTCGGGGTTGCGGGGCATCGATCTAGACTTCAGGGTCAACGTTTCGCAAAGCCATGTACGGCGCGGGGAGCCCCGTACACGACGATTGGGTAGCCAGTGCTTCTGAAAACGTTCGGCTGGTCGTTCGCGGTCACCGCGCTCGGCCTGATCGCGGCGGTGTTATACGGGGGGTGGGCCGGCTTCGGGGTCGTGGCGATCCTGTCCATCCTCGAAATCTCGGTGTCCTTCGACAACGCCGTGGTCAACGCCGGGATCCTGAAGAAGATGAATGCCTTCTGGCAGAAGATCTTCCTCACTATCGGTGTCCTGATCGCGGTCTTCGGCATGCGCCTGGTCTTCCCCGTCGTGATCGTCGCCGTCAGCGCCAAGATCGGTCCGATCGAAGCGGTACAGCTCGCGCTGGACGAGCAGGACAAGTACCAGCAGCTGGTGACCGACGCCCACCCGGCGATCGCCGCCTTCGGCGGGATGTTCCTCCTGATGATCTTCCTTGACTTCATCTTCGAGGACCGCGACTTCAAGTGGCTCGCGTGGCTGGAGCGCCCGCTCGCCAAGCTCGGCAAGATCGACATGCTCTCCGCCTGCATCGCGCTGGTCGTCCTGGTCATCACCTCGATGACCTTCGCCACCAACGCGCACCAGCACGGCGGCATCCACGTGGACAAGGCGCAGACCGTCCTGATCTCCGGCGTCCTCGGCCTGATCACCTACATGATCGTCGGCGGTCTCTCCGGATACTTCGAGAGCAAGCTCGAGGAAGAGGAGGAGCGCGAGCACGAGGCCGAGGAAGCGGCCAGGACGAGCGGCACGAAGGTCCCGGCGGTCGTGATGGCCGGCAAGGCCGCGTTCTTCCTCTTCCTCTACCTGGAGGTGCTGGACGCGTCCTTCTCCTTCGACGGAGTCATCGCCGCCTTCGCGATCACCAACGACATCGTCCTGATGTCGCTCGGCCTCGGCATCGGCGCGATGTACGTCCGCTCGCTCACCGTCTACCTGGTCCGCCAGGGCACCCTCGACGACTACGTCTACCTGGAGCACGGCGCGCACTACGCGATCGGCGCCCTCGCCGTGATCCTGCTCGTCACCATCCAGTACGAGATCCACGAGGTCATCACGGGCCTCGTCGGCGTCGTCCTGATCGCCTGGTCCTTCATCTCCTCGGTCCGGCGCAACCGCAGGCTGGCGGCGGCCGAGGCGGCCGGCACGGGGTCCGCCGAGAAGGCCGAGGTCCCCTCCGGCGTCTGAGCCGGGCCGCCGGCGTGGGCCGGGAGCCGGCCGCCGGCCTGTTCCGCTGCTTGCGCGGCGGCACGGGCCCGGCACTCCGCCCGGAACGAGTGATCATGGCCCTGACGCCCCCACCGGAGAGGACCCGACACCTGATGTCCCTGTGGACTTCGATCGTTGCCGTACTCGGTACCCTCGCCGGTGCCCTGACCGCCGGACTCCTCCAGCACCGTTCGGCACGCACCGCGCGCGCCGAGGCGCGCGTCGACAGCCACCGCCAGGACCAGCTCGGCGCCGTCACCGACTTCGCGGCAGCCCTGGACGCGCACCGCTCGGCGATGTTCCACCGGGAGCGTCTGGCGCTGACCGAGGCGGGCACCGAGCACCAGCTGGAGGCCCAGACCAGGTCGCACGACACCCGCGCGGCCATCACCGCGCCGCACATCCGCCTTCAGGTCCTGGTCCCCGAGCTGGCCGGCGCCGCCCAGGAGGCCGCAGATGCCACGTACGCACTGCGCAAGGCCACCGACCGGACCGAGCTGGACGCCCGGCGGCACGCGGCCAAGGAAGCGGCCGTCGCCTTCATCGCCGCGGCCGCCGCGCTGCTGAGCCCCGGCAACCGCTGACCCGGCCCCGGCCGACCGCTCGGATCGAACCTCCTGCTCAGACGGGGTCCGTTCCGTCAGCCGGCGGTGGAGCGGTGCGGATCCGGGACAGGGCGGCCAGCAGGTGCCGGTAGGCGAGCTCTTCGGCTGCCACCGCCCGTGCGAGGGGCGGGTGGTGCGGATCGCGGCGGGCGCGGGCCTGTACCGCGGCCGCGAGGCGGAGCTGCCTCGTCCGGCGCACCTCGTTCGCGGCCGTGACGTACGCGTCGTCCAGGAGCCGGTGGTCGAGGACCTCGGCGAAGGCGCGCTCCGCCAGGGCGTCGAGCCGTTCGAGGTGCTCGGAGCAGCGCGCGGGGGTCTGACCGGCACAGCCCTCTGCGAGGGCCCGGGACAGCGACCGCACGGTCGCCCCGAGCTCCGGATACCCCCAGGCCGGCGCCGCGTCGTTCCGGCACCCGGTGGCGAGGGCCACCAGCACGGCGGCGCAGGCCACGGCGCGGGCCCTTCCCGGTCCCGCGCTGCCGCGCGCGGTGGGGCGAGCGGCCATGGGAGCTCCGATCACCAGCGGTCGGCCGGCCGGCCGGTCAGCCGGTCGGGAGCCGGCCCCGGCCGGGTCCCGACGTGGTGCCCGTCATCGTCGCCCGCACCGGCCGGCCCTGCCACCCGGAGCCGACGGCGGGACCTAGGGTCCGGCCTGTACGACCGTCGTGGGCTGGACCGCACGGTGCCACGGGGAAGAGGGCGGGCGGCTGCCGGGCGGTTCGGATCCGGCCGGGGGAGCCGTCGTGACGTGCAGGCCGGCGTCCAGTCCGAGGGCCGCGGCGAGGGCCGTGCCGTCCGGTTCGGCCACGGCCGCCGGCGCACCCGTGTAGAGCATCTGGGACTCGTACCAGGACGGCGCGTCGCCCGGGCCCGACACGCCGATCGTGCCCGCGCCCGCGCGGCCCGTGAGCAGCCCGCCCGTCACGCCGACGGCGCCGTAGCCGCCCTCGCCGCCGGCCTCGGTCACCGGGGAGAACGTCGGCGCGGGGCCGTCCGCGGTGGCCAGGCTCGTACCGACGGTGCCCGTGCCGGGGCGGCGGAAGTAGAGGCGGACGCCGTCGCCCTGCGGGCTCGCCGACAGGGGTCCGGTGGTCGCCGGCAGCCCGGTCGGGAAGGGGCCGCCGACGGGGGCGTCCGGCGTCGGCCGGACCCAGGCCAGCACGGACCGGGCCGTGGCCGCGTACACGTGGCGCCGCCCGGCCGGGTCGGTCGCGGTGACCGGGTCGCCCTGCAGACCGGCGCCGCCCAGGGCCTGCCACGCGCCGAAGGCGCCGTCCGGGGCGTCCTGCGCGCGGGCGCGCAGGGTGCGCCGCGAGTCGCGTACGTACACGGTCAGTCGGCCCGCGTCGTCCACGGCGACGGCCGGCGCGCTGATCGCCGAGGTGCCGGATATGTCGCCGGTGTCCGGGGTGCCCAGCGACTGCCACGGGCCGAAGGCGCCGCCGGGTGCGGTCTGGACGGCGTACACGAGGTCGCGTCCGTACTCCTGGGGCGCGGTGCCCAGCGTGGTGCGGGTGCCGAAGACCGCGATCCTGCCGTCGGGCAGCCGCACGGACGTGGCGCCCGCGTCGATCCCCGAGCCGGGGAGGAACCCGGGCCCCTGCCAGGGCGCCTTGGGGCCGCTGCGCGTCCAGTACGCCATCCGGCCGTCCAGGACGGCGAAGGCCCACAGCCGGCCGGAGGTGCCCTCGGTCATCCAGGAGGTGCCGTCGCCCCGGCTGTAGCGGATGGTCTGGTTCCAGCCGGCGCCGGTGGGCCGGGTCGCGGTCTTGCGGTCGCCGCATCCGGCGGTGCTGCCGCACCAGTCCTGGTGGTCCGTCCAGGCGTAGGTCTTGAGGTAGCCGAGCTTTTCCTCGGCCGCCTGCGGGTCGAGCGTCGGGGGCAGGGAGCTGTTGGGGTAGCTCACGTAGTTCTGGACCGAGAAGTGCGGCCGGTCCGCGGACTGCGCGTACCGTTCGGCCGCCGCCTGCACGAAGCGGGCCCCGTACATGTGGTCCTGGTGGTCGAGGAAGGCGCCGCCGCCCTGCGCCCGGCCGGGCGTCGGGTCCTGCGTCCGTATCGTCGTCGGCCGGTACCGCGCGAAGACGTCCGCGATGGCCTCCACGGCCTGTTCCTTGGTGTACGAGAACCAGGGCTTGACCGGCGTCCCGGAGGTGAGCTGGGCGCCCAGGGCGGGAACCTTGCCGTCCCACAGGCCGCGCAGGCTGTCCGGGTTGTCGCCGGAGATGCTGCGGGCCTCGCGCAGCTGCATCCATATGAGGTTGACCTCGGGCCGGGCGACGAGGACGTCCACCTCGGCGCTCCCGCCGCCGGCGGTGGGTATGGACTTGCGCTGCCAGGCGCTGGCGCGGTTGCCGGTGGCCATCTGCGCGTAGGCGGCCCGTATGCCGTTCTGCCGGGCCTCCGCGTAGGCGGCGTGGTCGGCGGGGCGTTCCGGGTCCTCCAGGTGCGGGCTGTGGGCCTCGTTCCTGCCGTCGGACTCGCCGGAGGTCAGGTACACGGTGGCGACCTTCACACCCGTCGATATGGAGCGGCTCAGGTCGGGGTTCATGAAGAAGAGGTCGTCGTCGGGGTGCGCGACGACGTGGAGGACCGTGCCTTCGGTCACACTCGGGCGGAAGGCCGTCTCGGGGGCCGCCGGCTGCTGCGGGTTCCCGTATCCGTAGGCCCAGGTCGTGACCCCGGCGGCGCCGATCGTGAGCGCGGTGAGCAGGGCCGCGAGGCGGCTGCGGCTGGCCAGGGACATCTGCAACGCCTTGAGGGTCGGTCCGGTGCGGAATTCCGCCGAGGGAGTGAGTCGGTGTCCCGATGGCTCCACCGCTTCCGGAGACGACCGGGCCCGATTATGCCCCGCGCGTTTGCGACTGACACACCCTCAAGAGGCGTATGTGGCGAGGTGAGTTGTATGGGGGATATGGGTGACTTGTCGTATTTGGGATCACTTGGGCGGTGGTCGCGACGGGCCCGGACCGGCCCGGGCGCTTACCCGTGTCCGAGGCGTGGGGACGTACACTCCGCCAGATGAGCAGCAGTGTCACCCGCGCGGCCGGGAACGAGCCCTCGCAGCCCGCCGACGGGGCCCCGGCCGAGGCCGCGCCGCCCCACGCCACGGCCCGCGGCAACGCCCCCGCCGCGGCCTCCGCCCCCGCGCCGCGGAAGGGAGCCTGGCTGGTGCGCGCCGTGCTCGCCGTCCTCTCCGGCGTGCTGCTCTACCTCAGCTTCCCGCCCCGCCCCCTGTGGTGGCTGGCCCCCTTCGGCATCGCCCTGCTCGCCGGCTGCCTCCACGGCCGCCGTGCCCGGGCCGGCTTCGGCCTCGGGTTCCTCGCCGGCCTCGGCTTCCTGCTGCCGCTCCTCGTCTGGACCGGCGAGGAGGTCGGCCCGGTGCCCTGGCTGGCACTGGTCAGCCTCGAAGCCCTCCTGATCGGCCTCACCGGCCTCGGCATCGCCCTCGTCAGCCGGCTCCCGGCCTGGCCGCTGTTCGCCGCCGCCGTCTGGGTCGCGGGCGAGGCCCTGCGCGCCCGGGCGCCCTTCGGCGGGTTCCCCTGGGGCAAGCTCGCCTTCGGACAGGCGGACGGCGTCTTCACCCCGCTCGCCGCCCTCGGCGGCACTCCCCTGCTCTCCTTCGGCGTGGCCCTCTGCGGTTTCGGCCTCTACGAAGCCCTGCGCATCGCCCGCCACCACCCCGGCCGCACCACCGCCGCGCTGGCCGCGCTCACCATCGCCGCCCCGATCGGCGCCGGTCTCGCCGCCCGTCCGCTGGTCTCCGACGCGGCCGAGGACGGCACCGTGGTGGCCGCCGTCATCCAGGGCAACGTGCCGCGCCTCGGCCTCGACTTCAACTCCCAGCGCCGCGCCGTCCTCGACAACCACGCCAAGCGCACCATCCAGCTCGCCGAGGACGTCAAGGCCGGCCGCGTGCCGAAGCCCGACTTCGTCGTCTGGCCGGAGAACTCCTCCGACCTCGACCCTTACGCCGAACCCGACGCCCGCGCCGTCATCGACGAGGCGGTCAAGGCCATCGGCGTGCCCGTCGCGATCGGCGCCGTCGTGTCCCCGGAGACGGGCCCGCTGCGCAACACGATGATCCTCTGGGACCCCGTCGCCGGCCCCACCGCGACCTACGACAAGCGCAAGATCCAGCCCTTCGGCGAGCGCATCCCGATGCGCTCCTTCGTCCGGCTCTTCAGCTCCGACGTGGACCGGGTGCGCCGGGACTTCGGCCCCGGCAAGGACCCTGGCGTCTTCGACATGGCCGGCAGCGGCGTCGGCATGGTCACCTGCTTCGAGGCCGCCTTCGACGACGCCGTCCGCTCCACCGTCCAGGACGGCGCCCAGGTGATCGCCGTACCGAGCAACAACGCCACGTTCGGCCGGACCCAGATGACCTACCAGCAGCTGGCCATGGACCGGATCCGCGCCGTCGAGCACAGCCGGACCGTTCTCGTCCCGGTCACCAGCGGGGTCAGCGCCGTCATCCGCCCCGACGGCAGGATCACGGCGGAGACCAAGATGTTCACGGCGGACGCGCTGGTCGCCGAGATCCCGCTGCGCTCCACCCGCACCCCGGCCACCGTCGTCGGACCGTTGCCCGAGTACGCGCTGCTCCTCCTGGCCGCAGGCGGCTTCGGCCCGCTCCTGACCCGACGGATCCGCGCGCGCCGGGCGGTCTGAGGCGGGGGCCGGCGCCCCGGCCTCGTAGGGTCGGGGGATGACCACACCCGATTACATCCGTGCGATCCGAGCCACCGCCGGGCACCAGCTGCTCCTGCTGCCCGGGGTCACGGCCATCGTCCTCGACGACCGGGGCCGGGTCCTGCTCGGCCGGCGCTCCGACACCGGGCGGTGGTCCGTGGTCGGCGGAATCGCCGAACCGGGGGAGCAGCCCGCCGAGACCGCCGTGCGCGAGGTCTACGAGGAGACGGCGGTGCGCTGCGTCCCGGAGCGGGTGGTGCTCGTCCAGATGCTGGAGCCGATCACCTACCCCAACGGCGACATCTGCCAGTTCCAGGACATCACCTTCCGCTGCCGCGCGACGGGCGGCGAGGCTCGGGCCAACGATCACGAGTCCCTCGAAGTGGCCTGGTTCGAGGTGGACGCGCTGCCGCCGCTGGAGTCCTTCGCCCTGGACCGGATCCACCGGGCCCTGCGGGACGAGCCCACCTGGTTCGCGGCGCCCGTCGAGATCACGGAATAGGACGCGTCCGGCAAACCGGTCGCGTGTGGTCCGGCTCACCTGGGGATGGCCGGAAGTGCGCTGTAAGGTTCCGCAGATCCAACGGCGGTCATCGGACAGTCGTACGTTCACAAGGGGTGGTCGAGGGATGGGCGCGCGCAGTTCAGCCGGAGGGCCGCAGCCGGGCGGCGGCCCGCTGACCGGTGGCATACGGGGCGGCGGTACGCGCACCGGAGCCGCCGGCGGACGCCTGGCGGCCCTCGACGGCGTTCGGGTCCTCGCCGCCCTCTCCGTGCTCTTCTACCACTACGTGGTCCTCGACAGCGCCTGGGGCGAACCGGCCGAGGGCCTCTTCCCGGCCGCGCACGGGTTCGCCGTCTACGGCTGGCTCGGCGTCGAGATCTTCTTCCTGGTCAGCGGGTTCGTCATCTGCATGAGCACCTGGGGCCGGAGCGTGGGCGACTTCGCGGTGTCCCGGGTCTCCCGACTGTTCCCCGCCTACTGGGCGGCCGTGGCCTTCACCTCCCTCGTGCTGTTCAACTGGCCCGAGGTGAGGAAGATCAAGGACGTCAGTGACGTCCTGGTGAACCTGTCGATGCTGCAGGGCGGCATCGGCGTCCCCCACGTCGACGACGCCTACTGGACCCTCTTCGTCGAGCTCAAGTTCTACGTCCTGTTCGCCGTCGTCGTCATGCGCGGCGTGACCTACCGCAACTGCGTCCTCTTCTGCGGGGCCTGGACCCTGGCGGGCGTCGTGGCCCCCACCGTCGACAGCGGCGTGCTGTCCTTCTTCGCGGCGTCCTCCGCCTCCCCGTACTTCATCGCCGGAATCGCCTTCTACCTGATGCGGCGCTTCGGGCCGAACGCCGTCCTGTGGGCCGTCGTCGGCGTCCAGTTCCTCCTCGCACAGCACCACGTGGCCGACCGCATGATCGCCAGCCTGGGCCGGGGCGTCACCCAGCAGACGCCCTCCTGGCCCGCCCACGTGATCATCCTGCTCGGCTTCATGGTCATGGCGGCGATAGCCCTCGGCGCCCTCGACGGCATCCGGTGGCGCTGGCTCCCGCACGCCGGAGCGATCACGTACCCGCTCTACCTGATCCACATGCTGGCCGGGCTGACCTTCATCCACCACTTCCGCCACGAGGTCGCGCCCGTGCCCCTGGCCGTCGGCGTCACCGCCTTCATGGTGCTGCTCGCCTGGCTCATCCACCGGTTCGTCGAACGCCCCCTGGGCCGCTTCCTGCGCGACCGGCTGCGACGCGGCATGCAGGACATCCGCGCGGCCACCCCGGGCCGCCCCCCGCTCGACCGGCTGCCCGCGCAGTCCTCCGCGCCCGAGGCGGAACGCATCCCGGCCGTCCGTTAGCCCCCGTCCGGCCCCGGCCGTCCTAACCGGCGTCGGCCGCCTCCCGGTACAGCTCCACCGCCTGGTCGCCCATCACCGCGCTGTACGAGACCTCCGGAACGGACCCGCCGCCCTCGTGACCGCCGAGCACCCCGGCCAGCGCGCCGTCCACCAGCCAGGGGCTGCCGCTGGTGCCGCCGCTGAGGTCCGGGCAGCCGATCCGCCGCTGGGTCTCGGAGAACAGCTCGGTGGTGTTGGCGCAGCGCAGCGGGGCCTCCAGGGTCCGCGGGTAGCCGATGACCGTCACCGCCGCGTCGTCCGGCTGCGCGGCGGCGACCGGGAAGCCGCCCACGAGGTCCTCGACGGACCCGTTCCGCCCGCCGTCCACCGGGGCCACCGTCGCGAAGGCGATGTCGTCGTCCGGGTTCTGGCCCTCCGTCCAGCCCGGGGCCACGTACACCCCGGTGAGCTTCCAGAGGCCGTACGGGGCCTCGCCGTCCCGGTAGCCCGGCGCGAAGACGGTGGTGTACGGGCTCTCCAGGCAGTGCGCGGCGGTGGCGATCACGTCGTGGTCGTCGCTGCGCACCACGGACGCGGTGCAGAAGTGCCCGCCGTCGAGCCCGTCCGCGAAGAGCGCGCCCACCCGGTCCGCCGTGGCGCCGGGCACCGCCCGCGCGGTGATCCCCGGTGGCGCTCCGGCCGTGGCGTCCGGTACGTCCACGCCGAGCAGCGCTGCCATCGCGGTCAGCGCGAGCAGGATCCGTGATGCCCGCCGCGCACGGATGCGCCGGGCCGGCCGGGTGAGCATGCGGTGGATCATGACTCCACCCTGCCCGCCGAACCTATGTCCGGAGCCCGGTGTTCCGTATGAATCCCCTGTGAATCCGGTGGACCCGATGTAAAAGCCGGACGCGGGCCCGCGAGGTTACCCGTGGCGCTCGTAGACCGTCACCCGGCGGCCCCGCACCTGCCGGTCCTCCACCACCGTGAAGTGCTCGCGCAGGACCGCGGCCTTCGCCTTGTCGCGCTCCGCCGACGGGGCCTTCGCGACCTCCGCCGCGTCCGTCACCAGCAGCACCCGCCGCTGCCCGAGCAGCGCCGCCCGGATCCGCTCCGGCTCCGCCTCCTCGCCCTTGAGGGTGGCCGAGGCGACCGGGGTCCGGGCCAGCGCGAGATCGGTCAGGCCCGTGAAGGCGCCGGGGGAGACCAGCGCGGTGTCCCGCCGCGCGGCCGGGACGAACAGCACCGCGTCCCCGTCCCGCTTCAGCAGGTCCACCTCACCGGCCACCGCCAGGACGTCGTCGATCCGGCTGGCCGGGGCCCGCTTGCCCAGCTCCACCGGCAGCAGCACCACGACCGCCACCCCGACCGCACCCGGCACGAGCAGGCCCGACGCCGCCGGGAACCGGGGCGCGCACGCCCGGACGGCCGTGCCCAGGGCGGCGCCGATCAGCAGGGCCAGACCCGTCATGGAGAACAGCACGTACCGGTCCTGGAACAGCGGCTGGACCAGCGACAGCCCGATCAGCCCGAGCTGCGGCACCGCCAGCAGCGGCAGCCCCACCGCCGCCGCCGAGAGGTCCTTGCGGCCGGGCCGGTCCGCCCACGCGCCGAGCCCGCCGATCACGAGGAGGATCCCCGGGCCGATCAGCATGTGCCAGGTCAGCGGCGGTATCCAGGACACCTGCTCGGACTGGCCCCGGCTGAACAGGATCAGCGGCAGCGCCCCCGCCACCGCGCCCGCGCCGCACGCCGCCCAGCGCAGCAGGACACCGCGCCCGGCCCGCACCCACCACAGGGTCGCCGCGTGCGCCGGCAGGACCAGCAGCGACAGCCAGTTCAGCAGGGCGCACGCCAGCACCGTGACCCCGTACGCCGTCCAGCGCGGCCAGGCCCGCCGCCCGGGCCCGCTCTCCAGGAGCGAGACCAGCAGCAGCGTCGACAGCCCGGCCCCGGCCGCGACCAGCGCGTACGGCCGGCCCTCCTGCAGGTAGAACTGGACGGCCGGCAGCAGCCCGAGGGCCAGCCCGCCGCCGAGCCCCGCCCAGAAGCCCGCCAGCCGGCTCCCGATCAGCGCCACGCACGCCGCGGCGGCGGCGACCGCCAGCACCGACGGCAGCCGCAGGGTCGTCGTACTCGCGCCGAAGACCTCGAAGAGGCCGTGCATCAGCAGGTAGTAGAGCCCGTGCACGGCGTCGACGTTCCCCAGCATCCGCCAGATCTCGCCCGCCGGCCGCCCGGCCACCTGCCAGGTCGCCGCCTCGTCCCGCCACACGCTGTCCTGCCGGGAGAGTCCCCACATACCGAGCGCCAGGGTCCACAGGAACGGAACGATCCATACGAGACGCCCGCGTCGGGCCGCGGATATGTGGCAAAGCATGAAGGTGCCGGGGTCCTCGGTCTGATGTTCGGGCGGAAGGCACCAGTCTATGGACGCCACGGACGGTTTCCGGACCGCCTGTTGTGCACGACGGAGCGTGATCGCCCGGTGCTGCCGCCCCTAGCCTCGCCGCAGGAGCACGAACGAGGGGCGGTACCCGGTGAACTGGCTCATCCACGACTACCGCGAGAGCGATCTCGCAGCGGTGGTCCACCTGATCGACACCACGGCCGAACTCGGCCAGGAGTCCGTCTTCTCGCTCGCCGAGTGCATCAGCGCGCTGACCGACAGGCAGCCCTGCGTGGTCGCCGTCCACCAGGGCGTCCCGATCGGCGCGGCACTCGCCTGCGTCACCGGGGAGCGGGCCTGGGTCATGCGGATCGCGATCGCCGCCGGCTGGCGCGGCCGCGGCCTGGCCAGCGCCCTGCTCGTCGAGCTGGAGCGACGGCTCATCGCGGCCCGCGTCGGCCGCATCGCCTACGTCCTGCCCGAGGAGGACCTGCTCGGCGAGGGCCTGCTCAACGCCGGCTACACCCGGCAGCCCGCCGTCGCCTACTTCGAGAAGACCGAGCCCCTGCACGGGCCGGCGGCCGGCCTCCTCGACGACCTCGGCGGCCGCTTCCTCCCCAACGACCTGTGGGCCAAGGTCGCCGGCATGGAGAAGGAGAAGGACCTCATCGAGCGGCGCGTGGTGCTGCCGCTCGCCGAGCCCGAGCGGGCCGCCTCGCACGGGGTGCGGCCGCCGCGTGCGATCACCCTCTTCGGGCCGCCTGGCACCGGCAAGACCACCTTCGCCCGGGCCATCGCCTCCCGGCTCGGCTGGCCCTTCGTGGAACTGCTGCCCTCCCGCCTCGCCGACGAGGGCAACCTGGCCGCCGCGCTGCGCGACGCCTTCGCCCGGATCGCCGAGCTGGAGCGCGTACTCGTCTTCATCGACGAGGTGGAGGAGATCGCACCGGTGCGCACCGAGCCCGCGCAGCCCGGCGGGATCCACGGCGTGACGAACGAGCTGCTCAAGCTGATACCGGGCTTCCGGGAGGGCGACGAACGGCTGCTCGTGTGCGCCACCAACTCCATCCGCTCCCTCGACCCGGCCTTTCTGCGGCCCGGGCGCTTCGACTACCTGATCCCGATCGGCACCCCGGACGCCGGGGCGCGCGCCGCGATCTGGTCCCGCTACACGGCGGGGCGCGCGGACGTCGACGTGGCGGCCCTGGTCGCCGCGACCGAGCTGTTCACGCCGGCCGACATCGAGCACGCGGCCCGGATCGCGGCGCAGGTGTCCTTCGAGCGGGACCTGGAGGCGGTGGGCGCGCGGGGTGCGGCCGCCGCGCAGCTGGGCGCGACCACGGAGGACTACCTGGCGGCGGTCCGGCAGTGCCGGCCGACGGTGACCCCGGCGATGACGGGCGAGTTCGAGGCGGACATCACGGCGCACGCCCGGTTCTGACCTCCGCCGCGCCCCTGGACTTCCGTCCCCCGGTTGCGGCGGGGGAGGGAACGCGGAACGGCCCGCGGCCACTCCCAAAAGCGGCCGCGGGCCTCCCGCGCGGACTCGGCATCCTCGCGGGACGGCCACGGTCCCCTCGGCCGAACGGCCGAACCACCGGGTCGGCTACCGTCGGGCCATGGGCTTCGTCGTCTTCATGACCCTTCCGGGGCTGGCTCTGCTGCTCACCGCCATGGCCTTCCTCGACCTGGCACTGGAACGCGCGGGCCGCGCGGGCCTGCTGCCCTGGCGCTGGAACGGCCGCCAGGGGCAGATCTCCGCCACCGGCTTCGAGCAGCTGCACGCCAGCTTCTCGCCGGGCAAGCAGAACGAGCTCAAGGAACGGCAGAGCGCCCTCGTCCTGCGCGACGACGAGGAGGACGGCGCGCCGCCGCGTTCCCGCGTGGACCTCGACGGCGGACTCGCCGTCATCCGGCTGTCCGCTACGGGGAGCAGCGGTACGTGAAGTCCACCGCGGCCGTGCGCTGACCCGGGGACAGCAGCTGAAGCTCGGCCCGCGCGGGGTAGTTCCCCGTGCCCCGGAAGGTCCACAGCAGGTGCAGCCGGGCCTCCCGCTGCCCGCGCGGCACCCGTTCGGTCAGCTCCTCCGACCGCGTGCCGTCGCTGCGGACCCAGCGGTAGGTGAGCGTCCCCGGGCGGCCGTTGGTCCCGACGACGGCCACCACGTCGGCCGTCGCGTCACAGGACGGGCCCTGCGGGTCGGTGGTCACGGCCACGTCCCGGACCTCGATGGCGGGCCCGAACCGCTGCCACCCGAGGTACGCGAGGACGGCGGCCAGCACGACCGCGGCGAGGGCGTACCGCCGCAGACCGGCGAGCCGGCGGCGCCGGGGAGCGTCGACGGTGGCCACCACCAGGGGGAACGGCGCGGGCATGGCCGCGGTCACCCCGGGACCGAACCGGAGCACGGATCCCTCGACCCGGTCGGGGACCACCTCCGGGTTCACCGGGGGGCCGGAGAACCAGTGGCTGCCGAGGACCGTGGCGCTGTAGTCGTCGCCCTCGGGGGCGCGGGGACCGGTCATCGGGGCACGTCCTGGCAGCGCAGGAGGTACTGCGAGGCCGACGCGGACTTGTTCCCGGCGGCCGGCTTGGTCGTCACCCGGACACCTCCGTAGCAGCCGCGGTCACGGGTGAAGGTGTGGGACTTGACCACGGTGACCGGCGAGCCGGCCTGGACCGTGAACGACTCCGTGCCGTCGGGGACGGAGTAGGAGCCCTGCGCACCGCCGAGGAACCACTCCAGCACCACCGTGACCGGCCCGGTGCCCTGGGCGGCGACCGAGACCGTCGCGTCACCCCGGTACACGCCGGTCTTGAGCGACACGTCCACCTTCGTGACCACCAGGGTCGGCGTGGGCGTCGGCGTGGGCGTGGGTGACCAGCTCACCGTGGGCTTCGGGGTGGGGCTCGGCGTGTGCGAGGGCGACTCCGACGGCGACGCGGACGGGGAGGCGGAGGCCGATGCGGACGGCGAAGGGCTCGCCGACGCCGAGGGGCTCGGAGTCGGCGAAGCGGAAGCGGAGCCTGTCGGGGTGGGGGTCGGGGTCGGGGAGGCCGATCCGGGCGGCGCCGCGCTCGTCGTGGCGAAGGCGCTCAACGCCGAGGCCCCGCCCGGGGCCGCGCCGATCGCGTCCGTGGTCAGCACCACCACCGCGCCCAGGACCAGCGCGATCCCCGCCGCGAGCCAGCCGCTGCGGCCGGGCGCCCAGCCCGAGCCGCTGCCGCTGCTCAGGGTGGTCGTGGCCACCGCCGTGGTGCCCGCCGCCGGGGCGCCCGCCGAGGGGAACAGCAGCGGCAGCAGCGCGGCCAGCGCCGCCAGCTTGCGCTGCCCGCGCTCCTCCCACTCGGGTCCGTACGCCGCCAGCGCCACGCCCTCCAGCTCCGCGACGAACGCCTCGGCGTTCTCCGGGCGCTGTTCGGGCTGCTTGGCGAGGCCGCGCCGGATCAGCGGCCGTACGGGCTCCGGGGCCTCGGTCTCCGGCACGGGCGCCTCTATGTGCTGCACGGCGAGCTCCGCGAAGTTCTCCCCGTCGTACGGCTTGCGCCCGGTCAGGCACTCGAAGAAGGTCGCCGTCGCCGCGTACACGTCGGCCGCGGGCGAGGCCGGCCGGCCCTGCCACTGCTCGGGGGCCATGTAGGCGGGGGTTCCGGCCACGCCGGGCGTGGTGCCGCGGTTCGCCGCGATCCCGAAGTCCACCAGCTTCGACGAGCCGTCCGCCGCGACCAGCACGTTCTCCGGCTTGTAGTCCCGGTGGACCACGCCGGCCCGGTGCGCCGCCGCGAGCCCGAGCAGCGATCCCTTGAGGACCACCAGCGCGGCCTCGGCGTCCGCCTGCCCGGACTGCTTGAGCAGCGCGCGCAGGGAGATGCCGTCGACCAACTCCATCACGATGGCCGCGCCGCCGGGCGACTCCACGTACTCGTACAGCCTCACCACGTACGGGGTCCCGAGCCCGCCCAGGAGGCGCGCCTCGGCCCGGAACTCCCCCACGAACGCGGGGTCCTGGCGCAGCCGGTCGCTGAGGTACTTCACCGCGACCGCCGTGCCCGTGGCGTCGTGGACGGCGAGCACCACACGGCCGCTGCCGCCCGCGCCGAGTTCCCGGACCTCCGTGTAACCGGGGACCGACCATGCCGCCCGCGTGTCCTTCATCGTTCCCGCCCCCTGTCCGGCGCTCCGCCGTGCCGTGCCGCACCGTGTCCTGTCCCGGTGCCCGGTCGGTGACCGGCCACCCCCTGGGACACGGTTTCCGGCACGGCCGGTTCCCACCGTGCGGGGTGTCTCAGGCTGCGGCCCTCAGGCCGCGGCCGCCATCGCGCCGATCATGTCGTGCAACCGGTCGGCGGCCGCCCGGCCGAAGGACGGGTCGTTGATGTGCGTGTCGTAGTCGTAGAGCCGGGCGGCGCTGCCCCGCAAGCCGTCGCGCAGCGCCGAGAACAGAGCCCGGTCCGCGCCGGGGTCATGGTACGGGCCGCCCGGCGATCCGAGCGTGGAGAGTCCGCGGAGCGGGACGCAGACGGCCGTGGGGCCGGTCGCGGCACGGAGTTTGACGGCGACCCGACGGCCGAGTTCCGTACATTCCGCCTCGTTCGTCCGGATCACCGTGATGGACGGGTTGTGGACGTGGACCCCCCGGTCCAGGACCCGCTGGGGCAGGCTCTCCAGCGGGCCGAACTTCACCATGTCCAGCGCCCCCAGGCTCACCACCTGCGGGATCCCGGCCCGCCCGGCCGCGCTGAGCCGGTCCGGGCCCGCCGTGAGGATGCCCCCGCACAGGTCGTCGGCCAGCTCGCTGAGGGTGAGGTCGAGGACGCCCGCGAAGATCCCCTGGCCGGCCAGGGTCTCCAGGGTGCGGCCGCCGGTGCCGCTGACGTGGAAGACCAGCACCTCGTAGCCCAGGTCCGTCAGCCGCTCGCGGGCCGCGTCCACACCGGCCGTGGTCACGCCCGCCATGCTCGCCGCGATCAGCGGGCGGGCGCCCGCTCCCAGCCGGGGCGGGCGGCGTTCCAGGGAGGCGCGGGCGTAGGCCCCGGCCATTCCGACGATCGCCTCGACGGCGTTCGTCAGGACCGGTCCGGAGACGCTGTTGATCCCCGCGATGTCCACCACGCTGTACATCATCGTGATGTCCGAGGAGCCCACGTAGGGGCTGACGTCCCCGGACGCCATGGACGAGACCATCAGTTTCGGTACGCCCAGCGGCAGGGCGCGCATCGCCCGGGTGGCGATGGAGGTGCCGCCGCTGCCGCCGATCGCGAGCACCCCGTGCAGCCGGCCCTCGGCGTGCAGGCGTAAGAGCGTCGCCTCCGCGCCGCGGGCCATCGTGGTCACGGCCGCGCCCCGGTCGGCGGCCGCGCGCAGTTCGGACAGTTCCGTTCCCGCCGCCCGGGCGACCGCGTCACGCGGCACATCGGCGGGCACCCGGGGTTCGCCCATGATTCCTGTATCGACCAGTACCACTTCGACGCCGGTGCGCAGCAGCCTCTCGCGCAGCCAGCCGTACTCCACACCCTTGGTGTCCAGGGTTCCCACCAGCACGACGTTCGTCATATGTGCAATGTCCATGCAGGTGGGGGTGTTGGCAAGCGCAAGTACGAGTCAGCTCTCAAGGCCCCCCAGGAGTACCAACAGCCGCTCCAGGAAAGGGACCTGAGACTTAATCAGCATTTTTTCGGCCAGTGGCGGAGCAAACCATGCCACCCGGTCCAGCTCCGGGAACTCCTGGACGTTCCCGGAGTGCGGGGGCCACTCCATGGTGAAGGTCCCGGGCACCATCAGCTCCGGGTCGAGGTCCGCCTCCACGGCCCAGATGGTCACCAGCTTCCCGCTGGTCAGCCGCACCTCGCCCAGCGGCAGGTACGCGCCCTCCGGCGGGGGCAGCCCGATCTCCTCGGTGAACTCCCGGCGGGCCGCGTCCCGCGGCGTCTCCTCCGGCCCGTACTCACCCTTCGGGATGGCCCAGCCCCCGGCCTCCCGCCCGGCCCAGAGCGGGCCGCCCATGTGTCCCAGCAGGACCTCGACCCCGGACGGGTCCTGTTCCGGCGGACCGCCGGTCCGCCGGAACAGGAGCAGTCCGGCACTGCGCTTGTGCGTCATGGGTCCATCCATGCCCCGTACGGGCGCGGGTCAGTGCACTGGGCCCAGAGGCGCGCGGGCACGGACCCGGGGTCAGTGGTCGTGCGGCCCCTGCCGGTGGACCGGCCCGTGCGCGTCCGCGCAGTGGGCGCCGGCCGGGCCCTCGCCCGCCCGGCCGACCGTGAGGAGGGAGTCCTGCGCGTGGTCCACCTGGAGGGTGGTGTGCGTGATCCCGTACTCCTTCTCCAGCAGCCCCTCCAGGTCCCGGCGTACGGCGTGGCAGTCGCCCTCCGGCTCCACCAGCACGTGCGCGGAGAGCGCCGCCTGCCCCGAGGTGATGGTCCAGATGTGCAGGTCGTGCACCTCGGTGACGGGCGGGTGGCCGACGAGGCGGTCGCCGACCGCGTCCGGGTCCACATGGGCCGGAGCGGCCTCCAGGAGTATCCGGCCGGACTCGCGGATCAGCCCGTAGCCCGCCTTGAGCATCAGCACCACCACGACCAGCGTGGCGATCGCGTCCGCCTGCCGGAAGCCGGTGGTCAGCACGATCACGCCGGCGACGGCGGTCCCGATGAAGGCGAAGAGGTCGTTCAGGATGTGCTGGTAGGCGCCTTCGACGACGAGCGTGGAACGATTGGCCCGGGAGATGCACCAGGCCGCCGCCACGTTGACGGCGATGCCGGCCAGCGCCGTCACCACCACCAGACCGCCCTCCACCGGCGGCGGGTCCATCAGCCGCCGCACCGCCTCGTACGCCAGCCAGAGCCCCAGCAGGATCAGCGTCAGGCCGTTGGCCTGGGCGGAGAGAATCTCCGCCCGCTTGAGGCCGTACGTGAAGCCACCGCGGGCGGGCCGCGCGGCCAGCCGCATGGCGATCAGCGCCAGGACGATCGACACGGCGTCGGTCAGCATGTGTGCCGCGTCGGAGATCAGGGCCAGAGAGTTGGCCATGACGCCGATGACGACCTCGACGGCCATGAACCCGCCGATCAGCGCGAGCGCGATCGCCAGCCAGCGGCGGTCGGCGTCGGCGGACACGCCGTGGCTGTGTCCCGCGTGCCCGTTTCCGTGCCCGTGGTCGTGGTCGTCGTGCGCGTGGTCGTGCCCACTCATGGCGTCCCCCGTCTCATCGCGGCACCCGTGTGTTCGGATCCGTCGCGTGAAGTGAAGCGCACCCCGGCGAGATGGGCAAAGGCTGCAACGGGGACCGTTGTCATTACCCATAAGAGGCCTCTGACCTGCGATGATGTCGGACCGCTGCCGGGCGGTCGGGTTCATGGGAAAATCTGCTCATGGTCCAGCGCCCCGGTGTGCCGACCGCACCCGAGCTCGTCCTGGTGACCGACACGGGCTCGATCGCGATGAGCCCGGGCCGGACCTACCACGTGGGCAGGGACCCGCTCTGCGAGATCTGCCTGGAGGACGCCCGCGTCTCCTGGCACCACGCGGTCCTGCGCCCGGAGGGCGACCACTGGACGGTGGAGGACGAGCACAGCACCAACGGGACCTGGGCGGACGGCCGGCGCGTCCACGAATGGAGCGTCGGCGCCGGGAGCCGGCTGTGCTTCGGCGACGCGGAGGACGGCCCGCGCGCCGTCCTCGTCGGTCCGCCGCCCCCTCCGGCTCCGCCACCACCACCGCCACCGCCTTCCTCCGCCGTGCCGGACGCCGCCGCCCGCGTCCGGCCCTCGCGGGTCGCGTCGGTGTCCCGTACCTTCCAACGGCCGACGACCGTACGTCCGCTCCTCGCCCGGGCCGCCGTGAGCATCGGCCGCGACCCCGGGAACGACCTCGTCATCGACGACCTCACCGTCTCCCGCCGGCACGCCGAACTCCGTGCCCTCGCCGACGGCACCTACGAGATCGCCGACCTCGGCAGCCACAACGGCACCTACCTCAACGGCGCCCGCCTCGACCGCCGGGCCGCCCCCCTCGCCCAGGGCGACATCGTGGGCATCGGACACTCCGCCTTCTGCCTCGTCGGCGACCAGCTCCAGGAGTTCGTGGACACGGGCGAGGTCTCGCTCGACGTCCAGGGCCTCACCGTCGCCGTGGACAAGGGCCGCAAGATCCTCCTCGACCGGGTGTCCTTCCCCGTGGGGGCCAAGTGCCTGCTCGCCGTCGTCGGCCCCAGCGGCGCCGGCAAGTCCACGCTGCTCGGCGCGCTCACCGGGCTGCGCCCCGCCGACCAGGGCACCGTCCTCTACGACGGACGCGACCTCTACCGCGACTACGCCGAACTGCGCCGCCGCATCGGACTCGTCCCCCAGGACGACATCCTGCACTCCCAGCTCACCGTGCGGCGCGCCCTCGGCTACGCCGCCGAACTGCGCTTCCCGCAGGACACCGCCAAGGCCGAACGCCAGGCCCGGGTGGAGGAGGTGATCGGCGAACTCGGCCTCCAGCAGCGTGCCGACCAGTCCATCCACAGCCTCTCCGGCGGCCAGCGCAAACGCGTGTCCGTCGCCCTGGAGCTGCTCACCAAGCCCTCCCTGCTCTTCCTGGACGAGCCCACCTCCGGCCTCGACCCCGGCATGGACCGCTCGGTGATGCACATGCTGCGCGGCCTTGCGGACGACGGCCGCACGGTCATCGTCGTCACCCACAGCGTGCTCAACCTCGAAGTCTGCGACCGCCTCCTGATCCTCGCGCCCGGCGGGCGCACCGCGTACTACGGCCCTCCGGAGGAGGCCCTCGGATTCTTCGGCTTCACGCAGTGGCCCGAGGCCTACGAGGCGTTCGAGAACGAGCAGAACCGCGACTGGGCCGGGCAGTACCGGGCCTCACCGCTGCAGAGCCGCTACGTCGACGTCTCCGCCGGACGGCCCCCGCCCCCGCCCCCTTCCGCCGGGGAGGCGGCACGGGCGGCCGGAGCCGTGCCGAAACCGCCGCCCAAGGCCCAGAGCTGGGGCTCCCAGCTCTCCACCCTGATCCGCCGGTACACCGCCGTCCTCGGCGCCGACCGCACCTTCCTGGCGATCATGATCGGGCTGCCGTTCGTCATGGGCTGCCTGGCCCGTGCGCTGGCCGGCAGCGCCCTCACGGCCGAGACGGGCCTGAACGCGCTGTTCATCCTGGTCCTGGGCGGAGTCCTGACCGGCGCCGCCAACGCGGTGCGCGAACTCGTGAAGGAACGCGTCATCTACCAGCGCGAGCGCGCCGTCGGCCTGTCCCGGTCGGCCTACCTGATGTCCAAAGTGGTGGTCCTCGGCGTACTCACCATCGCCCAGGCCGTGGTCCTCACCGTGGTCGGCCTCGCCGGGGTCGACACCAACGCCCCCGGCGGCAAGGGGATCTTCCTGCCGCCGCTGATCGAGATCACCCTCGCCGTCGCCCTGCTGTCGTTCACCTCGATGCTGCTCGGCCTGATGATCTCCGCCCTGGTGACCAAGGAGGAGGCCACCATGCCGCTGCTGGTCCTCCTCACCATCGTCCAGTCCGCCTTCTGCGGCGCCCTGCTGAAACTCTCCGGCGTCCCCGTCCTCGAACAGCTGGCCTGGGTCGTGCCGGCCCGGTGGGCCATGGGCGCGATGGCCAGCACCACCGACCTCGGCGCGATCGTGCCACTCAAGATCACCCAGGACCCGATGTTCGATCACGAGACGAGCCTCTGGCTCCTCGACATCTGGATGCTGCTCGTCCTGTCCGTGCTGTTCACCGTGCTGGTGGCCCGGATACTGCGCCGCAACGAGCCCGCGGTCATGAGGAAGTAGCCGCCCATGACCAGCCCCGGTCCGGTCGAGGACTTCCGGCCCACCCACATCGTCCCCCAGGAGGGTCTTCCCGCCTGGGAGAGCCCCGACGTGTCCCGCCCCACCGTGCCGCTCGACGGCTTCCTCCCGGTACAGCTGCTGTCCCGGCGCGGCGACTGGGGCGAGGTCCTGTGCGCCAACGGCTGGTCCGCCTGGGTGGACGGCCGGCTCCTGGTGTCGGTGCCGCAACCCCCGCCGACGGCCGACCGGCCGCTCGCCCGTACGGAGGACGCGCGGCCCCTGCTCACACGCGCCGCCGAGGCCCTGGAGCGCTACCGGCGTGCCGCGGACGAGCTCGCCTCGGGGAGGACGGACGCCGATTCCTTCCGGCGGACCGTACGGGGGCTGCGGGCCGGGGTGGTCGTGGACGGGGAGTCGGTGTGGGTCTACGACGTGACGGCGGGGAAGTGGCTGTACGGCGACGAGAGCCGCCTGACGACCTTCGCGGTCGTGGCGGCGCCGGGGGCCTCGCCCGAACCGCTGCAGCCACCGCCCGCGCCGCCGACACCGACACCGACGCGGGTGAGCGGCGGGTCCGGTGTACCTCCGGATCCGCCGCCGGCCGACGGGGCCGACGGGGCGGCCGGGGCCCGACCCGATGCCGACGCGGAGCACGACACCACCCGGATCGTCGACACGCGCGATCCGGAGGCCGACTGAGCGCGGTCCGGTCCGGAAGCGGCTGCGGGTGGGGAGGCGGACGTCAGACGGACGTCAGGACGCCGGGGTCGCGGGGGCCGGGGGGGGCCCCCCCCCCGCCCCCGCGGGGGGGGGGGGGGGCCCCCCGGGGCGCCCCCCCCCCCCCCCCCCCCCCCCCCGGGGGGGGGGGCCGCCCCCGGCCCCCCCG
>NZ_JBIVFA010000018.1:0-1441 GCF_044747975.1 Streptomyces sp. NPDC090045
GCCCGGTTACATTCCGAACCCGGAAGCTAAGCCTTTCAGCGCCGATGGTACTGCAGGGGGGACCCTGTGGGAGAGTAGGACGCCGCCGAACAATCTTTCAAAGGACCCTTGGTCCAGCGTTCAACGCTGGACCAAGGGTCCTTTTTTGTTTCACCTCTTTACGCCGAAGCGCGGCCATGGGTTGGTTGCGCGAGAATGACTAGCGGTACCCCGAAGACAGGAGTCACACCCATGTCCAACTCTCCCGACGATCGTCCGGAGCGCGAGCCTCGGCGCAACGACGGCGGTGACAGGGGCGGCTACCGCGGGGGCCGTGACGACCGTGGTGGCGACCGTCCCCCGTTCCGTCGTGACGACCGTGGTGCCAGTGGTCGTCCGTCCAGTGGCGGCGGCGGCTTCCGCCGCGATGACCGTGGTGGGCGTCCCGCCGGCGGCGGTGGCGGCGGTTTCCGCCGTGACGACCGCGGTGGCGACCGTCCCAGCTACCCCCGCCGTGACGACGACCGCGGTGGTCGTCCCTCCGGTGGCGGTGGCGGTGGCGGTGGCGGTGGTTTCCGTCGTGACGACCGTGGTGGGGACCGCCCGTCGTACCCGCGCCGCGATGACCGCGGTGGGGACCGTCCGTCCTTCCCGCGTCGTGACGACGACCGTGGTGGTTTCCGCGGCGGTCGCGATGACCGTGGCGGCGACCGTCCGTCGTACCCGCGCCGTGACGACCGTGGTGGCGACCGCCCGTCGTACCCCCGTCGCGATGACCGCGGTGGGGACCGTCCCTCGTACCCGCGTCGTGACGACGACCGTGGTGGTTTCCGCGGCGGTCGTGACGACCGTGGCGGCGACCGCCCGTCCTACCCCCGTCGCGATGACCGCGGTGGCGACCGCCCGTCGTACCCGCGCCGTGACGACCGTGGTGACCGTCCCACCGGTGGCGGCTTCCGCCGGGACAACGACCGTCCCAGCTTCCCGCGCCGTGATGACCGTGGTGGGGACCGTCCGTCCTACCCGCGTCGCGATGACCGTGGTGAGCGTCCCACCGGTGGCGGCGGCGGTTTCCGTCGCGACGACCGTGGTGGCGACCGTCCGTCCTACCCGCGTCGCGATGACCGCGGCGGTGAGCGTCCCTCGTACCCGCGTCGTGATGACGACCGTGGTGGCTTCCGCGGCGGTCGTGACGACCGTGGCGGCGACCGCCCGTCCTACCCCCGTCGTGACGACCGTGGTGGGGACCGTCCCAGCTACCCGCGCCGTGATGACCGTGGTGACCGTCCCACCGGCGGTGGCGGCGGCTTCCGTCGCGACGACCGCGGTGGCGACCGTCCGTCGTACCCGCGCCGCGATGACCGCGGTGAGCGTCCCTCGTACCCGCGTCGTGATGACGACCGTGGTGGCTTCCGCGGCGGTCGTGACGACCGTGGCGGCGACCGCCCGTCCTACCCCCGTC
>NZ_JBIVFA010000018.1:1537-88331 GCF_044747975.1 Streptomyces sp. NPDC090045
CGTCGCGATGACCGTGGTGGGGACCGTCCGTCCTACCCGCGTCGCGATGACCGTGGTGAGCGTCCCACCGGTGGTGGCGGCGGTTTCCGCCGTGACGACCGTGGTGGCGACCGTCCGTCGTACCCGCGTCGCGATGACCGCGGCGGCGACCGTGGCGGGTTCCGTGGTGGCCGTGACGATCGCGGTGGTGACCGTGGTGGCTACCGTGGTCGCGATGACCGTGGCGGCGACCGCGACTTCCGCTCCGACCGCGACCCGGTCAAGCGGCTTCCGATCGACGAGGACGTCACCGGCCTCGAGATTGACGCCGATGTGCGCCAGGAGCTGCTGAGCCTGCCCAAGGGTCTGGCCGAAGAGGTCTCGAAGAACCTGGTCATGGTCGCGCGCCTGATCGACGAGGACCCCGAGCAGGCGTACGCGTACTCGCGCATCGCCCTGCGGCTGGCCTCCCGTGTCGCCGCCGTCCGCGAGGCCGCCGGCTTCGCCGCGTACGCCACGCAGAAGTACAGCGAGGCCCTCGCCGAGTTCCGCGCCGCCAAGCGCATGACCGGCTCGGTCGAGCTGTGGCCCGTCATGGCCGACTGCGAGCGCGGCCTCGGCCGTCCGGAGCGGGCGCTGGCCATGGCCGGCGAGCCCGAGGTGCAGAAGCTGGACAAGGCCGGCCAGGTCGAGATGCGTCTGGTCGCGGCCGGTGCCCGGCGGGACCAGGGACAGCTCGAAGCGGCCATCGTGACGCTGCAGAGCCCGGAGCTGGCCTCCAGCTCCGTCCAGCCGTGGACCGCGCGCCTGCGGTACGCCTACGCCGACGCCCTGCTGGCGGCCGGTCGTGAGGACGAGGCGCGCGAGTGGTTCGGCAAGACGCTCGAAGCGGACAAGGACGGGGCCACCGACGCCTCGGACCGCCTCGCCGAGCTCGACGGTGTCGAGTTCGTCGACGCCGCGGTCGACCTGTCCGACGTCGATGTCGACGCTGACGCCGACCTCGAGGACGAGATCGACGACGAGGACGACGAGGACGAGGACGAGGCGGAGATCGCCGCGGCCGAGCGCGCCTCCGACGTCGCCGAGTACTACGACGAGGACGACGAGGAGTACGAGCCGCTGGAGCAGTCCGCGGCCGACGCCGACGCGCAGGACTCGGGCCGCGACAAGGCCTGAGGCAACGGTGAGTGAATGAGAAGGGCGGTACCCCCGGTGGGGTACCGCCCTTCTTCATGTCCGGAGGGGGTTCAGCCCAGGCCGCGCAGGACCAGGCCGGTGGCCGGTTTCGGTCCGAAGGAGGTGGACTTCCGGGGCATGGTGACGCCCTGGCGGGCCAGGTCCCGCACGACCTCCTCCCGTACGGGGTGCAGCAGGACGGCGGTGCCCCCGTGGCGTTCGGCCATGGCCACGGTGGACGCGGCGTCGTGGATGTACGTGATCTCCTCGGGGGCGTCAGGAACGTGCCAGAGCGCGTCGAGGAGGGTCGCGTGCAGGACGGTGGCGTCCAGCCGGCGCCAGGCCTCCGGGCGGTCGTGGCGGACCGTGCGGTCGAGGAGCGCCAGGTCGGGATCGGTGACCAGGTGGAAGGTGCCGTCACCGGTCAGGAGGAAGGCGTTGCCGCGCTCCGAGGCGTCCGCGAGGGCGTCCAGGGCCAGCGGGAGCGGCCCGTCGACCGTAGTGACGCGGAAGTGGCCGCCGAGGGCGGCGAGGGCGTCGGCGACCGGGAGGCGGCGCAGCATCCGGTGGATGGCGCGGACCTGGAGCGGGTAGCGGGCGGTGTCCACGAGGAGGACCAGGCCGAAGTCCCAGGCCGTCGGGGAGCCGTGCTCCTCCTGGAGGCGCAGGTAGGTCGCCCAGCGGTGGTGGCCGTCGGCGATGAGGGCCTGGCGGTGGCTGAGATCCGCCGTGACGGCGGCGAGCTCGGCCGGATCCGTGATGGCCCAGAGGCGGTGCTGGAAGCCGTCCTCGGTGGTGGTGGACAGCAGCGGCGCGCGCTGGGCGGTCCGCTCGACGACCGCGGCCGCGCCCGTGCCGGGGTCGTCGCCCCGGTAGGTGAGCAGGAGCGGTTCGAGATTGGCGGAGGTGGCCCGCATCAGGCCGGCCCGGTCGGTGACCACGTCGGGCATGACGTCCTCGTGGGGGAGGACGATCCCGGCGTCCGCGGTGGACAGGGCGAGGGCGCCGATGACGCCGCGCTGGAGCAGGCCGGCCTTGCGCTGCTCGTACACGTAGAGCGCGGGCTCGGGGTCGGCGCTGAGGATGCCCTCGGCGAGCCAGTCGTGCAGGGTGCGGGCGGCCTGTTCGTTGCGCGCGGCCGGGGTGCCGGCCTGCGGGAGGATCAGGCGGACGATGTTGTGCGGGTCGGCGGATTCGAGGTGGTCGACTCCGTCGGGGCGCACGACCACGTCGTACGGCGGGGACGTGACGGCCGCGAGGCTGCCGACACGCTCCGGGACGTAGCGCAGGCCATGGAACGGGATCAGTCGCAGCCCTTGGTCCGCGGTGCCAGGTGTGGTCATTGGTGCATGGTAAGTCGCGTCTCGCCATGCGGGATGATCGGGGCAGTGCAGAATCGGACAAGATCGATCTCCCCCGGCTGCCGCCGCGAGGGGCTCACAGAGGAGCGGAAGCGATGACCCGGCAGAGCAGGACCAGTCCCGCGGCGAGTGAGCAGAGTCTGCACCAGGCGTACGACACGGCCCTGCTGGACTTGGACGGGGTGGTGTACGCGGGCGGCGAGGCCATCGCGCACGCCGTGGAGTCCCTCGCCGTGGCCCGGGCCGACGGGATGCACCTCGCCTACGTCACCAACAACGCGCTGCGGACCCCGGACGCCGTCGCGGAGCACCTGAGCGAGATGGGCATCCCGACGGAGGCGGCCGAGGTCATCACCTCGGCGCAGGCGGTGGCCCGGCTGATCGCGGAGCAGGTGGAGCCGGCGTCGAAGGTGCTGGTGATCGGCGGGGAGGGGCTGCGGGTCGCGCTGCGCGAGCGCGGACTGGTGCCGGTGGACTCGGCGGATGAGGCGGGTCTGGCGGCGGTGGTGCAGGGGTACGGGGGGCCCGAACTGCCCTGGGGGCGGTTCGCGGAGGCCTCGTACGCGATCAACCGCGGGGTGCCGTGGTTCGCGTCGAACACCGACCTGACGATCCCCGGGGCGCGGGGGATCGGGCCGGGCAACGGGGCAGCCGTGGAGGTCGTACGGATCGCCACGGGCGCGGAGCCGCAGGTGGCGGGCAAGCCGCTGCCCCCGATGCACCGGGAGACGGTGCTGCGGACCGGGGCGGAGCGGCCGCTGGTGGTCGGGGACCGGCTGGACACCGACATCGAGGGCGCCTTCAACGGGGAGGTGGACTCGCTGCTGGTGCTGACCGGGGTGACGGACGCGGAGCAGCTGGTGCGGGCCGAGCCGAGGCACCGGCCCACGTACGTGGACCGGGACCTGCGCGGGTTGCTGACCGGGCAGCCGGAGGTGGAACCGGTCGCGGAGGGCTTCCACTGCGGAGGCTGGACCGCGGTCGCGCTGAACCGCGGCGTGCTGGAGCTGCGCGGGGAGGGCGGGGACCCGGTCGACGGGCTGCGGGCGCTGTGCGCGGCGGCCTGGACGGCCGCCGGGGACGGGGTCTGCACGCTGGACGCGGCGAAGGCGCTGGCCAGGCTGGGTCTTTAGGGCGCGAGGGGGGATCCGGCCGGGATGCAGGGTAGGTTAGCCTAACCTGCGTGTTGGTCGAGAGTCCCCCCGAATCCGAACCGAGCGCGGCGCCCGAACGGGCCGCCGCCGCCCGCCCGCGCCATGCCGCGCGCGCCGCCGGTCTGCTCGCCGCCCTCGTGGTGCTGGCGCTGATCGCCGTCGTGAGCATCGCCGTGGGCGCCAAGCAGATGCCACTCGACGAGGTCTGGCACGGCCTGTTCGCCTACGCGGGGACGACCTCCGACGTGGTGGTGCGGGACCTGCGCGTCCCGCGCACGCTCCTCGGCCTGATGGTCGGCCTCGGCCTCGGCCTGTCCGGTGCCGTGATGCAGGCGCTGACCCGCAACCCGCTGGCCGAGCCGGGCATCCTCGGCGTCAACGCCGGCGCCGCGGCCGCCGTGGTCTCCGCGATCAGCTTCTTCGGCGCGACGTCGATCCGTGAGTTCGTGTGGTGGGCCTTCCTCGGCGCCGCCGTCGTCTCGGTCGTCGTGTACGTGCTCGGAGGCAGCCGCAGCGCGACCCCGGTACGCCTCGCGCTCGCCGGTACGGCGGCCAGCGCGGCCCTGATCGGCTACATCAACGCCGTGCAGCTGATGGACAGCAAGGCGCTCGACAAGCTCCGCTTCTGGACGGTGGGTTCGCTGGCCTCGGCCAACATGGACACCGTCCGGCAGGTGGCCCCCTTCCTGATCGTCGGCGCGGTGCTCGCACTGTCGCTCGGCCGGCCGCTGAACGCGATGGCCATGGGCGACGACACGGCGCGGGCGCTCGGCGCGCACCTGACGCGCACCCGGATCGGCGCCATGGTCGCCATCACCCTGCTGTGCGGTGCGGCGACCGCCGCGTGCGGGCCCATCGTCTTCATCGGGCTGATGATCCCGCACCTCGTCCGGGCGTTCACCGGTCCCGACATGCGCTGGGTGCTCGCGTACTCGGCCGTCCTGTCACCCGCCCTGCTGCTCGGCGCCGACGTCGTCGGCCGTGTCGTCACCCGGCCCGCCGAACTGCAGGTCGGCGTCGTGACCGCGCTCATCGGCGGCCCAGTCTTCATCTACCTGGTTCGGCGCAAGAGGATGGCCCAGCTGTGACCGTGACCGCGACCGCGGACGACACCTCTCACAAGGGCCGGTCCGGGCCCCGTCCGCTGCACCTGCCCGGCGGGATCTCGCTGCGCGTCGAGGGGCGCGCGCTGGCCGTCGGGCTCCTGCTCGCCGCCGTGACGCTCGCGCTGGCCGTCCTGCTCATCGGCACCGGCGACTTCCAGATCGCACCGTGGGACGTCGTCCAGACCCTGCTGGGCAACGGCACCCCCGCCAACGACTTCATCGTCAACGACCTGCGGCTGCCGCGGGTCCTGGTCGCCCTGCTCGTCGGCGCCTCCCTCGGGATGGCCGGGGCGGTCTTCCAGTCGGTCTCCCGCAACCCGCTCGGCTCGCCGGACCTGCTCGGCTTCGGCTACGGCTCGGTGGTGGGCGCGCTCGTCGTCATCATCCTCTTCAAGGGCGATGCCAACGAGGTGGCCGTCGGCGCGCTGATCGGCGGCCTGCTGGCCGGAGCCGCCGTCTACCTGCTGGCGTACAAGCAGGGCATTCAGGGCTACCGGCTGGTGCTGGTCGGCATCGGCGCCTCCGCCATGCTCATCGCCGTGATCCAGTACCTGATCACGAAGGCCCAGATGATCGAGGCCACCCGCGCCACGGTCTGGCTGACCGGTTCGCTGGCCGGCCGCGACTGGGCGCAGGTGTGGCCGCTGCTCGCGGTCTGCGCGGTGCTCTTCCCGCTCGTCCTCGGGCAGGGCAGGGCCCTGCGGATGATGGAGATGGGCGACGACGCCGCGTACGCCCTCGGGGTGCGGGTCGAGCGGACGCGGCTGCTGCTGATGCTCGCGGCGATCCTGCTCACCACCGCGGCGAGCGCGGCGGCCGGGCCCATCAGCTTCGTCGCGCTGGCCGCGCCGCAGCTGGCCCGGCGGCTCACCCGCTCGCCCGGCGGGAACCTGCTGACGGCCGCGCTGATGGGCTCGGTGCTGCTGATGGTGTCCGACTGGGCCTCGCAGCGGGCCTTCGGCGCGGACCAGTTGCCGGTGGGCGTGGTGACCGGGCTGGTCGGCGGTGTCTACCTGCTCTGGCTGCTCGTCACCGAGCGCAAGGCGGGACGTATATGAACCTGATGAGGAGTACGCAAGTGCAGCGGCTGACCGCGGAGAACGTGACGCTCGGCTACGACCAGCGGGTCATCGCCGAGAACCTGTCGGTGGAGATCCCCGACAACTCCTTCACGGTGATCGTCGGCCCCAACGCCTGCGGCAAGTCCACGCTGCTGCGGGCCCTGTCGCGGATGCTGAAGCCGGCCGCCGGACGGGTGCTGCTGGACGGGCAGGTCATCGGCTCGATGCCGGCGAAGAAGGTCGCCAAGACCCTGGGGCTGCTCCCGCAGTCCTCGATCGCGCCGGACGGCATCACGGTGGCCGACCTGGTGGCGCGCGGCCGGTACCCGCACCAGGGGCTGCTGCGGCAGTGGTCGGCCGAGGACGAGCGGGTCGTGAACGAGTCGATGGCCTCGACCGGGGTCGCCGAACTCGCCGACCGGGCCGTCGACGAGCTGTCGGGCGGGCAGCGGCAGCGGGTGTGGATCGCGATGGCGCTGGCGCAGCAGACGCCGCTGCTGCTGCTCGACGAGCCGACGACGTACCTGGACATCCAGCACCAGATCGACGTGCTGGACCTGTGCGCGGAGCTGCACGAGAACCAGGGGCGGACGCTGGTCGCGGTGCTGCACGACCTGAACCACGCGGCCCGCTACGCGACGCACCTGATCGCGATGCGGGGCGGGAAGGTCGTGGCGGAGGGGCCGCCGGCGGAGGTGGTCACGGCGGAGCTGGTGGAGCAGGTGTTCGGCCTGAAGTGCCAGATCATCGACGATCCGGAGACGGGTACTCCGCTGGTGATTCCCGCGGCGCGGCGTTCCCGCGCGGGGGCCGACGCGGTGGTGTAGCGGGTGCGGCGCCGTTGCTCCCCCAGCTACCGCTGGGAGGTGCCCCCAGGGCTCCGCCCCGGACCCCGCTCCTCAAACGCCGGAGGGGCTGGATTGTGCGGGCGGGGCCGGATTGTCCCGGCGGGGCTGGATTGTGCCGGCGGGGCTGGATTGTGCCGGCGAGGCCGGAGATCAGAGCAGGCTCTTCAGGCGTAGGAGGTCGCGGAAGCCGGCTTCCAGTTTGACTCGGCCGGAGGCCCAGGCCTTGGCGAACTTGAGGTCGCCCGCGACCAGGGCGAGGAGGTCGTCGCCCGTCATCGCGAGGCGGATCTCGGCCTTCGAGGCCGGCGGGCCGGGGGCGACCGCGTCCACGCGGATGCTGCCTCCGTCGAGGCGGCCCGTGAACGTCTCGTCGAGGTCGGTGATGTGGCAGCTCAGGGAGCGGTCGAGCGCGGCCGCGCCGCGTACGCCGCCGTCGGCCCGGGCGAGATTGCCGGAGAGGGTGTCGAGTGCTTCGCGGCACTCCTGGATCGTAGCCATCGTGATCACGACCGTACCGCAGAGCCGTGCGTGGTCGCGGGGCGCTTCGGGGTAGCGTCGGGGCATGACCGACGAAGCCCAGGGCGCAGCAGAAGCCGACGGCGAAGCCTCCGCCGGGCCCGCGGGGCCCGTGGCGCTGGGCGTCGTACGCACTCCCACCGGACACGCCGGCGTGGACGCGCACCTGGCGCGGCTGGCGGATGCGGACCACCTCGCGGCGGACGGACACGTCGAGGTGTACGAGGATGTCCACCGGGGGCTGCGCGAGGCGCTGACGGCGCTGGACGCACCGCCCGTCCCTGGTCCGTACGAAAACAGGAGCTGAACCGAACGTGGCAGGAGTGGCACGCCGCCGCCTGGACGCCGAACTGGTACGCCGCAGCATGGCCCGCTCGCGCGAGCACGCCGCGCAGCTGATCGCCGCGGGCCGGGTGACCGTGGGCGGCACCACCGCGACGAAGGCCGCCACCCAGGTCGAGACGAGCGCGGCTCTGGTCGTCCTCAAGGACGACAGCGATCCCGACTACGTCTCGCGGGGCGGCCACAAACTCGCGGGCGCGCTGGCGGCCTTCCAGCCGCAGGGGCTGCGCGTGGAGGGCCGCCGCGCGCTGGACGCCGGGGCCTCCACGGGCGGGTTCACCGACGTGCTGCTGCGCGCGGGCGTCGCCCACGTGGTCGCCGTCGACGTCGGCTACGGGCAGCTCGCCTGGTCGCTGCAGAGCGACGACCGGGTGACGGTCAAGGACCGGACGAACGTGCGCGAGCTGACGGTCGAGCAGATCGACGGGGTCGCGGTGGACCTCGTCGTCGGTGACCTGTCCTTCATCTCCATCGGCCTGGTGCTGCCCGCGCTCGTACGGTGCTGCGCGCCCGACGCGGACCTGGTGCTGATGGTCAAGCCGCAGTTCGAGGTGGGCAAGGACCGGCTGGGCAGCGGCGGAGTGGTGCGCAGCCCGGAGCTCAGGGCGGAGGCCGTGCGCGAGGTCGCGGCGCAGGCGGCGAAGCTGGGGCTGGGCGTCGTCGGGGTGACGGCGAGTCCGCTGCCGGGGCCGTCGGGCAACGTCGAGTACTTTCTGTGGCTGAGGGCGGGGGCACCGGCACTCGACCCGGCGGATGTTGACCGTGCAGTGGCGGAGGGGCCGCAGTGACAGATTCAACGGGGGAACGCACCGTCTTCCTGCTCGCGCACACCGGGCGGCCAGCGGCCATCCGCAGCGCGGAGCTGGTCGTCAAGGGGCTGCTGCGCTGCGGGCTGGGCGTACGCGTCTTCGCGCACGAGGCGGTGGACCTGCCGCTGCCGCCCGAGGTGGAGCTCGTGACCGAGTCCACCCCGGGGGTGCTCGACGGGTGTGAGCTGCTGATCGTGCTGGGCGGGGACGGGACCCTGCTGCGGGGCGCGGAGTTCGCGCGCGCCTCGGGGGTGCCGATGCTGGGCGTCAACCTGGGCCGGGTGGGGTTCCTCGCCGAGGCCGAGCGCGACGACCTGGACAAGGTCGTGGACCGGGTGGTGTCGCGCTCGTACGAGGTCGAGGAGCGGATGACCCTCGACGTGGTCGTGCGCACGAACGGCGACGTGGTCCACCGGGACTGGGCGCTGAACGAGGCCGCGGTCCAGAAGGTGTCCCCGGAGCGGATGCTGGAAGTGGTCCTGGAGATCGACGGGCGCCCGGTGACCGGCTTCGGCTGTGACGGGATCGTCTGTGCGACTCCGACGGGCTCGACGGCCTACGCCTTCTCCGCGGGCGGGCCGGTGGTCTGGCCGGAGGTGGAGGCGCTGCTGATGGTGCCGATCAGCGCGCACGCGCTGTTCGCGAAGCCGCTGGTGACCTCGCCCACCTCGGTGCTGGCGGTGGAGGTGCAGGCCGGCACCCCGCACGGCGTGCTGTGGTGCGACGGCCGGCGGATGCTGGAGCTGCCGTCCGGGGCCCGTGTGGAGGTCCGGCGCGGGGCGGTGCCCGTGCGGCTCGCCCGGCTGCACCACGCGTCCTTCACGGACCGGCTCGTCGCGAAGTTCGCACTGCCCGTGTCCGGTTGGCGCGGGGCGCCCCACTAGCGCGTGTCCCGGCGTGTCGGTCTTCGCCCTTAATAGCACATCCGTTCGGAGAACTCGGGACGGGTGACGTCACATGGCACCGGTGAAACCTCGGTATCGTCGTCCCGTGCTTGAGGAGATGCGGATACGGTCGCTCGGGGTCATCGACGACGCGGTGGTCGAGCTGTCGCCCGGTTTCACCGCGGTGACCGGCGAGACCGGCGCGGGCAAGACGATGGTCGTCACCAGCCTCGGGCTGCTGCTCGGCGGTCGCGCCGACCCGGCCCTGGTGCGGATCGGGGCCAAGGCCGCGGTCGTCGAGGGCCGCATCGTCATGCGCCCCGGCGCGCCCGCCGCCGTACGCGCCGAGGAAGCCGGGGCGGAGCTCGACGACGGCGCCCTGCTGATCAGCCGGACCGTGTCCGCCGAAGGGCGCTCGCGCGCCCACGTCGGCGGCCGCTCCGTGCCCGTCGGCCTGCTCGGCGAGCTCGCGGACGACCTGGTCGCCGTCCACGGGCAGACCGACCAGCAGGGCCTGCTGCGCCCGGCCCGGCAGCGGCAGGCGCTCGACCGGTACGCCGGCGACGCCGTCGCCGTCCCGCTGGAGAAGTACGGCTCCGCCTACCGCAGGCTGCGCGCCGTCGCCGTCGAGCTGGAGGAGATCACCACCCGGGCCCGGGAACGGGCCCAGGAGGCGGACCTGCTGCGCTTCGGGCTGGACGAGATCGCGGCCGTGGAGCCGGTGGCCGGCGAGGACACCGAGCTGGCGGCCGAGGCCGAGCGGCTCGGGCACGCCGAATCGCTGGCCTCGGCTGCCCAGCTGGCCCACGCCGCGCTCGCCGGCAATCCCGAGGACCCGGAGGCCATCGACGCGAACATGCTCGTCGCCGGCGCCCACCGGGCCCTGGAATCCGTACGGTCGCACGACCCGGCGCTCGGCGCGCTCGCCGAGCGGATCGGGGAGCTGGGCATCCTGCTGTCCGACGTGGCCGGCGAGCTCGCGGGCTACGCCGACGACCTCGACGCCGACCCGCTGCGGCTGGCCGCGGTGGAGGAGCGGCGGGCGGCCCTGACCCAGCTGACCCGCAAGTACGGCTCCGACGGCACCGTGGACGCCGTACTGCAATGGGCCGAGCAGGGCGCGGCACGGCTGCTGGAACTGGACGGCGACGACGAGCGGATCACGGAGCTGACCGCCGAACGCGACGGACTGCGCTCCGAACTCTCGCTGCTGGCCCAGGCACTGACGGACGCCCGGGTGGAGGCGGCGACCCGCTTCGCCTCCGCCGTGACGGAGGAGCTGGCCTCGCTGGCGATGCCGCACGCCCGGGTGACCATCGACGTCCGGCAGGCCGAGGACCCCGAAGGGGTGGACGTGGACGGCCGCCCGGTCGCCTACGGACCTTCCGGCGCGGACGAGGTCGAACTGCTGCTGGCCCCGCACCCCGGCGCCCAGCCGCGGCCGATCGCCAAGGGTGCCTCGGGCGGTGAGCTGTCCCGGGTGATGCTCGCCGTGGAGGTCGTCTTCGCCGGCTCCGACCCGGTGCCGACCTACCTCTTCGACGAGGTCGACGCGGGAGTCGGCGGAAAGGCGGCCGTCGAGGTCGGCCGGCGCCTCGCGAAACTCGCCAAGTCGGCGCAGGTCGTGGTCGTCACGCACCTGCCCCAGGTGGCCGCCTTCGCCGACCGCCAGCTGCTCGTCGAGAAGACCAACGACGGGTCGGTCACCAGGAGCGGGGTCACCGTCCTGGAGGGCGAGGCCCGGATCCGCGAGCTGTCGCGCATGCTGGCGGGGCACGAGGACTCGGTCTCCGCGCGGGCACACGCCGAGGAACTGCTGGCGGCGGCGCGCGCGGACGCGTGAGCCGGCCCGGCGCGGCACGGACACAGGAGGGCCCGGCGCGCACCGCGCGGCGGGCCCTGCGCCGTGTCCGCCGCCGTTCCCGGGCGGCCGCGGCCCTCGCGGGCAGCCGCCGGGGTGACGCGACGCTAGGCCGTGTGGGTGAGGATGGCAGGCGTCCGGCGGTATCTCGTACGGGATCCGCACCCGTATGGTCCCGGAACGCGCGTGCGGACTGGCATCCTTGGCGACGTCTCTGACTCCCTCCCACACCCTGGAGCTTCGGCCCGTGAGCAGCTCCCCGGTCTCCACCTCCCTCCCGGCACAGCCCTACGGGCGCCAGCCGCTCCGCACCGTCCAGGTCCTCGGCGACGGCGCGGGCGCGGGCAGCTGCGCGCACGTACGGTCGCTCGCGACCGGGCTCGCCGCACGCGGCGTACGGGTCACGGTGTGCGCGCCCGTCCAGGCGGAGGGGGAGTACGACTTCACCGGCGCCGGGGCGCAGTTCGCGCCCGACGCCGTGAGCGTGCTGCGGGCCGCGTGCGCCGGAGCGGACGTCGTGCACGCCCACGGGGTGCGCGCCGGCATGCGCGCCGCGCTGGCCATACGGGGACGCCGGGTGCCGCTGGTGGTGAGCTGGCACGGCGACGGACCGGCGGCCGCGGGCGCGCTGGGACGGCTGAGCCGGATGCTGGAACGGCACGTGGCACGGGCCGCGGCCGTGGTCCTCGGCGCCTCCTCGGACCTGGTGGACCTCGCACGGCTGCGGGGCGCCCGGGACGCGCGGCTGTCGCCGGTGGCGGTACCGCCGTGCCCGGAGGGCCCGGACGGGCGGGGCGCGGCGGACCCGGGCAAGGTGCGGGCGGAACTCGGGGCGGTCGGACGGCCCTTGCTCATCACCGTCGGGAGCCTGGTCCCGCACCGCGGGTACTCCCTGCTGCTCGACGCGGCACGGGAGTGGCGGGCGCTGGACCCGGCCCCGCTGCTGGTGATCGCGGGCGAGGGGCCGCTACGGGCCGGACTGTCGCGGCGGATCGAGGCCGAGGGGCTCCCGGTACGGCTGCTGGGACGCCGCCGGGACGCGGCGCAGCTGCTGGCGGCGGCGGACCTGGCGGTGCTGCCGAGCCGGCGCGAGGCGCGGGCCCTGCTGGCGCAGGAGGCTCTGCGGGTGGGCGTGCCGCTGGTGGCCACGGCGGTGGGGGGCGTGCCGGAGCTGGTCGGGGAGGGCGCGGTCCTGGTCCCGCCGGGGGACGCGGCGGCACTCGCGTCGGCCGTGACCGGCCTGCTGGCGGATCCGGAGCGGAGGGCTGCGCTGGCCGTGGCGGGGCGGGTGCAGGCGGCGACGTGGCCGTCCGAGGACGACACTGTCGCGCAGGTCCTGTCCGTCTACGACGAACTGATGGAACGAGCCCGCCGCTAGCCTCCCGGCGGGGCCGCAGTCGCCTCCTGCGGCCCGTCTGCGGGGGCTCCGCCCCCGAGCCCCCGCGCCTCAAACGCCGGCGAGGCTGAAAGACCGGGGCTCCGCCCCGAACCCCGCGCCTCAAACGCCGGCGGGGCTGGGATTGCCCGGCGGGGCGGAAAGATCGGGGCTCCGCCCCGGACCCCGGTCCTCAAACGCCGGACGGGCTGAAAGATCGCCTCAAACGCCGGCGGGGCTGGAATGGCCCGGCGGGGCTGGATTTGGCGGAGCTGCGCTGAAAGGTGTCGCCCGGCGGGCTGGATTGGCGCGGAGCGGCAAGTTCAGCCTCGCCGGCGTTTGAGGCGCGGGCGCGGAGCGCCGTAGGGGGTCCGGGGCGGAGCCCCTGGGAACGGTGGAAGGGCGGGTAGGGGACAGCCCCCGCAGGGCCGCCTGCGCGTGCCGCCAAGGGGTCGACGGACAGAGTCCGGCGCAGCCGTCCGAAGCCCGGGAGGCGCCCCGGCGCCGAGCGGTGCGAGGAGGGCGTCAAGAAGGAGACGGGGCGTGGCGGCGGGCGCGGAGGGCCAGGCTCAGGGAGAGGACCGTCTCCGGGTCGTCCAGGTCCGTGCCCAGGAGTTCCGAGATGCGGGCCAGGCGGTTGTACAGGGTCTGGCGGTTGAGGTGGAGCTCGCGGGCCGTCTCCGCCTTGCGGCCCGCGTGGGCCAGGTACGTCTCCAGCGTGGGCAGCAGAGGGGGCCGCGACGTGGTGTCGTGGGTGCGGAGCGGGCCGATCGCCCGGTCCACGAAGGCCGCCAGGTCCGGGTGTTCGCGCAGCCGCCACAGGAGGAGGTCGATGTCCAGCCGCCGAGCGTCGTACCAGGGCCGGGCCGGCAGGCCGTGGGCCGCGGTGGCGGTCTCCGCGGCGTGCCGCAGGCCGGCCGAGGCGGCCGCCCAGCCGCCCGCGACGCCGACGACCACGGCCGGCGGCGCGGCGGCCCGGTCCAGGCCCGCGCGTTCGACGCCCGCCCGCAGCGCGGCCGAGACCCGGTCCGCCACCGCCGTGCGCTCCGACTCCGCCCGGAGGGACACGAGGAGGGGGACCCGGCCCTCGACCGGGCGGACGCCCAGCAGGACCGGCACGCCGACGGACGAGAGCTCCTCCAGGACCGCGCGGGCCAGGACGGCCCAGTTCCCGGACGGGCCGAGGTCCGAGGCGAGCCGCATGACCACCGGCAGCAGCGGCCCCGCGCCCGGCTTGAAGCCCAGGACGCGGGCCTGCGCCGGGGCGTCCTCCGCCGAGATGCGGCCCTCGGCCAGGTCCGTCAGGAAGTCGCCGCGGCCGCGCGCCGCCAGTTCCTCCTCCTGCCGTGCCTGCATCAGCACGACGGCGAGCACCCCGGCCGTGCGCTCCGCCGCCATCCGGTGCACCGGCAGCAGCGGCGCCGAGACCCCGACCAGGACGACACGGGCCCGGACCGATCCCGTGCCGTGGCCCCCGCCCGGTACGTCGACCACCACGGTGTTCGCCGACGGCTCGGCCTCGCGCTGGCCCCGTAGGCCCTCCCACACCTGCAGCGGGTCCGCGCCCGCGTCCCCGGCCGAGCTGCCCGCCGCGTACAGCAGCTGACCGTCGGGGGTCTCCAGGAAGACCGGGTTCCCGGTGAAGTCGGCCAGGATCCGCAGCACCTGCGGGATGCCACCACCGCCCAACAGGGCTTCCGTACAGCGCCGGTGGACCTCCTCGGCCCGCTGCAGGAGCGCGTAGTGGTGGTTGACGATCTCGGTGTGGACCTCCTCCGTGACAGTGACGAAGGGGACCTCCCGGTGGAGCTGGACCAGGGGCAGCCCCGCCGTGCGCGCGGTCTCCACGATCGTCGCCGGCAGCCGGGTGAAGCGCGGTCCAAGCTCCACCACCAGCGCGGCGATCCCGCGGTCCGCGAGGCGCCGTACGAAGGCGCGCTGCTCGGCGGGCCGGGTGCCCAGGCCGAGGCCGGTGGTCAGCAGCAGCTCGCCGCCCTTGAGCAGGGAGGCGATGTTCGGGACCTCGCCCGCGTGGACCCAGCGGACGGTGCGGCCGAGCCGGTCGGCGCAGGCCACCACCTCGGGCAGCCCGCTGCGCAGTCCCGGCAGCTCCAGTGCCCGCTGAACCGTGATCCCGCCCTGGTTGTCCATAGCGCGGGACGCTACCGGGCCGCATGTGCCGGGGACATCACCTGGCGGTTACAACGCCCGATCTGCCCCTCTTCTGGACCGACAACTCGTCTTCTCCGCAAGGGGATTATCGGACCGCGTGCCGATTGTGGTCTGCGTCACCCAGGTAGAGAGTGGCGGCCTCCCGACACAGGAAGAGGACTCCATGAGCAGAGGCACGACCAGCGGGGCGTCCCGGACGCCCGCGGCTCCGCAGGTGCAGCGACTCAAGGCCAACTCGGTCGGCCTCGTCGGCGTCGTCTTCATGGCCGTCGCCACCGCCGCCCCGATCACCGCCATGACGGGCAACCTGCCCATCGCCGTCGGCTTCGGCAACGGCACCGGAGCCCCGGCCGGATACCTCTTCGCCACCCTCGTCCTGACCGTCTTCGCGGTCGGCTACGTGGCGATGGCCAAGCGGATCACCGCCGCGGGGGCCTTCTACGGATACATCTCGCACGGCCTCGGCCGGATCGCGGGCATGGCCTCCGGCATGCTCGCCGTCCTCGCCTACATCGTCTTCGAGGCCTCGATCGTCGGCGTGTTCGCCTACTTCACGAAGACAACCGTCCACGACCAGCTGGGCGTCGACCTGCCCTGGATCGTCTACGCGGCCGCCATGCTGGCCGTCACCGCCGCCCTCGCGCACTTCGACATCAACCTCACCGCCAAGGCGCTCGGCGTGATGCTCGTCGCCGAGATCGCCGTGCTCTTCGCCGTGGCCACCGCCGTGCTGATCGCCGGCGGCGGACCGGAGGGGATCCCGCTCGAACCCGTCAACCCGAAGAACGCCTTCACCGGCACCTCAGCCGGCCTCGGCCTCTTCTTCGCCTTCTGGTCCTGGGTCGGCTTCGAGTCCACCGCCATGTACGGCGAGGAGTCCCGCGACCCCAAGCGGGTCATCCCCAAGGCCACCCTCATCTCCGTCGTCGGCGTCGGCCTCTTCTACATCTACGTCTCCTGGATGACCATCGCGGGCAACGGCCTGGCCGCGTCAGTCGAGCTGTCCGCGTCCGCCAGCCCACTCGACCTGTTCTTCGCCCCCACCCGGACCTTCATCGGCGCCTGGGCCGTGGACGCCTTCCAGTGGCTGCTGCTCACCGGCTCCTTCGCCTGCGGCATGGCCTTCCACCAGTGCGCCGCCCGGTACCTCTACGCCATCGGCCGCGAGGGCTTCCTGTCGCCGAAGCTCGGCCACACCCACCCCAAACACGGCTCCCCGTACCTCGCCTCGGTCGTGCAGACCGCCATCGCCACCGCGCTCGTCGCCGGCTTCTGGCTCACCGGGCAGGACCCGTACCTGCACCTCTACACGCTGCTCGCGATCCTCGGCACGATGGCGATCCTGATCGTCCAGACGCTGTGCTCCTTCGCCGTCATCGGCTACTTCCGCAAGAACCACCCCGAGGACCGGCACTGGTTCAAGACCTTCACCGCCCCGCTGCTCGGCGGCATCGGAATGACGGCCGTCGTGGTCCTGCTCGTCCTCAACATGGAGACCGCGGCCGGCAGCGCCGCCGGATCGATCTTCTTCAAGCTGATCCCGTGGATCGTCGGCGCGGTCTTCCTCGGCGGCCTCGGCCTCGGCTTCTGGCTCAAGGCGAAGGCCCCCGCGCGCTACGAGATCATCGGCCGGATCGTCCTGGAGGACGCCGCCGAGCGCCCCGGCGACGCCGACGGCCGGCCGGACCTGACCGTCCTGCCCGCACAGGGCAACCCCTCGTCCACCGCCGCGAACCTCTGAGGAGCCCCGCCATGGCCCGTACGCCCCTCATGCACGCCCTGCGCCGCCTCGCCGCCGAGCACGCCGCAGCAGCCCGCCTCGGCATGCCCGCCGCCGAGGTCCGCGGATCCACCCGCCGTGAACTCCTCGGGCGCGCCGCCGCCCTCGGCCTTGGCGCCGCCCTCGCCGGCTCCGCGGCCGGGGCCGCCCACGCCGCCGAGGCCACCCCCGACAAGAAGCCCGTCTCCCCGGCCCGCGTCGCCGTCATAGGCGCCGGCATCTCCGGCCTGACCGCCGCCCTCACCCTCAAGGACGCGGGCGTCGACTGCACCCTGTACGAGGCCGACCCGAGCCGCGTCGGCGGCCGGATGTGGACCCAGCGCGGCCACTGGGCGTACGGACAGACCTCCGAGATCGGCGGCGAGCTGATCGACACCAGCCACAAGAAGATCCTGGCGCTGTGCCGCCGCTTCGACATGCCCACCGAGGACTTCCTGGGCGGCGGCCCCAACGGGGCGGAGGAAGTGCTCTGGTTCAACGGGGAGTACTACTCCCGCACCCAGGCCGACGAGGACTTCAAGGCCGTCTACCAGGCCCTGCACCGGGACCTCTCCGACGCCGGCGAGGTCTCCTGGAACAGCAGCACGCCCGCCGGCACCGCCCTCGACAACATGACCCTGTACGAGTGGATCGAGAGCCGGATCCCCGGCGGCCACGGCTCGCAGCTCGGCCGCTTCATCGACGTGGCCTACAACGTCGAGTACGGCGCAGATACCAGCCGGCAGTCCGCGCTCGCCCTCGTCCTGCTGATGGGCTACCAGCCCAACCCGGGCAACTTCAACGTCTGGGGTCTGTCCAACGAGCGGTACCACATCACCGGCGGCAACGACCGGCTGCCGAACGCCATCGCCGCCGCCCTGCCCGCCGGCTCGATCGTGATGGGCCGTGAGCTGGTCGCCGTACGGGCCAACGCCGACGGCACCCAGACGCTGACCTTCAACGACTCCGGATCCGTGCGCACCACCGTCGCCGACCACACCATCCTGTGCCTGCCCCTGCCGATCCTCCAGCGCATCGACACCTCGCAGGCCGGGTTCGACCCGCTCATGCGGAACCTGCTGCGCGACGCCCGGATGGGCTACTGCACCAAGCTCAACATGCAGTTCACCGCCCGCCCCTGGCGCGGCACCGGCCCCTGGCCCGGCGTCTCCGCGGGCGACTGCTTCACCGACTCCGACGTCCAGCAGACCTGGGACACCACCAAGGTCCAGCCCGGCATGGGCGGCATCCTGCTCCAGTACGGCGGCGGCACCCTCGCCGGGTCGCTCACCCCCGCGACCCCCTTCGCCACCGAGACCGACCCGTACGTGCGCGCCCTCGCCGGCCGCATGCTGACCGGCATCGACGCCTTCTACCCGGGCACCAAGGCCGTCTGGACCGGCAAGGCCCAGCTCTCCGCCTGGCACCGCAACCCGTACGCGCTCGGCGCGTACTCGTACTGGCCGACCGGCTACCTGCACCGCTACGCCAAGTACGAGGGCACCGCCCAGGGCAACGTCCACATCGGCGGCGAGCACTGCAGCTACGACTTCCAAGGGTTCATGGAGGGCGGTGCGACCGAGGGCGAGAGGGCCGCGCGGGAGGTGATCGCCGCCCTCACCTGAGGGGCTTCAGGTCGGCCGGATGTTGTGGTTGAAGCGGAAGACGTTGTCCGGATCGTACTGCCGCTTCAGGTCGCCCAGCCGCTGCATGTTCGCGCTTCCGAGGCCGGAGACGACCCGGTCCCCGCCCTCGTCGCCGGTGAAGTTCAGGTACACCGCGCCGGTGCTCCACGGCTCCGCGTCGGCCCGGACGTCCTTGACCCACTGCCGGCACCTCTCGTCGTCGGCCGCGTCCTCCCAGATCCCGAACGGGTGCACCGCCCAGGGCGCGTCGCGGTACGGCACCGGGTAGTCCGCCGGGCCGGAGGCGATGGCGCCGCCCTGCGGGAAGACCAGGTGCTGGGTGCCGGTCGGCACCGGCATGGACTCGGCGCGGGCGCAGAAGGCGGTCACGAACTCGTCCGGGAGACCGGTGAGGTACTCCGCCGACCAGTAGTTCCGCATCCCCGGCGGGTCGTCGATCATGCACTGGAGGTCGGCGTAGGGGATGGCCGTGACGATCTCGGACTCGTGGGGGATCGCCAGCAGCGGCCGCGCCAGCTCGCGCATCTCCTCCTCCGGACCCGCGTACGTCAGCAGCGCGCCGGCCAGCAGCAGGCCGACCAGGTGCGGCGGTACGAACTCCTCGGGCGGGCCGGTGAGGTAGAGGGCGGCGCCGGAGGCCTCCGGCGGTCCGGCCTCGATGACCTCCCGGAACGCACGGACCACCTCGGGCCCGCGTTCGGGCAGGTACAGCACGAACGCGATCGACATGTGCGGCAGTTCGTGCAGGCGCAGGGTCAGCGAGGTGGCGATGCCGAAGTTCCCGCCGCCGCCGTGCAGCCCCCAGAACAGCTCGGGATGGTCCTCGGCGGTCGCGTGCAGCAGCTCGCCGTCCGCGGTGACCAGGTCCACGCCCAGCAGGTTGTCCACCGCCAGGCCGAACTTCCGGTCCAGCCAGCCGGTTCCGCCGCCCAGCACGAAGCCGCCGACGCCGGTGGTGGAGGCCCGGCCGCCGGTGGTCGCCAGCTCGTACGGCTGGCAGGCCCGGTCCAGGTGGCTCATCGTGGCCCCGCCCTCGACGTGCGCGGCCCTGGCCGCCGGGTGGACCGTCACCTCGTGCATCCGTCGCAGGTCCACGACGAGACCGCCGTCGTTGAGGGACATCCCCGCTACGCTGTGCCCGCCGCCGCGCACGGCGACGTGCAGGTCCAGGTCCCTCGCGAAACGCACGGCGGTCACCACGTCCGCCGCGCTCTCGCACTGGGCGATCACGGCGGGCCTGCGGTCGATCATCGCGTTGAAGACCGTCCGGGCCTCGTCGTACCCGGGGTCCTCCGGGGTGAACACGGCGCCGGACAGATCCTCGCGGAGCGCGGTCAGGGCCGCGCCCGCCTTCGAGAGGGGAGCCATGGCCGCCCCCTTCCACAGGAGGGCATAGGACCCTTCCAGCGTAGGGGGCGGGGATCAGCGGGGCGCGGCGAGCAGCCCGCGCCCCGTACGCCCGGGGAGGGGGCTAGCCCCCGTACGCCCCGCTCGCCGTCAGCCGCAGGGCCGTGTCGATCAGCGGAACGTGGCTGAAGGCCTGCGGGAAGTTCCCCACCTGCCGCTGGAGTCGCGGATCCCACTCCTCCGCCAGCAGACCCAGGTCGTTGCGGAGCGACAGCAGCCGCTCGAACAGCCGGCGCGCCTCGTCCACCCGGCCGATCATCGCCAGGTCGTCGGCCATCCAGAACGAGCAGGCCAGGAAGGCCCCCTCGTCGCCCTCCAGGCCGTCCACGCCGGCCTCCTCGCCCGCCGTCGGGTAGCGCAGGATGAAACCGTCGGGCGTGGACAGCTCGCGCTGGATCGCCTCGATGGTGCCGATGACCCGCTTGTCGTCCGGCGGCAGGAAGCCCATCTGCGGGATCAGCAGCAGGGAGGCGTCCAGCTCCTTCGACCCGTACGACTGGGTGAAGGTGTTGCGCTCCTTGTCGTAGCCCTTCTCGCACACGTCCTGGTGGATCTCGTCGCGCAGTTCGCGCCACCGCTCCAGCGGCCCGTCCGCGTCGCCGCTCTCGATCAGCTTGATCGTGCGGTCCACGGCCACCCAGGCCATCACCTTCGAGTGCACGAAGTGGCGGCGCGGGCCGCGCACCTCCCAGATGCCCTCGTCCGGCTGGTCCCAGTGGGTCTCCAGGTAGCGGATCAGCTTGAGCTGGAGCAGCGAGGCGTAGTCGCTGCGGGCGAGGCCCGTCATGTGGCCGAGGTGCAGGGCCTCGGTGACCTCGCCGTAGACGTCCAGCTGGAGCTGGCCCGCGGCGCCGTTGCCGACGCGGACCGGGCGGGAGTTCTCGTAGCCGGGCAGCCAGTCCAGTTCGGTCTCGCCGAGCTCCCGCTCGCCCGCGATCCCGTACATGATCTGCAGGTTCTCCGGGTCGCCGGCCACCGCGCGCAGCAGCCACTCGCGCCAGGCGCGGGCCTCCTCGCGGTAGCCGGTGCGCAGCAGCGAGGAGAGGGTGATGGCCGCGTCGCGCAGCCAGGTGTAGCGGTAGTCCCAGTTGCGGACCCCGCCGATCTCCTCCGGCAGGGAGGTGGTCGGCGCGGCGACGATCCCGCCCGTGGGCGCGTACGTGAGGGCCTTGAGGGTGATCAGGGAACGGACCACGGCCTCCCGGTAGGGCCCGTGGTACGTGCACTGCTCGACCCACTCGCGCCAGAAGTCGGTGGTCGAGTCCAGCGCGGCCTCGGCGTCCGGGGGATCCGGCGCGTCCTTGTGGGAGGGCTGCCAGCTGATGCAGAAGGCCATCCGGTCGCCGGGTCCGACCGTGAAGTCGGAGTACGTCGTCAGGTCCTTGCCGTACGTCTGGGCCTCGGTGTCCAGCCAGACCGAGTCGGGGCCGGCGACGGCGACGGTGCGCCCGTCGACCTTGTGCACCCAGGGCACGACCCGCCCGTAGCTGAAACGCATCCGCAGCGCCGAGCGCATAGGGACGCGCCCGCTGACGCCCTCCACGATGCGGACGAGCTGCGGCGCGTGGTCCTCGCGGGGCGGCATGAAGTCGATCACGCGGACCTTCCCGCGGGGCGTGTCCCACTCCGACTCCAGCACCAGCGAGTCACCGCGGTAGCGGCGGCGGTCGGCACGCGGGGCCTCGGAGCCGGCCGGATACGCCGGGCCGATCCGCCAGAACCCGTGATCCTCGGTGCCGAGAATGCTCGCGAACACGGCATGGGAGTCGAAGCGAGGCAGGCAGAGCCAGTCCACCGCCCCGTCCCGGCAGACCAGCGCCGCGGTCTGCATGTCCCCGATCAGTGCGTAATCCTCGATGCGCCCGGACACGTTGCATCTCCAGTCGAACGGCCACGTCCGCCCCGAAGGGCGCTTGCATTGCGCGGTTGCGCGGTCACCTGTGGGTGGGGATCTCCGCGTTGAGCCCATGATTCCGTATATCGGCTCGGTTAGGCCGTCTGACGGACTGCCCGGCGGTGATGTGTGCGATATCCGAGCAGGATATGACGGCACCCTAGTGATCTCCTTAAGCCGCGGAAGAATGGCGTTGGGCCGAACGGGTGACGAGGTGCCACGCCGGCCCGCCGCACTTCGGCGCCCTGCTACCAGCCGCTGACGCCGCGTGGCCGGAGGCGGACCGGCCCGGGCGCTGATAGGCTGGTACCCCGTGGACCGGTGGTCTGCCTGTGCGAATCAGGAGCCCCGAAACCGCAGCTTCGGCGCCCCCTGAGACCCTTCCGGATCGACGGTGGCCGGCGCCGGACGCACCTCACCTCGCGACCACGGGAGCCCCCTCTTGGCGATGCCGCCCAAATCCATGACGACCAAGCACATCTTCGTCACCGGGGGTGTCGCTTCCTCCCTCGGCAAGGGCCTGACGGCCTCCAGCCTGGGTGCGCTGCTGAAGGCGCGCGGTCTTCGGGTCACGATGCAGAAGCTCGACCCGTACCTGAACGTCGACCCCGGCACGATGAACCCGTTCCAGCACGGCGAGGTGTTCGTCACCAACGACGGCGCCGAGACCGACCTGGACATCGGCCACTACGAGCGCTTCCTCGACGTCGACCTCGACGGCTCGGCCAACGTCACCACCGGCCAGGTCTACTCGCAGGTCATCGCCAAGGAGCGGCGCGGCGAGTACCTCGGTGACACCGTGCAGGTCATCCCGCACATCACCAACGAGATCAAGCACCGCATCCGCCGCATGGCGACCGAGGACGTCGACGTCGTCATCACCGAGGTCGGCGGCACCGTCGGCGACATCGAGTCGCTGCCGTTCCTGGAGACCGTCCGCCAGGTCCGCCACGAGGTCGGCCGCGACAACGTCTTCGTCGTGCACATCTCGCTGCTTCCCTACATCGGCCCCTCCGGCGAGCTCAAGACCAAGCCGACCCAGCACTCGGTCGCGGCCCTGCGCAACATCGGCATCCAGCCCGACGCGATCGTGCTGCGCGCCGACCGCGAGGTCCCGACCTCGATCAAGCGCAAGATCTCGCTGATGTGCGACGTGGACGAGGCGGCCGTGGTCGCGGCCATCGACGCCAAGTCCATCTACGACATCCCGAAGGTGCTGCACACCGAGGGCCTGGACGCGTACGTCGTGCGCAAGCTCGACCTGCCCTTCCGCGACGTCGACTGGACGGTGTGGGAGGACCTGCTGGACCGCGTCCACAACCCCGACCACGAGGTCAAGGTCGCGCTCGTCGGCAAGTACATCGACCTGCCCGACGCCTACCTGTCGGTGACCGAGGCGCTGCGCGCCGGCGGTTTCGCCAACAAGGCCCGGGTCCAGATCAAGTGGGTCACCTCCGACGAGTGCAAGACCCCGGCCGGTGCCGCCGCGCAGCTGGCCGACGTGGACGCGATCTGCGTGCCCGGCGGCTTCGGCGACCGCGGTGTCAACGGCAAGGTCGGCGCGATCACCTTCGCCCGCGAGAACAAGATCCCGCTGCTCGGCCTCTGCCTGGGCCTGCAGTGCGTGGTCATCGAGGCCGCGCGCAACCTCGCGGGCATCGAGGACGCCAACTCCACCGAGTTCGACGCCTCCACCCCGCACCCGGTCATCTCGACCATGGAGGAGCAGCTGGCCTTCGTCGAGGGCGCGGGCGACCTGGGCGGCACCATGCGTCTGGGCATGTACCCGGCGAAGCTCGCCGAGGGCTCGATCGTCCGTGAGGTCTACGGCGACCAGGCGTACGTGGACGAGCGCCACCGGCACCGCTACGAGGTCAACAACTCCTACCGCGGCGAGCTGGAGAAGAAGGCCGGCCTGGTCTTCTCCGGCACCTCCCCGGACAACAAGCTCGTCGAGTACGTCGAGTACCCGCGCGAGGTGCACCCCTACCTGGTGGCCACCCAGGCCCACCCGGAGCTGCGCTCGCGCCCCACGCGCCCGCACCCGCTGTTCGCGGGCCTGGTCAAGGCGGCCGTGGAGCGGCAGCAGTCCGCGAAGTGAGGGCCTGACCGCATAACGTAGGCAGCCGGGGCACGGATCGTGCCCCGGCTGTCGCGTTCTCGGGAAGGTATCGGCCATGGCCATGGGCAACGACATCGGCAACGACATCGTGGACACACCGGAGTCGTGGGAGGTCGTCGCCTCGCGCACCCCGTTCGAGGGCGCGAAGACGTCCGTCAAGTCGGACCAGGTCCGGATGCCCGACCGTTCGGTGGTGCGCCGCGACTACCAGGTGCACCCGGGCTCGGTGTGCGTGCTCGCCCTCGACGAGCAGCAGCGGGTCCTGGTCCTGCGGCAGTTCCGCCACCCGGTGCGGCACCGGCTGTGGGAGCTGCCGGCCGGGCTCCTGGACGTGGCGGGGGAGAACCCGCTGCACGCGGCCCAGCGGGAGCTGTACGAGGAGGCGCACGTCAAGGCGGAGGACTGGCGCGTCCTGGCCGACTTCTTCACCTCCCCGGGAGGGTCGGACGAGGCGGTACGGGTCTTCCTGGCGCGGGACCTCGCGGACGCGGAGGGGGCGCGGTACGCGGTCTCCGACGAGGAGGCGGACATGGAACTCGCGCGGGTTCCTCTCGGGGACCTGGTGCGGGGGGTCCTCGCCGGTGAGCTGGGCAACCCGGGGCTGGTGACGGGGGTCCTGGCCGTTTCCGCTGCGCTGGCGGGGGAGGGGCTGGACGCGCTGCGCCCCGCCCTGGCCCCGTGGCGGGCCCGCCCGTACGAGGCATAGCCCGCACCCTGCGACGCCGCCGCGGGGGCGCCGCCCCCGAGCCCCGCGCCTCAATCGCCGGCGAGGCTGAAAGACCGGGGCTCCGCCCCGAACCCTCCCCCAGACTCCGTCCGGGGGGACCCCCAGTCCTCAAACGCCGGACGGGGTGAAAGATCGCCTCAAACGCCGGCGGGGCTGGATTTTCCAGCCCCGCCGGCGTTTGAGGCGCGGGCGCGGAGCGCCGTGATGTGAGCTCAGCCGGCGATGGAGGCGCGGGGTTCGGGGCTCGAGCCTCAGGTCTTCAGCCTCGCCGGCGTTTGAGGCGCGGGTCCGGGCGGCGCCCGGGGAACGGGGGAAGGGCGGGTAGGGGACGGCTTCGCGCAGCGGCGGGAAGCCGGTGAGGCGCCCCGGGGCCGAGGCGTGCGAGCGCTGCGTCGAAAAATGAGACCATCCGCTGATCCGATTGGGGGATTTGCCCGCCGCGCTCCACACGGGTCGTCGCTCTGCGTGAACTACGCTCGCCATCCGAAGGCAGGGAGAGGAGCGGATCCGTGACGGATTTCGTCGGGCGGCGGCGTGAGCTCAAGGAGCTGCGCGAGGACATCGCGCGGACCGGGCTCGACACCCTCTCCGGCCGGAAGGCCAAGGCGCCCCGGGCCAGGGTGCTGCTCGTCGCCGGGCGGCCCGGCTCCGGCCGGACGGCCCTCGCCGAGGAGTTCGTCCGCGAGGTCGCCGAGGAGTACCCCGACGGGGTGCTCCGGACCCGGCTCACCCGCCCCGGCGGGGACACGGTGGCCACCGAGCGCGCCGTCAGGGGCCTGCTGGAGGGGCTGGGACGGCCCACCCCGCCCGGCGCCGGCGAGGACGAGCTGAGCTCCGCCCTGCGCACCGCGCTCGACGGCCGCCGGGTGATCATCCTCGTCGACGACGCCGCCGATCCGCACCAGGTCGACGCCCTGCTCCCGGACACCCCCGAGTGCCTCGTCGTGGTCACCGCCGAGGGGCCCCTCACGGGGATCCCCGACGTGCGGCCCTGCACCCTCGGCGGGCTCGACACGCCTTCCGCCGTGGAGCTGCTCGTCCAGCACATCGGCGACACCCGGGTCACCGCCGACCCCCGGGCCGCCGACGCCCTCGCCGAGGAGTGCGGGGGCCAGCCCGCCGCGCTCGGCCTCGTCGGCGGATGGCTCGCCGCCCACCCCAAGGCCTCCGTCTCCGACGTGGCCAAGCAGCTGCACGAGATGCCGGCCAGTACCGGCGGCCCCCTCGCCCGGTGCTTCCGGCTCGTCTACGAGGCCCTGCCGCAGCCCGCCCAGCGGACCCTGCGGCTGCTGCCGCTGGCCCCCGCCGGCCTCGTCGACTCGCACACCGCCTCCGCCCTCGCCGGCTGCTCCGTGGCCGCGGCCCAGGCCACGCTGGACGATTTCGCCGGGCTGGGGCTCGTCCACCCGGCCCACGACGGGCTCTTCCTGCTGCCCGGCTGCCTCGCCCCCCTGCTGCAGTCCCTGCTGGAGGCCAAGGAGCGGCCGGCCGAGGTCCAGCTGGCCCGGGCCCGGATGCTGGAGCGCACCGTACGGCTGCTGCACTCCTGCCGGGCCATGGCCGCGACCGACGAGGAGGACGTGCGGGAGGTGCTGGACGGGCTGCCGCGCGCCCTGCGGTTCCCGGACCGGCGGGCCGCCGCCACCTGGCTGGACACCCGGCTGCCCGCGCTCGACGCGGCGGCCTCCCTGGCCGTGGCCGACGGGGAGCTGGACACCCTGGCCCGCCGGCTGGTCGCGGCCCTCGTACGGGCCCTGGCGGAGCACCGGGGCACGGCCGGGGCCGCCCCCGAGCTGTACGGGCTGCACCGGCTGGTCCTGGACGTGGCCGAGCGCCGGAACCTGCACCGGGAGCAGGCCGCCGCGCTGCTGAACCTGGCCGACCTGGACGCCGAGACCGGCCGGACCCAGGAGGCCCTGGAGCGCTACCGGGCCGCGCTGGACGCCGGAAGGGCGGCGAACGATCCCTACGCGACCGGCCGCGCGATGGAATCCGTAGGCGGCGCGTACCAGGAGCTGGCGGACTGGCACCGGGCCGCCGACTGGTTCGGCCGGGCGCTCTCCCAGGCCCTCGCGCGGGGGGAGCGCGCGGACGAGGCCCGGCTGTACGGGCGGCTCGGGAACGTGCACACGTACGCGGGCCGGTACGGGGACGCCCTGCGCAGCTGGCGGGCCGCCGCCGCGGGCTACCGGAAACTGGCCGATGTGCCGGGTCAGGCCAAGGCGTTGAGCGAGATGGCGCGGGTCCAGGAGTACGCCGGACGGCCCGAGGAATCGCTGCACACCTGCCGCGAGGCGGTGGAGCTCGCGCGCAAGGCCGGCGACCAGCGGCTTCAGGCCGCGCTGCAGGTCCGGCTGGCCGACACGCTCGACCGGCTGGGTGACCCCGCGGCCGCGAGGCTGCACCGCTCCGCAGCCGACAGATTGCTGGGAGACGACCCCGCAGCCTGCGAAATCCGCAGTGATATCGACTGAGATTATTTGTTTGCAAGGCTAGACAGCGCGTCGTCCTTCATTAGACTGGCTTCACCACGACATCCCGTGGTGCATCCCGTTGCGCGTTCTTGTGGGCGGGTATGTATGGAAGTGCCCCGAAAAATCCCCTGAGCCAAGGACCGTGATCGACGATGAAGGTCGGCATCCCCCGCGAGGTCAAGAACAACGAGTTCCGGGTCGCCATCACGCCCGCCGGCGTGCATGAGCTGGTCCGCAACGGCCACCAGGTCTTCATCGAGCAGAACGCCGGTGTCGGCTCCTCGATCACGGACGCCGAGTACGTCTCGGCCGGTGCGGAGATCCTCGGCACCGCCGACGAGGTCTGGGCCACCGCCGACCTGCTGCTGAAGGTCAAGGAGCCGATCGCGGAGGAGTACCACCGCCTCCGCAAGGACCAGACGCTCTTCACCTACCTGCACCTGGCGGCCTCCCGCGAGTGCACGGACGCCCTGCTGGAGTCCGGCACCACCGCCATCGCGTACGAGACGGTCGAGCTCGCGAACCGCGCGCTCCCGCTGCTCGCCCCGATGTCCGAGGTCGCGGGCCGGCTGGCCCCGCAGGTCGGCGCCTACCACCTGATGCGCTCGGCCGGCGGCCGCGGCGTCCTCCCGGGCGGTGTCCCCGGCACCCACGCCGGCGAGTGCGTGGTCATCGGCGGCGGCGTCTCCGGCTGGAACGCCGCGCAGATCGCCATCGGCATGGGCTTCCACGTGACCCTGCTCGACCGCGACATCAACAAGCTCCGCGAGGCCGACAAGATCTTCGGCACGAAGATCAAGACGATCGTCTCCAACGCCTTCGAGCTCGAGAAGGCCGTCGTCGAGGCCGACCTCGTCATCGGCGCGGTCCTGATCCCGGGTGCGAAGGCGCCGAAGCTGGTCACCAACGAGCTCGTCGCCAAGATGAAGCCCGGAAGTGTACTTGTCGACATTGCGATCGACCAGGGCGGCTGCTTCGAGGACTCCCGTCCGACCACTCACGCCGAGCCGACCTTCCAGGTCCACAACTCGGTCTTCTACTGCGTCGCCAACATGCCGGGCGCGGTGCCGAACACCTCCACCTACGCGCTGACGAACGCCACGCTGCCCTACATCGTGCAGCTCGCGAACCTCGGCTGGGTCGAGGCGCTGCGTCGTGACCCCGCGCTCGCGCTGGGCCTCAACACCCATGACGGTCAGGTCGTTTACGGTCCCGTTGCCGAGGCCCACGGCCTCGACACCCTCGAGCTGAGCACGCTGCTCGGCTGACGCGTCAACGACTGACGTCAATCTCACGTATCCGGCCGGACCTTGCCCGCAAGGTCCGGCCGGACGCGTTTGCGGCGTGCTCCGAGACCCCGCTCAACTCGCCTCGAACGTAACCCTTTAACCCTTTCGCGCACCCGCGAAACTTCGCAGCGACAGCTCGCACGCCCTTGACAGAGTGGTGTTCGGTTGCCGACACATCGTGCCGGGTCCGGCGGATTGTGTTGCCGCTGAGTGGTGACACGCCATAGAGTCGCCAACCGTCGGCATGGTGCCACGCTGACCTATCGATAAGTGTCCTGGTCACGTCCGAGGAGGTAAGACGACTTGTGAATGAGTCGACATTTGCCCCTGGGGGTGGTCGAGCAGGGATGCCCGAGCGGGGCCAAGGCCCTACCGGGCTCGAAGCCGTCGGCTCCGTCGCGGTACGCACCTTCGCAAACCACCAGCACATGACGACGCCCCAAAAGAGCATGGACGGCCTAGACGTGAACTCCAGGGCCGGCGACCTGAGCGGCGCAAAGCCCACTGGTTTCGCCGACTACGACAATGTGCCCGAAGGGCACTTCTACGACCCCGACGCGGAGTACGAACCGGACCCCGAGTACGCGGCCACCCTCGCCCCCGACGCTGCCCGCCAGCGTCGTGAGCGGATCGGCCCGACCGGACGCCCGCTCCCGTACTTCCCGATCCCGGGTCCGCTGACCGACCACGGTCCGGCGAAGATCATCGCGATGTGCAACCAGAAGGGCGGCGTGGGCAAGACCACGTCGACCATCAACCTGGGTGCCGCGCTCGCCGAGTACGGGCGCCGCGTGCTGCTCGTCGACTTCGACCCGCAGGGCGCACTGTCCGTGGGTCTCGGCGTGAACCCGATGGAGCTCGACCTGACGGTCTACAACCTGCTCATGGAGCGGGGCATGTCGGCCGACGAGGTGCTGCTCAAGACGGCGGTCCCCAACATGGACCTGCTGCCGAGCAACATCGACCTGTCCGCTGCGGAAGTGCAGTTGGTCAGCGAGGTCGCGCGCGAGTCCACCCTGCAGCGGGCCCTGAAGCCCCTGCTGGCCGACTACGACTACATCGTGATCGACTGTCAGCCCTCGCTCGGTCTGCTGACCGTGAACGCCCTGACGGCGGCTCACAAGGTCATCGTCCCGCTGGAGTGCGAGTTCTTCGCGCTGCGCGGCGTGGCGCTGCTGACCGAGACCATCGAGAAGGTGCAGGAGCGGCTCAACCCCGAGCTGGAGCTCGACGGCATCCTCGCCACGATGTACGACTCACGTACGGTGCACAGCCGTGAGGTGCTGGCGCGCGTCGTCGAGGCCTTCGACGACCACGTCTACCACACGGTCATCGGCCGTACGGTGCGCTTCCCGGAGACCACGGTCGCCGGTGAGCCGATCACGACGTACGCCTCCAACTCCGTCGGCGCCGCCGCCTACCGCCAGCTGGCCAGGGAGGTGCTCGCCCGGTGTCACGCCGAGTGAGTCTGCCCGGAGCCGACGAACTGTTCCGTACGACCGGGGGGATGGCGCTCCAGTCGTCCTCGCCGCGGCGCGGGGCCGAGGAGGCGCCCGTCGCCGAACACTCGGCCAGTTCGGCCGAGGGCACGGCGGGGGAGGGCCGCAGCCGGGAGGCTGAGGCCGGTACGGCGTCCGGCGGGCCCGTCGTGGGGCAGCCGCGGCGACCGCAGGAAGGTTCTGTCAGCCCCGCCGGCCCGGCCGGCGGGGCGGTCACCCCCCCGACCGGTGCGACCCGCCGGGGCAAGGGCCAGGGCCGCGGCGCGAACCGGCGGCCCAGCGGCCGCGAACGGCACGACGAGAAGATCACGGTCTACGTCTCCGCGGAGGAGCTCATGGACCTGGAGCACGCGCGGCTGGTGCTGCGCGGGGAGCACGGGCTCGCCGTCGACCGGGGCCGCATCGTCCGCGAGGCGGTGGCGGTGGTCCTCGCCGATCTCGAGTCCCGCGGCGACGCCAGCATCCTGGTCCGCCGCCTCCGCGGCCGCTAACCGGCCTCCGGGCCGCGCGGCCGGACGGCGAGGCCCGGCACCCCGCCGCGCGGCCGGCCGGCACAGTAGCCCCGTACGGGCCCCGGCCCTTCACCGTGAGCCCCGCCGCACCGCGCGGGACCTTCCATCCCGAGCACCGGCCGCTCTCCCCGACGCCGAAGCGCTGCGGCCCTCCACGGTGCGATGCGCCGCGTTGGACACCCTGCCCCGGCGGGACCTTCCAGTCACAGCGCCGGCGGCGTTCCAGGACGGGGAAGTCCTGACGCCCTCCGCGGTGCGATGCGCCGCACCGGACGCCGCGCCCCGGCGGGACTTCCCGGCCGCAGCACTAGGCTGCTCGTGGCGGTCACCCAGCCCGCCGCCGCTGCCCCTGCGCACCACCTGGACCGCGATGCCCTTCCCCGCCGAATCCGGCCGACCGCCCCGGCGACTGCTGGGCCGCGGCCCCGGCACCCACGACGCGGCCGACGGGGGAGCCCACCCCGAAGCCCCTGAGGCGCCCGCTACGGGGCCCACGACGGCGGAGCGCGCCCCGGAGCCCCGGCAGCCCCCCGGCCCCCCGCACGGCCCCACAGGCCCCCAGCAGGACCACCCCGGGGACGGCCTCCCAGCCGACATCCCCGCCGCAAGCACCCAGGCCGAGGCCGCCCCCACCGCCATCGGCCGGGCCGAGCCTGACGTCCCCGCTGCGCGGCACGCAGCGGTGGGGGGCGGCCCGGAGCCCCGGAAGACGTCCCGGCCCTCGGACGGCCCCGCAGAGCCGCAGCAGGACCACCTCGGGCCGGGGGAGGCCGACGCCGACGCGTCGTCGGCCGGCATCCCGGCCCGAGGTGGTCCTGCTACCGCGCTTCCCGCCGCAGGCGGCCCGACCGGGGCCGAGCACACATCGACCTCCGCCGGAGGCGACTCTGGCGGGGACGCCGCTGTTCCGGGCAGCCCGGCTGTGTCCGCGGAGGCTGCCGCCCCTGTCGTAGGCGGCGCGGGCGGGGCCGGGGGTGCCGTAGCCCCCGCCGCAGGCGGCTCGGACCGGGGTGGAGTGACTGCGGGCCCCGCCGGAGGCGATGGGCGGTTTACGTTGCGGCTTGAGAACTTTGAGGGGCCCTTTGACCTGCTGCTTCAGCTGATTTCGCGGCACAAGCTCGACGTCACCGAGGTGGCGCTGTCCAGGGTCACCGACGAGTTCATGGCCCACATCCGGGCCATGGGGCCGGACTGGGACCTCGACCAGACCACCGAGTTCCTCGTCGTCGCCGCCACCCTCCTCGATCTGAAGGCCGCCCGGCTGCTGCCGGCCGCCGAGGTCGAGGACGAGGGGGACCTCGCCCTCCTCGAAGCCCGGGACCTGCTCTTCGCGCGCCTGCTGCAGTACCGCGCGTACAAGCAGATCGCCGAGATCTTCGAACGGCGGGCCGAGGCCGAGGGGAGGCGGTACCCGAGGACCGTCGGGCTGGAGCCGCACCACGCGGACCTGCTGCCCGAGGTCGTCATCAGCATCGGGGCCGAAGGGTTCGCCCGGCTCGCCGTCAAGGCCATGCAGCCGAAGGCGAAGCCCCAGGTGTACGTGGACCACATCCACGCGCCCCTCGTCAGCGTGCGCGAGCAGGCCGGGCTCGTGGTGCGGATGCTGAAGGCGCGCGGGGAGGCCACCTTCCAGGAGCTCACCGAGGACGCCGGCGACACCCTCACCGTCGTCGCGCGCTTCCTGGCCCTCCTGGAGCTCTACCGGGAGAAGGCCGTGGTCCTCGACCAGGAGGAGGCCCTGCAGACCCTCACCGTGCGCTGGAGCGGCGGGGACGGCGACGGCATGCCGACGGTGACCGACGAGTTCGACCAGATCGTGGAGGCGAAGGATTGAGCAGCGAAGCGAGCGCGGTGGCCGCGCTGGAGCTGAAGCCGGCCCTGGAAGCCGTGCTCATGGTCGTGGACGAGCCCGCGACCGAGGCGCACCTCGCGAAGGTGCTGGAGCGGACCCCGCGCGAGGTCGCGCACGCGCTGCGCGAGCTCGCCGACGAGTACACGGCCGCGCGCCGGGGATTCGAGCTGCGGCTGGTCGCGGGCGGCTGGCGGTTCTACAGCCGGGCGGAGTACGCCCCGGCCGTAGAGGGCTTCGTACTGGACGGCCAGCAGGCCCGGCTCACCCAGGCGGCGCTGGAGACCCTGGCGGTCGTCGCGTACCGCCAGCCGGTGAGCCGGTCGCGGGTCTCGGCGGTGCGCGGAGTCAACTGCGACGGGGTCATGCGGACCCTCCTCCAGCGCGGTCTGGTGGAGGAGGCGGGGACGGAACCCGAAACAGGTGCGATCCTGTACAGGACGACGAACCACTTTTTGGAGCGGATGGGCCTACGAGGCCTGGACGAGCTCCCGGAGCTCGCGCCCTTCCTCCCCGAGGCGGACGCGATCGAAGCCGAGACGCAAGAAGGTGTGCCGTCGTTCGATCCGGACTCACCGGATACCGATGAAGACGACGACAAGACGACGGAACTTTGATGCGAAGCAGCGGCAACGGCAACGGTGGCGGCAACAGGAACAGCGGCGGCGGCGGTGGTGGCGGACGCGGCGGTAACCCCCGCGGCGGCTCCTCCTCCGGCGGCGGCAACTACCGCGGCGGTGGCTCCTCCGGCGGTGGCTCGCGCGGCGGCTCCTCCGGCGGTGGCGGCTCCCGAGGCGGCTCGTCCCGCGGAGGCTCCACCGGAGGCGGCGGCGGTTACCGCGGCGGCAGCTCCGGCGGCGGCTACCAGGGCGGTGGCGGCTACCAGGGCGGCGGCGGCTACCAGGGCGGCGGCTCCGACGCCCGCGACCGCGACCAGGCTCCGCCGCCGCGGATCCGCAACCCGCGCCCCGAGGAGCGCCGCTACGACGTGGGCCCCGAGGGCGAGCGCAGCGGTCGCAGCGGCCCCAAGGCCGGCGGCGGCGGTGCCCGTGGCGCTGCCGCGCGCGGTGGAGCCAAGGGCGGCCCCAAGACCTCCCGGACCCCCGGCATCGGCGGGGCCGGCGGCCCGCGCAGCGGCCCGGGCAGCCGCAGCGGCCAGTCCCGCCCGCGCGAGCTGGACGCGCGCATCGAGGAGCGCGTGCGCGACCGGTACGCCGACAAGCCCGTGATCAAGACCCCGAAGACCTTCCCGGGTGCCGAGGAGGAGGGCGAGCGTCTGCAGAAGGTGCTCGCCCGCGCCGGCATGGGTTCGCGCCGCGCCTGCGAGGAGCTCATCGAGCAGGCCCGCGTCGAGGTCAACGGCGAGATCGTGCTGGAGCAGGGCAAGCGCGTCCAGCCGAAGGACGAGATCAAGGTGGACGGCCTGACCGTCGCCACCCAGTCGTACCTGTTCTTCGCGCTGAACAAGCCCGCCGGTGTCGTCTCCACCATGGAGGACCCCGACGGCCGCCAGTGCCTGGGCGACTACGTCACCAACCGTGAGACGCGTCTCTTCCACGTCGGCCGGCTCGACACCGAGACCGAGGGCATCATCCTGCTCACCAACCACGGTGAGCTGGCCCACCGCCTCACGCACCCGAAGTACGGCGTGAAGAAGACCTACGTCGCCGCCATCACCGGCCCGCTGCCGCGCGAGATCGGCAAGCGCCTCAAGGACGGCATCGAGCTGGAGGACGGCTACGCCCGCGCCGACCACTTCCGCGTCGTCGACCAGGTCGGCAAGAACTACCTGGTCGAGGTCACCCTCCACGAGGGCCGCAAGCACATCGTCCGCCGCATGATGGCGGAGGCCGGCTTCCCGGTCGAGAAGCTCGTCCGGACCTCCTTCGGTCCGATCGAGCTGGGCGACCAGAAGTCCGGCTGGCTGCGCCGCCTGACCAACACCGAGGTCGGCATGCTGATGCGCGAGGTCGGCCTCTAGTCGGTACGCAGGCCGGTCGGTCGCCGTACAGGCGGCCGGCCCGGCCACGGAAAACCCGCGGTGCCCCAGGGCGCCGCGGGTTTCTGCTTGTCGGGGACCCCCACACCTGTTTATAGTCAACCTGACCATTAAAGGGAGTGAGGGGGTCGGCATGAGCTGGACCATGAGCTGGACCGAGGTGCTCGGTTTCGCCACCGGCGCCCTGTGCGTCTGGCTGGTCGCCCGGCAGCACGTCGCCAACTGGCCGATCGGCATCGCCAACAACGTCTTCTTCATCGTGCTCTTCGCCCAGGCCGGCCTCTACGCCGATGCCGGGCTGCAGATCGTCTTCATCGCCCTCGCCGCCTACGGCTGGTGGTCCTGGACCCACGGGGGTGGACCAGGATCCGCCGAGGCCCTGCCGGTGCGCCGCACCACGCGCACCGAATGGGCCGGGCTCGCCGCGGCGGGGGCGGTGGCGGTGCTCGGGCTCACGCTGCTGCTGAGCCGGGCCACCGACTCCACCGTCCCGTTCTGGGACGCGCTGACCACCGGGCTCTCGCTCGCAGCCACCTACGGGCAGTGCCGCAAGCTCGTCGAGTCCTGGTGGCTGTGGATCGCCGCCGACCTCGTCTACATCCCGCTCTACGCGCACAAGGGGCTCTACCTGACCTCCGCGCTCTACGTGGGCTTCCTCGCCCTGTGCGTGGCCGGACTCCTCGGCTGGCGGCGCACCCTGCCCGCGCGGGACGCCCGTACGGCGGCGGAGGCGACGGCATGAGGCGCCACGGGCACGGCCTGGTCCTCGGCAAGTTCTACCCGCCGCACGCCGGGCACCACCACCTCGTGCGCACCGCCCAGGACCAGTGCGAGCGGCTGACCGTGCTGGTGTGCGCGGCCTCGGTGGAGTCGGTCCCGCTCGCCGACCGGGTCGCCTGGATGCGCGAGGCGCACCCCGGGGCCGAGGTCGTCGGCGCGGTGGACGACATCCCCGTCGACCTGCACGACCCGCAGATCTGGGAGGCGCACATGGCGGTCTTCCGCCGCGCGGTCCCCGGGCGGGTGGACGCCGTGTTCACCTCGGAGGAGTACGGGAGCGAGCTCGCCCGGCGATTCGGCGCCGAGGAGGTCCTGGTGGACCGGGAGCGGACGCTGTTCCCGGTGTCCGGGACGGCGGTCCGCAAGGACCCGGCCGGCTCCTGGGAGTTCCTCGGGCCGGCCGTGCGCGCCGCGCTGACCCGGCGGGTCGTCGTCCTCGGCGCGGAGTCCACCGGGACCACCACGCTCTCGCAGGCCCTCGCGGACCACTACCGGCGGCGCGGCGGCGTCTGGGCCAAGACCGGCTGGGTCGCCGAGTACGGCCGCCGGTACAGCGAGGAGAAGCTGGCGGCGGCCCGCGCGGCCGACCCGGCGGCGTCCTGGGCGGACGTGTCCTTCACTTCGGAGGAGTTCCCGGTCATCGCGCGCCACCAGGACGCGGACGAGGAGCGGGCCGCCCGGCTCGGCTCCCCGGTGCTGTTCTGCGACACCGACTCCTTCGCGACCGGGATCTGGCACGAGCGGTACATGGGCGGCCGCAACCCCGAGGTCGAGCGCATCGCCGCCCTGACCCGACGGGACCTGTACCTGCTGACCGACCACGCCGACGTTCCCTTCGAGGACGACGGACTGCGGGACGGGGAGCACCTGCGGCCCTGGATGACCGGCCGGTTCCGGGCGGAACTGGAGCGCACCGGGAGGCGTTTCCTCGTCGTGCGCGGGGACCGGGCGGCCCGGCTGGAAACGGCCGCCCGGGCCGTGGACGAGCTGCTGGCCGAGGGCTGGCACTTCACCGACCCACTCCCGGAGAACCGATGACCGCCGGCTATGACCCCCACGCCTTCGAGCCGTTCGCGGTGACGGTCGACCTGGCCGTGTTCACCGTGCGCGACGCCGCCCTGCACGTGCTGCTGATCCGGCGCGGCCAGGAGCCGTACGCGGGGGCCTGGGCGCTGCCCGGGGGGTTCGTCCTGCCGCGGGAGTCCGCCGAGACCGCCGCCCGGCGCGAACTGGCCGAGGAGACCGGCCTGCCGGAGCGGGTGGTGGCGGCGCTCCACCTGGAGCAGCTGCGCACGTACAGCGAACCGGACAGGGACCCGCGGATGCGGGTGGTCTCGGTGGCCTTCACGGCCCTCGTCCCGGACCTGCCCGAGCCGGCGGCGGAGGGCGGCGGGGACGCGGCGCACGCCCGCTGGCTGCCGGTCGGGGAGGTCTCCGGCCTCGCCTTCGACCACGCCGTGATCCTGGCGGACGCACGCGAGCGGATCGGCTCGAAGCTGGAGTACACCTGCCTGGCCACCGGCTTCTGCCCGCCCGAGTTCACCCTCGGCGAGCTGCAGTCCGTCTACGAGACCGTCTGGAACACCGCCCTCGACCGCCCCAACTTCCGCCGCAAGGTCCTGACGACGCCCGGATTCGTCGAGGCCGTGCCGGGCGCCGCCCGGCTGACCGGCGGCCGCGGCAAACCGGCCGCCCTCTACCGGCCCGGCCCGGCGACCGCCCTCCATCCCCCTCTGCTCCGACCGGAAGGACCCACCCGATGACGAAGCGAGCCGCGACGGGCGCCCTGATAGGCCTCGCCCTGGGCGACGCCCTCGGCTTCCCGACCGAGTTCAACGACGTGCCCTCGATCCTGGCCAAGACGGGCCCCTGGCGGGAGATGGAGCTCCCCCGCCCGGCGATCGTCACGGACGACACCCAGATGACCCTCGCCCTCGCGCGCGGCATGCGCACCGCCACGGAGCGCGGCCCGATCGGCCCGCTGCGCCTGGCCCGCCCGGTCCGCGAGGAGTTCGTCGACTGGTACCACTCCCCGGAGAACAACCGGGCGCCGGGCAACACCTGCCTCAAGGCCTGCAGCCTCCTGAACCTGCCCGAACGGGACTGGCGGGACGCCAGCCAGGTCGGCTCCAAGGGCTGCGGCGCGAACATGCGCGTGGTCCCGGTCGGGCTGGTGCCGGGCTGGACGGACGAGGAACGGGCCGGCGCCGCCCAGCTCCAGTCCGCCCTCACCCACGGCCACCCGACGGCGCTCGCCGCCTCCGACCTGACGGCGCGGGCGGTGCACCTGCTGGCCGCGGGCACCGAGGTGACGGGCCTGGTCGGACGGCTGCGCTCGTACGCCCTGGAGAACCGCACCCGCTACCACGAGCGCTGGCTCGGCGACCTCTGGATGCGGACCCCCTCCGACGCGTCGCCGGAGTCCTTCATCGCGCGCGGCTGGGACGAGTGCCTGGCGGTCCTGGACCGGCTGGCGGCCGCCCTGCGGTCCCCCTCCCCGGAGACCGACCCCTGCCTGACCACCGGCGACGGCTGGATCGCCGAGGAGGCCCTCGCCACCGCCCTCCAGTGCTTCCTCCTCTTCCCCGACGAGCCCCTCCTGGCACTGCGCCGCGCGGCCTGCACGCGGGGCGACTCGGACTCCATCGCCTGCCTCGCCGGCGCCTTTGCCGGAGCCCACCTCGGCGCCGACGTCTGGCCCCGGGACTGGGAGGGCCGCATCGAGTACCGGGACGAACTCCTCGCCTTCGGAACCCTCTGGGATGCTTGATCCATGCTGGACGCACTGAGTCTCGACCTGACCCCCGTCGTGGCGGAGCAGCCCGATCCGCTGCTCTTCGCCACGGTGTCGGGTGCCCACCTGTACGGCTTCCCGTCCCGGGACTCCGACATCGACCTGCGGGGCGCCCACCTCCTGCCGGCGCAGGCCCTCCTCGGCCTGCGCGAACCGGAGGAGACCCGCACCCGCATGTGGGACCGGGACGACGTGGAGATGGACCTCGTCACGCACGACCTGCGCAAGTTCGTCCGCCTGATGCTGAACCGCAACGGCTACGTCCTGGAGCAGCTGCTCTCCCCGCTCGTGGTCCACACGACACCGGCGCACGAGGAGCTGATCGCGCTGGCCCCGGGCGTGCTGACCTCCCACCACGCCCACCACTACCGGGGGTTCGCCAACACGCAGTGGCGGCTCTTCGGGAAGGCCGCCGAACTCAAGCCGCTGCTCTACGCGTTCCGGGCGCTGCTCACCGGCATCCACCTGATGCGGTCGGGCGCGGTGCAGGCGCACCTGCCGACCCTGCTGGCCGAGGTGCCCGAGGCGCCCCCGTACCTCGCCGCCCTGATCGAGGCGAAGGTCGCCGCCGAGCACGGGGGCTACGAGGGCCCGGCCGTCGACGGGGTCCGCGCGGACTTCGAGGCGCTGCACGCGGTGCTGGACGCGGCGCAGTCCGCCTCCGCGCTGCCCGAGCACGGGACGGCGTACGACGCCCTCGACGCGTTCGTCGTACGGCGCCGGGTGCTACGCGACTGACGCGCGGCGGGCCCGGACCAGGAAGTCCTCGACCCGGGCGTGGTCCGGCTCCGCGGGCAGGGGAGTGGTGGCCAGGGCGGTCTCCGTCTCCTCCTGGAGGCGGGCCATCCAGGCGTCGACCTCGTCCCAGGTGAGCTCCCCGCGGCGGACGGCGAGCAGGCGGTCGCGGTGCGGGCCGGCGTCGATGGTCAGGCGGCCCGTGCGCAGCAGGTCGCGGCAGGACAGCAGCAGCCGCAGCAGGTGCATGGCGTGCTTCCAGCGCGGGGCGCCGTGGACGCGGACGTCGGCGAGGAGTTTGCCGCGCTGGGAGGCCGCGTACCGGCTGAAACTGGTGTGGGCCCGGCGGGAGAGGAAGGCCTCGCGCAGCGAGAGCAGTTCCTCGCCCACCGGCGTGAGCTCGTCCACCAGGGGGGAGTGCAGGCATTCAAGGATGTTCGGGTTGGCCCGCAGCGCGAGTTCGCAGAAGCGCTCCAGCTCCCAGGAGAACTCCTCGTCCCGCGGGCCCTCCACGTGCGTGGGGGGCTTCTCGAACCGCCAGAACAGCGGCGTCGGGGCGAGGTAGACACCGCGCCGGTCGGTGTCGCTCGCCTCCGTCGCCAGCCCGAACGCCCGGGACCCCATCACGCAGCGGTAGACCGTGTGGTCCCGTACCAGCGTCAGCTCGTCCATCCGGCGAGCGTAGGCGCCTGACCTGCCGCTACGCGAGCGAGATAGTGCCGTCCGGCGCGACCTTGATCTTCTTCTCCGCCAGTCCCTTCGTGGCCGGGCCCTTGGTCACCGCGCCATCGGCGATCGCGAACTTGCTGTCGTGGCAGGGGCAGTCGATGGTGCCGTCCGCCACCTTGTTCACCAGGCAGCCCTGGTGGGGGCAGACCGCCGTGAAGCAGCGGAAGGATCCGGCCGTGGGCTGGGTGATCACGAGCTTCTCCTTCTTGAGGACCGTGCCACCCCCCTTGGGCACGTCCGCCGTCTTGGCGAGGACCTCCTTGGCGGCCGAACCGGATTCCGGGGTGGCGGCGGTGGCGGCCGCGGAGGCGGCGGGCGCGGACGCCGAGCCGTTCGTCTCTGCGGCAGGGGTCTTCTCACCGTCACTGCCGCAGGCGGTGAGTGCACCGCCGGCCAGGGCGGCCGCGCCCGCCGCCAGTACCGTGCGCCGGGCGGTGTGCGTGGGGTCGCTCATGAGTCTCTCCTCGCGTTGTGGCCGGGAAGGGCGTGCAGCATCCTGGCCTGCGGCGAGCCTCAGGTGAAGCGTGCCGCGCCGTTTCACCGGCCCGGTTCCCACGGGGCCAGTGAGGCAGGACTGCCAGGTGTGCGTACGACCTCCCACACGTGGATCACGGCCTCCCGGTTCAGCGGGCCGTGAACATGTGGGTAGCGGACGCCCGATTCACCCTCCCGGCGGACCTCCGCGGTCAGGGCGTCCTCGTCGAGCTCCACCGCGAGCAACGTACCCGGCACCTCGCGGTAGTGCGCGTCGGCGATCGAGAGCGCCGTGGGGCGATCGGCCGAACAGTGCACGAAACCCTCCGACTCCAGCGAGGGCGGGGCGAACGGGAGCCCGGGCGCGGCGGCCCAGTCGGCGAGCGGGACGATGTGGAAGATCATGCCGATCGTTCTACCGCAGCGGCCGGGGCCCCGCGCATCCAGTGGCGGCATGAGGCGAGATGGGTGACATTGTCCGTGTCTCGAAGCCGGGTACGGCGCTCGTCGGCGCGGCCCGGTCCCTCTTCGAAAGGCAGGACCATGGCGGGTAACGACCTCGGCTCTCTTCTCGGCGGCCTCCTCGGGAGCGGCGGCGGCCAAGGCGGGAGCGGCGGCGGGGCGAACATCCTCGGCTCGCTGCTCGGCGCGCTCATGGGCGGCGGCGCCGGTGGCGCGGGCGGCGGCCAGGCGGCCGGCGGCAACCCCGCGAACAATCCGCTCGGCGGCCTGCTGGACATGCTGACCAAGTCGGGCCTCGCCGACCAGGCGCAGTCCTGGATCGGCACCGGCGAGAACCAGCCCGTCAGCGCCGACCAGATCAAGGAGGCGCTGCCGGACGGAGCCCTGCAGCAGGCCGCGGAGCAGGCCGGCATCTCCCCGGAGCAGGCCGCCGACGAGATCGCGCAGGTCCTGCCGCAAGCGGTCGACAAGCTGACCCCGCAGGGACAGGTCCCGTCCGGCTCGCTGGAGGACATCATCAGGGCCCAGGCGATCTGACCGCCGCGGACGACAGCCCGTCAGGGCCCGGCCACCGTCCCACCGGACGGACCGCCGGGCCCTCGTGCGTCCGCTCTGGCTACCCTGGCCAGGCAGTCCCGTCACCGTGCCGTACGCAACCCTGGAGCGCCCGTGAGAACCGCCGTCGTCATCGGAACCGGACTGATCGGCACCTCCGCGGCGCTCGCCCTGGCGGCGCGCGGGATCACCGTGCACCTCGCCGACCACGACCCGGACCGGGCCCGCACGGCGGCCGCCCTCGGGGCCGGCACCGACGAGGCCCCCCAGGGCCCGGTCGACCTCGCGATCGTCGCCGTACCGCCGGCCCACGTGGCGGCGACCCTGGCCGACCTGATCGGCCGCAAGGCGGCGCGGGCGTACGTGGACGTGGCCAGCGTCAAGGGCGGGCCGCGGCGGGAGCTGGCGGCGCTCGGCGTCGACGTCACCGCGTACATCGGGACGCACCCGATGGCGGGCAAGGAGCAGTCGGGACCGCTCGCCGCCACCGCGGACCTCTTCGAGGGCCGCCCATGGGTGCTGACCCCGACCCGGGACACCGAACACGAGGTGCTGAACCTCGCGCTGGAGCTGGTGGCCCTGTGCCGGGCCGTCCCCGTCGTGATGGACGCGGACGCGCACGACCGGGCGGTGGCGCTCGTCTCGCACACCCCGCAGCTGGTCTCCAGCATGGTCGCGGCCCGGCTGGAGGAGGCCGACGAGACGGCGGTCCGGCTGTGCGGGCAGGGCATAAGGGACGTGACCCGGATCGCGGCCTCCGACCCCCGGATGTGGGTCGAGATCCTCTCGGCCAACCCGGGACCGGTGGCCGACGTCCTCGCCGGGATCGCGGTCGACCTGGAGGAGACCGTGGAGGCGCTGCGGGGCCTCCAGTCGGCCGACGTGGAGAAGCGGCGGGGCGGCGCGGCGGGCATCGAGGACGTGCTGCGGCGCGGCAACGCGGGCCGCGTGCGGGTGCCGGGCAAGCACGGCGCGGCGCCCACGGTCTACGAGACGGTGGCCGTGCTCATCAGCGACCAGCCCGGAGAGCTGGCGCGGATCTTCGCCGATGCGGGGCGGGCGGGGGTCAACATCGAGGACGTGCGGATCGAGCACGCGACGGGGCAGCAGGCGGGTCTCGTGCAGCTGATGGTGGAGCCGCGGGCGGCGGCCGGCCTGACGGCCGAGCTGCGCGAACGGGGCTGGGCGCTGCGGCAGCAGTAGTGGTGCGGTGCGGTGCCGGGGCCCTGGAAAGTGCTGCGCCATGGCCGGGGCTGTGCCCCGGCCGGACAAGGCGGGGCCGGGAGCTGTCGGGGGCCGGTAACCTTGGGGAGGGGCGTTTTGCCGCGCCCGGACACGTACGCGCAACCAGGAAGGTGCCCGCACCGTGGAAACCGCAGCTCCGTCCGCCGTGATCGTCGCCATCGACGGTCCCTCCGGCACGGGCAAGTCCAGCACCTCCAAGGCCGTGGCCGCCAAGCTCGGGCTGCGCTACCTGGACACCGGTGCCCAGTACCGGGCCATCACCTGGTGGATGATCACCAACGGCGTCGACACCGACGACCCGCAGGCCATCGCCGTCGCCGCGGGCAAGCCCGGCATCGTCTCCGGCACCGACCCGGCCGCCCCCACCATCACGGTGGACGGCCTGGACGCCGCCGGGCCCATCCGGACCAAGGAGGTCACCTCCAAGGTCAGCGCCGTCAGCGCGGTCCCCGAGGTGCGCACCCTGATCACCGAGCTGCAGCGGTCCATCGCCGCCTCGGCCGCCCTGGAGGCCGAGGGGATCGTCGTCGAGGGCCGGGACATCGGCACCACCGTCCTGCCCGACGCCGACCTCAAGATCTTCCTGACCGCCTCCGCCGAGGCGCGTGCCGCCCGGCGCAGCGGAGAGCTCCGCGGCAAGGAGGCCACCGACCTGGCGGCCACCAAGGAGGCGCTGATCAAGCGCGACGCGGCCGACTCCGGCCGCAAGACCTCCCCGCTGGCCAAGGCCGGCGACGCCGTCGAGGTGGACACCACCGAGCTCACGCTCGACCAGGTGATCGAATGCGTCGTGACGCTGGTCGAGGAGAAGCGGGCGGGCCGCAAGTGAGCGAATCGCCCTCCCTCACGGGTGCGGCGGTCGGCAGGCGCATCGGCATCGGGCTCATGTACGGGCTGTGGAAGCCGCGCGTGCTGGGCGCCTGGAAGGTGCCCGCCTCCGGCCCCGTGATCCTCGCCGTGAACCACTCGCACAACATAGACGGCCCGATGGTCATGGGCACCGCGCCGCGCCCCCTGCACTTCCTGATCAAGAAGGAAGCGTACGTCGGCCCGCTCGGCCCCTTCCTCGACGGGATCGGGCAGGTCAAGGTCGACCGCACCGGCACCGACCGGACGGCGATAGGCCGCGCGCTGAAGGTGCTCGACAACGGAGGGGCCCTGGGGATCTTCCCCGAGGGCACCCGCGGCGAGGGCGACTTCGCCTCGCTGCGCGCGGGCCTCGCGTACTTCGCGGTCCGCAGCGGAGCGCCCATCGTGCCCGTGGCCGTCCTCGGCAGCGGCGAGAACCGCGGAAAGCTGATCCCGGGGCTGCCGCCATTCAAGAGCCGGGTCGACGTCGTCTTCGGCTCCGCCTTCGACGCCGGCGACGGCACGGGCCGGCGTACCCGTACCGCGCTCGACGAGGCCACCACACGCATCCAGGACCGGCTGACCGCCCACCTGGCCGACGCCAAGCGCCTCACCGGGCGCTGAGCGAGACTTGAAACCAGTAGTGGAACCGCGCTGCGCGGGTACCACCGACCACCACGAACGACGAGGAACGGACTTCATGAACGACCAGCACGACCACGGAGCACTTGGCGACGCCGAGTACGCGGAGTTCATGGAGCTCGCCGCGGAAGAGGGCTTCGACATCGAAGAGGTCGAAGGCGCGATCGAGGAGGCGGGCCACGGCCCGCTGCCCGTCCTCGCCGTCGTCGGCCGCCCGAACGTCGGCAAGTCGACCCTGGTGAACCGGATCATCGGCCGCCGCGAGGCGGTCGTCGAGGACAAGCCCGGCGTCACCCGCGACCGCGTCACGTACGAGGCCGAATGGGCCGGCCGGCGCTTCAAGGTCGTCGACACCGGCGGCTGGGAGCAGGACGTCCTCGGCATCGACGCCTCCGTCGCCGCCCAGGCCGAGTACGCCATCGAGGCCGCCGACGCGGTCGTCTTCGTCGTCGACTCCAAGGTCGGCGCCACCGACACCGACGAGGCCGTCGTCCGCCTGCTGCGCAGGGCGGGCAAGCCCGTCGTGCTGTGCGCCAACAAGGTGGACGGCCAGAGCGGCGAGGCCGACGCGGCCTCCCTGTGGTCGCTCGGCCTCGGCATGCCCCACCCGGTCTCCTCGCTGCACGGCCGCGGCACCGGCGACATGCTCGACGCCGTCCTGGAGGCCCTGCCCGAGGCCCCCGCGCAGACCTTCGGCGGCGCCGCCCCCGGCGGCCCGCGCCGCATCGCGCTGATCGGCCGCCCGAACGTCGGCAAGTCCTCGCTCCTGAACAAGGTGGCGAAGGAGGACCGCGTCGTCGTCAACGAGCTGGCCGGCACCACCCGCGACCCGGTCGACGAGCTGATCGAGCTCGGCGGCATCACCTGGAAGTTCGTCGACACCGCCGGCATCCGCAAGAAGGTCCACCTGCAGCAGGGCGCCGACTACTACGCCTCCCTGCGCACGGCCGCCGCCGTCGAGAAGGCGGAGGTGGCGGTCATCCTGATCGACACCACCGAGACGATCAGCGTCCAGGACCAGCGCATCATCACCATGGCCGTCGAGGCCGGCCGCGCGATCGTCATCGCCTACAACAAGTGGGACGAGCTCGACGAGGAGCGCCGCTACTACCTCGAGCGCGAGATCGAGACCGAGATGCAGCAGGTCGCCTGGGCGCCCCGGGTGAACGTCTCGGCGCTCACCGGCCGCCACATGGAGAAGCTGGTCCCGGCGATCGAGACCGCCCTCGCGGGCTGGGAGACGCGCGTCCCCACCGGCCGGCTGAACGCCTTCCTCGGTGAGGTCGTCGCCGCCCACCCGCACCCGATCCGTGGCGGCAAGCAGCCCCGCATCCTGTTCGGGACCCAGGCGGGCAGCAAGCCGCCGCGGTTCGTCCTCTTCGCCTCCGGCTTCCTGGAGCACGGCTACCGCCGCTTCATCGAGCGCCGTCTGCGCGAGGAGTTCGGCTTCGAGGGCACCCCGATCCACATCTCGGTGCGGGTGCGCGAGAAGCGCGGCGCCCAGTACAAGAAGAAGAAGTAGGGCGCGAGCAGTGGTGCGCGCAAGCGCTGTCCGGGGTCAGTAGCCCCGGCGCGGAGCGGGCGGCAGGGCCGCCGGGATGTGCGTCATCCCGGTCTGGTGCTGCCGCCCGCCGGCGTATCCGGAGCTGCCCGCGTACGAGTACGCCGGCTGCGGCTGCAGTTGCGGGGTGTACGAGGGCTGCCAGTCGTCGGTCCGCTGCCACGCGGAACCGTTCCAGCCGCTGCCGTACGAGCCGACGCCGGTGTAGGAGCTCCCGTAGGAGAAGGCCGTGAACCCGAGGTCCTCCTCGCCCGTACGGTCGCCCGGCAGGGCCCGGAAGGCACGCAGGTACTCCGAGTACAGCGTGTCGTAGATCGGGGTGTGCGAGACGGCCGGTGCGCTGTCCCGGTCGCGTGCGGGGCGCATCGCGGGGACGGTGCTCGGATAGGACGGGGCGCGGGAGGAGTCGTATGAATGCACGTATCAGCCAACGAAACCGACGGCTTGCGGATGCGGGGTGACGGGGGAGGAAACGCAGATCGCCGGGGGTGTGCGGGACGGACCGCACACCCCCGGCGCACGCCGCCGGGCCCCCTCGGCGGGGGCTGGCGGCCGTTCCGGGCCCGGCTGGATCAGGCGCCGGGCGTACCCGCCAGGGGCATCGCGGCGGCCACGAGCTTGCCCGCGGCGGCGGCCTTGTCCAGTGCGTCGCGCAGCAGGTCCTCGCGGGGCTGCTGGCCGATGGAGCCGACCGGGGCGGCGTAGATGAGCACGCGCTGGGTCTTCTGGACGGCGGTGCGCCAGCCGTCGGTGACCGACAGCGCCTGGTGCGCCTGCCACCAGGCGACCTGGCCGCCGCCCTCGGAGCCCGGCTGCAGTACGGCGTGCAGCTGGCCGGCGGCGAGCAGGACCGACCAGCCGCCCAGGAGGGCGGGGAGCTCGGCGGTGTCGGTGACCGGGATGAAGCCCTGCTCGATGAGGAGCGGCAGGAAGTCGTCGCCGGGGCCGTCGCTGCCGGGGCGGGCGATCGGCGCGGTCGGCTCGACGACCAGGGCGGGGTGCAGCTCGCCGCCGATCAGGATGAGGCCGCTGGTGATGCCGAGGACGGCCTGGCCGCCGGGGACGTTCTGGGGGGCGGTGCCGTCGGTGCCGGGCGCGGGGCTGTCGCCGGTGATGCTGCGGACGGCGCCCTGGAGCTGCTCCTCCGAGACGGACACGACCTGCGAGGGGATGCAGGTGGCGTGGGCGAAGGCGAGGACGGCGGTCTCCTCGCCGACGAACAGCACCGTGCTGGTGCGGTCGTTCTCGGGGTCGCCGGGGGTGCGGCAGGAAGTGCAGTCGTAACTGCGCGGCGCGTCCTCGCCGACGAGCAGCCTGTCGGCTTCTTCGTCACCGATCTCGGCACGTACCTCATCACTGACGTCGAGCATGCGCGGCACGGGGTGGCTCCTCGGCATAGGTGCGGGGCCGGGGGACTCCCGGCTCGCCGGGCTCAACGGACGAGCGGTGGCCGGGGTCACGCCATTGGAGGGAACGGAATCGAACCTGGCCCCCGGAAGAGTGAACCGTCCGACTGGAGCGTTGTTTTCGTGCCAACTGTTTTCTGGTTGTGCTCAGTTGGCGGCCAGGTATGGCCGTTTGGGGCAGGGTTGGCGGGTCGGCCGACCGGGTGGGGTGCGGTGACCCGCCGCGTGGCGGGCCGGAGGGGGCCGCCGGGGGCTGCGTAGCGTGACCCGATGCCCAACCTCCGGATCCGCCGGGCCGCCGTCCTCGGCGTCGCCGCTGCCGCCGCCGTGCTGGTGCTCGTACCTCCCTGCGGCCCGGCGGCCGCGGCTCCGCCACCGCCCGCGCCCGGACCGGCGGGAGCGGCGCACCCCGGCTCGCCGGGGGTGATCGGCAGCGGGCCGGGGGACTGCGGACCGGGCGGAGAGTGGCCCTGGGACTGCGTGGCCGACTGCGAGAGCGGCGGGCGGTGGGCGGTCAACACCGGCAACGGGTTCTACGGCGGGCTGCAGTTCTGGCAGCCGACCTGGGAGGAGTACGGGGGGCTGGCGTTCGCCCCGCGGGCCGACCTGGCGACCCGCGGACAGCAGATCAGGGTCGCGGAGGACCTCCTCGGCTCGCAGGGGTGGAACGCGTGGCCGGTGTGCTCGAAGCGGTACGGGCTGGCGGGGCGGATGCACGCGGTGCGGGCCGGGGACACGCTGGTGTCGATCGCGCACAAGCACCGGGTGCGGGGCGGGTGGCGGGCGCTGTACGAGGCGAACCGGCAGCTGATCGGTCCGCGACCGGAGGCGATCGCGGTGGGCATGCTCCTGACGGTCCCCGAACAGGCTCCGGAGCCGGAGGCGAAGCCGAGTCCGGATCCCCGGCCGGAGCCTGAGCCGAGTCCGGAGCCGGCGCCGCAGCCCGAGCCGAGTCCGGAGCCTGACGTGAGTTCGGAGGAGAAGCCGAAACCACGGCCGGTGCCGGAGCCGGAAACGAAGCCGAGGCCGGAAACGAAACCGGGTCCGGTGCCGCGGCCGGAGGCGGAGGCGGAACCGAGTCCGGAGCGGGAAACGAGCCCGGAGACGAATCCGAGACCGGAAGCGCGGCCGGAGCCTGGGGGCGGGGTGGCCCCCGCGGGGGCAGGCGCCTTGTTGCCCGCCGCGACGGCGCCCGCTCCCGCCGGGGCTTCGGAGCGCGGCTGAGCGGCGCACCGACGGGGCCGCGCGTTGCGGGATGTCCTGAGGGCGCTGACCCTGGAAGCACCGAGCCGAACGGCTCGCTCGGGGCTCCGGTGGTGAGTCAGATGGTCCAGAGCAGACACCCTCGGGCCGCGGCCTGCGCGGCGGCCGCAGTCCTGCTGGCCGTACCGGCCGTCGCGGGATGGTCCTCGGCCTCCGGGCCGGCCGAACGGGGAGCCCTTGGCCCGCCGGCGGCCGTGGCCCCCGCCGTGCCGGCCGTGGACGGCCCGGCGGACCCCGAGGCGGCCAAGGCGCAGATCGAGAAGAACTGGGCCGCCTTCTTCGACCCGGAGACCCCCGTCAAGGAGAAGGCCGAGCTGCTGCAGCACGGTGAGATGATCGCCATGCTGCTGGGCCTCTTCGGGACCGATCCCGACAGCCCCGACACCGCGGTGGAGATCTCGGACATCACCTTCACCTCGCCCACCGAGGCCAAGGTGACGTACGACCTGCTGGTCAGCGGCGTCCCGGCGCTGGAGGACAGCAAGGGGGTCGCGGTGCTCGACGACGGGGTCTGGAAGGTGTCGCTGAAGAGCCTGTGCGGGCTGCTCGAGCTCGGCGGTGACGCCGCCCCGACGCCGCCCTGCTGAGACCCCGCCGCCCGGCCCGCTCCCGCCCGGCTCCGCGTCCCGGGCTCCGCTGGCAGACTCGGGGAATGCTCGACACCTCCGCACGGCTGCTGCGCCTCCTGTCCCTGTTGCAGGCCCACCGCGAATGGACCGGGGCCGGTCTCGCGGAGCGCCTCGGGGTCACCCCGCGCACGGTCCGGCGCGACGTGGACCGGCTGCGGGAGCTGGGGTACCCGGTGAACGCCAGCCCCGGGACCGGCGGCGGCTACCAGCTGGGGGCGGGGGCCGAGCTGCCACCGCTGCTGCTGGACGACGACGAGGCGGTGGCCGTCGCCGTCGGGCTGCGGACCGCCGCGGGGAACGGGGTCGAGGGGATCGGGGAGGCCTCCGTGCGCGCCCTCGCGAAGCTGGAGCAGGTGCTGCCCTCGCGGCTGCGGCGCCGGGTCTCCGCACTCAACGCGTTCACCGTGCCGATGCTGCGCGGGGCCGAGCGGTCCACCGTGGACGCCTCGGTGCTGACCGAGCTGGCCTCCGTGTGCCGCGACGGCGAGCGGCTGCGCTTCGGCTACCGGGACCACGAGGGCAACGTCAGCCGCCGCACCGTCGAGCCGCACCGGCTGGTCTGCACCGAGCGGCGCTGGTACCTGGTCGCCTGGGACCTGGACCGGGACGCGTGGCGGACCTTCCGCGCCGACCGGATCGAGCCCAGACCGCCGCACGGACCACGGTTCACCCCGCGTCCGCCGCCCGCCGAGGACCTTGCCGCGTACGTCTCCCAGGGCGTGTCGCAGCGGGTGTACGCCGCCCGCGCGGTGGTGCGGCTGAAGGTTTCGGCGCAGGAGGCGGGACGGATCGTCGGGCCGAGCGACGGAGTCCTGGAACCGCTCGACGGGCAGAGCTGTCTGCTGCGGACCGGCGGGGTGAACCTGGACGTTCTGGTGATTCACATCATGCTGCTCGACTGTGAGTTCGAAGTGGTCGAGCCGCCGGAGCTGACGGACCGGATCAGGGCGGCGCGGGATCTCCTGGGGAGGGCCGTGGAGCCAGGAGAAGTGAAGGAAATGTAGCGGACCTGAGGGGGATTCAGCTGGTCTGGTCCATGAGGGCCGTGGCAATGTCCGACACGAATTCCGGGCCGCTCGACGGAAATTCCAAAGTCCTTGCACGTCGGGCGTGTCGCGGTTCGGAAAACAATTTGCGGCTGTAGATATTCTGTGACACAAGCGTGACCCGGGACGGACGAACGTCCGGGCGCGGCGCTGACGAACGGCGAAGGCGGGCCCGGTCGGTGAGACCGGGCCCGCCTTCGTGGCGCGGGGTGAGGTGGTGCGTACCGCCCCGCGGTGGGCGTCAGCCGCCGGCGATCGGGCGGGCGGCCGCCCCCCGGGTCGCGGCCCGCTCGGTGTGCGCCGGGCGGCGGCTGCCGACCGGGGTGACCGGGGTCCGCTCGGAGCGGATCAGGTGCGGCCGGGCCACGGCCGGGTGCGCGGCGGGCCGGGGCGCCGGGGAGTGCGGCGCGGCGGCACCGGCCGCGGCGGGGACCGGGAGCGGCTCCTGGGCGACGGGGCCGTCGACGCGCTGCAGCTGCCACTTGCCGCCCGCGGAGAGCAGCGGGAGGAGCGCGGAGACGACCGGCGCGGGCATCCGTCCGGTCTCGGCGCGGCGGCGCAGCAGCTCGCGCAGGTCGAAGACGTAGGCCTCGCTCCGGGCGATGAGCGGCTCGAACCAGGGCAGGGCCAGCAGGATCAGCAGGCCCGCGGACCAGCCGAGCAGAACGTCGCTGACCCAGTGCGTGCCGAGGTACACGGTGGTGGCGCCGACGCTCAGCGAGACGACCGCGGACACCACGGACAGCACTCGCCGGGTGACCACGGTGGAGGCCAGGTAGGCCAGGATCCCCCAGGTCACGACGGCGTTGGCGGTGTGGCCGGAAGGAAATATATCGCCGCCCGCGAAGAGTTCGGCGGATCCGATCTCCGTGGCGTAGTGCGGACCGAGCCGGCCGAGGCCGAGCTTGACGGACCCGACGGTGACGTTGAGCAGGAGCAGTGCCACGCCGAGGGTGATCAGCGGGCGGAGCGTGTGCTGGCGCCAGCAGCGCCAGCCGAGCCAGGCGGCGACCATGACCGCGGTGGGTCCGCGCTGGCCGAGCACGACGAGGTAGTCGAGGAAGGCGTGTACCTGCGGCCACTGTTCGTAGGGCCGGAAGAACATGATCTGCCAGTCGAGGCGGACCAGCCACGAAGTGGTCAGTACGGCCACCACGATTGCGAGATAGAAGACGAGGGTCGATCCCAGGAGTACGACGCGGTGCCGGCTCATCTGCGGGGTTTGCAGATGAGCCGGTCGCTCTGGTTCCCGGTCCAGCCGGGCGAACACCCGCTCCAGACGGGTCAGGATTTGGTCGGTACGCACTCAATCGACGTTACCGCGCGTCGCTGCTCGGCCCGGGCGAATCGCGGGCTTTGTGATGACCATGTGATGTGGAGTTGGTCTCACGCGGTGCTTAATTCGCGGTATTTCGGCAGTGGTTGGAACCCGGGTGATCCACTGTCCCGGCAATTGTTTCGGCTACTTACCCGAACTTTATTGCCGCAGGTCATTTCTTTTGCTGAAAGATGGATGGGAATGATTCATTCCGTTATGTGCGGGCTCCGGACGGCTCTAGGGAGGCCCCGACCCGTTCAGCCAGAACGCCCCGTAGAGCGCCGAGACCAGGGCCGCCGCGCCCAGCACCAGGGCGGCCCGCCGGGTCCGCCACCCGGCCAGCGCCAGCGCCGGCGGCAGCATCAGCGGGAAGGCCGGCAGCAACAGCCGGGGCTTGGAGCCGAAGTACCCGGACGCGCACAGCGCCAGCGCCACCACGATCCCGCAGTACACGAGCAGCGGCGCCGGCTGCCGCTGCCGCACGCACGTCGCGTACAGCCACAGCACCAGCACCACCCCCGCGATCAGCCCCACCCCGGCGGGGAAGGCGGACGAGGCCAGCTTCGCGCCGACGAACCGGGCGAAGGCCCAGCCCCCGTCGAACCCGTTGCCCCAGCCGCCCTGCACGTCCAGGTAGCCGAGCAGCCCGTTCCCGGTGCGCGCGCCGACCCATAGCACGTACGCCGCCGCTCCCAGCGGGGCCAGCAGCGCGCCCGCCGCCATCCGCCACGACCGCTCACCGCGGCGCCAGGCGAGAACGGCCGCCACCCACACCGCCGCGACCACCGCCGCACCGACCGGGCGGGTCAGCCCCGCACCCGCCGCGAGCAGCCCCGCCGTCAGCCACCGGCCGCGCAAGGCCCCGTACAGCGCCCAGGCGGCCAGCGCCGTGAACAGCGACTCGCTGTACGCCATCGACTGCACGATCCCGACGGGCAGCGCCGCCCAGGCCCCGACCGCGAACACCCCGGCCCGGCGGCCGTGGAGCAGATCGGCCACCGCGAAGATCCCCCAGGCCGCGGCGAGCCCGGCGACCGCCGACACCACCAGGCCCGCGGAGCCGTACGACAGTCCGGTCGCCGCCGACACCAGCCGCTCCAGCCACGGCAGCAGCGGGAAGAACGCCAGGTTCGAGTGGACGTCCCCGTTCGGGAGGACCACCGCGTACCCGTACCCCTCCGCGGCGATGCGGGCGTACCAGAGCGAGTCCCAGCGGGCCGACAGCAGCGTGTGCGGGCTGCTGCCGGCCACCGCGCCCCACACCGCGAGCACGGTCAGCCCCAGCAGCCGGACCGCCGCGAAGACGGCCAGCGCGGGCGCGGCCCGGCGAAATCCAAGATCTTTCACGGGCATGATTATCGGTGGCGCCGCGCCCTGTCCGGGTCGGCGACCACGGGCCGTGAGCGCACGTGTACACGGGGGAGGATCGGGGGGTGGGCGAGTGGTGTACGCCACACCGGGGCCGTCGCCGGGATGAGAGCTTGGCCACGTGTCGTACGGACGAACTCGCGTACGCTGACCGTTCACTCGCGTGTCGATGCCGGACCCCGTTGGACGCCGCACAGCGCACCACCCCCCGTGGCTCCACAAGACGCTGGTCCGCCGAGCGCGAGGGATCACCTGGGAGGTACATGCATGTCGGGGACGAACGCGGCCGGGGCCAGGACCCCTTCCCCCTGGCAGCGGCTCAGCGCGGCCTCCGGCGGTGCCAACCGCTGGGTCGTCCTGGCGGTTCTCTGCGTCAGCCTGGTCCTCGTCGCACTCGACGCGACCATCCTGCACGTGGCCGTCCCCTCCGTCACCGAGGACCTGCGCCCCGGCCCGATCGAACTCCTCTGGATCGTCGACGCCTACCCGCTGGTCTGCGCCTCGCTGCTCATCCTCTTCGGCACCCTCGGTGACCGGGTCGGCCGCCGCCGCATCCTCCTCCTCGGCTACGGGCTCTTCGGCGTCGCCTCCGCGATAGCGGCCCTCGCCGACAACGCCCAGGTCCTCATCGCCGCCCGCGCCCTGCTCGGCATCGGCGGCGCGATGATCATGCCCGCCACCCTGTCGATCCTGCGCCAGGTCTTCCCCGACCGGCGCGAGCGGGCCCTGGCCATCGGCATCTGGACCGCCGTCGCCGCCGTCGGCGCCGCGAGCGGTCCGGTGCTCGGCGGCTTCCTCGTCCAGCACTTCTGGTGGGGCTCGGTCTTCCTCATCAACATCCCGCTGATGGCGCTGATCCTTCCGCTCGGACGCTGGCTGCTGCCCGAATCGCGCGGCGCCGCGGACGGGCCGTGGGACGTGGCCGGCGCGCTGATGGCCGCCGCCGGCGTCCTCGGCTCGGTGCTCGGCATCAAGCGGCTCGGCGCCGAACGCCACCTCCTCGACGCGCAGGCCGTGGTCCCGCTGCTGCTCGGCGCGGTGCTGCTCGTCCTGTTCGTACGGCGGCAGAAGCGGCGGACGCACCCGCTGATCGACATGCGGATGTTCTCCCGCGCCGCCTTCTCCACATCGGTGGCCTGCATCGTGCTCGCCATGCTGGCCCTCGTCGGCCTGGAGCTGATCGCCGTCCAGTACCTCCAGCTGGTGCTGGAACTCAGCCCGCTGGAGACGGGCCTGCGGCTGCTGCCGCTGACCTTCGCCGCCATGGCCGCGGGCGCCACCGGTTCGTACACGCTGAACCGGGTCGGGCCGCGCACGATGGTCTCGCTGGGCTTCCTGCTGACCGCCTTCGCCGTGCTGCTGCTGACCCTGATGGGCCAGCAGGACCGGCCCCTGCTGCTGACCGTCGGCTTCATCCTGCTCGGCTTCGGACTGCAGACCACGCTCTTCGCCGCGTACGAGTCGATGCTGAGCGAGGCCCCGGCGGCCACCGCGGGCGGCGCGGCCTCGATCGGCGAGACCTCGTACCAGCTGGGCGCGGGCATCGGCATCGCGCTGCTGGGCAGCGTGATGAACGCGGCGTACCGGCCGGGGCTCGAGGGCGTGCCGGGGGTTTCGGCGGCGGACGCGGCGGGCGCGGCGAACTCGCTCGGCGAGGCCTATCAGATCGCCGCGCACCTCGGGGGGCCGGCGGGGGCCGCGCTGTACGCGGCGGCGCGGCACTCGTTCGTGCACGGGCTGCACGTCACTCTCGTGGTGAGCGCGGGGCTGTTGCTCGCGGGGGCGGCGATGGCGTTGAGGCTGCCGCGGGCCATGGAGTGCGGAGCCGCGGAGGGCGGGGCGGCGGAGGGTGCTGTGCGGTTGCCCGCGCAGGCCAAGGGTGAGTCGTGCGGGGCGCCCGCGTCGGTCGAGCACGCGGGCTGATCGCCGTTGCGGGGGCGCTGCCCCCGAGCCCCCGCGCCTCAAACGCCGGCGGGGCTGGATGGTGTGGGCGAGGCTGGAGTGGTGCGGCGGGGCTGAAGATCGGGGCTCCGCCCCGGACCCCGCGCCTCAAACGCCGGCGGGGCTGGATTGTGCCGGCGGGGCTGTACAAGCGGGGCTGGATTTGGGGGGCGGGGGCTAATAGCGTCGGCTGGGCGCAAAAACTTGCGTTGCTAGGTTCTTCTTCAGGCCGCCGGGAGGCCCCGTGTCCGCGTTCCTGCCCCATGATCCGCTCGGGCTCGACGAGCTCCTCGGGCCCGAGGACCTCGCCGTGCGGGACACCGTACGGAGTTGGGCCGCCGACCGGGTGCTGCCGCACATCGCCCAGTGGTACGAGGACGGCGAGCTGCCCGGGATCCGGGAGCTGGCCCGGGAGCTCGGGTCCATCGGCGCGCTCGGCATGTCCCTGGAGGGGTACGGGTGCGCGGGCGCCAGCGCCGTGCAGTACGGCCTCGCCTGTCTGGAGCTGGAGGCCGCCGACTCCGGCATCCGCTCGCTGGTCTCCGTCCAGGGCTCGCTGGCCATGTACGCGATCTGGAAGTACGGCTCCGAGGAGCAGAAGCAGCGCTGGCTGCCCGGGATGGCGGCCGGCGAGCTGATCGGCTGCTTCGGGCTGACCGAGCCCGACGTGGGCTCGGACCCCGCCGCGATGCGCACGTACGCCAAGCGCGACGGCACGGACTGGGTGCTCAACGGCCGCAAGATGTGGATCACCAACGGGTCGGTGGCCGCCGTGGCCGTGGTGTGGGCGCAGACCGACGAGGGGATCCGCGGATTCGCGGTCCCGACGGACACCGCCGGGTTCTCCGCACCGGAGATCAAGCACAAGTGGTCCCTGCGGGCCAGCGTGACCAGTGAACTCGTCATGGACGACGTGCGGCTGCCGGCCGATGCCGTGCTGCCGTCGGTGAAGGGGCTCAAGGGGCCGCTCGGCTGTCTCAGCCACGCGCGCTACGGGATCATCTGGGGGTCCATGGGCGCGGCCCGCGCCAGTTTCGAGGCGGCGCTCGACTACGCGAGGACGCGGGAGCAGTTCGGCAAGCCGATCGGCGGCTTCCAGCTCACCCAGGCCAAACTGGCGGACATGGCCCTCGAACTCCACAAGGGCATCCTGCTCGCCCACCACCTGGGCCGGCGGATGGACGCGGGAACCCTGCGGCCGGAGCAGATCAGCTTCGGCAAGCTCAACAACGTCCGCGAGGCCATCGACATCTGCCGTACCGCGCGGACCATCCTCGGTGCCAACGGGATCTCGCTCGAATACCCCGTCATGCGGCACGCCACGAACCTCGAATCGGTCCTCACCTACGAGGGCACCGTGGAGATGCACCAGCTGGTGCTGGGCAAGGCGCTCACCGGGCTCGACGCCTTCCGGTGAGTGCCCTGCCTAGCTCTGGTTGAAGAAGTCGCGCGAGCGGCCGCCGGACTCGCCGCTCACGATCTGGGTGTCGGCCGGGGTCAGCAGGAAGACCCTGGTCGCCACCCGCTCGATCGAACCGCGCAGCCCGAAGGTCAGGCCGGCCGCGAAGTCGACCACGCGCTTCGCGTCGCCCGGGTCCATCGAGGACAGGTTGACGATGACCGGGACCCCGTCGCGGAACAGCTCGCCGATGCCGCGCGCGTCACGGAAGCCGTCCGGGGTGACCGTCGCGATCCGGCGGCCGTGCTCCACGGCCGACTCGGAGGCCACCTTCACCCGCGGGTCGGTGACCCACTGCTCACCGGGGCCGGCCACCGAACCCTGGGCGGCCTCCGCGTAGTCGTCGTCGTAGTAGCGCTCGTCGTCGCTGTCCTCCACGAGACCCAGCCAGGCACTCGCCTTGCGCACCGAACCCATGGACTGCCTCCTTTCACCGCGGTCAGTCTGTCTTCTCTCCGCTGCCCCTATGCTCGTCCATGATGCTGACAACGCGCCAAGTGGATAGCCGCCGCGCAGAGGTTTCGTGACGGTACTGGTGCAGAACATCCGTTGCACGCTCAAGGATCCTGGTGGCTACCACTGCTGACTGAGTGAAAATACGACCACTGCCGCCGTGCGGGTGAGCGATGGGGACGTTCGAGTGAACGACACGGCTCGCTACGATGCCCGGCAGGTACGCGTACGACACACGGGGGAAGCAGCTTGTTCGGCATCGTCAGACCTTGCACGCACCGGCTGGGGGAGCGGTTCAAGGCGGAGTGGATGGCCCATCTGTGCGGGCTGTGTCTGGCACTTCGGGGAGACCACGGTCAGTTCGCCCGGATCGTCACGAACTATGACGGCTTGCTCGTCTCCGTTCTGACGGAGGCTCAGTCCGGCACCGCGCCCGAGGCCCGCCGCACCGCGGGACCCTGCCCGCTGCGCGGGATGCGCACCGCCTCGGTCGCCCAGGGCGAGGGCGCGCGGCTCGCCGCCGCCGTCTCGCTCGTGCTCGCCTCCGCCAAGGTGCGCGACCACGTGGCGGACCGGGACGGGCTGTTGGCCCGCGCACCCATCGCTGCGGCCGCGCGCAGGGTGGCCCGCGGCTGGGACCGCGCCGGCGCCCGCACGGGGGCCTCGCTCGGCTTCGACACGGCGGTGCTCGTCGATGCCGTGGACCGGCAGGCGGGCATCGAGACGCTGGCGGGCCCCGGCACGCCCGTGCTCGTGGTGACCGAGCCGACGGAGACCGCGACGGCCGCCGCCTTCGCCCATACCGCGCAGCTGGCCGGACGGCCAGGCAACGCCCCCGCGCTGGCCGAGGCGGGCCGTTACTTCGGGCGGCTCGCGCACCTGCTGGACGCGGTGGAGGACCAGCGCGCCGACGCCGAGGCGGGCGCCTGGAACCCGCTCACCGCCACCGGGACCTCGCTCGCCGAGGCCCGTCGGCTCTGCGACGACGCCCTGCACGGGATCAGGCTCGCGCTGCGCGAGGTCGAGTTCACGGACGCGGGGCTCGCCCACCGGCTGCTCGTGCACGAGCTGCGCACCTCGGTGGACCGGGCCTTCGGGACCGGCAGCTGCGCCCACACGGCGACCGCCTCCGCCGGGCAGGGCGGCAACCCCTACGGGGGCCAGCCCTACGGCGGCCAGGGCCAGAACCCGTACGGCCAGAACCCGTACGGCGGGGCCCCGTACGGCGGGACTCCGTACGGCGGCGGAGCGGGTGGTCCCGGGATGCCGCCCACGGGCCCGGGCGGTTTCGGCGGTGCCCCGCCGCCGCAGCGGCCCCGCCGCGGACTGCTCGCCGGCTGTGCGGTCGCCCTCGGGCTGTTCTGCACCTGCCAGATGTGCTGCACCGAGCACGAAGGCCCCTGGTCCCGGAAGAAGCGGGACCCGTGGTGCGACGCCTGTGACTGCTGCGACTGCTGCAACGGCACGAACGGCTCCAGCGGCGGTGGTGGCGGGAGCGGCGGCGGCGGTGGCGACGGCTGCTGCAGCTGTGACTGCTGCGGCTGCGACTGCTGAGTCCCCTTCAGATCGGACAGGTCCGGACGGCGTACGAGGGGATTCCCGCCCGGACCCGCGTGGAAGGGGTGAGCGGGATGAGTGACGACGCAGACGATCCGCAGGCCGCCTGGCGGGCATGGCACGACGGCAGGGCCACGGCCGTGTCCGCCCCCTACGGACCCCTCGCACTGACGGGCACCTACTGGCTCGCCGACTACCCGGAAGGTCGAATTCCGGCCGTCCCGGGACTCTGGCGCGCGACCGACGGCGGTCTGGCGCTCACCGCCACCGCCGAGGACGCCCTGCGCCTCGACGGCGAGCCCTTCACCGGTGACGCCGTACTCGCCGCCGACGGGGCCCCGCCCGCGCACTCCCGGCTCTCCGCCGGGGAGGCGCGCCTCGTGGTGATCCGCCGCGAAGGGCAGTGGGCGGTACGCGTCTTCGACCCCGCCTCCGAGGCCCGCCGGGCCTTCGCGGGCGTCGAGGCCACCCCGTACGACCCCGCCTTCGCACCGCGCGGGCGTTTCCGGCCCTACCCCGAGGACCGAAGGGTCCAGGTGGAGAACGCCGACGGGCGGGCCCGCGGGCTCGGCCTCGGCGGGGAACTCACCTTCCCCTTCCAGGGTGCCGAACACACCCTCCAGGTCGCCGTGGACGAGGACGACGGCAGCCTCTGGGCCGTGTTCGGCGATGACACCGGCGGGCGGTCCAGCTACCGCTTCCGCTTCCTGAAGCCCGGCATACCGGACGCAGGCGGGGCGATCACCGTGGATTTCAACCGGTCGCTGCTGCCCCCCTGCGCCTTCGCGGACCACTTCATCCGTCCGTTTCCGCCGCCCGGGAACACGCTGCCCTTCGGGGTGGCGGCGGGCGAGCGGAGGCTGAAAGCCGCTCTTGCGACCGGTATCTGACGACAGGACACTCCCGACAGCGCTTGTCAGGGGCACGGCCAAAGTTCATGCGCCCGCCGTGCCCCCGGCTGCGCCTCACGGGCCCAGGCACCCCCACATCCGCCGGGCCCCCGACCCTCTCCAGGAGGACGAGAAGTGAGGATCAAGCGCATGACCCGTACCAGGCTGCTCGCGGCGGCCACCGGCCTGGCCGCCGCCGCAGCGTTCGCCGTCCCCACGGCGGCGAGCGCGGACCCCCAGGACGGCGGCGGATTCAGCGCCGACCGGCTCGCGTCGGCCAGCGCATCCGTGCTGCGCGCCAACGTCGGAGGCACCGCCTGGCACACCGACACCGCCACCGGAACCCTCGTGGTCACCGCCGACTCCACCGTCTCCGCCGCCGCCATCGAAAGAATCAAGCGCGAGGCCGGAGCGGACGCCGGAGCGCTGCGCATCGAGCGCACCCCCGGCAAGCTCACCAAACTGGCCTCCGGCGGCGACGCGATCTACGCCAACAGCTGGCGCTGCTCGCTCGGCTTCAACGTGCGCAGCGGCGCCAACTACTACGCCCTGACCGCCGGTCACTGCACCGACGGCGCCGGCACCTGGTGGACCAACTCCGCCCGCACCACCGTGCTCGGCTCCACCACCGGCTCCAGCTTCCCGACCAACGACTACGGCCTCATCAAGTACGCGAGCAACACGCCGGTTCCCCCGGGGACCGTCGGCAGCCAGGACATCACCAGCGCCGTGAACGCCACGGTCAACATGTCCGTGACCCGGCGCGGCTCCACCACCGGCATCCACAGCGGCCGGGTCACCGGCCTCAACGCCACCGTGAACTACGGCGGCGGCGACATCGTCTACGGCATGATCCGCACCAACGTCTGCGCCGAGCCCGGCGACAGCGGCGGCCCGCTCTACTCGGGCACCCGCGCCGTCGGCCTCACCTCCGGCGGCAGCGGGAACTGCTCCTCGGGCGGCACGACCTTCTTCCAGCCCGTGGTCGAGGCCCTCAACGCCTACGGGGTCAGCGTCTACTGACGGTGCCTCACGCGCCCCCGTCGCACCCCTGGACGTCCTCCCGCCTTCTGGGAGGATGTCCAGGGGTGCGTGTCCGCCGGGGGAGGCAGGTTTCTGCATGAAACGAATCGGCGTGACCGGACACCGGTCCATTCCGGATGCGGTGCTCGGCCATGTGGAGAACGGCCTGCGCGCCGTACTGGGCGGCCACGACGGGCCGCTGGAGGCGTTCTCCAGTCTCGCCGAGGGGGCGGACCAGCTGTTCGCCGCCATCGCGCTCGAATGCGGCGCGGGACTGACCGTGGTGATCCCCAGCGGGGACTACGAGGACGGCTTCGAGGGAGCCGAGGCCCTGGCCCGCTACCGCCGGCTCAAGCGCCGCGCCACGCAGGAGATCAGGATGGACTTCGCCCGCTCCACGGACGAGGCCTACTACGCCGCCGGCACCTACATCGCCGACTCCTGCGACCGCCTCGTCGCCGTCTGGGACGGGCAGCCCGCCCGCGGGCACGGCGGCACCGGCGAGATCGTCGCCTACGCGCGGGCGCTCGGCAAGCCGGTCACCGTCATCTGGCGCGAGGGCGTGTCCCGGGACTGAGCCACGCCCCCACCGGTTCTGCTCAACTGCTGTGCCGGGCCAGCCAGTCGGTGTGCTGCGGGGAGACGTACCGTTCGGTCTCGTACACCGACGAAGGCCACTGCGACTCGGTGATGGTCGTCTGCATCACGACCATCATCGCCGCCAGGTCCTGCTCGATCAGGGTGTGCGCCTCGATCAGCGGATGATGGCGGCGCACCTCGTTCCAGGCGATTCCGGCCGCCGCCGCCGCGCTCAGCAGCGCGGTCAGCCTCGGACCCGGCCCCGACCCGAACGACCCCAGCAGCGCGAACAGCAGCGCCAGGCAGGTCAGCAGCACGATCGTCCACGACCACAGGTTCGTCGCCCGCCGGGACACCTCCGTGCGCCGCCGGTACCAGTTGCGCTGCTCGATCAGCCGGTCCCGGACGTACGTCTCGCGCCGCGCCTGGTAGTCCATCCCGCGCAGCCGCTGCATCGCGCCGGTGATCTCCCCGCCCTCCGGTACCGTCCCGGCCGTCCGCGGATCCTCCCAGCCCATCTTCCGCAGCTCGGCCAGACCCGCCTCCAGCCGGGTCCGGTACGTCTCCTCGGGTGCGCCGACCTCGCTGCCGAACGGCGCCCCGTGCACGGCGTACCGCCAGGCCAGGGACTTGATGAACTCCGCCGCGCTGCGGTTGAGCTGCCACTGCGGGCGCGCCCGGCGCCGGGTCGCCCGCATGCCCACGCCCAGCACCCCCGCGTACGCGAGCACGCTCAGCAGCCCGAAGAGGTGCATCGAGCCCAGCTTCGGCCCCGCGGGCAGCGCGGCGGCCCCCGCGGCGGCCACGAGCAGCACCAGCTGGGCGCGGGTGGCCTGCGTGGACTCCCGCTGCCGGGAGATGGCCGCCTGGTCGGTGTGGTGGAAGAGGGCCGGCAGGTCCTCGTTTCGGAAAGTCATGCTGTCGGTCACAGCGCCCCCCTGCTGTCGGGTGGCGGGCGGCGGCGGCCCGCGGTCGCGGGGCCCCCGCCGCCCTCCGTGGAATCACACGGCGAGAGGCTCCAGATCGCGGTGGATCCGCCGCTCGTCACGGGCGTACCGGGTCAGGCTGTGGTCCTCGCCGAGGAGCCGGCTCAGCTCGGACACCGCCTCCGCCCGCAGCCGGGCCGCCTCTTCCTTGCGGCCCAGCGAGTCCAGGCTGACCGCCATGTTGGAGCCGGCCGCGAGGGTCTCGGGATGGTGCCCCCCGAGCGCCTCGCGCAGCCGCATCACGGCGAGCCGCTCCAGCTCCAGGGCGCCTTCCGGATCGCCCAGATCGGCCCGGGCGTTGGCCAGGTTGAGGTGGGCGAAGACCGTGTGCGGATGGTTGTCGCCGAGGACGTCCCGCATCAGCCGGATCGTCTGCCGCAGCATCGTCTCCGCCGTGTCCGCCGCGCCCGTGCCCCAGTGGAAGACCGCCAGGTTGTTGACGGCCGCCAGGGTGTACGGGTGCCGCTCGCCCGGCACCTTCATGTACTCGTCCACCACCTCCTGCGCCAGGTCCCGCGCCCCGCCCGGGTCCCCGGTCGCGAAGAGGTCCGAGGCCAGGTTCAGCTCGCAGGACAGCAGGTCCGGGTTGACCGAGGTGTACTTGGCCCGGTAGCGGGCCCGGGTGGCCGTGGTCAGCCGGAGCGCGTCCTCCAGCTGGCCCGCCCGGCGCAGCGACACCGCCAGGTTCTTCGCGGCCGACAGGGTGCCGGGGAAGGCCCGCCCCAGCGTCCGCTTGTAGGTCTCGTAGGTCCGGCTGAGCAGTTGCACCGAGTCCTCGTACCGGCCCACCTCGCGCAGGTCGCGGGCGAGGTTCTGCGCGGAGGACAGGGTGTACGGGTGCTCCGGTCCGAGCACCTCCGTGCGCAGGTCGTGCACCTCCTGGTCGATCTCACGGGCTCTGGTGTACTGGCCCACCAGCCGCAGGTTCAGCGCCAGGTTGTTCGCGGCGGCCAGCGTGCGCGGGTGCGCCTCGTGGAAGATCTGGCTGAAGCCCTCGTGGGCGTCGGTCGCCAGCTCCATCGCCTGCGCGTAGTCGCCGAGCGCGCCCAGGGTGTTGGCGAGACCGCTCATGGTCATGTACGTGTGCGGGTGCGAGGGGCCCAGCACGGCCCGCTGGCGCTCCAGGGTGACCTCGTCCAGCTCCTTCGCCTCCACGAACCGCCCCTGCGAACGCAGGATGTTCGACAGGTGGAAGCGCAGGTACAGGTACTGCAGGTCGTCGTTGCCCAGCATCTCCTTCCAGGCTTCGCGCAGCTCCTCGCCGAGCTGGTAGGCGGCCTTGAAGTCGCCGCGCTTCCACAGGTAGCGGACGCGGTCGATCAGCAGCCGGCGGGTCTCCGGCTCCTTGCAGTACCGGGCCTCGGACGGGGTCAGGTGCGACCAGATGGTGTTGAACCGCGGCCAGGTCTCCGGGTTGTCGATCGGCTCGTCGTCGTCCGGCCGGGCGCCGGCCAGGATCCGGTGGACGGCGTGCCGGGCCTCCCGCTGCTCCTCCTCGGTCAGCTGGGCCCGGATCACGGCCTGGACCAGCCGGTGCACCTGGATGCTGTTGCTGACCTGGTCGACCTTGGCCAGCGCGAACCGGCCGATCTCCCGGATCACCCGGCCGAGGACCAGCTTCTCCTGGAGGGAGGAGTCGTAGGGCTTGAGGGCGTCGATCATCTCCTTGCTGTAGAGCAGGTTCGCGGAGATCGGCTCGGGCGCGAGGAAGGCGCACAGCTGGAGCAGCCGGACCGCGGCCGGGGAGCGGGACTGCAGCCGCTCTATGGAGATGTTCCAGGTGGCGGCCACCGGCTCCGGATAGCCGGGCGGCTGGTTCAGGGCCAGGACGCTCGCGGCCTGCTGGGCCAGCTGCTCGATGTACGTGGCCACCGGGGTCGCGGTCTCCGCGATCCAGGCACCCGCCTGCTCGACGGCCAGCGGCAGGTCGCCCACCGCCACCGCCACCTGCTCGGCGTCGTCCTTGCTGAGCCCCGGGGCCCGGCGCTGGAGGTGCTCGATGGACTCCTCGCGCAGGAACACGTCCACCGGGAGCGCGTCCCCGTACTGCGACCAGGACTGGTTGCGGGAGGTCACCAGCACGTGGCCCGGGCCGCCCGGCGGGAAGAACCGCTTGAGCGTCTCGGGATCGTCCGCGTTGTCGAAGACCAGCAGCCAGCGCGAGGAGGGCACCCCGCGCCGCAGCAGGTCGATCGCCTCCTGGGAGGCGGCCGCCATGTCCTCGCCGGTCTGCGCACCCAGGCGTACGGCCAGCTCGGCGAGGGCCGCGACCACGTCGTCGGTCTGCTCCGAGGAGATCCACCACACCAGGTCGTAGTCGGCCATGAACCGGTGCACGTACTCCAGTGCCACCTGGGTCTTGCCGACGCCGCCGAGCCCGAACAGGGTCTGCGGCTGCGGCAGCACCACGGCCATGCCGCCGCCGAGCTGGTCGCGCATCCGCTCCAGCACGATGCTGCGCCCGGTGAACCCGGGATTGCGGGGCGGCGCGTTCCAGATCTTCGGGACGGTTCCCGGGAAGCGGGGGCCGGGCTGGGAGGCGCTGGCGACGCTGTCGGGCAGCGCCATCGGCCGCTCCACCGCGCGCAGCAGGGCGGCGGTGGCGTGCACCTCGTCGAGGCGGAAGAGGTCCACCGGGTTGCGGTCGATGTAGGGCGTGGAGAGCCGCACGTCGCCCACCCTCAGCGGCACCAGCTGGCGGCGGCCCCCGGTCGGGTCCTCGGCCGCGGCCCGCTCCCACACGTCCACGGCCCGGGCGGACTTCAGGTAGGCCGTGGAGAGCAGCACCACGGTCCGGGCGGCGGTGTCGATGCTGATGCCCGTTCCGCCGCCGAGGGTGTCCCCGGAGCCGGCGGTCACCGGAACGCGCTCCGCGGAGACGTCCTTGGGCACGACCCGGAAGCCGGCCCGGGTGAGCACCGATTCGATCCAGTCGGCCCACATGCGGTTCTCGGCGACGTAGGAGAGGAACAGGTCGGCGGGCAGGGCCGGGCGGCGCCGGGTGAAGGCGTCCCTGATCCGCAGGCGGACCTCCTCGCCGATGACCGGCATGGAGGTGATCTCGCCTTCGGTGACCACCGTGGTGAGCCGTTCGAAGGCGGAGAGCAGGGAGTTGGTGAGCCCGGCCTCGTCGCCGAAGGTGGCCAGGGTCTCCTCGTAGGCGTAGTAGGGCCGGTACGGGATCTCCACCGCGCCCCAGTACGACGTGAGCTCGTCCCCGACCAGCCCGTTCGGGAAGCGGTCGAACTTGATGCGGGCCAGCGCCCGGCCCGCGTCGGCCTTCTCCTTCTCGCCCTCGTCGATGCGCATGGGGACGGGATAGATCTTGATGCCGCGGTCGTTGAACCGCTCGTCGATCTGGCGGGCCACGGACGCGGCGCCGTCGATGGACTGGTCGGAGAGGGTGAAGCAGTCGACGAGGATGTCCGGGAGGTGCACCGTGCAGATGTCCGCGATGTCGGACAGGCCGGTGCGGCTGTCGATCAGGACGTAGTCGTAGTTCCTCTTCATGTCGTCGCGTAAGGCGTCGAAGAAGAGGCCGCCGCCGAGCCGGTCGTAGAAGTTGTCCCAGTCGAAGGTGGAGACGGTCGCGGAGTACTCGCGGTTCTGCCGGCCCGCGGAGACGAAGTCCAGGGTGCCGCCGTCCGGGAACTCCCAGCCGAGGGTCTCCGGGGTCAGCGAGACGGCGTGCGGCTGTATCCGCGCGTAGTCCTTGTGCCAGTCGTCGGCGCGCTGCACCGGACTGGTCGCGGCCCAGGCGTACTCGCTGATCAGGTCGATGACCCCGGTGGTGGCCCCGAGCGTGGAGGGGTCCAGGAAGGGGTGGAAGAAGCGGTGCAGGCCCGGGGCCTCCAGGTCCCAGTCCACGGCGAGGACCCGCTTGCCGTTGGCCGCCAGGATCCAGGCGGTGTTGGCCAGCGCCATGGTGCGGCCCGTGCCGCCCTTGTACGAGTAGAAGGTGACGATGCGTCCGTCACGGGTGTCCCTGCTGTCACGACTCGCTGTCATCCGCGTCCCCCCGGTCGGTGTCGTTGCTGTCGTTGCCGTCGATGTGGGCGTCGTACGCGTCGTAGGCGTCGGGCGGGAAGGGAGCCGCGGGCGGTGCGGGCGGCTCGCTCATCCCCATCGGCCCGAGCAGTCGCGGGCGTTCGGTGTGCGTGTTGCCGGCCGGCAGGTAGACCTGGGCGTGTCTGAGGAACTGCTGGGCGGCGGCCTCGACCACCTGGGGCAGGATCTGTCCGAGGGTCTCCATGTTGGCCACGCCGTTGGCGGCGGCCCGGCAGGCGGCCCGGCCCTGGCCCATCTTGACGGGCAGGGTCTCCTCCAGCCGCCGTGCCAGCTCGGCCTCCTTCGCGCGGCTCTGGTGGTCGTAGCGGTTCCACGGCACGACCACGTTGATCCACGGGCGGGACTCCTGGTCGAAGGCGGCCAGGCGCTGGCGGCGGTGCTCGTCCTCCACCACCCAGCGGTCGACGATCAGGATCTCCGGCCGGGTCGGCGGCTGCTTGCTGTCGAAGTGCCCGGCCTCGTCGTCGAAGGAGGACATGGTGGTCTGGTAGTTGAGGTTCTTGATCACGTCCTCGGCGACGTACGCGATCGGGCGCTGGGACACCGGATGGTACGGATTCCAGTCCAGGGCGCTCTCCCCGTAGTACTCCGGGCTCCGGCCGTCCGGCAGGTCGTGCCGGGAGCCGGCCGCCACGGTCACGTGGAGGGTGCGGGCGGGGCCGCCGCCGGCGCCGCCGACGCTGCCGGAGGGGCCGAAGGCGCTGGGCACCACCCGGTAGTCCATGGGGCGGACGGGATCGAGACGGACGGTCTCGGCGACCCGGACGATGCGCCGGGCCAGTTCGTAGACGGCCCGCTCGTACTGCTCGGCGTATCCGCGCAGTTTGATCAGCCCGTACAGCCCGTCGGTGACGTAGCGCTCGCCGAAGGTGTTGTGGTTGAACTGCAACCGCTCGGCGGGGCCGGGCAGTTGGGAAGGCGGGACCGGCACCCATAACGCGGGCACGATGGCCTCGGCGCGCTCGTTGCTCGCCGCGCCGTGCTGGATCGCGCGGTGCGCGAAGGCGAACCACTCCTTGCCGCACATCTCACTGGCGAAGTACCGCGGCGAGAACAGGGGCACGAAGACCCGGCAGGTGGCGAGCGCCGCCCCGAGCCGTTCCGACCAGCCCTCGCCGCTGCGTATCTCCCGGTCCATGAACCCGGCCTCGGCGCCGGCGGGCAGATCCGTCAGCGCCATGACGTGGCCGCAGAGATCGCGGAAGAGGCGCTCCACCCACATGTCAGGGTCGGGCCCCCCGGCCCCGAATCTCGGTGTATGCGCATAACTGAGAAAAAAATACGGCTGCACTGATGCGGGCAACACGCCCCCCGTCCCGAAGCTGCGAGCGAAGAAACATCATTCCGGAGCTGCTTCGCCACATCCCCTCATCGTTCAGTCAATCAGCGTCTGTTTTCGGTCATCCACTCAAGGGCGTGGTCGACGGCGTCCGGGAGGGAGAAGAGCATGGTCGCCGCCCCTCCCACCCGCCCCCTGCGCACCCGGGAATCCGGGAACGTCCTGCCGATCTCCGCGAAATCGCCGTCGTCCAGCGCGACGTCCTCGTATGCCGTCCACGCCCCTTCCCGCCGGCTCCCTTGCCGCCCCGGAAGGTTCACCTTCACCACACACTCGTACATGCGCAAGGGGGGCTTCGGAATTCGGTACTCCGCGAGATGGAAAGCCGTGCAGACCGAAAACCCCACATTGATCATGAGTACCTGACCGCCCTCCCAGCACAACTTCCCCAGCGGCGACTCCTCACCCAGGTGGCTTTCGATGCGGTGCCCGGCGCAGAGCCGCTCCGCGTCCGCGCCGAGGGCGGCGAAGGAGGTCTGCGGGTGAGCGCTGCGCGCGGCGCCCGGCGCGGTGCGGACGGCCTCGGCGAGCGAGCCCATGCCCTGGCTCGGGGTGCTCGCCGGGTCGAAGGCGGGCATCCGCTCGCGGAAGGCCCGCACCCCGGACCCGTCCAGGCCGTTGATCCGCTCCAGATGGGCGCTGGAGGTCTTGGAGTTCTCCGGGGTGAACGCGGGGACCACCAGGGTGCCGCGCGGACCGAGCACCCCCGTGAGAGCGTCGCGCAGCTGCTCGGCGCGCAGGCCGGTCCCGCCGAGGGCGGCGTGCACCATGAGCCGCATCCCGGGGCGGACGCCCAGCAGCCGCAGCTGCACGGCCAGCTGGAGGGCGCCGACGGCCCGGACCGGGCCGACGCCGGACGGGGCCGGGGGCCGGGGCGGGGCGCTCACGCGCCGACCGCCTTCAGTTCGTAGCGGAGCTCCGCGACGAGGCGCTTGCCGGTGGTGGTCAGCTCGGCCGCCTCCGAGAGGCGGTCCAGCGCCCGGTGGATGCGGTCCGAGCCGCCCGGCTCGGGCGCCGCGGTGGCCCGCCGGTACGCCTCCACCGCCACCCGCTCGTGCACGTCGGCCAGCAGCCGCGACACCGGGACCGGACGCTCACGCCACGGCGAGGGGTGCTGCCACTCCCCGTCCAGCGCGTACAGGTCGGCCACCTCGGTCAGGGCCCGCAGCCGGGTCCGCCGCCGCCCGGTCAGCAGCGCGAGCGCGGTCTCCCGCGCCCCCGCCGCGTACGGCACCCCGAGCGCCCCCGGCCCGTGCCGGCCCGCCTCGCCCCAGCCGCCGGCCCGCGGGCCGCCCGCCAGCGGGGTCAGGGTGGTCAGCCCGGCGGCCGCCGCCCGGGCGAACTCAGGCACCGCCTTGTGCAGCAGCGCCCACGCCCGGTCCAGCCTGCCCCGCCACTCCTCGGCCTCGCCGGTGCCGAGCCGGAGCCTGGGCGGGCGGGGGAAGCAGTTGCGGTACGGGTCGAGGTCCTCCAGCGCCACCGGTGCCGCGTCCGGCCCGGGCGACCAGGTGCGTACGGGCTGCCAGCGCGCGTCCCCCGCCGCGGGCCCGAAGCGGTGCTCGGCGCGCCCGTCCCGTACGGCGTACCCCTCGTCGGTGACGTGCAGCGCGGCCCGGCCCTCCGTACCGGGCTCCCCGAGCCGCAGCAGCCCCAGCGTCGGCAGGTACACCTCGCCGTCCCGGTAGGCCACCTCGGCCGGCAGGTCCAGCCCGCCGCGCAGGACGGCCGCGACGGCCAGCGCGGTCAGCCTGCGCGCCGCTTCCGGACCGTCCTGCCGGCCCTCCCGGGCGGCGTCCAGGGCCGCCAGCACCCAGGTACGGGTGAACGGGTGGTCCAGTACGGCGTCCAGCGCGTCCGCGCCCGCCTCCCCGGCCTGCTCCACGGCGGCCAGCAGCTCCCAGGCGCGCGCCCAGCCGGGCTCGGCGCCGAGGTCCGCGTGCAGCCGGGCCAGCAGGATCCGGGTCAGCTCCTCCTGGGAACGGGCGAGTTCGGCCGGGTCGGAGAGCTGCGGCGCGGTCTCCCGCACGGCCGTGCGGCCCTCGACCCCGTCCACGAGCTCGCGCAGGTCGGTGCAGTAGACGGAGGGGTTGTCGAAGCCGTTGCGGTCGCGGTAGCGGTGGGTGTAGAGCCCGCCGCCGCACGAACGTACGACGGGGCAGCGGCGGCACGAGTCGCTGACGCCCGCGAGGCCCAGCTGCCGGGCGCGTACCCCGGGATGGGCCGCGACCTGGTCAAACGCGTGGTCGAAGACGTTGAACCCGGTGGCGGCGGCCCCCTCGAAGGCGCTCTTCAGGGAGTCCACCTGTTCCAGGGTCCCGTCGGTCTCGACGACGACGAGGTCCGTGGGCGCGAGACCGAGCGACTCGGTGAGGCTGGGGCCGCCGCGCAGGGTGGAGAGCAGGGACTCGAAGAGCCGTACGGGCACCGGGCGGCCGAGGCGCTCCCAGTGGTCGAAGATCCGCAGGAGCCAGCGCGCGTACGCGTCGGGGGCGTCGTCCGGGCGGACCGGAGGGGTCTCCCAGGTGGCGTGCGGGAGGAGGAAGTCCACGCGGGGCGGCTCGAGTTCGACGAGCGCGTCCAGGACGGCCACCGGGTCGTTGGCCACGTCCACGGTGCAGAGCAGGCCCTGGTAGAGGTGGCGGTAGGGCTCAGAGCGGAGCAGCGCGACGGCGGCCAGGACCAGCGGGTGGCTCGTACGGCCGTCCGCGAAGCGGCGGTGGCGGTCGTTGGCGGCGCGGTCCCCGTCCAGGGAGATGCCGACCCGGACGCCGAACTCGTCGAAGAGGTCGAGGTAACGGGTGCTGAGCTGCAGGCCGTTGGTGTGGATCCGCAGGTCGAGGGCGGCGGTTCCGGTGAGCGCCCGGCTGAACTCCTCGCACACGAGGCGGAGCCGGGCCGTGCCCGCCAACAGGGGTTCCCCTCCATGGAGAATCACCGTGACGGAGGGGAGTGCATGGTCACGGGCATGTTCGGCGAGCCTGGACGCGGTATGCGAAATTACCTCGGGGGAGATCACTTTCGGCCGGGCTCGCCAGCTCTGATCTGCGTGTTCGTAGACATAGCAATGATCACAAGCAAGATCGCATCTGCTGTGAACTTTCAGGACGATCTCGCGAAATGCGATCAGGCCGGTCATTCCACCAGTCTAGAGCGCTTACTTCGGTGTCAGAGCGCGGAGTTGAAGATCGGTGCCTGAACCGGACGACCGGATTCAGCCGGCAGCACGCGACCGAGCGTCGCCGCCGCGGAGGCGGTGTGCACGTCGATCTTGGCGAGCGGGATCCGGCGGGCCTTGACCGTGCTGGTCGGGGGGGTTGCGGAAGTGTTCACGACACCGTCCTTGGGGAAGCCATGTGGAATGGGCATGTGAATGACAACAGCGACATGCTGCCGTCAAGCGTGGACTTTACTCGGCCACACCCCATTGGCAACCGAGACATGACGCCTGGTCAACCGTTCTATAGCAAGCTCGGCGTATTTCTCGTCGCGCCTTATTCGGCCGTTCGCCGGACGGCAAGATCCTTTTCTTCCGGCGGCGGCCCCGGACCGGGACCCGGCCGGGGCCGCACCCGGCTCCGGCCGGGGTGCGCGAGCGCCGGAACCCGTCGCTGACCTGGGCCGACCCGCCTCGGTAGGTTGGGGGCATGACCACGCCGCCCCTGATCCTCCTGCTGTCCGGAAGTCTGCGTGCCGGTTCCTCCAACGAGGCGGTGCTGCGCACCGCGCAGGCCGTCGCCGCCGAGACCCCCGCCCGCGTGCGCACCGTCCTGTACGAAGGGCTGGGGACGCTGCCGCACTTCAACCCCGATGACGACACGGCCCCGTTGCCCGCTCCGGTGGCCGGGCTGCGCGCGGCGATCGCCGCGGCGGACGCGATCCTGGTCTGCACCCCGGAGTACGCGGGTACCCTGCCGGGATCGTTCAAGAACCTCCTGGACTGGACGGTCGGCGGTACCGAGATCAGCGACAAGCCCGTGGCCTGGGTGAACGCCGCCGCCCCGGGCCGTGGCGGGGGCGCGGAGGCCACGCTGCGCACGGTACTCGGCTACACCGGCGCCGCGGTCGTGGAGGAGGCCTGCGTGCGGATCCCGGTGACCGGGGGGATGTCCGGCCGGGACGGGACAATCGCCGACCCGGAGGTCCGGGCGCGCATCGGCGAGGTGCTCGGCGTACTGGCCGGCCGGGACCGCCAGGGCGGCCCGAACGGCGCCTAGGCGGGCTGTTGTTCGCTCAGGGGTGGGATGGGCAGGTCGCGCAGCAGCCAGTTCAGTGCGTCGGGCAGCGCGCGGAAGGCCGCGAAGTGCGCGGCGGCCGGCTCGATGGCGGTCGTGGCCCCCGGGATGCGGCGGGCCAGCCAGCGGGAATGGCCCACGGGGGAGAACACGTCGAGCTCCCCGTGCCAGATCAGCACCGGGCAGCGGATGTCGGCCGGGTCGAAGCCCCAGGGGCGGCTGAAGGCGAGGACGTCGTCGATCCAGCCGTACGCCGAATGGCGCAGCCCCTCGCGGTAGTTCCGCAGCAGCATCGACCGCAGGCCCGCGTCCGAGACGATCATGCGGTCGTTGTCGGTCAGCTCCCGGCGCAGCTCGTCCAGCAGCCGGCCGGGGTCCTTGCGGATGCCGTCGGCGCGCGGGATCAGCCGGGCCGCGAGCTCCTCGGGGTCGGTGGTGGCGGTGGTGTACTCCTTGACGTTCGACGCGGCCATCCCGGCGAACCAGTCCAGGTCCTCCGCGTCCCGGGGGGCCAGGCCGACCATGGCCGCGGTCCGGGTGACCCGGTCCGGGAGCAGGGCGGCGCAGGCGAGGGCTCCGGCGGCGCCGCCGGAGCGGCCGGCCACCGCGAAGGTGTCCAGGCCGAGGGCGTCGGCGATGGCGGCCACGTCGTGGGCCACGTCGGCGACGGTGCGGCCCGGGTGGCGGTCGGAGCCGCCGTAGCCGGGTCTGTCGTAGGCGATGAGCTGCATGCGGCGCTGGTAGAGGACCATGCCCCGGGGGGCCGGGCCCAGGCGGCTGCCGGGCATGCCGTGGAGCAGGAAGACGGGCTTGCCGTCGGGATCGCCCCAGCGCTCCACGGCCAGAGCACGTCCGTCCGCTGTGCGCACCTGATTGCGCACGCGCTCCCTCCTTCACGATCGGTGCGAGTCGTCACCGAGATTGTGCTCGCTGGGGGAGGAGCGCGGTAGGGCGCACTTCGTGCGAAATTCTTGTGAAGGGCTTCACGAGCCTTCGGACGCCTTTGGTCCCCTGGTATATGCCCAGGTCAAGTAGGGGGTCTTGGGGGCGTGAACGGGCGTGAACAGGCGTAAGGGTCCTTGGGCCTGCCCGGAAAGGGCTTTTTTCGGCACGGACGCTTCCGCTTTTGCGTGTCGAATTGCGGCACCAGGATGAGACATCGGGGGAAAACCCGGTCGCGGTCCGGTCCGTTTCGAAATGAAGGAGTCGGATGCGCCGGGCCCGCTACGGCGCGGGGATCAGCAGGGCGGCCGCCGAGCGGGCCTGCCGCAGAGCCCGGGCCCGGTCCGCGCCGCGCTGGCCCAGGACGACCCGGGTGCTCAGACCGTCCAGCAGGGCGAGCAGCTCCGAGGCCCGTCCGGGTACGTCCATGGGCGCGAAGCGGCCCTGCTCCACGCCCTTGGCGAGAAGCGCCTCCAGGTCCCGCTGCCAGCTCTCGTCGATCTCCTCCTGGGCGGCCTTCAGCGGCTCGTTGGACGCGGTACGGGCCCACAGCTCGATCCAGAGCGTCCAGCGCGGGTCGCGCGGGCCCTCGGGGAGGTAGAGCTCCAGGTACTGGTCGAGCTTGCGCGCGGCCGTCACCCTGCGGCCCAGCAGGGCCCGGCGCTCGCCGGTGAGCTGCTCCTCGCTCCAGCGCAGGGCCTCCAGCAGGAGCCGGTCCTTGCTGCCGAAGTAGTACAGGATGTGGCCGCCGCTGGTGCCGAGCCGCTCGGCCAGCGCCGACATGGTGAGCGACGCGAGGCCGTCCTCCGCGATCGCCGCCATGGCCTCTTCCAGCATCCGCTCCTGGGCGATCCGCCCGTCGCGCCGCCGCGCCGCCCCCGTTCCCGCTCGCGTCACCGGTCCCGCCCTCCGTCTCACCTGGCCCGACCTTATCCCGGACGGGGTCTTGACGCGGGTGGGGTCCCGCCCTCATCTTGAATGCCATTCAAGAACTTAGAACGGCGTTCAAGATCAGAGGTGCAGTATGGCGCAGCAGACGGCCGACGTCGACGAGGTCTTCCGGGTCGAGACGCACGGGATCGACCCCATCCCCGACGCGGAGCGCCACGGCAGTGCCAAGGACCTCTTCTGGCTCTGGTTCGGCTCCAACCTCACCTTCACCTACGTGATCAACGGCGCCCTCGCCGTCGCCTTCGGGCTCTCCTTCTGGCAGGCCACCGCCGTGGTCGTGATCGGCGGACTGTCCTTCTTCGCCATCAGCGCCGCCGGACTCAGCGGCATCCGCACCGGCACCGCCACCCTCGTCATCTCCCGCGCCGCCTTCGGCGTCCGCGGCAACTTCCCGGCCGGCGTCCTCAACTGGGTGGTGAGCATCGGCTACACCATCGTCAACACCGTGGTCGGCACCCTCGCCCTGGAGGTCTTCTTCGCCGAGATCGGCTGGCAGGGCGGCACGGCCGGCCGCGCCGTCGCCCTGCTCGTCACCCTCGCGCTGACCTTCGCCGTCGCCATGTGGGGCCACGCCACCGTGCAGTTCGCCGAACGCTGGATGGCCTACGTCCTGGCCGCGGGCTTCGGCGTCCTGCTGCTCTTCGTCCTCCCCGGCGCCGACACCGCCGCCGCGGCCACCGCCCCCGGACTGTCCGGCTGGAGCCTCGCCTTCGTGGTCATGTTCGCCGGGCCGTTCTCGTACGTGCCGATGCCCGCCGACTACACCCGCTACCTGCCCCGGACCACCTCGCTGCGGTCCATCACGTGGATGGGCGCGCTCGGCGGCTTCGTCTCCTCCGTGGCCCTCGGCGTCGCCGGCGTCGCCGCCGCCACCCAGACCGACATGACCGACGCGGTCGCCGGGGCCGAGAGCCTGCTGCCCGGCTGGTTCCAGCCGCTGTTCCTGGCCCTCGTACTCGGCGGCTCCGTCACCAACTCGATCATCACGCTCTACTCCTCCAGCCTGAACCTCCAGGTCCTCGGCATCCCGTGGAGCCGCGCCCGGGCCATCGTCATCAGCGCCGCCGTCACCGCCGTCGGCTCGCTGGCCGCCCTCTTCCTCACCGACTTCACCACCTCCCTGCTCTCCTTCCTCTCCCTCCTGATCATCGTCTTCGCCCCCTGGGGCGGGGTCTTCCTCGCCGACATGCTGCTGCGCCGCTGCCGCTACGACTCCGACGCACTGCACGCGGGCAGTGCCGGCGCCTACTGGTACCGCTCCGGCTACCACCCGGCGGGCGTGGCCGCCCTGCTCGCCGGCATGACCTTCGCCGCCCTGACCTGCGACTCCGAACTGTGGACCGGACCGCTGGTGGCACCGCTCGGCGGCGCCGACCTCACCCTCCTCGGGTCGGTCGTCTCCGGACTCGCCTACTGGGCCCTCACCCGGCGCCGGGTACCGGCGTACGCCCCGGCCGCCTGACCGGCCACCCGTCCCGCCCCGGCTGCCCGCCCCGCCCGGCCGCCCGCACGACACGTCACGCGCAATGGAGCACCCTCACATGGCACGCCACCCCTTCCCCGCCGACCTGCTGCTCACCGGAGCCCGCATCCACACCGTGGACCCGGACCTGCCCGAGGCCGAGGCCCTCGCCGTGTACGACGGCCGGATCGTCTGGCTCGGCCCGGACCACGAGGCCGCCGCCTGGGCCGGCCCGGACACCGAGCGGATCGACGCGGGCGGGAAGCTCGTGCTCCCCGGCTTCATCGACGCCCACAACCACGTCCGGCTCGGCTCGGACGACGCCTGCGTGCAGCTCGCCGGGGTCCGCACCCTGGAGGGCATCCACGAGCGGATCCTGGCCTGGCGGGAGGCCAACCCGGACGCGGAGTGGGTCGAGGCCGAGGCCTTCGACTACTCCGCGATCCCGGACGGCCGGATGCCGTGCGCCGCCGACCTGGACCCCGTCACCGGGGACATCCCCGCGATCGTGCTCTCGTACGACGTGCACACGGCCTGGCTGAACACGGCGGCCATGCGGCGGCTGGAAGTCTCGCGGGACCGCACGGACCTCCCCTTCGGCACCGCGGCGGTGGACCCGCAGACCGGCGAACCCACCGGATTCGTCAAGGACTTCGCCGTCAAGGGGCTCTCGCGCGACGGCCACCGGGCGCTGCGCGACCTGGGCGTCCCGTGGGCCTCGCCGGACCGGCAGTACGGGCGGCTCGCCAAGAGCCTCGACGACGCGATCGGCTTCGGCATCACCACGGTGGTCGAGCCGCAGAACTCCCTCGACGACCTCGCCCTCTACGAGCGGGCCCGGGCGGAGGGAAGGCTGCGCTCGCGGATCGTCGCCGCCCTGTTCCACCCGCGGGGCACCACCGAAGAGGAACTCGACGCCTTCGCGGCGGCCGCCCGCGCGTACGCGGGGGAGCGGCTGCGGGTCGGCCCGCTCAAGCTCTACATCGACGACGTGGTGGAGCCGCGCACGGCCGCCCTGCTGGAGCCGTACGCGGGCTGCGGCCACCACCGGGGCGAGACCTTCTTCCCGGCCGAGGAGTTCGCCGAGCTGCTGGCGAAGCTGGACGCACGCGGCTTCCAGTGCTTCGTCCACGCCACCGGCGACCGGGGCATCCGGACCGTCCTTGACGCGGTGGAGCACGCCCGCTCGGCCAACGGCCCCCGCGACGCCCGCCACCAGGTGGTCCACGTGGAGTGCCTGGACCCCGAGGACGTGCCGCGCTTCGCGGAGCTGGGCGTGGTCGCGTGCATGCAGCCCAGGCACTGCGCACCGGAGATCGCGGGCCCGGGCCAGGACTGGGCGGAGAACGTCGGCGAGGGCCGCTGGCACAAGGCCTGGCCGATGCGCAGCCTGCACGAGGCCGGGGCGGTGCTGGCGTTCTCCAGCGACTGGAACGTGGCGGAGATGGACCCGATGGTCGGCATCTACACGGCGGTGACGCGCCGCCCCCTGTCCGGCGCGGGCCCGGCCTGGCAGCCGGCCGAGACGGTGGACGTGGCCACGGCCGTGTACGGCTACACGATGGGCTCCGCCCACGCCAACTTCCTCGACCAGGAACGCGGTTCGCTCACCGTGGGCAAGGCGGCGGACTTCGTGGTCCTCTCCCGCGACATCCTCGCGGTCCCGGCCGACGAGATCCCGGGCACGGTGGCCGAAACGGTGGTGGTGGCGGGCGAAGTGGTCCACCGGACCGCCTGAGTTCTGCCTAGGCTGATCCCTCACGGGCGCTCCGCCCGGGGAGAGGTGGGGGACGTGGTCACGCTCGTCGAGTTCGCAGCGCTCGCAGTCGTCGCCCTGCTGGCCGGAACCCTGGCCCGCAGGACGGTGGCCCGCCGGGCGGCCGGGCGCACCGCGGCCGCCTCGGGCGGCGCCGTGGTGGCCGTCCCCTGCCAGGCACGGTGGCGGCAGGGGCCGCGGCGGCGGTTCTTCGGCTACGGAAAGCTGGGCGTCGGCGCGGACGGCACGGGCGCGGTCTTCAAGGCCCCGCTGCGCGGCGCGGTCCCGCTGCCGGTGGGCGGCCGGGCGGCCGTCCGGGCGAGCCTGCGGCCGGGCATGCGGGTGCTGGAGTACCGGGCCCCGGACGGCCAGCGCATCGACTTCCAGGTCTACGACGCCGAGACCGAACGCGCGGCCCGCCTCCTCGGCGCCCCGCCCCCGACGGCCGACTGACCGACCGGGGCTCCGCCCCCGAGCCCGCGCGCCTCAAACGCCGGCGAGGCTGAAAGACCGGGGCTCCGCCCCGCACCCCGCTCCTCAAACGCCGGAGGGGCTGGAGGGGTGCGGCCGGATTGGCTGGCGCGGCTCAAAGATCGGGGCTCCGCCCCGGACCCCGCCGGGCTCCGCCCGGACCCGCTCCTCAAACGCCGGAGGGGCTGGAATTGTGCGGCGAGGCTGGATGGTGCGGCCGGCCGAAAGGCCGCAGGGGCTGGAGTAGCAGCCCGGCCGGTTGGGCCAGGGGCGGGTGTGTGCAGGGGCGCTCCCCGCAGGGCGTCGAACACAAGGTGCCCCGGCCCGCCGACCCCCCCGACACGTTCGACGCCCGAGGAGACGCCCCGGAACACACCCGGCCCAGGCCGCGCCGCCGAAGCCCGCGCCCCGGCCGGCCAGGCCACCGGCACGCCCGGCCCCACCCCTCCGACCCCGCCCGAGCGGCGCAGCCAACCGGCCCGGCCCGGGCCGCACCGATCCGCCGGCCTCCGCATCGCCCCCGGCCGGCCAGGCCATCGGCGCGCCCGGCCCTACCCGCACCGGCTCCCGCATCCCGGCCGGCCAGGCCACAGGCTAGCGCTGGGGCCAGTACCAGAGGGGTTCGTCGAGGGGACCCTCGCGGCCTGCCACCTCGGTCCGGCCGAACTCCTTGACCAGGGTGATGGTCTCCAGGTCCACCCGGTGCCGGCGGGTACCGGCCTCCAGGGCCTCGGCCAGCGGCGCCGCGTGGGTGACCACCACCGTCTGGGTGTCCCGGCTCACCGTGAGGATCAGATCGGCGAGCGGGTCCAGCAGGTCCGGGTGGAGGCTGGTCTCCGGCTCGTTGAGCACCATCAGCGCGGGCGGCCGCGGGGTCAGCAGGGCCGCCGTCCACAGCAGGTAGCGCAGGGTGCCGTCGGAGAGTTCGGCCGCACCCAGCGGGCGCAGCAGGCCGTGCTGGTGGAGTTCCAGCTCGAAGCGGCCGTCGCGGTCGGTGACGGAGACCCGGCTGCCGGGGAAGGCCGCCGAGACCGCCTCGTCCAGCGCGGCGTGGTCCCCGATCTCGCGGATCGTCTGGAGCGCGGCCGGCAGGTCCGAGCCGTCGGCGCTGAGCACCGGCGTACGGGTGCCGACCCGCGGGATCCGGGCGGGCGCCTCCGCGTCGGTGCGGACGTGGTCGTAGAACCGCCAGGACCGGATCAGGTCGCGCAGGGCGAGGAGGTCCGGGGCCAGCTGGGGGTCCGCGAGCTCGCTGAGCATGGAGTCGTACGGGCGCAGGGCGTTCTGCGTACGGTGCCAGCCTCCGTCCGCGGTGCGCGTGCGCACCGCCGGCCCCGCACGGTCCGAGAGGAGCGCGGCCGGGCGCAGGACCGGGCCCGCCCACGTGCACTCGCGCTTGATCTCCGGATCGAGGGCGAAGAGGGAGTCGGGGACCGGGGCCGGGTGCCCGAAGTCCACCGCGTAGCCGAACTCGTCGCCCGCGAAGCCCAGACGGAGGCTGACCGGCTCGCTGCGGACCGTGCCTTGCAGCGGCTGGTGGCCCTCGCGCACGGCACGGGCGAGCTTCTCCGGCCCGGCCCACAGGGTGGAGGGCAGTCCGCCCTCCCGGGCCAGCGCCGCGACCGCCCCGCCGCGTGCGGAGTCGGCGAGCAGGCGCAGTGAGCGGTAGAGGCTGGACTTGCCCGTGCCGTTGGCCCCCGTCACGACGGTGAGCCGGCCCAGGGGGACGATCAGTTTGCGCAGGGAGCGGTAGTTCTCGACGGCGAGGGTGGTAATCACACCCCGATCATGCCGTGTGCCCTGCGGGCGGCTCGGCGGTGTTGTGGCTCGGGCCGTGCGGTGTTCCCTGCGGGGTGCTCGGCCTGCGCCGCGTCCCCTGCGGGCGGCTCGGAGGGGCGAGGCGGTGCCCCGCGCGAGGGTCTCCTCGGCTCGCGCCTGCGGGCAGGGTCCGGCTGTGCGGCCTGGGTTGCGCGCTCGTCCTGCGGGGACCCTCCCGCGCGTCCGCACCCCGCGGCCCGGCCTGTGCCGACGAGCCCGTACATACAAGCCCCGCCGAGCGCCCCGCAGGGGTCAGGCCGGGCCCGGCCGGTCCTTGCGGGACACCGCGCAGGCCAGGGTGACCGCCGAACCGACCACCGCCCAGGCGGCCAGCACCAGGAGCGGTCCGCCCGCGCCGTTGCCCCGGAAGTACGTGATGGAGCGCGCCGCGTACGTACCGGCGCCCGGTGGCAGGGCCGGGCCGATGGTGCTCCAGAACGGCGGCAGCAGCGGGTAGGGGTAGGCGCCGCCGGCGCTCGGGTTGCCGAGCACCACGACCAGCAGGATCGCGAGGCCGATGCCGATCACGCCCGCCACCCCCTGGAAGGCGAGGGTGATCGCGCCGACCGCGAAGACGACCAGGGTGCCCAGCCCCCACAGGCCCCAGATGCTGCCGGGCAGCGCGCCCAGGATCGGGCCCGCGATGACCGTGCCGAGGAGCCCGGCGGCGATCGCGTACACGAGCAGCGCGCCGAGCCGGATGACGGCGCGGTGTCCGTTCGCGGGCCGGGCGCCGGCGCTGATCGCGAGGATCGCGGCGCACAGGTAGCCGCCCACGCACCAGCCGATCACCAGGTAGAAGGAGCTCAGGCCGCGGCTGTCGCCCTTGCCGGCCGGGGCCACGTCGGTGACCCGCAGGGTCCGGCCCTGGGTCTTCTCGACGAAGCCGACGATCTCTTCCACGGCCTGGGACAGCGAGGCGCCGGCGCCGGAGGCGACCAGCAGCCGGTCGGTCTTGCCGGCCGGGTCGACGATCAGCGCGGCGTCGACGTCCCGGTGTCTGACCTGGTCGAGCGCCGCGGCCTCGTCCTTGACCACGCTGGGGTCGAGCGGTTGGCCCGGCAGGGCGCCGAGCTGCTTCGCGGTCTGCTGGGCCACCGGCGCGAGGGGAGCGGCCACGGCGATCGGGATCTCGCTGGGCTTCGGATGGTGGAAGGCCCCGATGTACGAGGTGATGAAGGCGAGCTGGAGGGCCAGCACCCCCAGGACCAGCAGGGCTGCCCGGGTGGTCACGGCGTCCTTGAACTCGGCGAGGAAGCCTGTGGGGGACGGGCCTGCGTCGGCGCTCTCGGTGGGCTGGGTCATGTTCCACACGCTCGGCGTACGAGGGGCGGGGCGCAGCAGGGGAAGGCCGAACGGATGACCTGGACGACCCCTCAGGCGATCGAACAGATGTTTCGCACGGATATTCGAATTGCTCTATGGTGGGGGGTGGGGGAGGAGGTGTTCAACGAGCGAAGCAGGAGGCCGCGGGTGCCTGGTTTTACGCATCTGCACACCGTTTCGGGGTTCTCCATGCGCTACGGGGGCTCGCACCCCGAACGGCTGGCGGAACGTGCCGCCGAGCGGGGCATGGACGCCCTCGCCCTGACCGACCGCGACACCCTCGCGGGCGCGGTGCGGTTCGCGAAGGCGTGCGCGAAGGCGGGGATCCGGCCGCTGTTCGGAGTGGACCTGGCCGTGTCGCCTGCGGCGGGCTCGGCGGGCTCGGCGGGCTCGGCGGGTTCGGCGGGCTCGGCGGGTTCGGGCGGACCCGGTACGGGTGGGGGCGGCCGGACGGGGTCGGCCGGGTCGGGGGGCTCGGCCGGCTCCCGTTCGGGCGGCCCGTACGAGGCCTCGTACCGGCGGCGCACCCCCATCAAAGGTGGGGCCTTCCTCGACGAGTCCGCCGCGCGAGCCGTCTTCCTGGCCCGCGACGGGGCCGCCGGGTGGTCCGAGCTGTGCCGGATGACCACGGCCGCGCACGCTGGTTCCTTCGGGGGTGCGGCCGGGACCGCAGGGGAGGCCGCCGCAGGCGCGTGGGCCGGGTCCGGCTTCCGCGGCGCGGACTACGCCGGTGCCGGGCCCGCCCGGTTCGCGCCTTCCTCGCGGGACGCGGAACGGCAGCCGGTGCTGCCCTGGCCGGCCCTGCGCGGAGAGGGCGTCTTCGTCCTCCTCGGGCCCGGCTCCGAGGTGGGGCGGGCGCTCGCCGCGGGCCGCCCCGACCGGGCCGCCCGGCTGCTCGCGCCCTGGCGGGAGATCTACGGCGACTCCCTGCGCCTGGAGGCCGTCCACCACGGCCGCACCGGCACCGGGCCCGGCTCACTCCGGCTGGCCGCCCGTACCGTCGGCTTCGCCGCCGAACAGGGCGTCCGGGCCGTGCTCACGAACGCCGTCCGCTACGCCGACCCCGGCCAGGGCCCGGTCGCCGACATCCTCGACGCGGCCCGCCGCCTGGTCCCCATCGACCCCCGCGGGCCCCTCGACACCGGCGAACGCTGGCTCAAGGCGCCGGCCGCCATGGCCGAGGCCGCCGACCGCATCGCCCAGGCCGCCGGCCTGCGCCCCGCCGACGCCAGACGCCTGCTCGCGGAGACCTCCCGTACCGCCGAGGCCTGCTCCGTGGACCCCGAGGACGACCTCGGCATGGGCTCCGTGCACTTCCCCGAGGCCCGGCTCGTCGGCGCCGCCCACCGCAGCGCCCAGCGCGTCCTCGCCTCCCGGGCCTCGGCGGGCATGGTGCTGCGCGGGTACGCGGACGACCGCGCGTACTGGGAGCGGATGCACCACGAGCTCGACATCATCGCCTACCACGGTTTCGCCTCGTACTTCCTGACGGTCGCTCAAGTGGTCGATGACGTACGGGAGATGGGAATCCGGGTGGCTGCCCGCGGCTCGGGCGCCGGCTCCCTCGTCAACCACCTGCTCGGCATCGCGCACGCCGACCCCGTCGCGCACGGGCTGCTGATGGAACGCTTCCTGTCCACACGCCGGCGCGTGCTGCCCGACATCGACATCGACGTGGAGTCCGCCCGCCGGCTGGAGGTCTACCGGCGCATCATCGACCGGTTCGGCACCGAGCGCGTGGCCACCGTCTCCATGCCCGAGACCTACCGCGTCCGGCACGCCGTCCGCGACGTCGGCGCCGCCCTGTCCATGGACCCGGCCGTCATCGACCGGCTCGCCAAGGCCTTCCCGCACATCCGGGCCCGCGACGCCCGCGCCGCGCTGGCGGAACTCCCCGAACTGCGCGACGTACGGGGGGAGTCGCACGGGCGGCTGTGGGAGCTCGTCGAATCCCTGGACGCGCTGCCGCGCGGGATCGCCATGCACCCGTGCGGGGTGCTGCTCTCCGACGCCTCCCTGCTCGCCCGTACGCCCGTGGTGCCCACCAGCGGCGAGGGCTTCCCCATGTCCCAGTTCGACAAGGACGACGTGGAGGAGCTCGGGCTGCTCAAACTGGACGTGCTGGGCGTACGGATGCAGTCCGCGATGGCGCACGCCGTCGCGGAGATCCGGCGCGGCGCGGGGGAGGAGCTCGACCTGGACGACCCGGCGCAGGTGCCGCCGGGGGACCGGGCCACGTACGAGCTGATCCGCTCGGCCGAGACGCTGGGCTGCTTCCAGATCGAATCGCCGGGCCAGCGCGACCTGGTGGGACGGCTGCAGCCGTCGACCTTCCACGACCTGGTCGTCGACATCTCCCTCTTCCGCCCGGGGCCGGTGGCCGCCGACATGGTGCGGCCCTTCATCGAGGCCCGGCACGGGCGGGCACCGGTCCGCTTCCCGCACCCGGACCTGGCGGACGCGCTGCGCGAGACGTACGGGGTGGTGGTCTTCCACGAGCAGATCATCGAGATCGTGCACGTCATGACCGGCTGCGGGCGGGACGAGGCGGACCGGGTGCGGCGCGGCCTGTCCGACCCGCAGTCGCAGGCGCGGATCAAGGTCTGGTTCGCGGCGAAGGCGGGCGGGCGCGGCTATCCGGTGGAGGTGATCGCGCGGACCTGGGAGATCGTCGAGGCCTTCGGCAGCTACGGCTTCTGCAAGGCGCACGCGGTGGCCTTCGCGGTGCCCACGTACCAGTCGGCGTGGCTGAAGGCGCACCATCCGGCGGCCTTCTACGCCGGGCTGCTGACCCACGATCCGGGGATGTACCCGAAGCGGCTGCTGCTGGCGGACGCGCGGAGGCGGGGCGTACCGGTGCTGCCGCTGGACGTGAACCGGTCGGCGGCCGCCCATCGTATCGAACTGGTGTCCGATGTCGAGGGAGTGTGGGGGCTGCGGCTCGGGCTGTCCGACGTCCACGGCATCAGCGGGGCCGAGGCCGGCCGGATCGAGGACGGACAGCCGTACGCCTCCTTGCGCGACTTCTGGGACCGGGCGCACCCGGGGCGCCCGGTCGCCGAACGACTGGCACAGGTGGGGGCGTTGGACGCCTTCGGCACCAACCGGCGTGACCTGCTGCTGCACTTGACCGAACTGCACGGCGCGCAGCGGGCGGCCGGGGTCCGCGGTCCCCAACTACCCCTGGAGGGCGGCCGGTCCACGGCATCCGTCGGACTGCCCGACCTCACCGAGGCGGAACGGCTCAGCGCCGAGCTGGGCGTCCTCGGCATGGACGCCTCGCGGCACCTGATGGGGGACCACCACGCCTTCCTGGCCGAGCTGGGGGTGGTCCCGGCGCGCCGGCTGCAGGACACCGCGCACGGGCAGACCGTACTGGTCGCGGGGGCCAAGGCGGCCACCCAGACCCCGCCGATCCGGTCCGGGAAGCGGGTCATCTTCACCACGCTGGACGACGGGACGGGCCTGGTCGACCTGGCCTTCTTCGACGACAGCCACGAGCGGTGCGCGCACACCGTCTTCCACTCCTTCCTGCTGCTGGTACGCGGGGTCGTGCAGCGGCGGGGCCCGCAGAGCCTGAGCGTGGTCGGGGCGGCGGCGTGGAACCTGGCGGAGCTCGCGGAACTGCGGGCGGCGGGCGGCCTGGACGCGGTGGCGGCACGCCTGGCGGCCGAGCCGGTCGCCTCCGGCGGCGGAGGCGGTGACGGCGGCGGCGGTCGTGGTGGCGACGGTGCGGCGGAGGAACATGAACAGCTCCCCGAGCGCCGGATCCGCATGTCCACGGGGTACGAGATGAACCCGTGGGCCGACCTCCAGCCCCCGGGCACCGGCCCCGCGACCGGCCGCAAGCTGTGGCACTCCAGCCCGGGGAGCGCGGGATGACCACCGGCCGGGTGACGGATGTGGGGGCAGGAGCCCACGCGGCCCCGGTGCCGGCCGGCCGGGTCGTGATGTGCCTGCGGCTGCACCCCGCGGGCGGGGGACCGCTCGGGGCCGAGGCGTACGCCGGGGTGCTCGCGCTGCTCGGCGGGATCACCCCGGCCGTGCAGGCCCTGGCGCCCGACAGCGCCCTCGCCGATGTCCGGGGCGCGCTGCGGTACTTCGGCTGCGACGTCCGCCGGCTGGCCGCCGTGATCCGGGTCCGGGCCCTCGCCCTGTACGGCGTGGACGCTGCCGTCGGCGTGGCCGGCAACCCCATGCTGGCCCGGGCGGCGGCCCGTGAGGCCCGGCCCGGGGGGACCCTGGTGATCCCCGACGAGCCCGCCGCCGTACGGGAGTTCCTGGCGGGCAAGCCCGTCACCGTGCTCGACGGGATCGGCCCCAGGGCGGCCCGCACCCTGTGCTCCTACGGCCTCGACTCCGTCGGCCGGGTCGCCGAGGCCCCGCCCGCCGCCCTGCGGCGGATCCTCGGGGCCCGGCTCGGCCGCGAGGTGCACGAACGCGCCCTCGGCATCGACCGGACCCCCGTCCGGCCGGGCGCGGCCGCCCGCACCATCGCCGCCGAGCGGCTCTTCGACCGGGACGAGCTGGACCCCGTACGGCACCGGCGGGCCCTGCTCTCGCTGACGGAGGAGCTCGGCGCGAAGCTTCGTACACAAGGACCGGGCCGGGGGCAGGTCTGCCGGGCCCTCTCGCTCACCGTCCGCTGCGCCGACCGCACCACGCTCACCCGCACCCGCACCCTGGCCGAACCCACCGCGCACTCGGCGGCCCTGACCGCCGCGGCCTACGCCCTCTACGAGGGCCTCGGCCTGCAACGGGCCCGGGTCCGCGCGCTGTCCCTCCGGGCCGAGGGCCTGACCCCGGCCGAACGGGCCGTGCGGCAGCTCAGTTTCGACCCCGAGGACGAGAAGGCCCGCCGGCTGGAAGCCGTCACGGACCGGGTCCGCGCACGCTTCGGACCGCAGGCCATCGCCCGTGGCTCGCTCGCCGCCTGACGGACGATCGGGACGACACGCGAGTTTTTACCGACGCGTAACTTCCCTGTGTTGCTACTCACCCGTAATTTAGCGGCAGCAGCGCCCCCTTGTGATCCGGATCACGGGACGAACCCCCACGCCCCATCCCCTTGAGTCGAACGCAAGGAGATCACACGATGCTGCCCTGGAGACGTCTGCTCCGCCCGCTGGTCGTCCTCGCCCTCACCGCCGCCGCACTCGTCGCCCCCACCGGCGCAGCGCAGGCCGCGTCCGCCCCCAGCAGCGGCTGGAACAACTGGTCCTGCAAGCCGTCCGCCGCGCACCCGCGCCCCGTCGTCCTCGTCCACGGAACCTTCGGCAATTCCTGGGACAACTGGCTCGGCCTCGCGCCGTACCTGGTGCACCGCGGGTACTGCGTCTACTCCCTCGACTACGGCCAACTCCCCGGCGTGCCCCTCTTCAACGGGCTCGGCCCCATCGACAAGTCCGCCGGACAGCTCGACGTCTTCGTCGACAAGGTCCTCGCCGCCACCGGCTCCGCCAAGACCGACATCATCGGGCACTCGCAGGGCGGCATGATGCCGCGCTACTACCTGAAGTTCCTCGGCGGTGACGAGAAGGTCAACGCCCTGGTGGGGCTCGCCCCCGACAACCACGGCACCACCCTGCTGGGCTTCACCAAGCTCCTGCCGTACTTCCCCGGGGCCGAGGACCTGATCAGCAGCGCCACCCCCGGCCTCGCCGACCAGATCGCCGGATCCGCCTTCCTGCAGAAGCTCAACGCGGGCGGGGACACCGTGCCCGGAGTGAAGTACACGGTGATCGCCACCAAGTACGACGAGGTGGTGACGCCGTACCGGAGCGGCTTCCTCGACGGGCCGAACGTACGCAACGTCGTGCTCCAGGACCTGTGCTTCCTGGACCTCTCGGAGCACGTGGCCATCGGGCTCACCGACCGGATCGCCTGGCACGAGGCGGTCAACGCCCTCGACCCGGCGCACGCCGAACGGACCACCTGCGCCTCCGTCTTCGACTGACGGGTGGCGGGGGCGGCCCGCGGCGTTCACCGGTTCACGACTTCACTGCTCCGCCGGTGGACTAGCGGCCGTGGCGGCCCGCCGTCGTCGCACGGCGGCGGGCCACTCCGAACAGCACGGCCGCACCGACGGCCAGGGCGCCGGCCCCGGCGATCGCGATCGCCGGGGTGGCGCCGTTGCCGCCCGTCTCCGCGAGGTTGCGGCCGGACGGGGTCTGCGAGGGCACCGGGACGGCGGCGGCGTCGGTGCTGCCGTTCGTCTTCGGGTCGTTGTCGCCGTGGCCGTTGTGCTCGACGGTGGACTTGTCCGCACCGGCGGCGATCTGCTGGTCCGTCGGGGCCGAAGGCTTGTCGGACGGCTTGGACTCGGTGCCGGTACCGGGCTTGGCACTCGTGGACGCGGACGCGGACGCAGACGCCCCGGTGCTGGGCTTGGTGCTCGGCGCTGTGCCACCACCCCCATTGCCGCCACCCCCGTTGTCCTTGCCGAAGACCACGTCAGAACAGGTGTAGAAGGCCTCCGGGCTGTCGGAGCGCTGCCAGATGCTGTAGATCAGGTGGCGGCCGGACTTGTTCGGGACGGTCCCCGAGAAGACGTAGTCGCCGTTCTGCATGCCGGGGTCGGTGACCTTCGCGAACGGGGCGGCCTCCAGGTCGGACCACTTCAGCGGCTTCGACGGGTCGTACCCGTCCTTCGTCACGTACAGCTCGAAGGAACCCTTGTGCGGGGCCGTGCCCTTGTAGCGGAAGGTGTGCGCACCGGCGGTCATCGGGCTGGCCGGCCAGTCGGCCCGGGCCAGGTCCAGCCCCTGGTACTTGTCGTTGCCGGCCGAGCACAGCTGGCCGTTCGGGATCAACGCCTGGTGGTTCCCGGCCGCGTTGGCGATGTTCACCGCGTTCCAGTCGTAGAACGCCTGCGTCCCGCTGGACGCCACGGCCGCCTTGCAGGCCGCCGACTTCGGCGCCTCCGGCCCCTCCGCGTAGCACGCCGCGACCCGGCTGACCGGGTCCGTCATCGAGCCGTGCGCCACCGCGGGAGCGGCGGCGTACGCGGCCAGCGCCAGCGGGGCGATACCGGCGGAGGCGATACGGGTCAGCGTCACGGAACGGCGGCGTACGGACATGGGTGGATCTCCTTCGGGCACAAGGCAGGGGTCGCGCCAGCGGAACCGGAAGCGGGTCCAGCGGCGCCGCCCCCCGGCGGCGCCACACCGGCCCTTCCTGTCCTGGCCCGGCCAAGCTAGCCCCCCGCACCACGCCTTTCGCCTGCTCCGACCCCCAGGAGCGGATCTTTAGGGTCCTCTTAAGGTCGAGGTAAGAAGGGCCTCAGGAACCGGCATTGTGGAACCCCCGCACCCCAAGGGCCCGAAACCGACCTGTCCCGCCTCGGCGCCGAGGGGCGCCCGAGGCGGGACACAGGGGTGGTTGCACCGGGTCAGGCTTGAGGGTCAGGGCAGCTGGATGGCGTTCCAGTCCCAGTTGGCGTTGGCGGGGGTGGCGTAGCTGCTGGTGAAGGGCTGGATGAGTCCGGCGTTGTTGGCGAGGCCGGTGTACATCTTCATGGTGCCGTCGGACTGGCGGTACATCATGCCCATGTCGGTGCGGTGGTCGCCGTTGAAGTCGCCGGTGATGAGCTTCATGGCGTTGCGGTCCCAGCCGCCGCTGGCGGGGACGGTGTAGCCGGCGGTGTATTCGCCGAAGCCTCCGTCGGTCTTGGCGAGGGAGCTGTAGAAGCCGATGGAGCCGTCGGCGTGGTGGTAGACCATGACGGCGTCGGTGCGGCCGTCGCCGTTGACGTCGCCGGAGTGGAGCTGGATGGCGTTCCAGTCCCAGTTGGCGTTGGCGGGGGTGGCGTAGCTGCTGGTGAAGGGCTGGATGAGTCCGGCGTTGTTGGCGAGGCCGGTGT
>NZ_JBIVFA010000018.1:88427-173945 GCF_044747975.1 Streptomyces sp. NPDC090045
CGGCGGTGTATTCGCCGAAGCCTCCGTCGGTCTTGGCGAGGGAGCTGTAGAAGCCGATGGAGCCGTCGGCGTGGTGGTAGACCATGACGGCGTCGGAGCGGCCGTCACCGTTCACGTCACGCTGTGCGAGGGAACGTCGTACCGTCTCCTCCATCCAACCGCCGAGGTCGTCGGTGCGTACGGAAAGGGCGCCGGTGCGGGACTCCGCGGGGTCGGTGCCGAGGCAGCCGCCCTGCCAGGAACGGCTGTTGACGCCGACCAGCTCACCGGCGGCGTTCAGCAGCGGGCCGCCGGTGTCGCCCTTGCAGAGGGAGTCGGTGCCCTTCCCCGTGATGGTCAGGGAGGTGCCGTTGGAGGTGTTGAGGGTGAACGCGCCGGTGTGGGCCTTGCCGGGCGCCCACTCGGTCTTGGTCCGTCCGAAGCCCACGGCGGTCAGATCGGCGCCCGCTGCCGGGGCAGCACTCGCCTGCTTGATGCGCACGGTCCCGTCGGCGGGAGTGGCGAGGCGGGCCAGGACGACATCCCGGTCAGTGCGGGGGACGAGCTCGGAGACGTCGACGCGCCGGCCGTCGCCGAGGGTCACGGTGGTCTTGAGCGCGGGCGCACCGGCCGGCACCGTGGTACCGGGCGTAGCGGCGAAGCAGCTGGCGGCGGTCAGGACCCAGGAGACGTCGACGATGGTGCCGGTACATCCGCGGCCGTTCGCCTCATTGCCGATGTTCAGCTTGACGACGGAGGCGTGCTGGCCGGCCGCCGCCTCCGGACCGGAGACGGCATGGGCGGAGCCGGCGGGAACGAGGCCCGCGGCGACCGCGGTCGCAGTGACGAGCAGGCCGGACATCCGCGCGGTGCGCGGACGGAATGCAGACATGTGCGGTTTCCTTCAAGAACAGGGTGGGGTGAGGTATGCGTCAAAGTTCGGTCGTGCTGTGTGCGGGACCGGCGGTCGGCCGGTGACGTCGAGCTCGACGGGGATCGAGGGGTGCCGCAGTCGCCTGCTGCGCCCGAGGCCTGAAGGCGGTGGGCTACTTGGTGACTCGGATCTCGACCAGGACGTGCTCCCGGCCGTCGACGGACTCGCCGACGCCTTCCCAGGTCTTCGCGGGGATGTTGTATTCGACGCGGTCGTTCTCGGCGGTCATCGCGAGGTGGGTGTTGCCGGAATCGTCGGTCCGCACTCCGTGCACCGACTTGAGCTCCAAGGTCAGGAAGCCCTCGTCGCCGATGACTTTGAAGCACACGTCCGCCCGGTCACGGGCGAGGAACTTGAGGAGGTTCTCCTCGCTCCGGCAGTCGGCGAGCACGATGTGGCCGTCGCCCCGCTTGAGGACGATTCCCTGCTCGGCCAGGATCTTGCCGGCGTTCGGGTAGTTGTAGTCCTCGATGGCGTATCCGGGCCCCGTCTCGGCGACGGGCTTGCTGCTGGTGGCGGTGGAGGTCTGGCCCGCCACCACGGCCCATGCCAGCACACCGGCCGCGGCCGCGGTTCCGAGAATGCGTGTCCATGCGTTGCGTGTCTTCATCACAGTCCTAAAGTCGAGATCAATGAGGGGCGAAGAGAGGGTTCTCCACGGCCGCTTGTTGTCAAAAGTGCTGAAAAGTCGGAGTTGGCTGACGAGCCGAGTTCTGGAAGGCGCCGGCGCACAGTCGGCTACGGCTCCGCCACCCTGGTGAGCTCCAAGGAGGGCGGCCGGTCCGGGTCCGGACGGAACTCCACCGTGCTCCCCCCGCTCGGGTAGAGCTGGAGGCCGGCGGTCCGGCCGAGTCCGCCACCCTCGACGAACAGGTAGACGAAGTCGTCGCCCGCCCGGCCTCCGAGCCACTCCCACCGGCCGCTGAAGTCGGAGGGGCCGGAGGATCCGTCTGCCACCACGTCGACGGCCGAGAAGGTCCCGTCGGACCCGAGCCGAAGCTCTGCGCCCGTGAGGTCGTTGCGGTACACGCCGGGCAGTTCGTCGGGGTCGAAGGAGCCCGTGCATCCCGCGACGAGTGACACGGAAGCGGCCAGGAAGGTGACGAGCCGCCCCGGACCCGTCCTCCAGGAGGTCACGGACCCAGCGTGACGTCGAATTCGATGACCTGGGTCTTGGGCGACATCGGCCCGTCGTCGCCGACGATCTTGTTGATGAGCGAACCGACGGAGTTGCTCCACCAGTCCGTGTACCCGATGACCGGGGGGTGGGTCGCGGACTCGATGTCCGACTCGTTGTAGGCGGTGTACCGCCAGACCACGGAGCCGTCCGCGTTCTTCCGGGTGGGGGTCAGCCGGACCTGGTGGGACCCCAGGAACGTGTACGCGAGGTTTCCGGTGAGACCGGCCGTGGTGAGCGTCCCGTAGTCCTGGAGATACTTCCCCACACCACCGGGGCCTTTGAGCGAGTAGTTGTACCTGAGCGTGGAGCCGATCTGGTAGTTCCCCGAACGTGTGAGGCCGGCGACGGCCGCGAGCGTTTCCTGCGTGTGCTGGTGCTCACGGTAGAGGCGGGTGAAGTCGTCGTTCGGGCCGAAGCACTGCGACGAGGGGCCCGTTCCGGAGAGCCAGCTCCAGCCCAGCTCCCACGGGTTGGTGCTGTTTCCGGACTCGATGGGCTGCCCGAACGGGGTCAGACAGCTCTCGGTTCCTGCCGGAAGGCCCATGCTGGCCGGGTTGATCGGGGTATTCGCGTTCTCCTGCGCCTTCTGGATCGCCTCGCGCCGTGCGGCCTCGTAGACGAGGTACTTGGCCTTCATCGCCGCACCGGCGGCCGCGTCGGCGCTCTGGCCTGCCGCGAGCGATGCCTGGCGGGCCGCTGCAGCGGAGGCCGCGGCATCCGCGGCGTAGGAAGCGGCCTCGGTGGCGGACCGCACGGCGCGGGTCGCCGCGCTCCGGGCCACCTTGCTCGCCCTGTTCGCGGCGGCGGCCGCCTGACGTGCCGCCTCGGCGGAGCGCGCCGCAGCGGCAGCGGACCCCTCGGCGGCGGCGGCGTTCTTGCGCGCCTCCTCGGCGGACAGCTTGGCGGCCGCGGCGTAACCCTTGGCACGGTCGGCCCACTCGACCGCCTTGGCCGCGGCGTCGCGCGCGAGGGCCGCCGCCTCCGAGGCGCGGGCCGCGTTCTCCTGCGCCTCCTGGGCCACCTGCGCGGCACCCGCGATCATCGCCCGGACCGCGCTGATGTGCGTGGCGTGGTCGTGGTCGATCCGCGCGAAGTCGTGCTGCGTGGTGCCGATGAACCGGCGGAGCATGTGCGTGTCGCCTTCGAGTGCGATCTTGGCGGCCGCCTTGGTGTAGGGGCCCCCGTTCGCCAGGAGGGTGGTGGCCTTCACGCGGTCGTCCTCGCGGACGGCCGCGGCACGCTCGACGTGCAGGAAGGCGTGCAGGGCCTGGGCGGTGCCCTTCTCCAGCGCGGCCACGGCCGCACGGCGCACGGCGGGGCCGGTGTTGTCGTCGGCCAGGACCGTCGTGACCTCGACCCGGTTGTCCTCCTTGGCCGCCTCGAGTGCTCCGCTCTCGAGGAACGTCCTGATCTTCGAGGCGTCTTTGGTCTTGAGCACGTCCACCGCGGCCAGGGCCACGTTCTGCGTCGAAATCGCCGCCTTGGCCGCGACGTTCTCGAAGTTGTCCTGCTGCAGGGCGATGAGGCGGTCGGCGTCGATCCAGTGGACGACGTCCTCGTCCGAGCCGCCCAGCGCGAACTCCGCGGCCTGCTGCGTCCACGTGCCCGACCGGTCGATGAGCTGGACGGCTGCCTTACGACCGGCCGCCACCGCCTCCGCGGTCCTGCCGGCCTTCAGCGCGGACTCCGCGGAGCCGATGAGAGCGACCAGCTCAGCAGACAGCCGTGCTTCCTGGGTCCGCTCCCGGTCGTACCGCTCCAGCCGGCCGGCCTCCGCGGCTGCCTCCTGGCGTGCCTGTTCGACCGCTTCCGCAGTCTCCTCCGTCAGTCTGGCGGTCTCGGCCTCACGAGCCTTCTGTTCGACCGCACGCGCCTTGTCGACGGCGTCGGCAGCCTTGTTCGCCGCCTCGACGGCCGCATTGGCGGCTGCCGTCGACCGGTTGGCGTAGTCGACCGCCTGGCCGGCATGGTTCGCCGCTTCCACAGCGGCCGCGGCCGCCTTCTCGGCGTGATCGGCGGCACTGTTGGCCGCGTCGCGCGCCGCGCGGGCGGCCTTGGCCGCTTCCCCGGCCAAGGCCCGCGACTGGCTCGCGGCCCGCGTCGCCCTGCCCGCGGCGGCCTCGGCCACGGAGGCTTCCCGCTGCGCGACGGCGGCCTCGGACTGTGCGGCGCCGGAGGCCACGGCCGCGTCGGCCGATGCCCGTGCGGCGGCGGCGGCGTTGACGGCAGAGTCCGCGGCAGCCGAGCCTGCGACATCCGCCGCTTCGGCAGACCTGGCCGCGAGGTCGGCCTTCTCGGCCACAGCGCGGACGAGCTTGACCATGGCCGTGGCAGTCTGCGCCGCCACTCGGGCCGCGTCCGCCATCGATGCGTCCTTGGAGGCCCCGATCGCGGCCTGGTACGCCCGGGCCGCGGCGCGTCCTGCCGATGCGGCCGCTGCCGCGGCGGCGTGTGCGGCCGCCACCGAACGCTGCGCGGCGGCCTGCGCCGTCCGCGAGGCCGACACCGCGGTCGTCGCGGCGGCTGCCGCGCCCCGGGCCGCCTGCGCAGCCTTGTTCGCAGCCCTGGCAGAGCGCTGGACGTCCTGACTGGCGGCCTCGGCCTCGGCCTTGGCCTCCAGCGCCGCCTCTTTCGCCTTCTCGGAAGCCTTGACCGCCTGCTGGGACAGCTCGACGGCCTCGTCGGTCTTCCGGCCGGCGCGCTGCCCCTCCGACTCCACGACCTTGACCAGTTGCTGAATCGTCGCGGTCTCTTCGTCACGGGCCCGGGCGATGTACTGGCCCGTTTCGAGGAACCACCGGATCGCCCTCGGTGTCCCGTCGTTCAGTGCCCGCTGCGCGTACTCCCGCACCTGCGGTGACGCCGTCACGAGGATGGACGTCACCTGCACCCGCTCGTCCTCCTCGTGAGCGGTGAACTGTCGGCCGCTGAGGAAGGCGCGCAACGCGAAGTCCGACCCGGCGTCCAGCGCAGCGGCTCCCTCGCGCTTCACGGCACGGGCACCGCGCGCCATGACCGTGGTCACGGCTACCCGGAGGTCCTCGTGCACCGCGCTCTCGAACCCGCCCATGAGGTAGGCATCGACGGCCGTCGGTCCGCCGGACAGCGCCGCGCCGATGCTTTCGCGCGTCGCCCGGCCCGCCGTCACCAGGGACTGCGTGAGCGTGAACCGGTTGTCCTCGGCCCGGGCCACGGGCAGCCGCTCCTCAAGAAACGTCTTCACGTCCGCCGCGCTCCCCGCGAGGGCCGCGGCAGCAGCGGTGCGGACGGCGCGGCCGCCCGTCCGGTACGCCCAGACGACCCGGCCCCGCTCGGTGTCCGGCAGACCGGATCCCACGGGCAGAGGGGTGGTTCCGGCGCCACCCGCCGCGTACGCGGGCCGGCTGAGCACCGTACAGTTCGGCAGCGCACAACCGGCTGCCACCGCGGCGAAAGCGCCGAGCATCTGACGTCTGTTGAACTGTCGTGAACGTGGTGCCATCACGACTCCCTTCTCATGCGCTGATCCCGACCAGGACGTGCTCCCGGCCTGACGAGCTGTCGTGGTCGGTGGTCCGCACCCGGTGTGCCGCGTCGGACTCTGGATTCGCGTCCCGCGGTGGCGTGTTCTCCGGTGGTGCCGACCGGGTTCGCGTTTCGCTCCCCGGAGGCGATCACCACTCTCGGCGCACCGCGAAGGTGAGGGGAAGGGGGTTCAGGTGGACGGAAGCGTCCCTGACCCGATCCGGCCCGGGACGGCCCCACGCGGACGCGCCCCCCTCCGGCGGGTGGGGCCGAGCCGGACCATTGCCGGGAAGCGTTGACGGCCGACAGGAGAGCGGGACGTGCCGGGACGCTGCTCACCGCAGCAAGGGGGGGGCACAGGGCCGGACCAGAGGGCGGCCGATGGACTGGACGCTTGTGGCCCAGGCCTCTTCAGGCCAGTGCCCTCGGCTTTCGCAGACGCCGGGAAGCGGAAACACTGGGCTGTGTGACGACAACGCGCATCCGGCGCACGCCCGCCCCGCGGGACCACGGTTCCGGAAGCCCCTGACCACACCCTCCTGGCCCAGGTGCGCCCGGCCGGTGCCGGCGACACGGCCTCACCGGCCCCGCACCCCACGAACCACCCTCAGCCACGACCCATTCCGGGGATCACCATGCCTGCACACCACACAGCGACCGGTACGCCCCCTGTGCCGGCCGGCCAGGGCGATCGCTCCGGCCGGCCATGTGGCGGCAGCGCCCCACCCGGGCTCGGAACCACGGCGCCGACATGGCAGGGGCGCCGGGGCATCCGAGGAGCCCTCGCACCCCGCCCGGCCACGAGGGTCCCCGGCGCGGCAGACTCAGCCCGACTGCGCGGGCAGCCATCCGTGCTGGACCGCCCGGACACCCGCCTCGAACCGGCTGCGCGCGCCCAGCCGCACCATGAGGTCGTTCGCGATCCGCCGGGCCGTACGCGCGGACACCCCCAGCCGCTTGGCGATCGTCTCGTCCGTGTGCCCGTCGGAGAGCAGGGAGATGATGGTGGACTCCTGCGCGCTCAGGCCGTGAACATCCCGGACGGGGACCTCACCGAGCGGCTGCGCCGCAGCCCACACGCTCTCGTACAGCGCGCACAGCGCGGTCAGGGTTCCCTGCCCGGTCAGTACGACAGCGCCGCCCGCGGTGTCCTCGCTGCTCACCGGTATCACCGCGGTCGACCGGTCCACGATGATCAGCCGGGTGGGCAGGGAAGCCACGGTGCGGACCTGTCCGCCCAACGAGGCGGTCCAGCGCGCGTACTCCACGGTCGGCCGGTGGTGGCGGACGCTGTCCAGGTACACCACCCTGGTGCGCACCCCGCGCCCCAGCAGCTCGGCGTCCAGTGGTCGTGACGCGGCGATGTTCCCCTCGGTCTGGGGTCCTCCGGGTGCGAACGTCATGACCTCGTGGCGGACTTCACGGGTCAGACGCGCGAGGCGGTCCCTGATCTGGTCCAGGCCGATCAACTGCTCGACTCCCGGACTGATGGTGGCCGGCCGCAGGTCGGCGTACTCGGCGATCAACTGGGCGGCGACCGCGCGGGAGGCCTCAAGCCGCTGCTGCTGGGCGGCGATCTCGGCCTGCTGGCGGGCCATCAGGACTTCCATCCCGACGTCCGGCGAGACCGCGCGCAGCCCCCCGTTCTCGGCCGAGGGCCGGACCAGCGCGAGCTCACTGAGGACGTCGAGTCCGTCGCGCACCTGTTGTTCCGTCGTGCCGATGCGGGCGGCCAGGGCCACGACCCCGCTCCCCGGATCGGCCAGCATGGCTCGATAGACGGCCTCTGCCGTCGTGTCAAGCCCCAGCGCAGACAGCATGAAAGTCCCCCCAGGACCTGCTCATCTCCAGCACAAAAAGATCATCATATGCCGAGCGGGGTGGCGGAAAGAGAAATCATGTACCTCGTACACGCACGCCTGAGGCCGCCGCCCCAGGGCGGCGAACTGCCGCCTGATCTGCGTGCCTTCATCTACGAGTGCGCCCGTCCCGAGGAGGGCGTCGAGCACGTCAGCGTGCACGGTGACGCGTCCTCGGCACCGGTGCTGGGCCTCTTCCTCCTGGCCGACTCGCTGGCCCGGGCGGAGGCGAACGCGGCAGCCGTTTGTGCCCGGCTGCTGGAGATCCACCCCGAACTGCCGGGCTGGACCCTCGTACGGGCCGAGGCCCCGCTCCTCGTCATCGACTCACCGTGAGGACCGGCCACGGCGCCGCTCGGGAGCCGCTGTGCTCAGACCCTGAACGTGGACTTTCCGTTCGGCTCCCCACGACGGGTGGACACAAACGGCCGCTGCCGTTTCCGTCCACTCGACAGCCCTTCCACCGTCCCTGACCTGCGGCGAAAGTAGTTCTTGCCCGAACGGACACCGATCCCGAAGGCACTCGGACCGGAAAGAGCCACCGCGGGGCACGACCGGTCCAGGACACCCGTCCGACTTGCCGTCAACGCTCAGGAACGGAAGAACCCCATGATTGGCACGCGCATCGCCCAGGCCGCCGCGGTCCTCACGCTCACCGTCGTCGCCCCGCTGGTCGCCGCCGCAACCGCAACCGCCGCGCCCGCCCAGTCCGCCCCGACCGTCACGGTGCAGGGCAACATGGGCTGGCAGTAGGGGAAGTGGGCTTCGGGAGGGTTTCCGTCCGTGCGCGGGGGCTACGCTCCGGGGATGAGGCGAGCAGAGGTTCTCAAGCGAGTCATCGGCATCCTCACGGAGGCCCAGGAGATCCGCCGGGCGGCGGAGGCGGGCGAGGACGACGACGGCCCGGCCGCGGAGACCCGAGTGGTCACCAACCTGCTGAACGAGATGCTGCCCTCGATCAGCGTGCCGGCCGACTCGTCTCCCGAGCAGGTGGCCCGCCTGGTCGCGGAGGCGCTCGGTCCCGCTCTGCAGACCATGGTCGCCGGGTTCAGCCTGGCCTTCACGAGTCTCGCCATCGTGCACGACGACGGTCAGACGGACGTCTCCGCGATCGAGGTCCTGCAGAGGCTCGCCCTCGAGGTGGAGGCCGGGTTCTTCGACGAGGGCGCGTAGCGGAGAGGGCAGGGACGGACACGTCGGCGGGGCGAGGCCGGGGGCCGGCGGCCGGCCCCGCCCGGTCGCTCCTACGCGAGGAGGGCGCGCAGGCCGGCTGCCGAGCGGGCCTGGTCGTCCAGGGCGTCGAGGGCGCGCACGGCTTGGGCGGCCGCCTCCGGGTCGCTCGTGGCGAGCCCGCTCTCGGCGAACTCGTCCTCGTCCAGGCGCAGTACGGAGGTCCCGTCCGCCGAGACCCACAGGTCGAGGTCCAGGTCGTCCACGAGGATCTCGCCGGCCTGCACCAGGGCCGGGCGGGTCACGTCGCAGTACCAGCCCTTGAGGACGCCGTCGCCGGTCCACACCTCCTTGACCGCGTACCAGCGCGTGCGCCAGAAGTGCTCGACGAACACGTCGCCCGGCTCGAAGCGGACGAAGCCGAAGTCCCGTACGCCCTCGGCCGCCCAGGGGGCGCGTACGGAGATCCGGTCGCCGTCGTCGGCTACCTGCGCCGCCGGATAGCGGATCTTGGTGCGTCCGGCCTTGGTCAGGACGACGGTCAGCTGCTCGGTCACGCTGTCTCCAGTTCCTTCGTGCGTCGCTTCGTGAGCTTCTTCGTGCAGTCCGTCTCGGTCGCACAGCTCTCGTACCCGAACCGCTTGTCGACGGCGAGCATCGGGGCGTTGCCCGCGTCGTTGCCCGCGTCGTTGCCGGTGAGGGCCTCGGTGTCCCGGGCCGCGCGGGCGGACTCCGCGTCCGGGAGGGCACCCGGGCGGAGGTCGCGGGTCGATGCGGTCATGCGGCAGACGCTACGGGCGCTTTCGGGCCGGGCGCCTCCCAATTAACCGGCGATGGGAGACAATCACCCGCGTGACCTCGACAAACCTGAAGATCACCATCGACGGCTCGGCCGGGTCGGCCGCCCCGTACGAACAGCTGCGCGCGCAGATCGCGGACCGGGCCCGGTCGGGGAAGCTGCCGGCGGGCTTCAAGCTGCCGACGGTACGGGGGCTGGCGGAGGAGCTGGGGCTGGCCGCGAACACCGTCGCGAAGGCGTACCGGGCGCTGGAGGCGGACGGGGTGATCGAGACGCGGGGCCGGAACGGGACCTTCGTCGCGGCGGCGGAGGGCGCGTCCCGCGAGGCCGCGTCGGCTGCGCAGGCCTATGCGGAACGGGCCCATCGCCTTGGCCTGACGCAGGCCGAGGCGGTCGAGGCCGCCACCGAGGCCCTCCGGGCCCGGTACGCAGTCAAGTAGCCCCCGCGGCGCCGTGGCCGGGGGCGCCGCCCCCCGGACCCCTACGGCGCTCCGCGCCCGCGCCTCAAACGCCGGCGGGGCTGAAATGTGCAGCCCCGCCGGCGCTTGAGGCGCGGGGTTCGGGGCGGAGCCCCGAGAGGCTCGGCCGCAGGTGACACACGACCGCATCTGCAGCGCAGCTACAGGTACAGCCCCGCCTCCGACGTGTGCGGCTGCGGCGGCAGGATCGCGGCCGGGCCCGAGCCGCGCCGCAGCGCGAAGAGCTCCGCCAGGCTGGCGCCCTCGCGCGAGATGCCCTCGTCCGTGCCCAGCCAGTCGACCGCCTCCCGGTGGGTCAGCCGGCCGACCTCGATGCGGGCCAGGCAGCGTCCCGGCCGGACCACCGCCGGGTGGAGCCGTTCCAGGTCCTCGTTGGTGGTCACGCCGACCAGCACGTTGCGGCCCTGCCCGAGCAGGCCGTCCGTCAGGTTCAGCAGCCGTGACAGGGCCTGCCCGGCGGTGTGGCGGGCCTCGCCGCGGATCAGCTCGTCGCAGTCCTCCAGGAGCAGCAGCCGCCAGCGGCCCTTCGACGTGCCCTCGTCCTCGCCGATCGCGATGTCCATCAGGTAGCCCACGTCGTTGAACAGCCGCTCCGGGTCCAGCACGCAGTCCACCTGGCACCAGTCCCGCCAGGACCGGGCCAGTGTGCGCAGGGCGGAGGTCTTGCCCGTGCCCGGCGGGCCGTGCAGCAGGAGCAGCCGGCCCGCGATGTCGTCGGGGGTCACCTTCATGAGGCGGTCCATCGCCCCGGCCACCGGTGCGGTGTAGTTCGGGCGCACCTCCGCCCAGGTCCCGGCCGCGATCTGGCGGGTCGTCCGGTAGGGGCCGCGGCGCGGGGAGACGTACCAGAAGCCCATCGTGACGTTCTCCGGCTGCGGTTCGGGTTCGTCCTGCACCCCCTCCGTGGCCTCGCCGAGCACCCTTTCCGCGAGTTCGTCGCTGACCGCCGTCACGGTGACGTCCGCGCCCCGGCTCCAGCGGGAGACGAGCATGGTCCAGCCCTCGCCCTCGGCGAGGGTGGCGCTGCGGTCGCTGTCGCGCGCCGAGCGCAACACCGTGGCCTCCGGCGGCAGGAGGGTCGCGTCCGCCTTGACCCGCTCGATCGACACGCTGTGCGAGTACGGCTGCTCACCGGTGGCGAACCGGCCGAGGAACAGCGCGTCGACGACGTCCGACGGCGAGTCGCTGTCGTCGACGTTGAGCCGGATCGGCAGCGCGTCATGAGGGTTGGCTGGCATGGCGCCCATGATCCGGCACACCGTGCCCCCGTGCACCCGTGTTTCGCCGGATCGGGTGCCCAAGTTCCCTCTTCAAACGCATTCGGAGTGAAGATTCGGGCCGCAACTCTGCCCCGAACATTCTTGGCATGGACACTTCCAGCCAGCCTCGGCTCCTTGTACCACGGACTCAGGAGTAACCCCCACAAGGAGCCGCACACATGAGCATGAGACTGTCGCGCTTCGCTGCCCTCACCTCCTCCGTCTTACTCGCCGCGGGCGCCGCCCTCTTCGGCGCCCCCCAGGCCTCCGCCGCCGCGGACTTCGGCTACGTCGCCCTCGGCGACTCGTACTCCTCCGGCGTCGGCGCCGGCAACTACGACAGCGCGAGCGGCAACTGCAAGCGCACCCCCCGCGCCTACCCGGCCCTGTGGGCCGCCGCCCATTCCCCCCAGACCTTCTCCTTCACCGCCTGCTCGGGCGCTCGTACGGGTGATGTCCTCGCCAACCAGCTCGGCCCGCTCAACTCCGGCACCGACCTGGTCAGCATCACCATCGGCGGCAACGACGCCGGATTCTCCGACGTGATGACGACCTGTGTGCTGCAGTCGGAATCCACCTGCGTCAACCGCGTGAACCAGGCCAAGGCCTACGTGAACTCCACCCTCCCCGGCCTGCTCGACCAGGTCTACAACGCCATCGACAGCCGGTCGCCCGCCGCCCGTGTCGTCGTCCTCGGCTATCCCCGCTTCTACAAGCTGAACGGCACCTGCACCACCGGCCTGACCGAGGGCGAACGCGCCGCCATCAACGGAGCCGCCGACCACCTCAACGCCGCCATCGCCAAACGCGCCGCCGACCACGGCTTCACCTTCGCCTCGGTCGCCGGAGCCTTCACGGGCCACGAGATCTGCTCCGGCAACGCGTGGCTGCACAGCGTCAACTGGCTGAACATCGGCGAGTCGTACCACCCGACCGCCGCCGGACAGTCCGGCGGCTACCTGCCCGTCTTCACCAGCACGGCCTGATCCGCCCGGCCGGCCGCGGGGCTCGCCGCGGCACTCGCCGTCGGCGAGGGCGGTGACGTACTCGCCGCAGGGGAGGAGGCCCCGGTCGTCGGGGTCTCCTTCCTGCACGTCACGGAGGTGGCCACCCACTGGGTGGTCACCTCCGCCGGCCCCCGCACCTCCAGCCGGACCGCGTCCTCGAAGGTCGTTCCCGGGACGTGCGTGAGCTCGAAGTGCTCCAGCCGCCGGCTCCGCGGCCCGGCGGCCTCGTACGTGACGGACTGCCAGCCGGGACCCGAGGTCCGCCCGCTCCGCGTGGCCCAGCGGTACTCCAGCACCACCGGGATCCGCTCCACCTCGACGGTGGCGGTGAAGGCGGGCGCGTGTTCCCCGGGCGGGGGACAGCTGCCGGTGTAGGCGGAGCGCACGACGTCGACGTACACCGAGACGTGCTGCCCAGCGGTGGCCGAGGCGGAAGCCGGGGCCGAGGGCGGCGGCGAGGCGGACAGCGGGGCCGAGGGGCTCGTGGTGACCGTCTGGGCGGTGGTCGCCGCGCCCGTCGGAGCGCCCGCGCCGCCTCCGCGGCCGTCCGGCTCCCCGCGGTCCTTCAGCAGCACCCACCCCAGCGCGACCAGGGCGAGCGCCAGGAGCGCGATGCCGGCCGCCAGCACCAGTCCGGCCCGGCCCTCGCGTTCCACCGGTCCGGGGCCCGGTCCCGGTACGGGCATCGGCGGCGCGGGCTGCCCGTACGGTCCCGCCGGTTCGCCGTGCAAGCCGAAGGCCCCCTGGCCCGCCAGTACCCCGCCGCCCCGCGCCTCGTGCCCGTGGTGCGCGGTGGCCGTCGGCGAGTCCGGGCCCGACACCGGCCCGCCGGAGGCCCGTACGGCTCCGCCCGCGCCCACCACCCGCAGCATCCGGGCCGCCTCCGCCGCGGGCAGCCGCTCGGCCGGATCCTTGCGCAGCAGCCCCTCCAGTACGGGCTCCAGCGGTCCGGCCCGGCGCGGCGGCGGCAACTCCGCGTCCACCACGGCCCGCAGGGTGTCGAGCGGGGTGGCCTGACGGAACGGCGTGACCCCCTCGACGGCGGCGTAGAGCATGACCCCGAGCGACCACAGGTCCGACTCCGGTCCCGGATCGCGCCCCAACGCCCGCTCGGGCGCCAGGAATTCGGGGGAGCCGACCACCTCGCCGGTCATGGTGATCGCGGAGGACCCCTCCAGGCTGGCGATCCCGAAGTCGCTGAGCACCACCCGGCCGTCATTGGCGATCAGCACGTTGCCAGGCTTCACGTCCCGGTGCAGCACCCCCGCGTCGTGCGCGGAGCGCAGCGCGGCCAGCACCTGTTCCCCGATGTGGGCGGCGCGCTGCGGGGCCATCGGCCCCTCCGCCTCCAGTACGTCGGCCAGCGAGAGCCCGCGCACCAGCTCCATCACGATCCAGGGCCGCCCGTCCTCGGACGCCACGTCGTAGACGGTGACGACCCCGCGGTGCGAGACCCGGGCCGCGGCCCAGGCCTCCCGCTCCAGCCGCCGGTACATGCGCTGCAGTTCGGCGGGATCCAGTCCGGCGGGCGCCCGCACCTCCTTGACGGCCACGTCGCGGGCCAGCACCTCGTCCCGGGCCCGCCACACGACGCCCATGCCGCCGCGGCCGATCGGCTCCAGCAGCCGGTACCGGCCCGAAACGACACGACCGGAGTTCGATTGCTCACTCACGCGGCCCCCCGAGTGCGTTCCTCTGCGCCCACGTGTCATCGGGCGGTCACTCCAAGTTAGCGCAGTGGGCGGCAAGTGACCCCTGTCGTGACGGGACTCGCGGCGTGACCCTCCGCAGCGTCACCTCTGTGCGGAGAGTGACGGTCGACTCCGTTGAGTAACCGTCAACTACCCGTACCCATAGGGGTAATTCACACCACCGGGATACCCGGGGGCGACGCGGGGGCGATAGGGTTAACCTGCCCGGGCCGGGTGCCCTCGTACGGGTGGGGAGAGAACATGGAACAGATAGTTATGCGCAGCAGGCCGCCTCGCGTGCCTGCCATCACCTGCGGCAGCGGTGCGAGCAGTTCGCGCCTCGACCGCCATCTCGCCGTGCTGGGCGGACCCGCCGTCCCGCACCGGGAGGCCGCCGAGGCGACGCTGCTGATGCGCGAGCTCACCTCCCGCGACCACACGCACCGCCTGCGGAGCCGGAGCGCGCGCGTCTCGCTCTTCGCGCCGCTGCGCCGCCTGCGTCGCACGCTCTTCGGCAGCCGCCGTTCGTAACCGTCCCCGCACCGCAGCCGTTCGCCCTCGGGCCTGCGGCTTCCCGGCCCTACCCGATCACACCGTCCCGGCGCAGTTCCGAGATCTGTGCGTCCGCCATCCCCAGGGCGCGCAGCAGGGCTTCGGTGTGTTCGCCCAGCGCGGGCACCGCACCCATGTGCGGTGCCGCGCCGCCCGGCAGCCCGATCGGCGGCAGCAGGGCCCGCAGCGGACCGGCCGGTGATCCCACCTCCCGCCATCGGTCCCGGGCCGCCAGCTGCGGATGCCCGGCCAGCTGGGCCACCGAGTTCAGCCGTGCGCAGGCGATGCCCGCCGCCTCCAGCCGCCCGATCGCCTCGTCCGCGCCCAGCCGGCCCAGGGCCTCCGCCACCACCGCGTCGGTCTTCCCCCGGTTCCCGGTGCGCGCCGCGTTCGTCGCGTACGCCGGATCCTCGGCCAACTCCGGCCTTTCCAGCACCTGTTCGGCGAGCCGGCGCCACTCCCGGTCGTTCTGCACCGACAGCAGCACCCGGTCCCCGTCGGCCGTCGCGTAGGCGTCGTAGGGTGCGATCACCGCGTGCGCCAGCCCGGTGCGTACGGGCTGCTCCCCGCCGTGCATCGTGTGGTGGAGCGGATGCCCCATCCATTCGGCGAGCGCGTCCAGCATGGACACCTCCACCCTGCCCCCGCGCCCGGTGACCCCGCGGCGCAGCAGGGCGGCCAGGACCCCCGAGAAGGCGTACATGGCCGCGGCGATGTCCGCCGCCGGGATCCCCGCCTTGACGGGCTGCTCCGGGGTGCCGGTCACCGAGACCAGGCCCGCCTCGCACTGCACGAGCATGTCGTAGGCGCGCTTGTGGGCGTACGGGCCCTCGGGGCCGTATCCGGAGACGTCCACGGCGACCAGCCGCGGGTAACGCGCGCACAGCGCGGCCGAGTCGAGGCCGAGCCGGGCGGCGGCGCCCTGCGCGAGGTTCTGCACGAAGACGTCGGCGCCGGCCAGGAGGCCGTGCAGGACGTCCAGGCCGCGCGGGTCCTTCAGGTCGAGGGCGATCGACTCCTTGCCCCGGTTGGCCCAGACGAAGTGCGAGGCGAGGCCGTGCGCGGCGGTGTCGTACGCGCGGGCGAAGTCGCCGCCGTCGGGACGCTCGACCTTGATCACCCTGGCGCCGAGGTCGGCGAGCTGGCGGGTGGCGAAGGGGGCCGAGACGGCCTGTTCGACGGCGACGACGGTGATGCCGTCCAGCGGGAGCGGTTCGGGGGCCGGTGCGGGAGCCGTTTCGGTAGCCATGGGCCCTGCCTACCGGGTCGACGGGCCGATGTCACCACACCCGCGGCGATGCGCGCCATTGATCACATATGACGGCCGCTACCGGGCGCCGCGGGCGAACCTGCGCGTGGCCAGGGGCACGAACAGCACGAGGAGCAGCACCGACCAGAGCAGCGCCCCGGCCACGGGATGTGCCGCCGGCCAGGCCGACCCGGCCGCCGCCTCGGCCCCGGCGTTCCCGCACAGCTCGCGCACGGCCGTGGCGACGGCGCTGATCGGGTTCCACTCGGCGACCGCGCGCAGCCACCCGGGCAGCCCGGCGGTCGGCAGGTACGCGCTGGACAGCATCGGCAGGACGAAGGTGGCGCTGCCGAGCTGGCCCGCCGCCTCCTCGCTCCTGCTCAGCAGGCCGAGGTACGTGCCCGCCCACGCGGTGGCGAAGCGGAACAGCAGCAGCACGCCCAGGGCGCCCAGCGCGCCGGGCAGGCCGTTCTCGATCCGCCAGCCCATCGCCAGCCCCACCAGCATCAGCGGCACCATGGACACGCCCGTGGTGAGCAGATCGGCCGCCGTCTGCCCGAGCGGGACGGCGGTGCGGCTCATCGGCAGGGTGCGGAACCGGTCCATCACCCCGCGGTGGGCGTCCTGCGCCGCCGTGAACATGCCCGTCATCAGGCCGTTCGCGGCGGTGGCGGCGAGCAGCCCGGGCACCAGGAACTCCCGGTACTCGGCGCCCGGCATGGCGAGGGCGCTGCCGAAGACGTACCCGAAGAACAGCAGCATGGTGATCGGCATGGTCTGGGTGAGGATCAGGAGCGCCGGGGCGTGCCGGGCCTTCTGGAGCTGGCGGGCGAGGACGGCTCCGCCGTCGGACAGCAAGGTGCTCATGCGGCGAACTCCTGATCGGCGGAACGGGCCCGGGTGAGGCGCAGGAACACCTCGTCGAGGGTGGGCGGGCGCAGGCCGGCGTCCGTGACCGGGACGCCGGCGGTGTCGAGTTCCCGGATGATCCGCGGCAGGGTGAGCCCGCGGTCGAGGACGGTCACGCCCACGGTCAGCCGCTCCTCGTCGAGCACGGGCCGGCCCCCGGTGAGCTGGTCGAGTACGCCGGCCGCGGCGGACAGGGCCCCGCGGGCGGTGACGGTGACCTCCGCGTAGGCGCCGATGCGGGCCTTGAGCCCCGCCGGGGTTCCGGTGGCGGCCACCCGGCCGCGGTCGACGACCACGATGTCGTCGGCGAGCCGGTCCGCCTCCTCCAGGTACTGGGTGGTGAGCAGCACCGTGGTGCCCTCCTGCGCGAGGGCGCGCACCGCGCTCCAGATCTGCTCACGGGCCGCCGGATCCAGGCCGGTGGTGGGCTCGTCGAGGAACAGCACCCGGGGGCGGGTGACCAGCCCGGCGGCCAGGTCCAGGCGCCGCTTCATGCCGCCGGACCAGGTGGCGGCCACCCGGTCGGCGGCCTCGGCGAGCCCGAACCGTTCCAGCAGCTCGTCGGCGCGGCCCCGGCCCGCGGAGCCGCGCAGTCCGGCGAGACGGGCGAAGAGCCGGAGGTTCTCGCGGCCCGTCAGATCCCCGTCGACGGAGGCGTACTGGCCGGTGACCCCGATGGCGCGGCGGACGGCCGCGGGCCCGCGCGTGACGTCGTGGCCGGCGACGAGGGCGCGGCCGGCGGTGGGCGCGGTGAGGGTGGTGAGGATCCGGACGGCGGTGGTCTTGCCCGCGCCGTTGGGTCCGAGGAGGCCGCAGACCGTGCCCTCGGGGACGGCGAGGTCCAGGCCGCGCAGGGCGTGGACCTCCCCGTAGCTCTTCTCCAGACCCTCACTAAGTACAGCGTACGTAGTCGTCATGGGCGACACCGTACCTCACTGCGTACGGCGTACGTAACTAAGATGGTGGTCGAGACGACGAGGTGATCTGAGCGATGACAGCCGGCGGGCGACCCGCTGAACCCGAAGTGATCTGGTCCCGGCCCCAGCGGGCCGGCCGCGGCCCCAGGCCCGCGCACAGCCGCGACTCCATCGCGGCCGAGGCGGTGCGGATCGCCGACGCGGAGGGGATCGAGGCCGTCTCGATGCGGCGCGTGGCCGCCGGGATCGGCGCGGGGACGATGTCCCTCTACAACTACGTGCCGCGCAAGGAGGACCTGTACGAGCTGATGGTCGACACGGTCAGCGGGGAGTACGAACTCACCCCGGCGACCGGCGACTGGCGGGCCGACCAGCTGGCGCTGGCCCGGCAGACGCGCGCGCTGATGCACCGCCACCCCTGGCTGCCGCGCCTGCTGAGCCCCGTCTACGGCTTCGGCCCGAACGCCCTGCGCTACCTGGAGTACAGCCTGGAATGCCTGGCGCCGCTGGACGCGCCGGACGCCGAGAAGCTGGAGCTCGTCGCCGCGGTCAACGGCACCGTCGCGACCTACGTGGCGGGCGAGCTGGCGCTGGCCGAGCGGGCCCGGGCACTGCCGTGGAGCGAGGCGGAGGAACAGGGCGTGCGGTCGGCCTGGCTCGGCTCCCGCCTGGCCACCGGGGAGTACCCGAGGCTCGCGGCGGCCCTCGCGGGCGGCGGCCCGGTCCCCGGCGCCGGGCTGGACATGGCCGCGGTGTTCGACCGCTCCGTGTCACGGCTGCTGGGGGCCTGGGCCACGTAAGGGCGCGGGTCGGTCGGTTGCGGGCGGGTGGGTTCGTTGGTTGCGCGGACGGGCGGGCCCGACGGGCGCACGGGCGGGCGGGTTCGTCGGTCGCGCGGGCGGGCCCGACGGGCGAGCGGACGGGCCGCCCCCGCGCCGCCGCTCAGAGGAGCGCGAACTGCCCGCCCGGGCCCTCCTCGTGGTGGTCCAGCACCGAGGCCGGCCGCCGGGCCCAGCCCGGCGGCGGCAGCACCCCGGCCGCGCGCAGCTCCCCGGCCGACAGGCCCGGCCCCGGCTCGAACGCGGCCCGCTCCGGCGCCAGATCGGCCAGCAGTGCCAGGGTGGTCACCAGGGCGAGCAGCTCCGAGGTCCAGCTCTGCGGCCACTCGGCGGGCCCCAGCGCCTCCAGCCCGTCGGCGTCCGGACCGCGGTGCGCGGTGCGCGCGGCGAACCAGGCCTCCAGCACCCGCACGCCCTGCGCCTCGTACTCCCAGGCCCCGGCCGGCACGGGGGAGACCGTCCCGCCCCCGAGACCCAGCGTCTCGCTGTCGGCGTCGTACGTGAGCTCCTGCGGCCACGCCCCCACCGCCGAGCGGACGTACGGGCGCCGCCCGCCCGGCAGCCGCGGCGGCCCACCGCCCCGTGCCCCGCGCAACTGGACGGTGAGCAGCCGGTGCCCCAGCTCCAGCCCGGCCCGCCAGCGCGCGGGGTCGGCGGCGAGCGGGACCTCGTGGCCGCGCGGCCCCGGGCGGCCCGCGGCGAGCACCCAGCACAGGAAGTCCTCGGGGGTGGCCCAGCCGCCGTAGCGCTCGCCCAGCAGGGGCAGCAGGCCGGGGGCGAGATTGGGCTCGGCGCCGCCGGGACGCCGGTGCAGCGGGCGGATCCGGCCGAGCCGGCCGGCCGGGAGGTGTGCGGTGACCAGCGGGTCGGGGGTTTCGACGAGGAACACCTGGTGCTCGTCCCGGACCCGCCAGAGCTCCGGCCGGGCCGTGTCGATCAGCCGCTGGTCGGGCAGGAGCCACTGCTCGTCGAAGGGCTCGCGGAGCACCCGTACGGGGTCGGGGCAGGGGCCGGGCGCGTCGGCGAAACGGGCGGTGGCCGCCGAGCGCTGGCCCGGCAGCGCGGCCGCCCCGGCGGTGGGCGTACGGACCCGGCTCGGGCGGAACAGCCGCTCCCGCTCGGCCCCTTCGGAGCCGGTCAGGGTGGCCCAGCGGGCGCGCAGGGCCGCCGGATCGGGCCCGGCCACCCAGTCCCGGCCCAGGCGCAGGCCGCCCACGGCCCAGGGCATCAGATCGTGCAGCAGCGGTACGTCTTCGCTCACGCCGCCGATGGTAGCGACGGGATCCGATGGCCGGGCTGCGTCCAGGCCGAAGCGTTACGCTCCTTATGTACGCATAAGTGACACCTACGTACGGGATCGACCGAGGAGACGGTCATGAGCCAGTACGACGAATACTCGACTCCGTCGCAGGCCGAGGGCGAGCGCCTCGACGAGGACATGGACGAGAAGCAGCGCAAGGAGCGGCACCCCCAGACGATGCGGACCACGCCGTCCCAGGCGGAGGGCGAGCGCACCACGGAGGCCGACGAGAAGATGTGACGCCGGTCGGCGTGACGGGCCTCGTCAGCGGGTGTCGTCAGGGGCGCGTCGTCAGTGGGCGTCGACCGTCACGGTGAAGGAGAAGCGGTCGCCGCGGTAGCGGATCCGCGCCACGTCCACCACGCGGCCGTCCTCGTCGTACGTCACGCCCGTGTAGTGCAGGATCGGGCTGAGCAGCGGGACCTGGAGCAGCTCGGCCGTCTCCGGGTCGGCCAGCCGGGCCTCCACCGTGTCCGTGATGCGGCTGATGCGGACGCCCACGACGTCCCGCAGCACCTTGGTCATCGGCCAGCGCTCCAGATCGGCGAGGTCCACCGCCTCGGCGAACTCCGGAAGCACCGCGTTCTCGGCCCAGTTGGTCGGCTCCCCGCTCTCGCGGTCGCGGCGCAGCCTTCGGTACGTGACCACCTCGGGCGTGGCCGGGAAGTGCTCCAGCAGCTCCCCGGCCACGGGTGTGCGCCCGTGGCCGAGGACCGTCGTGCGGTCACCGGACTGCTGGGCCACGATCGCGTCGACCGAGCCCAGCAGCCGTACCGGGGTGCTGCGCAGCGCGCCCGGCTCGATGAAGGTGCCGCGCCGCCGGTGCCGGCTGATCAGGCCCTCGCCCTCCAGCTCCTTGAGGGCCTGCCGCATGGTCAGCACGCTCACCCCGTAGTGCTCGGCGAGCTGCTCCTCGGTGGGCAGGCGCAGCGAGGCGTCCGGAGTGCGCCCCAGTATCGAGGCGCGCAGTGACTGCGACACCTGATACCAGAGCGGCAGCTTCCGGTTCAGTACCAGCGAGTCGGGGGCGAAGGCGGTCACGGGTGGATCTCCGAACGGCTGGACAGGGGGTGACGTGCGGCGTCTGCAGGGTATGCAGTGCAGGTCAGGCGCGGAAGTGGCGCTGCAGACCCTGCCACACGTCGTCGTAGCCGCGCTGGAGGTGATCGGCGCCGGACGCCTGGGCGGTGGCGGTGATCGGCCAGCGGGTCTCGAACATGAAGGCCAGGCCGTCGTCGATCTTCTGCGGCTTCAGCTCGGCGGCGCTCGCCCGGTCGAAGGTCTCCCGGTCGGGGCCGTGCGCGGACATCATGTTGTGGAGCGAGCCGCCGCCGGGGACGAACCCCTCGGCCTTGGCGTCGTAGGCGCCCTCGATGAGGCCCATGTACTCGCTCATCACGTTGCGGTGGAAGTAGGGCGGGCGGAAGGTGTCCTCGCCGACCAGCCAGCGCGGCGCGAAGACCACGAAGTCCACGCCCGCCAGGCCGGGGGTGTCGGAGGGCGAGGTCAGGACCGTGAAGATCGACGGGTCGGGGTGGTCGTAGCTGATCGAGCCCAGGACGTTGAAGCGGCGCAGGTCGTAGACGTACGGGACGTGGCTGCCGTGCCAGGCGACCACGTCGAGCGGGGAGTGGTCGTAGGTGGCCGACCAGAGGTTGCCGCAGAACTTGTTGATCACCTCGGTCGGGCGCTCGACGTCCTCGTACGCCGCCGCCGGGGCCTGGAAGTCCCGCGCGGCGGCGAGGCCGTTGGCGCCGATCGGGCCCAGGTTCGGCAGCTCGAAGGGCTGGCCGTAGTTCTCGCAGACGTAGCCGCGGGCGCCGGCGTCCAGCAGCTCGACGCGGAAGCGGACCCCGCGCGGGATGAGGGCCACGTCGCCCGGGCGGGCGGCGAGCAGGCCGAGCTCGGTGCGCAGGAGCAGTCCGCCGCGCTCGGGGACGATCAGCAGCTCGCCGTCGGAGTCGCTGAACACCCGGTCCGTCATGGAGGCGTTGGCGGAGTAGAGGTGGATGGCCATGCCGGCGCGCTGGGCCGCGTCGCCGTTGCCGCCGAGGGTCCACAGGCCGGACAGGAAGTCGGTGCCGGGGGCCGGGTCGGGCAGCGGGTTCCAGCGGAGCCGGTTCGGGTCCGCCGCCTCGGTGAAGGGCGCGGTGCGCAGGGCCCCGTTGTCGATCCGGGTGAACGGCGGGTGCGCGGCCGAGGGGCGGATCCGGTAGAGCCACGAGCGGCGGTTGTGGGTGCGGGGCTCGGTGAAGGCGCTGCCGCTGAGCTGCTCGGCGTAGAGGCCGAGGGGTGCGCGCTGGGGCGAGTTCCGGCCGATCGGGAGGGCGCCGGGGACCGCCTCCGAGCTGTGCTCGTTGCCGAAGCCGGTGAGGTACTCCAGTCCCTCCGCCGTCTTCCTGGCCTGCTCGCTGCCGGCCTGCTCGCTCATGTGCTGCTCCCGCTCGGTCGAAGGAATCCTATGGTCGACAGTAGGATTCCGCGGCCCGCGCGTCAACGGGGTCTTGGGGTCTGAAGGTCCGGGGGTCTCGAAGTGTTCGGCCCGGGACGGATTCGCGCAGAGGGGGATCACAAAAGATGAACATTGCTCTACTCTCACGCGCATGTCGTGGACCCGCAGGTTCCCTGCCGTGCCGGCGGCGCTCCTCGCCGCCCTCCTTGCCCTCCTGACCCTCTTCGCCGCCGCGCCCGCCGCCCGCGCGCACGAGGAGCGCCCGGTCACCCTCCCGGACGGCTCCGGATCCGTACCGGAATACCGCGCGGCGGAGCCCGACCTGGTCGTCTGCAAGACCGACCGGCCCGCCTTCGAACGCCGGATATCCGCCTTCCCGGAAGAGCTCCGCCGACGCAACCTCGCCCTGTACGAACGGTGCGAGAAGAGCGGCTACCGCCACCTCCAGGAGGCCGTCGACGCCGTCGACCGGCCCGGGATGAACATCGCGATCCTCCCCGGCCTGTACGAGGAGGAGCCCTCGCTCCCGAAGCCGACGGGGGAGTGCGCCGCGCTGAAGGCCCCCGAGTCCTCACTCGGCTACCAGATCCTGTCGTACGAGCAGCAGGTGCAGTGCCGGCACAACCAGAACCTCGTCGCGATCCTCGGCAAGACGAACCTGCAGATCGAGGGCACGGGTGCCACCCGGCTGGACGTGGTCGTCGACGCCAAGTACCAGAAGCTGAACGCCATCCGCGCCGACAAGTCCAACGGCATCTACTTCCGCAACTTCACCGCCCAGCGCACCACCTTCAACTCGCTCTACGTGCTCGCGGGCGACGGCTTCGTCATCGACGACGTGCTGACCCGCTGGAACGACGAGTACGGCTTCCTGACCTTCGCCAGCGACCACGGGCTCTACAAGAACTGCGAGTCGTACGGGAACGGCGACTCCGGCATCTACCCCGGCAGCGCCTCCAACATCAACGACGGCCGCGGCTACGACGTCCCCCGCTACTCCATCGAGATCACCGGCTGCCGCAGCCACCACAACATGGTCGGCTACTCCGGAACCGCCGGAGACTCGGTCTGGGTGCACGACAACGAGTTCGACCAGAACATGGGCGGCGCCTCGATGGACAGCGCCTTCCCCGGCCACCCCGGGCTCCCGCAGAACCACGCCAAGTTCGAGCGGAACCTGATCCACGACAACAACCAGGACTACTACCACCACGTCGCCGACGGCACCTGCGCCAAGCCGCCGATCGAGCGCGGCTACGAGCGCGGCGTCGTCTGCCCGCAGATCTCCATGCCGCCCGGCACCGGCATCATCACCGCGGGCGGCAACTGGAACCTGTACGAGGACAACTGGGTGTACGGGCACCGGCGCGCGGGCTTCTTCCTCAGCGCGGTCCCCGCCTTCATCCGGGGCGAGGAGGAGTGGTCGAAGCAGACGGACACCTCCCACCACAACCGGTACGCCGGGAACGTCATGGGCAAGGACAAGTCCGGCGCCGCCCGCCCCAACGGCATGGACGTGTGGTGGGACGGGCAGGGCCGGGGCAACTGCTGGCAGGACGGACCCGACGGCTCCACCCCCGGCACGGTCCCGCAGTGCGGGGAGCGCCGCGGCGCCGTCTCGGGGGCGTCGGCCCGGCTGGTCGGCGAACCGGTCAAGCTCGTCCAACTCCTCGTCTGCGCCGACTACAACGTCCAGGCACGCAAACTCCCGGCCGGCTGCGACTGGTACGGCGCACGCGGCCTGGAGCGGGTGGAGACCCAGCTCGCGCTCGCCGTCGCGGCCGTCCTGCTGTTGGTCGGCGGGGTCCTGTGGGGCCGCCGCCTGCGCGGCTCCCGGCTGGGCACGGCCGCCTCGCTCCTCGGCCTCGCGGGCCTGGCCCTGGACGTGGCCGGCTCCACGACAGGGCTGACCGCCACCTTCGTCCCGGCCCTCGCCCTCCTCCTGCTCGGCCTGTGGTGGACGGGCGTCGGCCTGGCACTGCGCCCCGGCCGCCCCTGGCTGGCCCGCCTGACCCTGCTGCTGGCCGGACTCACGCTGCTGGACACCTTCGACAAGGCCGTCCTGATGATTCCATGGACCCCCCTGAGCCCCGCCTGGGTACGCGCCCTGGTCGCCGTCGTCTGGGTCCTGTGGGCGGTCGTGGCCTCGGCCCGCCCGGGAGCCCCGGCCCGCCCCTCCGGCCCGGGCGGCGACCCCGCGGGCGACCGCACCCCGGTCCCCGCCGGCCCCGCCCCCGCCCTCCACGCGGCAGCCCCCGAACCCCCGGCAACCCCGGACCCCACCCCGTGACCGCCGCCCCGGCCGCCCCGGGCGGCCACGACTCCGTGAGGCCGCCCACCCGCACGGCACACACCGAACCCCAGCCGACCGGGACCGGGACCCGGCCGCGGACCGGGACCGGGACCCGGCCGCGGACCCGGACCGAGACCCGGCCGCGGACCGGGAACGGCACCGGGACGGGAACGGCACCGGGACGGGGACGCGTACCCGTACCCGTACCTGGACCCGTGACCGCCGCCCCACCCTTCACGAGCGCCCAGACCACAGGAGGCCAGCCGTGACCGGCCGTCCCGACGACGACATCGGCCGCCCCGACGACGACATCCGGTGCGACGCCTGCCGTACGCCGCCCCGCGCGGCCCGCGGGCCCCGCCGAACCGCCCGCAGCGCGGCCCTGCTTGCCCTCGCCCTGCTCCTGGCGTGCGGCGCGGCGACGGGCTGCGGCGGGCGGGCCACCACCCACCACAAGCCCGGCACCAGCCACGAGCAGGCCTCCGGCAGCGTCGGAACCCTGCTCACCGCGGACGACGGCGCCGGCCACCGGCTCCGCGAGGTCCCGGCGCAGGGCGCGCCGGAGGTCCAGCTGACGGTCCGCCCGGACTCGGAGGACGGCTGGAACCTCCAACTGGCGGTGAAGAACTACCGCTTCACCCCCGACAGCACCGGCGGCGCCGCCCTCCCGGGCGCCGGCCACGCCCACCTGGAGCTCGACGGACGCAAGCTGGCCCGGCTGTACGGCCAGTGGTTCCACCTGCCCGCCACACAGGTCCCCGAGGGCGCGCACACCCTGACCGTCCGCCTCTACGCGGACGACCACACGGCCTGGGCGGTGTCCGGCAAGCCGGTGCAGGCCACGACCCAGCTCACCGCCGCCGCCCCGGGCTCCTCCGCGGGCCACGGCCACGGGGAGACGGAGGCCGCGCCGAAGCCGACGGACCAGCAGCAGGCCGACCGGACGGTCACCATCACCGTCCGGGACGGCAAGGTCAGCCCCGCCCCCGCCCGCACCGAGCTACGGCGCGGGGAGCGCGTCGCCCTCCGGGTGACGAGCGACCGGGCGGACACCCTGCACGTCCACGGCTACGACAAGGAGCTCGTCCTGCCGGCAGGCCAGGAGGCCACCCTGATCCTGACAGCCGACCGCACGGGCCTCTTCGAGGTCGAAACCCACGAGTCCAACCTCGTCCTGACCCAACTCCTCGTCCGATGACCGCACCCCCACTCGCCCCACCGACGAAGCCCGACCGCCGGGGCCAAGGCGCTGTGCCGCCCAGGACTGGCCGCCGGGGCCAAGCCGCCCCGCCGCCCGCGCCCGGACGCCAGGGTCAGGGCGCCCCGCCGCCGCTTGCCGCGCCGCCCCCGACTGGCCGCCGGGGTCGAAGCGCCACGGCGCCGCTTGCCGCGCCGGCCCGGACAGGCAGCTGGGGCCGGTGCACCCCGCCGCCGCCCGCCGCGCCGGCCTGGACCGGCCGCCGGGGTCGAAGCGCCCGGCCGCCGCTCGCCGCACCGCCCCCGACCAGCTACCCGGGCCGACGCGCCGCGCCTTCCGCTCACCTCGCGCAGGGGGCCGGAGCCGGTCCCCGCGCCCATTGCGGCCGAGGCGTCCGCCACGCGCCCGCCGTCGCTCCGGCCGCCCACGGCGGGGGAGTGGTCCGACGAGATCCAGCCTGCGGCAGCCTCGCCCGGCTCCCCGGACTCGGGCCCGAGTCCGGGACGCCAGGGCCTTCAGGGCATGCCCAGGGCGGGACGCCGTCCCTGGTCGGCCGGTGGTGAGCCCCCTCGGGCCGGGCACCGCCCCGGGCGGTGGCGGGGTCGGTCAGGGCGTGGTCCTTCACCCGACCGATCCGCTCACCGCGCTCGCGCACGGGATCGGCTCCCAGCACGATCTGCCGATCTCGCCCTTCTACGCCTTCGCCGGTGCCTTCGCCGCGCTGTTCGTCTCCTTCCTCGCGCTTGGCCTCCTCTGGTCCAGCTCCCGCTTCCGCGGTGAACGCTCAGGCCTCGCCCTGCCCGCCGTCGTCCAGCGGGTGGCCGACGCGCCGGCCACCCGAATCACCCTGCGCGGACTGGGACTCGCCGCCGCACTCGCCGTCCTGCTCCACCTCCTCCTCGGTCCCGACGACCCCGCGCACAACCCCGCTCCCGGCGCCGTCTACGTCCTTCTCTGGGTCGGACTCGTGCCCGCCTCCCTCCTCCTCGGCCCCGTCTGGCGCCTGCTCAACCCGCTCCGCACCCTGCACCGGCTGCTCGCCCGGGCCCTGCGCCGCCCAGGCCCCGGCACCGGCCACCCGCTTCCCGCCCGGTTGGGGCAATGGCCCGCCGCGGTCGGCCTGTTCGGCTTCACCTGGCTCGAACTCGTCGCTCCCGATCCCGCATCCACCACCACCCTCCTGATCGCCCTCACCACCTACGCAACCGTCCAGCTGCTGCTCGCCGCCCGCTTCGGCGAGCGCTGGTTCGACGACGGAGACGCTTTCGAGGCGTACTCCGCCCTTCTGGCCCGGCTCTCCCCCCTCGGCCGCCGTAGCGACGGCCGCCTCGTCCTCCGCAACCCCTTCCACGGACTCGACGCGACACCCGAGCGGCCCGGACTCGTCGCCACCGTCTGCGTCCTGCTCGGCTCCACCGCCTACGACGGCTTCTCCGACAACCCCTCCTGGATCAACGCCCTACAGACCTCCCCCCTCGGCCGCACCCCCGCGGCCACGCTCGGACTGCTCGCCTCCATCGCCCTCGTCGCCACCCTGTACTGCCTGTGCGCTGCGGCCACCCGCCTCGTCAGCGGCCCGCACCCCGGCCCGCTGACCGCCTTCGCGCACTCACTCGTACCGATCGCACTCGGCTATCTCACCGCCCACTACTTCTCCCTCCTGGTAGTCGAAGGACCACGCACAGTAAGCATGGCATTGGGCACTGACAACGCCCCCGAACCCGCCCCACCACTGGGTCCCGGGGCCCTCGCCGCCCTCCAGGTCATCGCCGTCGTCACCGGCCACGTGCTCGGCGTGGTCGCCGCCCACGACCGCTCCGTACGCCTCTTCCCGCCCGCCAAGGCGGTGGCTGGACAACTGCCACTGCTCGGCCTGATGATCACGTACACCATCGGCGGCCTCAGCCTCCTGCTGAACTGAGGCCCCTGCCGACCCCGGAAGCGAGGAGCGGCATGATGGACCCCGTGCCTCCCGCCCACTCACTGCGCCGCACGCCCGTCCAGCAGCGCAGCGCCGACCGGCTCGCCCGGATCCTCGACGCCTGCGCCGAGCTGCTGGACGAGACCGGGTACGAGAACCTCAGCACCCGCGCCGTAGCCCTGCGCGCCGGAGTGCCGATCGGCTCCGTCTACCGCTTCTTCGGCAACAAGCGGGCCATGGCGATCGCCCTCGCCCACCGCAACCTGGACCGCTACGCCGACGGCATCGCCGACCGGCTCGCCGGCCTCCCGGCCACCCACTGGCGGCCGGTCGTGGACGCCGTACTGGACGAGTACCTGGCGATGAAGCGCAGCGTCCCCGGATTCGCGCTCGTCGACTTCGGAGTCCCCGCGCCGCCGCCCGAGGGTCCGGAGGCCGACCCCAACCACCAGGTCGCCGTCCGCCTGACCGAACTGCTCTCCACGCACCTCGGCCTGACCCCCGACGCCACCCTGGAGCGGTCGGTCCTCGTCGCCGTCGAGGCCACCGACGCCCTCATCCAGCTGGCCTTCCGGACCGACCCGGCCGGGGATCCCGGCATCGTCGCCGAGACCCGCGCGATGATGCACGCCTACCTGGCCCGCGTACTGGACTGACCCCCTCCGCGCCTGATCCCTCCCCACCTGACCCCTCCGCGCCCGATCCCTGCCTGATCCCTCGGCGCCTGACCCCCTCCGCGCCTGGCCCCGCCGCGTCCGGTCCCTTCCCCCTCCGTCCCGCACTCGGTCCGGCAGGACCCCTCCCCACCGTCCCTACCGGTCGGTATGCTCGGCCTTCCCCGCGTGCCCGTGCCGCAGCCTGTCGCCCATGGAGGGCCCATGCCCCGCACCGCCCTACGCATCTGCCCCCTCTGCGAAGCCACCTGCGGCCTCACCCTGACGATCGAAGGCGCCTCCGTCACCGGCGCCCGCGGTGACCGCGACGACGTGTTCAGCAAGGGCTTCATCTGCCCCAAGGGCGCCGCCTTCGGGCAGCTCGACGCCGACCCCGACCGGCTGCGCACTCCTCTCGTCCGCCGCGACGGCCGACTGCAGGAGGCCACCTGGGAGGAGGCCTACGACGCCATTGCCGCCGCCGTTCCCGCACTCGTCCGGGAGTACGGGACCCAGTCGGTCGGCGTGGTCCTCGGCAATCCGAACGTCCACACCATGGCGGGCGCCCTCTACCCGCCGCTGCTCCTCAAGGCCCTGGGCACCCGCAACCTCTTCACCGCCAGCACCCTCGACCAGATGCCCAAGCACGTCTCCAGCGGACTGCTCTTCGGCGACCCCTTCGCCATCCCGGTGCCCGACCTCGACCGGACCGACTTCCTGCTGCTCCTGGGCGCCAACCCGGTGGAGTCCAACGGCTCGCTGTGCACCGCCCCCGACTTCCCCGGCAAGCTCAAGGCGCTGCGCGCCCGCGGCGGCACCCTGGTCGTCGTCGACCCGCGCCGCACCCGCACCGCCGCGCTCGCCGACCGCCACCTCGCGCCGCGCCCCGGCAGCGACGCGCTGCTGCTCGCCGCCCTCGCGCACACGCTGCTCGACGAGAAGCTCGCCGCCCCCGGCGCGCTCGAAGAGTGGACCGAGGGCCTCGGGGAACTCCCCGCCGCGCTCGCGCGTTTCACTCCTGAGGCCGTAGCCCCCGCCTGCGACCTCCCGGCCGACGAGATCCGCACCCTCGCCCGCGAGCTCGCGGCCGCGCCCGCCGCCGCCGTCTACGGACGGATCGGCAGCTGCACCGTCGAGCACGGCACGCCGGCCAGCTGGCTGGTCGACGTACTGAACATCCTCACCGGCAACCTCGACCGGCCGGGCGGAGCCCTCTTCCCGCTGCCGGCCGCCGGCCCGCGGCCCCGCCCCGCCGGGCCCGGCAAGGGGTTCGCGGTCGGCCGTTGGCACAGCCGGGTCAGCGGTCACCCCGAGGTCAAGAGCGAACTGCCCACCGCCGCTCTGGCCGAGGAGATCGAGACCCCGGGGGAGGGGCGCATCCGCGCCCTGATCGCCATCGCCGCGAATCCCGTCCTGTCCGCACCTGACGGCGACCGGCTCGACCGGGCACTGGCCGGCCTCGACTTCATGGTCTCGGTCGATCCGTACCTGAACGAGACCTCACGCCACGCCCACGTCGTCCTGCCACCGCCGCCGCCCTCGCAGAGCGCGCACCACGACTTCGCCTTCAACGGCTTCGCCGTCCGCAACCAGGTGCGCTACACGCGCGCCGCCGTCCCCCTCGAAGCCGGCCGCCTCGACGAGTGCGAGATCCACGCGCGCCTCGTCCTGGCCGTCTCCGGCATGCACGGCTCGGCCGGCCCCGAGGCCGTCGACGAGCTCGCCGTCCAGGGCGCCCTCGCCAAGGAGACCGGAGACCCGCTCTCTCCCCTCCACGGGCAGGACCCGGCGCGCCTCGCCGGCCTCCTCACCGGCGAGAGCGGCCCCGAGCGCCGGCTCGACCTGATGCTCCGACTCGGGCCGTACGGAGACCGGTTCGGCGCGGCAGCCGAGGGGGAGCTCAGCCTGGAGCGGCTGCTCGCGCACCCGCACGGCATCGACCTGGGCCCGCTGCGGCCCCGGCTCCCGGGCGTGCTCAGGACCCGCAGCGGCAGGATCGAGCTGCTCCCGGACCCGATCGCGGCCGAGCTCCCCAGGCTGGCCGCGGCGCTCGCCGACCGCCCCGCCACCCTGGTGCTCGTGGGCCGCCGCCATCTGCGGTCCAACAACAGCTGGTTGCACAACGTTCCGGCCCTCACCGGAGGTTCCAACCGCTGCACCCTGCAGATCCACCCGCAGGACGCCGGCCGGCTGGGCCTCACGGACGGAGGCCGGGCCCGGATCACCGCCGAGGGCGGGAGCCTGGAGGTGCCGGTGGAGGTCACCGACGCCGTCCGCACCGGCGTGGTGAGCCTCCCGCACGGTTGGGGCCACGACCGTGCGGGCGCCCGGCTCGCGGTGGCCTCCGCCGCGCCCGGTGCCAACGTCAACCAGCTGCTCAACGGCACCCGGCTCGACCGGCTGTCCGGCACGGCCGTGCTCAACGGCTTCCCCGTCGAGCTGACACCCCTGCCCTGAGCTGGGGTTTTGCTCGTATTGCTCACGCGTAGACGTCTTGTTGGCCCCAGGAGGCGGCACCTACCTTCCCCCCATGCTGACCTTCCTCGGCTTCGCCATGATCGCGACCTTCCTGGTCCTGATCATGCTGAAGAAAATGTCGCCCATCGCGGCGCTCGTCCTCATCCCCGCACTCTTCTGCGTGTTCGCAGGCAAGGGCGCGCACCTCGGCGACTACGTCATCGACGGCGTCGGCAAGCTCGCACCGACCGCCGCCATGCTGATGTTCGCCATCGTCTACTTCGGCGTGATGATCGACGTCGGCCTCTTCGATCCGATCGTTCGCGGCATCCTGCGCTTCTGCAAGGCGGACCCGATGCGGGTGGTGGTCGGCACCGCCGTCCTCGCCGCGATCGTCTCGCTCGACGGCGACGGATCGACCACCTTCATGATCACCGTTTCGGCCATGTACCCGCTCTACAAGCGACTCGGCCTGAGCCTGGTGGTCATGACGGGCGTCGCGGCCACGGCCAACGGCGTCATGAACACCCTGCCCTGGGGCGGGCCCACGGCACGCGCCGCCACCGCCCTCAAGCTCGACGCCGCCGACATCTTCGTCCCGATGATCCCGGCGCTCGCAGTGGGCCTTCTCTTCGTGTTCGTCCTGGCGTACGTCCTCGGTATCAAGGAGCGCCGCCGGGTCGGCCTCCTCGCCCTTCCCGGCGAGGTGTCCGAGTCCGAGTCGGTGTCGGTGTCGAAGGAGCAGCAGGAGTCGGAGCTGGAGCCGAAGCCGGAGTCCGCCTCCCTCGTCGTGGCCGGCTCGGGCCTGCGTACGGGCGGAGCCCCCGGCTCCGGGGCCGCGGAGGCCCCCGCGTCCGCGGACGCCGACGGCGGCGACTCGTCAACCACCCCGCCCGGCGAGGGGGACGGCTTCCAGGGCCTCGACCCGCAGCGCCCCACCCTGCGGCCGCGCCTCTACTGGTTCAACGCCGGCCTCACCGTCGCGCTGCTCACCGCCATGATCATGGAGCTGCTGCCCATCCCGGTGCTGTTCCTGCTCGGCGCCGCCCTCGCCCTCACCGTCAACTTCCCGCACATGCCCGACCAGAAGGCCCGGATCGCCGCCCACGCCGACAACGTCCTCAACGTCGCCGGCATGGTCTTCGCCGCCGCCGTCTTCACCGGGGTCCTCACCGGCACCGGCATGGTCAAGCACATGGCCGACTGGCTCGTCGGGGCCATACCCGAGGGCATGGGCCCGCACATGGCGCTGGTCACCGGGCTGCTCAGCCTGCCGCTCACCTACTTCATGTCCAACGACGGCTTCTACTTCGGCGTCCTGCCCGTCCTCGCCGAGGCCGGCGCCGCCCACGGGGTCTCCCCGCTGGAGATCGCCCGCGCCTCGCTCGTCGGGCAGGCGCTGCACATGTCCAGCCCGCTGGTTCCGGCCGTCTACGTCCTCGTCGGCATGGCCAAGGTCGAGTTCGGCGACCACACCCGCTTCACCGTGAAATGGGCGGCTCTGACCTCTCTCGTCGTCCTTGCGGCAGGGATGCTTTTCGGCATCATCTGACCCCGGGCGACCCCTGGCCGATAAAAACTACCGACGCTAGTTTGTAGGGTGTCGGGGAGGTCGGATCCACGCGCAGGTGCGTACGTACTCGGGAGGAATGCCATGAAGGCCCACGACGGGATGTACATCGACGGCGCGTGGCGGCCCGCCGTCGGAGCCGACCGGATCGAGGTCGTCAATCCGGCCGACGGCCAGGTCATCGCCGAGGTTCCGGCCGGCACCGCGGAGGACGTCGACGCGGCCGTACGCGCGGCCCGTGCGGCCCTGCCCGGCTGGGCGGCCACGCCTCCGGCCGAGCGGGCCGCCCTGATCGGCGCGCTCCGCGACGCACTGCATGACCGCAAGGACGAGTTGACCGAGACCGTCACCGCCGAACTCGGCGCCCCGCTCCCCTTCGCCAAGGCGGTCCACGTCGGAGGATCGATCGCCGTCACCTCCTCCTTCGCCGAGATGGCCGCCTCGTACGCCTTCGAGGAGCGCATCGGGAACTCCACCGTCCTGCTGGAGCCGGTCGGTGTGGTCGGGGCCATCACGCCCTGGAACTATCCGCTGTACCAAGTCGTTGCAAAGGTGGCACCCGCTCTCGCCGCCGGCTGCACCCTCGTCCTCAAGCCGGCCGAGGACACCCCGCTGACCGCACAGCTCTTCGCCGAGGCCGTGCACGACGCGGGGATCCCGGCCGGAGTCTTCAACCTGGTGACCGGTACCGGTCCGGCCGCCGGGCAGGCGCTGGCCGCGCACGAGGGAGTCGACTTCGTCTCCTTCACCGGCTCGACCGCCGTCGGCAGGAAGATCGGCGCCACGGCCGGCGCCGCCGTCAAGCGCGTCGCCCTCGAACTCGGCGGCAAATCGGCCAACGTCATCCTGCCCGGGGCCGACCTGGCCACGGCCGTCGCGGCAGGCGTCGGCCACGTCATGAACAACACCGGCCAGAGCTGCAACGCGCTCACCCGGATGCTCGTCCACCGGGACCAGTACGAGGAGGCCGTCTCGCTCGCGGCCGCCGCCGTCGCCGAATACCCCACCGGCGACCCCCGCGACACGGGCACCCGCATCGGCCCGGTCGTCAACGCGAAGCAGCACGAACGCGTCCGCGGCTTCATCGCCAAGGGCGTGGAGGAAGGCGCGCGCCTCGTCGCGGGCGGGCCCGACGCGCCGCACGAGCAGGGCTACTTCATCGCCCCCACCGTGTTCGCCGACGTCACGCCCGACATGACCATCGCCCAGGAGGAGATCTTCGGCCCCGTGCTGTCGATCCTCGCCTACGAGGACGAGGAGGAGGCCCTGCGCATCGCCAACGGCACCGTCTACGGCCTCGGCGGCGCCGTCTGGGCCGCGGACGAGGAGACGGCCGCGGCCTTCGCCCGCCGCATGGACACCGGGCAGGTGGACATCAACGGCGGCCGCTACAACATCCTCGCGCCCTTCGGCGGCTACAAGCAGTCGGGCGTCGGCCGCGAGCTGGGCCCGCACGGCCTGGCGGAGTACCTCCAGACCAAGTCCTTGCAGTTCTGATCCCGCGACACCTCCGCACTCCCGGCCCCCTCCACCCTCCCCAGCACCGGAAAGACGAGACGACGACCATGGTCCGCGCCGCCATCCTGCCCGCCGTCGGAGCCCCGCTGGAGATACGGGAGATCGTGCTGCCCGATCCCGGCCCCGGGCAGGTCCGGGTGCGGCTCGCCGCAGCCGGGGTCTGCCACTCCGACCTCTCCCTCACCAACGGCACCATGCGGGTCCCCGTGCCCGCCGTCCTCGGCCACGAGGGCGCGGGCACGGTCCTCGCCGTCGGGGAGGGCGTCACGCACGTCGCGCCCGGCGACGGCGTGGTGCTCAACTGGGCCCCGTCCTGCGGGCAGTGCCACCACTGCACGATCGGCGAGGTCTGGCTCTGCGCCAAGGCGCTCACCGGGGTCGGGGCGGTCTACGCACACGACGCGCAGGGCACCGAGCTGCACCCCGGGCTGAACGTGGCTGCCTTCGCCGAGGAGACCGTCGTCGCGGCCAACTGCGTGCTGCCCGCGCCCGCCGGGATCCCGCTGACCGAGGCCGCCCTGCTCGGCTGCGCCGTCCTCACCGGCTACGGGGCCGTCCACCACAGCGCCCAGGTCCGCCCGGGAGAGTCGGTGGCCGTCTTCGGGGTCGGCGGGGTCGGGCTGGCCGCGCTGCAGGCCGCCCGGATCGCGCAGGCGGGCCCGATCATCGCCGTGGACGTGTCCCCGGCCAAGGAGGGGCTGGCCCGTGCGGCCGGGGCCACCGAGTTCGTGCTCGCCTCCGACACCACCGCCCAGCAGATCCGCGCGCTCACTGCGGGCCAGGGCGCGGACGTCGCCGTCGAGTGCGTCGGCCGGGCGCAGACCATTCGCGGAGCCTGGGAGTCCACCCGCCGGGGCGGCCGCACCACGGTGGTCGGCATCGGCGGCAAGGAGCAGCAGGTCACCTTCCACGCCCTGGAGATCTTCCACTTCGCCCGTACCCTCACCGGCTGCGTCTACGGCAACAGCGACCCCGCCCGCGACCTCCCGGTGATCGCCGAACACGTCCGCGCCGGCCGCCTCGACCTCGGCGCCCTGGTCACCGACCGCATCACCCTCGACGGCATCCCGGCCGCGTTCGACGCCATGCTGGCGGGCAAGGGCGGCCGCTCCGTGGTCGTCTTCTAGACGCACCGCTGCTCCGGCCCGGGCCCCGGCCTCGCCCGGCCCTGGCCCCGGCCCCCGCCCCGCGCCTACCGGCGCGGCCGATCTCAGTCGGCCGCGCCGGCCGCGCTGGCCGTCGCCTCTCGCCGCCGCCGCAGGTGCCGGTGTGCGTCGCACAGCGACCAGTACCCGGGCCAGTCCTCCTGGTACCCGGAGCCGACCCAGTCCAACGCCTCCTCGCCCCGCGGGTCGTCGAGCAGCACGAGCGCCCGTACCGCCTCGACCTGGATCCTGACCGACGGATCGCCCAGCAGCGGCAGCAGTGCTTTACGCAGGTCGGCGGAACGGTCCCCGCGTTCCGCCAGCGCGCGGCAGCCCTGGCTGCGCACCACGGCGTCGGCGTCCCGGAGGAAGTCGAGCAGCGCCGGGCGCACCCGCTCCTCACCCGCGCAGCCGATGAACGCCCCGGCGACCGCCCGCCGGACCGCAGCGGACGGATGGCGCGCGTGGGGGAGCAGGGCGTCGGCGACAGCGGCGCCCGACCCCACGGGGTAGCAGTCCGAGAGGCCGTTGAGCAGTACGGCGAGAACCTCGGGCGACGGTTCGTCGGCCGCCCACGCGAGGAAGAGGTCCCACGTCAGTACCCGCAGGCACGCGGGTCCGTCGACACAGGGCCCGTCGACACAGGGCCAGTCGACACAGGGCCCGTCCTCGTCGCACTCGTCGAAGAGGGCCAGGCAGCGCGCCACCTCGGCGCCGAAGTGCCGTACGGAGGACAGCGGATGGCCGCGCAGCGCCGCCGCCTCCTCCCAGGTCTCGCGGTCGGCCTGGCCGTACAGCACGGACACGGCCGCCCAGCGCGTCACGCCCTCCAGGTCGGCCTCCGCCTCGGCGCGTGCGAGGAGCTCCGCGAACGGGGTCCGCATCCCGTGGGCCGCCTCCAGCCCGCACAGGATCGCGGTGTGTCCGGTGCGCACCTGCGCGTCAGCGACTCCCAGCCGCAGCAGACCGGTGAAGACGTACTCCTCGTCCGAGATGCGGCTGAGCTCCGCCGGTCCCGTGGCCCCCGTCCGGCGGCGCAGTTCCTGCTCGGCGCCCGTCTCGTGCCAGTGGCGGGCCAGTTCCAGGGCCGTCCGCCCGTCGGGGCCCGTCGGCCAGGTCGGCACCGAGGAGTTCAGGAGCAGCGAGGCCACCGCGTAGGACCCGGCGTCGACCGCGCGCAGCAGCGGGGTCCGCCCGTCGGGTCCCTGGCGGTCGAGCCTCGCCCCGTGGTTGCGCAGGGCGTCGACCACCGGGTACGCACCACGGGCCGCGGCGATCTCCAACGCCGTCAGGCCGTCCGCGCCGAGGGCCTCCAGATCGAGTTCCGCCTCCCGGTCGACTTCCGCCGCCGGGTACGGTCCCGCCTCCAGCAGGGCCCGCACGCGCGCCGCGTCGTCGGTCCGTGCCGCGGCGATCAAGGGGGTGTCCCCGTGCGTCACGCCGTCTCCTTCAACGCCTCGTACTGCAGGGCCAGCCCGTCCAGCAGCGCCGTCAAACCGGTCTCGAAGGCGCCCTCGTCCACCTCGCGCCCGCGCTCCGCCAGCAGGTGCGCCTGGCCCAGGTGGGGGTAGTCCGCCGGGTCGTATGCCGTGCGGTCGTCCACGAAACCGCGGGCGAAGGAGGCCACCGCCGAGCCCAGGATGAAGTACCGCATCAGCGCACCGATCCGGGTCGCCTGCGCCGGCGGCCAGCCGGCCGCCGTCATCGCACCGAACACCGCGTCCGCCAGCCGCAGTCCGGCCGGGCGGCGCCCCGGCCCGCGGGCCAGCACCGGCACGATGTTCGGGTGGTCCGCCAGGGCGTCACGGTACGAATGCGCCCACGCGTGCAGGGCCGCCCGCCAGTCCCGGCCGCCCTCGAACATCGACAAGTCGACCCGTGCGCTCACCGAGTCCGCCACCGCGTCCAGGATCTCGTCCTTGGTGCGGAAGTGGTTGTAGAGCGAGGGCCCGCTGACGCCGAGGGCGGCCGCGAGCCGCCGCGTCGACACCGCCTCCAGCCCCTCGGCGTCCACCAGCGCGCCGGCCGCCTCGACGATGCGGTCCCGGCTGAGGAGGGGCTTGCGCGGTCTGGCCATGCGCCACATAGTAGGGCCTGGCCGCCATAAACTACCGGTGCTAGTTAAAGGCTCCGGACGAGACGCCCCGAGGTGCCCGGTGAATCTGGAGCTGAGCGAGGAACAGAGCGCCGTACGCCGGCTCGCCCGCGAGTTCACCGAGCGCGAGGTCGTCCCGTACGCCGCCGCGTGGGACCGGGCCGAGAGCGTGGACCGGGCCATCGTGAAGAAGCTGGGCGCGCTCGGCTTCCTCGGTCTGACCGTCCCCGAGGAGTACGGCGGCTCCGGCGGTGACCACCTCGCCTACGCGCTGGTCACCGAGGAGCTCGGACGCGGCGACTCCGCCGTGCGCGGGATCGTCTCCGTCTCCCTCGGCCTGGTCGCCAAGACGATCGCCGCCTGGGGGACCGAGGAGCAGAAGCAGGCCTGGCTGCCCCGCCTCTGCTCCGGTGACGCGCTCGGCTGCTTCGGGCTCACCGAGCCCGGCACCGGTTCCGACGCCGGCAGCCTCACCACCCGCGCCGTGCGCACGGGGGACGCGTACGTCCTCGACGGCAGCAAGATGTTCATCACCAACGGCACCTGGGCCGATGTGGTACTGCTCTTCGCCCGCACCGGCGACGAGCCCGGCCACCGCGGGGTCTCCGCCTTCCTCGTCCCCACCGACACGCCGGGCCTGACCCGCCGCGAGATCCACGGCAAGCTCGGCCTGCGCGGCCAGGCCACCGCCGAGCTCTCCCTCGACGGCGTCCGCGTACCCGCCACCGCGATGCTCGGCCCCGAGGGCAAGGGCTTCTCGGTCGCCATGTCCGCCCTCGCCAAGGGCCGGATGTCGGTCGCCGCGGGCTGCGTCGGCATCGCGCAGGCGGCGCTGGACGCGGCCGTCGCGTACGCCGCCCAGCGCGAGCAGTTCGGCAAGCCGATCGCCCATCACCAGCTGGTGCAGGAGCTGATCGCCGACATCTCGGTCGACGTGGACGCCGCCCGCCTGCTGACCTGGCGGGTCGCGGACCTCATCGACCGCGGGCAGCCGTTCGCCACCGAGTCCTCCACCGCCAAGCTCTTCGCCTCCGAGGCCGCCGTGCGCGCCGCGAGCAACGCCCTCCAGGTGCACGGCGGATACGGCTACATCGACGAGTACCCGGCCGGCAAACTGCTGCGCGACGCCCGCGTGATGACCCTGTACGAGGGCACCAGCCAGATCCAGAAACTGCTCATCGGTCGCGCCCGCACCGGGGTTTCCGCCTTCTGAGCCCTGACGGGCCGACCGGATGAGTACCCGCATGAGTACGCGTGCGGATGTGCCCGCTCCCGCCCCGCCCGATGCTCGAACCATGAACGAGACACCGGTCAAGCAGCAGAACACGGGGGCGTACTACGGCCAGGCCGTCGCCTCCTTCGGCATCGCCATCGGCGCCGTGGCCGTGGGGATCTACAACATGGAGGTGGACGGCTGGGTGCGCGGTTTCCTGGGCATCGCGGTCCTGTACCTCACCACCTCGGCCTTCACCCTCGCCAAGGTGATCCGCGACCGCCAGGAGGTCACCCAGATCGTCAGCAGGGTGGATCAGGCCAGGATGGAGAAGATCATGGCCGAGTACGACCCCTTCGCGCCGAAGTAGTCGGCCCGAGCGCACTAAGCGCTTGCTCACCCTCCGGTAAGGTGTTCACTTCCACACGGTGAAGAGGTGAGTGAGCGATGGACAGCGCGGAGGAGACGGTCGAGGGCTACCGGCCGTGGTCGGAGGTCACCCCCGACGCCGCGCGGCGGCTGCTCGTCGCCGCCGTCGAGGCCTTCGCCGAGCGCGGGTACCACGCCACCACGACACGTGACATTGCAGGCCGGGCCGGCATGAGCCCGGCCGCGCTCTACATCCACTACAAGACCAAGGAAGAGCTGCTCCACCGGATCAGCCGGATCGGCCACGACAAGGCCCTGGAGATCCTGACCACGGCCGCCGACGGCCCCGGCTGCGCCGCCGAGCGGCTCGATGCCGCCGTACGTTCCTTCGTGCGGTGGCACGCGGCGCATCACACGACCGCGCGCGTGGTCCAGTACGAGCTCGACGCCCTCGCTCCGGAGCACCGCTCCGAAATCGTGGCACTGCGCCGGCAGAGCGACGCCGCCGTCCGCCGGATCCTCGCGGACGGGGTCGCCGCGGGGGAGTTCGACGTCCCGGACCTGCCGGGCACCACCCTCGCGGTGCTCTCGCTCTGCATCGACGTGGCCCGCTGGTTCAGCGTGGCCGGACAGCGCACGCCCGACGAGGTCGGCGGGCTCTACGCCGACCTCGTGCTCCGCATGGTGGCCGCGCGGCCCCGCCCTCAAAAGTAGCCCTCAAAAGTAGCCCTCAGAAGTAGTAGCGGGACACTGACTCCGCCACGCACACTGGCTTGTCGCCGCCCTCGCGCTCGACCGTGACGGTGGCCGTGACCTGCACGCCGCCGCCCGCCTCCGCGACCTCCGTGATCACGCCCGTGGCGCGCAGCCGCGAGCCCACCGGCACCGGAGCCGGGAAACGGACCTTGTTCGTCCCGTAGTTGAGACCCATCCGCATGCCCTCGACCCGCATGATCTGCGGCACCAGGCTGGGCAGCAGCGACAGCGTCAGATAGCCGTGCGCGATGGTGGAGCCGAAGGGGCCGCCCGCCGCCCGCTCCGGGTCCACGTGGATCCACTGGTGATCCCCGGTGGCGTCCGCGAAGAGGTCGATCCGCTTCTGGTCCACCTCCAGCCACTCGCTGGGACCGAGCGGCTCGCCGACCCCGGCGCGCAGTTCCTCGGCGGACGTGAAGACCCTCGGCTCTGCCATGCCCTGTTCCTGCCTCTCACGGACGACTGACGGACAACTGACGGACGTTTGGCGGACGTCCGACGGACGTCCGACGGCGAATAAGCGCTTGCTCAGCATGCTGGGACCGCATGTGTATGTCAACGGACATCCGACTACGCTCGGCCGGGTGCCGCAGATTCCCGAGAAAGTCCACGAACTCACCGTCGGCCAGCTGTCCGCCCGTAGCGGCGCGGCCGTCTCCGCACTCCACTTCTACGAGGCCAAGGGCCTGATCAGCAGCCGCCGCACCTCCGGCAACCAGCGCCGCTACACCCGTGACGCGCTGCGCCGCGTCGCCTTCGTGCGCGCCGCCCAGCGCGTGGGCATCCCGCTGGCCAGCATCCGCGAGGCCCTCTCCGAGCTCCCCGAGGAACGCACCCCCACCCGCGAGGACTGGGCCCGCCTCTCCGAGGCCTGGCGCGCCGAGCTCGACCAGCGGATCATGCGGCTCGGCCGGCTGCGCGACCACCTGACGGACTGCATCGGCTGCGGGTGCCTCTCGATGAAGACCTGTGCGCTGTCCAACCCGGACGACGTCTTCGGCGAACGCCTCACCGGTTCGCGGCTGTAGTCCGCGCGGCGGCCGCGCCCTGCGGCGCCGGTCCCCGGGAAGCCGTCACCAGTTCCCGGGCCGCCGCCACCAGTTCGGCGTTCGACCGGGCCGGCCGCCCGTCCGGCAGGTGCAGTACGTCGCCCACCCCGGTCCGCGCACCCGTTCCGCACCGCGCGGCCAGCCGCAGCACCGGCCAGGCCGCCGCCTCCCGCCCGTACAGCAGCACCGCCACCGGCGGCAGCCCGCGCAGCCCGGCCACCAGCGCCGGATCGGCCGCGGCGAGTTCGGCCACGAGCCGGACCCGCCCCGGTTCGCGCACCGGCCAGGCCAGGAACCGCGCCATCGGCTCCGGCCCGGCCGGTCCGCCCAGCGGCACCACCGCGTCCACCGCGACCCCCCGTGCCAGGATCGCCCGCGCCAGCTCCCCGGCCCCCGGCTCCCCGAAGTCCACCAGCGCCCGGTCCGGCAGCACCGTCCACGTGCGCACCCGCTCCAGCCGCCCCGCCGGATCGGGCTCGGCCCCGATGCACGCCGGCACCGACAGCGGTACGTGGACCCCCGCGCCCCGCATCGCCGCCAGCACCGGCCCCACCACCCGCGGCGAGAGGCTCTCCCGCCCGCACGGCGTCCGTGGGTGCGCCAGCACCTCCCCGGCCCCCGCGGCGACCGCCGCCAGCGCCGACTCCGCCAGATCCGCCGGAGACATCGGCACGGCCGGGCCGTCCGCGGCGTTCCGGGCACCGTTCACCGAGGCCAGCAGCAACGGGATCACGCAGCCCCCGCCTGGGGCGTCTCCGCCAGCGCCGGTCTGGGCACCACGATCCCGCAGCCCGCGCACACCGGACCGTCCCAGGCCCAGGCCCCCTCCCACGGCCCGACCGCGGCCACCGCCGGCCAGCGCAGTTCGGTGTCCCCGCAGACCGGGCACGCCGTCCCCGGCTCCGACTCCAGCGCCCGCACCAGCCGCCGCAGCACCTCGCCCAGCGCCCCCTCCGGCCGCACTCCGGGATCCGCGCACCGCACCACGGCGTCCCCGCTCCCGCCCCACGCCCACTCCGGCCGGCGCAGCCCGTCGTGCTTCTCCCGGCGGCGCCGCTCCGCGAACTGCCGCTCGTACTCCAGCCAGACCGCCCGCGCGTCCTCCAGTTCCTCCAGTGCGGCGACCAGCCGCAGCGGATCCGCCCCCCGGTCCTCGGGTGCGATCCCGTGCCGGTCGCACAGGTGCCACCACGTGGCCCGGTGCCCGTACGGAGCGAACCGCTCCAGGCAACGGCGCAGCGAATGGCGCCGCAAGGCCCGGTCATTGCGCGCGTCGCGCACCTGGTAGGCCAGACTCCGGAAACCTGCCATCACACCATCACCTCCGCCGATGTGCCCAACATGCCCTGCCCGGGCCGGGCGCATGCGGGGGCGGTCGAGGCGTGCGGGTGGCACATGGCCAGAAGTCAGCGCCCCATGCGCCCCGCGGTCACCACCACCCGGGCCAGTTCCTCGTGGCAGATGTCGCTGTGCGCCCCCGAGGGGGCACCGCCCCGGCGGACCACCGAGCCCGCGTCCACACTGACGCAACCGGCCCCGGGCACCCCCCGGCGCAGGGCGGTGTCGAGGCTCAGCCGAGGCGCGCCCGGCACCGCCTGCACCCCGTCGTGCCCGATGGCGCCCCACCGTTCGTCGAAGCCCAGCAGTCCGGCCGAATCCCCTGCCATCCGGGAGGCCAGCGGATAGAAGAGCCTGAGGGCCGAGTCGTGCGGGGAGTGGCAGGCCACCACCGGCCCGTCGACCCTGCGCTGGAGGCCGCGCAGGGCGCCGCCGTTGCTCCTGTCGTGCGGCAGCCGGTCGGCGAACGCGTAGTGGGAGAAGGCTCCCTGGAGCAGGGTCACGGACTTCACGTACCGGGCGCCGTCCGGCACCGCGCGCAGCGCGAAGGACACCACCCGCGCCCCGAAGCTGTGTCCGATCAGGTGGAAGCGCAGGGCCGGGCGGTCGGCCGCCAGCTGCGCCAGCACCGGGCCGAGACCGCGCTCGCCGACCACGCCCGCCCGCTTCTTCATCTTGTAGTACGTCGCCTGCCGCAGCAGCTCCTTGGCGCCGCCCCACAGACCGCGCAGGGCGCCGCCGGCCGCGAAGCCCGGGCCGCCGGCCGCCGAGTCCGGCGCGTGGACAGGCGAAACCGGCCCGTCGGCAGCCTGGCCCGGCCCGTCCGAGCCGCCGGCCGGCGCGCCCGCCGTGGCCAGGGCGCGGGCGAGGACCCGGCACACCTCCAGCACGTCGTCAGTGAAGAGGGCGGGCACCGCCGGAGCCACCGCCGCGGGCACCGCGTCCACGCCCGCCAGCTCCCGTACGAGCGCGCCGAACTCGATGAAGGCGGCCGCCGACTCCGGCCGTTCCTCCAGCAGCTCCGCCACCCGGTCCAGCTCCGCCTCCCGCCCCGGCCAGAACTCCCCGAGCGCCCGGCGGGTGACGGGGTCCAGGGCCGTGCCGAACCCGGGCTCCGCGAGGGCGCCCGGTGCGTCGAAGTCGGGTATCGGCTCGTCGGAGAAGCGCATCGAGGGCCATACGACGCCCACGTAGCCGAGGCGCACCCCCGAGCCCACCAGTTCCGGGAAGGGGGCGAAGAACCGGTCGTAGAGCCGGGTCGCGGTGGACCGGTCGCTGTTCCAGCCGTGCGCGAAGACGAGCACGTCCGTGGCCTCCATCCGGGCCACCGCACCCTGCGTGACCCGGTCCACGTCCCCTTCGGAGTCGAAGGTCAGCTCCGCGTACGGACCGACACCGACACCGACACCGATCCCGAACCCGCCACCGATGTCCGCCATGACGTCCCCCCTCCACGCCGTGCCTCCGGTGCTGTCAGCATCCTGCTGACACGCCCGCCCGGCCAGCCCCCCGGCGCGGTCGGTTCACTCGTAGAGCAGGTATCCCTCGCGCGCCGCGCCGAACCGCGCCAGCGCCGCGGCCCAGTCGCCCGCGATCTCCTCCACCCCGGCCCCCGCGTCCACCATGCTCCGCACCCGGTCGGAGCCGGTCAGCCGGTCGATCCAGTGGTCCGTCCGCCAGGCGAAGCCGCTCCACGACCGCCGCGCGGTGACCAGCAGCCCGATCCCGGCCCGTACCGGATCGAAGGCCTCCCGGTCGTGGACGATCAGCCGGACCCCGCCGCACACCTTCCCCAGGTGCTTGGAGAAGGTCGGCGTGAAGTACGCCTCCCGGAACCACACCCCGGGCAGCCCCAGCCCGTTCGCCGCCTCCGCCCACCGCCGGTCGATCCCCTCCGCGCCCACCACCTCGAAGGGCGTGGTCGTCCCGCGCCCCTCGGAGAGGTTCGTCCCCTCGAACAGACAGGTGCCGGCGTACGCGAGGGCCGTGTCCGGGGTCGGCATGTTCGGGCTCGGCGGCACCCAGGGCAGCCCGGTCTCCCCGAAGAACGACTCCCGCCGCCACCCGGACATCGCCACCGTCCGCAGCCGGACGGGACGGTCGGCCAGGAACTCGCCGTTGAAGAGCAGGGCCAGTTCGGCCGCCGTCATCCCGTGCGCGAGCGCGATCGGCTCCCGGCCCACGAAGCTCGCGTACGGCCGCTCCAGCACGGGCCCCGCCGCCCGGCGGCCGCCCACCGGATTCGGCCGGTCCAGCACCACCACCGCCTTGCCGGCGAGCGCGGCCGCGCGCATGCAGTCGTAGAGGGTCCAGATGTACGTGTAGAAGCGCGCCCCGACGTCCTGGATGTCGAAGACGACGGTGTCGACCCCGGCCGCCGTGAACACGTCCGCGAGCTTCTGGCCGCTCTTGTCGTACGTGTCGTACACCGGCAGCCCGGTCGCCGGATCCCGGGAGGCCCCCTCGGAGTCCCCCGCCTGGGCCGTCCCGCGGAACCCGTGCTCGGGGCCGAACACCGCGACCAGGTCCACCCGTTCGTCCGCGTGCAGGACGTCGACCAAGTGCCGGGCGTCGGCGGTGATCCCGGTGGGATTGGTGACGACCCCGACCTTCTGCCCGGCCAGTACGCCGTACCCGTCCGCGGCGAGCCGCTCGAAGCCGGTGCGCACCCGCTCCGCCGCCCGCGGCGCGGAGGCGGGGGCCGCCTGCCCCAGGGCGCCTGACGCGCCCGCACCTGCCGCCCCCACGGCTCCCACTGATCCCAGTGATCCCAAGGCCCCCGCCAGTCCCAGCACCCCGCGTCGCGACAGCGTCATCCCGCCACGCTACGAGCCCGGCCCCTTCCACCCGCACATACCGACTGGTTAGTCTGCCGCCATCCGGCACGAGACATCCGGCCTCCGGCCGTACGAAAGGTGATCCCCGTGAACGCGTACCAGGACCAGCGAGTCGTCGTCACCGGCGCGGGCGGCGGCATCGGCGCCGCCCTCGCGCACCGCTTCGCGGCCGAGGGCGCCACGGTGGTGGTCAACGACCTCGACCCGGCCAAGGCCGCCGCGGTGGCGGGCGGGATCGGGGCCCGGGCGATCGCCCTGCCGGGGGACGCCTCGGCGATCGTGGCCGAGGCCCGCGAGGCCCTCGGCGGGACGGTCGACGTCTACTGCGCCAACGCCGGGCTCGCCTCGGGCGGCGACGCGTTCGCCGACGAGGCCGTCTGGGAGGCGGCCTGGGACACCAACGTCATGGCCCACGTCCGGGCCGCCCGACTGCTGCTGCCGGACTGGCTGGAGCGGGGGACCGGCCGCTTCGTGTCCACCGTCTCCGCCGCGGGACTGCTGACCATGATCGGAGCGGCCCCGTACAGTGTCACCAAGCACGGTGCGCTCGCCTTCGCCGAATGGCTCTCGCTGACCTACCGCCACCGCGGTGTCCAGGTCCACGCCATCTGCCCGCAAGGGGTGCGCACCGACATGCTGACCGCCGCGGGCTCGGCGGGCGAACTCGTCCTGGCGCCGACCGCGATCGAGCCGGAAGCGGTCGCGGACGCACTGTTCGACGGCATGGAGAAGGGCCGGTTCTTGATCCTCCCGCACCCCGAGGTCGCCGACTTCTACGCCGCCCGCGCCACCGAGCCGGACCGCTGGCTGAGCGGCATGAACCACCTCCAGCAGAAATGGGAGACCCGGTGACCTCCTCGTACGCCGCCCGGCCCTGGGTCGGGCTGCTCGCGCCGGTCCAGCGGGAGCCGGTCGCACCGCCGCCGACCGTGCTGCACGCCTTCCGCGAGGCCGTCGCCCGGGCGCCGGAGCGCACCGCGCTGGCCTACTTCGACGGCCGGATCGGCTACGCCGAGGCCGACGCCCTCTCCGACTCCGTCGCCGGTCACCTCGCCGCGCGGGGCGTGCGGCGCGGGGACCGGGTCGCGGTCATGCTGCAGAACACCCCGCACTTCGTGCTGGCCGTCCTCGCCGCCTGGAAGGCCGGGGCCGTCGTCGTCCCGCTCAACCCGATGTACAAGTCGGGCGAGGTCCGGCACGTCCTGCGCGACTCCGGGGCCGCCGCGCTGGTCTGCGACGGCCGCGCGTGGACGGCGTACCTGGCCGAGGCGGCGCGGGAGAGCGCCGTGCGGACCGTCCTGACCGCCTCGGACCGGGACTTCCAGACCCGCAACGACCCCCGGGTCTTCACCCCACACCCCGAACCGGCCGCGCCCGCCCCACAGCCCAGCCGCACCCCGTCGCCCCAGCCCGGCTCCTCGGCCAAGCCCGCCCAGCCCGGCTCCTTGGCCCAGCCCGACCTGCACGCACAGCCCGACTCCTCGGCCCAGCCCGGCCTGGCGTCCCAGCCCGGCCCGTCGATCCAGCGCGGCTCGTCGTCCCAGCCCGGCCCGCACGCCCGGCCCGGGCTGCCTGCTCAGCGTGGCCCGGCCGCGCCGGGGCGGCCCGCCGCCGTGCCCGCCCCCGCGCCCGGAGGGCACACCGCCGACCTCCTCGGCGTGGCCCGCGGCAGGCGACCCGCGCCGGACGGCCCGCCGCTCACCGCCGCCGACACCGCCCTCATCAGCTACACCTCCGGCACCAGCGGCACCCCCAAGGGCGCCATGAACCCGCACGGCGCGCTCACTTACAACGCCGTACGGCAGGTCACCGCCCACCCCCTGCCCGAGGGCGCCACCTACTTCGCCCTCGCGCCCCTCTTCCACATCACCGGCATGGTCTGCGAGCTCGCCGCCTGCTTCGCCAACGCCGGCACCCTGGTCCTCGCCCACCGCTTCGACGCCGGAGCCGTCCTCGACGCCTTCCTCGAACACCGCCCGGCTTACACCGTCGGCCCGGCCACCGCCTTCATGGCCCTCGCCGCCCACCCCGCCGTCACGCCCGACCACTTCGCCTCGTTCCAGGTGATCTCCTCCGGCGGCGCCCCGCTCCCGCCCGCACTCGTCGAACGCCTGCGCGCCGCCTTCGGCTTCTACCTCCGCAACGGCTACGGCCTCACCGAGTGCACCGCCCCCTGCGCGAGCGTGCCCGTGCACCTCGAAGCCCCCGTCGACCCCGCCTCCGGCACCCTCTCCGTGGGCCTGCCCGGCGCCGACACCGTCGTCCGCATCCTCGACGAGCAGGGCGCCGAGGTCCCCTTCGGCGAGACCGGCGAGATAGCCGTCCGCGGCCCCCAGGTGGTGCCCGGCTACTGGGGCCTGCCCGAGGAATCCGCCCAGGCCTTCCCGGGCGGCGAACTGCGCACCGGGGACGTCGGATTCATGGACCCGGACGGCTGGCTCTACGTCGTCGACCGCAAGAAGGACATGATCAACGCCTCCGGCTTCAAGGTCTGGCCGCGGGAGGTCGAGGACGTGCTCTACACCCACCCCGCCGTCCGCGAGGCCGCCGTGGTCGGCGTCCCCGACCCGTACCGCGGGGAGAGCGTCAAGGCCTACGTGAGCCTGCGCCCCGGGGCCTCGGCCGGACCGGAGGAACTGTCCGCCTACTGCGCCGCGCGCATCGCCGCGTACAAATACCCGCGCCAGGTGGAGATCCTGCCTGTCCTTCCGAAGACGACCAGTGGCAAGATCCTGCGACGGGAACTGCGCGATCGCGGCTGAAAACAGTCGGACGGTCGTACAGCTGGTCGCAGTGACCAGGCAGGAAAAAGGAAGGGAAGGTCAGCCATGGCGGCCAGGACCACGGAACCCGCAGGCACGCACGAAGCCCCGGTACCGCAGCGGCTGCTGGCCGTCGCCACCCGGCTGTTCGCCGAGCGCGGCTACGACCGCACCTCGGTCCAGGAGATCGTCGAGGCGGCCGGGGTCACCAAGGGCGCGCTCTACCACTACTTCGGGTCCAAGGACGACCTGCTGCACGAGGTCTACGCGCGCATGCTGCGCCTGCAGCAGCAGCGGCTCGACGCGGTGGCCGATTCCGACGCGCCCGTCGAGGAGCGGCTGCGGGCGGCCGCCGCCGACGTGGTCGTCACCACCATCGAGAACCTCGACGACGCGATGATCTTCTTCCGGTCGATGCACCAGCTCAGCCCGGAGAAGTTCAAGCAGGTCCGGGCGGAGCGCCGGCGCTACCACGAGCGCTTCCGGGCACTGATCGAGGAGGGCCAGCGCACGGGCGTGTTCTCCGACGCCACCCCCGCCGACCTGGTCGTCGACTACCACTTCGGCTCCGTGCACCACCTGTCCACCTGGTACCGGGCGGACGGCCCGCTCACCCCGCAGCAGGTCGCCGACCACCTCGCCGACCTGCTGCTGCGCGCGCTGCGCCCCTGACGGGTCACCGCTCCAGGACGGGGTAGTCGGTGTAGCCCTCCGCCCCCTGTACGTACATCAGGAACTCCGGGCGGATCTCGTTGAGGGGCGCGCCCGTGCGCAGCCGCTCGACGAAATCGGGATTGGCGAGGAAGCCCCGGCCCAGGGCGACCAGATCGGCGCCCGCGGCCAGCAGCAGCTCGCCGCGCCGCCGGCCGCCGTCGGCCGCGACCTCCTCGCGGGAGAGCGCGGGGTTGGCGATCAGCGTGCCGGGCCAGGCCCGGCGGATCTCCGCGAAGCGGGGCTGGTCCGGGTCGGCGTACACCTGGTGCAGGTAGGCCGGTCCGAGGTCCGCCAGGGCCTTGAGCAGCGCCGGATAGATCTCCTCGGTGTCGCCCTCCTCGATGCCGTTGACGGTCAGCCCGGGCGAGATCCGTACGCCGACCCGCCCGGCTCCGATCGCCCCGGCGACGGCCCGGACCACCTCGACGGTGAAGCGGATCCGCCCCTCGACGGACCCGCCCCACCCGTCGGTGCGCCGGTTGGTGTTCCGCGAGAGGAACTGGTGGAGCAGGTGGCCGTTGGCGGAGTGCACCTCCACACCGGCGAAGCCCGCCTCGACGGCGTTGCGGGCGGCGTCCGCGAAGTCGGCGATGGTCGACCGGATGTCCTCCGCCGTCATCTCCCGGGGCGGGACGGCCTCCCGCAGCCCGCCGGGCGTGTGCAGCGGCTCCGGGAACCGCACCGCCGACGGGGCGAGCGGGACGTGCCCGCTGGTGTCGGGATGGCCGACCCGGCCGCCGTGCTGGAGCTGCAGGAACATCCGCCCGCCGGCCGCGCGCACGGCCTCGGTGACCCGGCGCCAGCCGGCGATCTGGGCCGGGCTGTGGATGCCGGGGATGTGCGGATAGGTCTGGCCGACCGCGTTCGGGGTGGTGCCCTCGGCGATGATCAGGCCGGCCGAGGCGCGCTGGGCGTAGTACGCGGCCATGAGCTCGCCCGGGACCCCGTCGGCCCCGGCGCGGTTGCGCGTCAGCGGCGCCATCACCAGGCGGCTGGGGAGCTCCAGGCCGCCGAGGCGGGCGGATTCGAAGAGGCGGGGTGCGGCGGGGGCCTGTCGTGTCTGCGTCATGCCGGTACCGTAGAACCTGACATTGATGTCAGATTCAAGACCTGAGGTGGGGCATGCGGATCGGGGAACTGGCGGCGCGCACCGGTGTCGGCGAGCGGTCGCTGCGCTACTACGAGACCCAGGGCCTGCTCGTGTCCGACCGGACGCCCGGCGGCCACCGGGACTTCTCCGAGCGGGCCGTGGACCGGGTCATCCGCATCCAGGAGCTCTACGCGGCCGGCCTGAACAGTGCGAAGATCGCGCGGATCCTGCCCTGCATGCGGGACGAGGACGGCGGCCCGTCCGTGCGCGCCACCCCGCGGCTGGTGGCCGAACTGACCGCCGAGCGGGAGCGGATCGACCGGCTGATCGGCGACCTGCTCCGCTCCCGCGAGGTCCTGGACGAGGTCATCGACGCGGCGGCGGGCGCCACCACCGCCTGACCCCGGCCGCCACGCCCGGGGCCCTGCCCGGCAGAGCCCCTTCCGCCCGGCAGGGGCCGCGCCACACCGAACCGCGTCCTCCGGCAGGGCCGCGCCGCGCCGCCGGGGCCGCGCCGCGCCGCCGGGGCCGCGCCGCGCCGCCGGGGCCGCGCCGCGCCGCCAGGGCGCGCTCCCTACATGTGGCGCTTGAGCTCCCGTCGCGCCAGCGACCGCTGGTGGACCTCGTCCGGGCCGTCGGCCAGCCGCAGCGTCCGCGCCGCCGCCCACAGTTCGGCCAGCGGGAAGTCCTGGCTCACCCCGCCCGCGCCGTGCAGCTGCACCGCGTCGTCGAGGATCCGCACCACCGCCCGCGGGGTCGCGATCTTGATCGCCTGGATCTCGGTGTGCGCGCCCCGGTTCCCGACCGTGTCCATCAGCCAGGCCGTCTTCAGCACCAGCAGCCGCAGCTGCTCCACCGTGACCCGGGCATCCGCGATCCAGTTCTGTACGACGCCCTGGGCGGCCAGCGGCTTGCCGAAGGCGGTACGGTCCACCGCGCGCCGGCACATCAGCTCGATGGCCCGCTCCGTCATGCCGATCAGCCGCATGCAGTGGTGGATGCGGCCCGGGCCGAGCCGGGCCTGGGCGATGGCGAAGCCGCTGCCCTCCTCGCCGATCAGGTTCGCCGCCGGGACCCGCGCCCCGTCGAAGACCACCTCGGCGTGGCCGCCGTGGTCGTGGTCCTCGTACCCGTAGACCGTCATGGCCCGCCGCACCTCGACGCCGGGGGTGTCGCGCGGGACCAGGATCATCGACTGCCTGCGGCGCGGATCGGCGCCCTCCGGGTCGGTCTTGCCCATCACGATGAAGATCTTGCAGTCCGGGTTCATCGCCCCGGAGATGAACCACTTGCGCCCGGTCACCACGTACGCGTCGCCGTCGCGCTCGATCCGCGTCTCGATGTTCATCGCGTCCGAGGAGGCGACCTCGGGCTCGGTCATCGCGAAGGCGGAGCGGATCTCGCCGGCCAGCAGCGGCTCCAGCCACTGCTTCTTCTGCGCCTCGTCGCCGAACTGCGCGAGCAGCTCCATGTTCCCGGTGTCCGGGGCCGCGCAGTTCGTCGCCATCGGCGCCAGGTGCGGGCTGCGGCCGGTGATCTCGGCGAGCGGCGCGTACTGGAGGTTGGTCAGCCCCGCACCGTGGTCCGCGTCCGGGAAGAAGAGGTTCCACAGGCCTTGGCGGCGCGCCTCGGCCTTCAGTTCACCGAAGACGGCCGGGGTGTCCCAGGGCGAGGCCAGCCGTGCGCGCTGCTCGGCGGCGACGGGCTCCGCCGGGTAGACGTACTCCTCCATGAACGCGAGCAGCTGCTCGCGGAGTTCCTCGGTCCGGGCGTCGAATGCGAAGTCCATGGGTGCGTGCCTCAACCTTCCTGGCCGTTTTCGAATGCATGGAGGCCCTGCAGGGTGGTCAGTCCGTGCTCGATGAAGACCGGCACCAGCTCGCCGATCCGGTCGAAGCCCGCACCGACGGTCTGCCCGAGCGTGTAGCGGTAGTGGATGCCTTCGAGGATCACCGCGAGCTTGAACCAGGCGAAGGCCGTGTACCAGGCGATGCCCCCGGTGTCCCGGCCGGAGCGGGCGGCGTACCGTTCGACCAGCTCGGCGGGGGCCGGATGGCCCGGCGCGCCGCTCGTCGTACTGACCGGGGACGCGGTCAGGCCGAGGTCGGAGCTGTACATCACGAGCAGCCCGAGATCGGTCAGCGGATCCCCGAGGGTGGACATCTCCCAGTCCAGCACCGCCCGGATCGTGTCGTCCGGGCCGCCGATCAGGACGTTGTCGAGCCGGAAGTCCCCGTGCACGACCGTCGGCGCGGGGGAGACGGGCAGGGTCCGGCCGAGCGCGGCGTGCAGCTCGTCGATCCCGGCGAGCTCCCGCCCCCGGGAGGCCGCGAGCTGCTTGCCCCAGCGCCGCAGCTGCCGGTCGAGGAACCCCTCCGGCCGGCCGAAGTCGCCCAGGCCCACCGCCTCCGGATCCACCGCGTGCAGCTCGACCAGCGTGTCGACCAGGCCCAGCACCGCCCGCCGGGTGCGCTCCGGACCGAGCGCGGCGAGCTCGCCGGCCGTCCGGTACGGCACCCCTTCCACGTACTCCATGACGTAGAACGGGGCCCCGAGCACGGCCTCGTCCTCGCACAGCAGCAGCGGCTCGGGCACCGGCACGGCCGTGCCGTGCAGCGCCTCGATGACCCGGTGCTCGCGCCGCATGTCGTGCGCGGTGGCGAGTACGTGGCCCAGCGGCGGCCGGCGCACCACCCAGCGGGCGGTCCCGTCGGTGATCTCGTACGTGAGGTTCGACCGGCCGCCTTCGATCAGCCGGCCGCGCAGGGGCCCGGCCACGAGGCCCGGCCGCACGCGGTCGAGATGACCGCGCAGCCGTTCCAGATCCAGGCCGCGCGGGTCGGCCGGGGCTGAGGTCATGGGTGCGCACCTCCGTGCTGAGTGGGAACAGCGGAATGCCATCATGCCGACCAGTCGGTATGCCGTCCAGAGCACGGGCCGAAAGAAGACCTTCCGCCCGGCCATGTCAGCTCACGCGTGACAGAGGATCGGTGTCCCGCCGTTCATCACCGTCATGTCCCTCAGGACCGCCAGGATGTCCAGCGGCACGCCCTCCGGCTCCCCGGCCAGTTCCGCGTACGCCCGGTGCACGTTCGCCACCAGCCGCTCGCTCTCCCGCCACGCGGCGAACTCCCCGAGATCGGCCTGCCGGGCCACCTCCAGCGGGGTCAGCCCCTTCGCCCGCCCCTCCCGGGCGAGCTCGGCCACGTACCGCAGGTAGCGTTCGGTGGCCTCGTAGGCCGAGGCGTCGGTCAGGGGCCCGTGACCCGGTACGACCGTCTCCGCGTCCAGCGAGCGCAGCAGCTCCAGCGCCCGCAGGGAGCCGGCGAGGGAACCCATCGCCAGGAACGGGGTCCCCTCGGCGAAGACCAGGTCCCCCGTGAACACCACCCGCTGCCGGGGCAGCCACACGATCGAGTCCCCGGTGGTGTGCGCCACCCCCGGGTGGATGACCTGCACCTCCGTCCCGCCCACGTGCACGGTCGCCCGGTCGCTGTACGTGAGATCGGGCGCGGTGATCTCGATCGCGCCGAAGTCGGTGGCGGGCCAGATCAGCTCCAGCTGATGCCCGGCGGCGAGCTGCTCGGTGCGCGCGCTGTCGTGCCCGAGGATCAGCGCCTCGGGGGCGAAGACGCCGTTGCCGTACGTGTGGTCGCCGTGGTGGTGGGTGTTCACCACGGTGCGGGGGAGCGGCACCCCGGCCGCCACGACCGCCTCGCGCAGGGCCAGGGCCCGGCGCTCGGTGGCGGCGGTGTCTATGAGCAGGGTCCGGCCGCCGTCGCTCACGCAGCCGGCGTTGTTCAGGCACCAGCCGCCGTCCGGCTGGACGTAGGCGTACACCCCCGGCGCGGGCTGGACGAGGTACGGCTCTTCGACGGGCATCTGGGCTCTCCCCGGGTCGCTTTGACGGGCGGTCAGCATCCTGCCAGCCGTCGTCGCGCCGGGGGAGAGCGGGTGCCGCGCGCCGGCCGGCCCCTCCCGTACGGGGCGCCATCGCGCGGGAGAGGTCAGTGGCGCCGGTCAGTGGTCGTCGTAGTGCCCGTCGTGCGCGGCGTGCCGGTGTCCGTCGTGCACGTAGTCGACGTGGTCGCCGTGCTGGACCGTCTCGTGCCCGCAGCCCGAGCCGTGCGCGTGGTCGTGGCCGTCGTGCGCGGTGTGCCCGGTGGGCTCGCACTCGTCCCAGTGCCCCGAGTGTTCCCGGTGCAGATGGCCGTCGTGCGCGTAGTCGACGTGGTCGCCGTGCCGAACCGCCTGGTGCCCGCAGTCCGCGCCGTGCGTGTGCTGGTGCGTGGGGTGTTCGTGGTGCAGGGTCGTCATGGCGCCGAGATTAGTGCGGATCGCCGGGTATCGCCCGTTGTGTCCGAGCGACGCGTAAAACCGCGATCATCCGACCGGAGCGACCGGGAGCCGGGGCCGGGCCGTGGTCGGGTCGGGCCAGGGCCCGGGCTCAGAGGATCACCGCCACGGCGACCAGTGCCAGCGCCAGCGTGCACCCCGCCGCCGCCAGCGCCGCCCACGGCGACAGCCCCCGCGGCCGGTCCGCCGCCAGCGCCCGGATCCGCCGGTGCGCCACCCACAGGAACAGCAGCCACACCAGCGCGATCACCGCCGCCCCGGCCACCTCCACCGGCGCGCCGGACCCGCGCAGTGCCTGCCGCAGCGCCAGCACCGCCACCACCGAGGAGGCCAGCGTCGTACGCCGCCACGCGAGCCGGGTCCGCTCGGGCTGCAGCCCGGCGTCGCGGTCGGTGCCCGGCCCGCTCACTGCCCCGTCGTCCAGCCCATCAGCACGACCACCACCATCGCCAGCGCGACCAGCCCCACGCCCAGGCTCAGCACCACGGGGAACCGGGACAGCGGCAGGTCCTCGCCCAGCCGCATCGCCCGCTCGCACCGCACCCAGTGGTTCACCGCCCGCAGCGCACAGGCCGCACCCACCGCGAGCAGGGCGAAGGCCATCCCGACCCGCACCCCCCAGCGCAGGTCCGGCAGGAACTGGTCGACGGCGAAACCGCCGCCCACCAGCGCCAGCGCGGTACGGATCCAGGCCAGGAAGGTCCGTTCGTTGGCCAGCGAGAAGCGGTAGTCGGGGGTCTCGCCCTCGTCCTTCAGCCGCGCGGGTGCGAACCAGAGGCGCACGTCCTTGACGAAGTCGATCACCAGGCCAATCTACTGGCCGGCCTCCCGGAACCCGCGCAGCCGCCGGTGGGCCTCCAGCCCGTCCGGCACCCAGGCCCAGTCCCCGCCCTCGACCCGCCGCTCCAGCTCCTCCGGCGTGAGGTACGTGTGCCAGTCGACCTCCGACACCTGAGGGGCCACCGGCAGCTCGCACCGCACCTCGTGCACGTACGACCACCAGGCCCCGCCCGGGCCCTCGTACAGGAACTTGAACAGCGGCGTCGGCTGCGGCAGCCCCCGTACCCCCAGCTCCTCCTCGGCCTCCCGCAGCGCGGCCTCCGAGTACGTCTCGCCGGCGCCGACCACCCCGCCCACGAACATGTCGTAGTGCGAGGGGAAGACGCGCTTCGAGGCGGTGCGCCGGTGGACGAAGATCCGCCCCTCCGCGTCCCTCGCCTGCACGAACACGCAGCGGTGGATCAGCCCCCGGGCGTACACCTCGCCGCGCGGGGCCCGCCCGGTCACCCGGTCGTCCCGGTCCACCACGTCCAGTACTTCATCAGCGGCACTCACGCGGTTCATCCAACCACCCCTGTTGACTGGTTACCGCTCCGTAGCCAAGGATCTGCCCCACCACCGACGGAGGACGGGTAGCCGCATGACGTACGACGCAGACGTGATCGTGATCGGAGCCGGGCTCGCGGGCCTCGTGGCCACCGCCGAGCTCGTCGACGCGGGCCGCAAGGTCATCCTGCTCGACCAGGAGCCGGAGCAGTCCATCGGCGGTCAGGCGCACTGGTCGTTCGGCGGCCTGTTCTTCGTGGACTCGCCCGAGCAGCGCCGGATGCGGATCAAGGACCATCACGCACTCGCCCTCCAGGACTGGCTGGGCACCGCCGGCTTCGACCGCGAGGAGGACGCCTGGCCGCGCCGCTGGGCCGAGGCCTACGTCGATTTCGCGGCCGGCGAGAAGCGCTCCTGGCTGCACGCCCAGGGCGTCCGCTTCTTCCCCGTCGTCGGCTGGGCGGAGCGCGGCGGCTACGACGCCAACGGCCACGGGAACTCCGTCCCCCGCTTCCACATCACCTGGGGCACCGGCCCCGGCCTGGTGGCACCCTTCGAGCGGCGCGTGCGGGCCGGGGTGGCCCGCGGCCTGGTCCGGCTCGGTTTCCGCCACCGGGTCACCGGGCTCTCCGCCACCGCCGGTGCACTGGACACCGTGACGGGCGAGATCCTGGCGCCCTCCGGCGCCGAACGGGGCACCGCGAGCAGCCGCGAGGTCACCGGGGAGTTCTCCCTGCGGGCCCAGGCCGTCATCGTCACCAGCGGCGGCATCGGCGGCAACCACGATCTCGTGCGCGCCCAGTGGCCGGCCCGGCTCGGCACCCCGCCGCAGCGGATGCTCTCCGGGGTTCCGGCGCACGTGGACGGCCTGATGCTCGGCATCGCGGAGGCGGCCGGCGCCAGCCACATCAACAAGGACCGGATGTGGCACTACACCGAGGGCATCGAGAACTGGAACCCGATCTGGGCCAGACACGGCATCCGCATCCTGCCCGGCCCGTCCCCGCTGTGGCTGGACGCGACGGGCAAGCGGCTGCCGGTGCCGCTGTTCCCCGGCTTCGACACCCTCGGCACCCTCGACCACATCATGAAGACCGGGCACGACCACACCTGGTTCGTGCTCAACCAGCGGATCATCGGCAAGGAGTTCGCGCTCTCCGGCTCCGAGCAGAACCCGGACCTGACCGGCAAGTCGGTCCGTGACGTGATCACCCGCGCCCGCCAGGCCGTACCCGGCCCGGTCAGGGCCTTCATGGACAACGGCGCCGACTTCGTCGTCGAGCGCGACCTGTCCGCCCTGGTCCGCGGGATGAACGCGGTCACCAAGGAGGACCTCCTCGACGAGGCCACCGTCCGGGGCGAGATCGTGGCCCGCGACCGCGAGATCGCCAATCCCTTCACCAAGGACCTGCAGGTCACGGCCATCCACGGGGCCCGCAGATACCTGGGCGACAAGCTGATCCGCACGGCCGCCCCGCACCGGATCCTGGACCCCGCCGCCGGGCCGCTGATCGCGGTACGGCTCTCGATCCTGACCCGCAAGTCCCTGGGCGGCCTGGAGACCGACCTCTCCTCGCGCGTCCTGACCGGTACGGGCGAGCCGCTGCCCGGCCTCTACGCGGCGGGCGAGGCGGCCGGATTCGGCGGCGGGGGCGTCCACGGCTACCGGGCCCTGGAGGGCACGTTCCTCGGCGGCTGCATCTTCTCGGGGCGCGCGGCGGGCCGCGCCGCGGCCGCGGCGACCGGCTGAGGCCCCGGAGCAGGGCGCTCCGCCCGGCCGAGCCTCCGCCCGCGCCCCGCCCGGCCGGACCCTCCCGTCAGGCCCCTTCCATCAGACCAGCCGCTCGGTGACCCGGAACCGCTCCGCGACGACGAGGGTGTCGTCGTCGACCGTGAACCCCGGGTCGCCGACGGCCGCCCGCACCGGCTCGCTGTGCCAGAAGTCCTCGTGTGCCGTACGCCATTCGGCCACGGACGCGAATCCCTCGCCCTCGTCGAGCGCGTGCTCCAGCCCGACGTCCCCCAGCCGCAGCACCTCCACGGCCGTCACCTCCACCACTGCAACCCCCCGCTCCCCGGAATCGACGAGCAGGGAACGGGTGCCCGGCTCGGGCAGCGGTTCGCCCTCGGCCTCGTACTCCGCGAGCAGGCCGGTGGTGCTGGTCTTCGCCCCGCTCAGCACGGCCGCGACCAGCTGGTCGCGCAGCGGACCGGGGAACCCCAGCAGGTAGGGAGGGAGATCGTCGTAGGTGGTCATGTGATCACCCTACGAGGCTGCCGCCGCGATCTCCCGAACCCGTACAACCATCCCAACTCGTATCGCCATCACTGCAGTTGAAACCCGCCAGGCAGTGGACTGGACCTTGACTCGGAGGCGTGCGTACCGCTTTGCTGTGCGTGATCACCGGTGTGCTCACCGGCACGATCCCCCGACCACCAGGCCGAACCGCTCGCGTGCGCCCTGCGCGCGTTTCCGGCCGCCGCCGACCTTCGTCCGCCCGCGTCCTGGAGGGAAAACCGCGGATGTCCCCGCCTCCGCCGCCCCTCGGCCGCGCCCGCAAGCGGGAAGCCCAGCTCTTCGACCCGGCCCTCTGCGACGCCGAACTCGTCGACGTCCGCACCCAGTTCACCCAGGGCCGGTGGGCCAGGGCCCGCGCCCTCCTCGTCGGAACCGGCGACGACTGGGACCGCCGGGCCCACCGCGTCGTCGTCCTCGCCCAGACCCCGGCGGCCACCGCCTGGGCCGGCGAATGGCTGCTCGCCGAGCCGGAGAGCGCCGACGCCTCGACCCTCCTCGCCTGCGCCACCGTCTTCACCGCCCTGCGCCACAAGGGCACCCCGGCCGCCGCCGAGGAGGCCTGCCGCCGGGCAGCCGCCCTGCTCCCGGCCGACCCCACCCCCTGGCTCGGACTGCTCCTCCTCTCCCGGGCCTTCGGCAGCGAGGAGGAGTTCAGCCGCCACTTCGACCAGGTCCGGGCCCGCCACCGCGAGCACCACCACGCCCACCACCTGATGGTGGCCCGGCTGGCCGAACGCGCCCTCGCCTCCGGCCAGGACCCGCTCCACGAGGTCTACGACTTCGCGGCCTGGGCCGCCGAGGAATCCCCGGCCGACTCCCCGCTCGCCGTGCTCCCCGTCGTCGCGCATGCCGAGCGCTACCGGGTCCTCGCCGCCACCCACGGCCACACCCCCGAGGCGGCGGCCGCCCACTGGGCCGGCCGCCGTGCCCGCCAGGTCCTGCGCTCCGCCTTCGACTGGTGGCTGGAGTGGGAGCGCGAAGACCACCCCCGCAACCGGGTCGACCTCAACTTCCTCGCCCACGCCAAACTCTGCGAGGGCCGGCCCGCCGAGGCCGCCGCCCTCTTCCACCGGATCGGCAGCCACGCCACCCGCGCCCCCTGGTCCTATCCGGACCGGGACCCGCAGAAGGCCTTCCTCGCCGCGCGCAGCGTCGCGCTCGGCACCGCCTGACACGAAGACGCCACCCCCGAAGGAACCGCGCCCCCGAACGAACGCGCCCCCGAGAGAACAGCGCCCCGACAGAACAGCGCCACCAGAGAGAACCGCGCCACCAGAGCACCGCACTCCCAGAGAACCGCCCCCGAGAGAACCGCGCCCCCGAAAGGACGCCTCCATGCCGACGGGCAGATCCACCACGCTCCAGGACCCGGCCGAGATCCGTACGTACAAGGGCCAGGACCGCGCCCTGCGCGCCGACCGCCTCGGCACGGCCGGCCTGCTCCTGTCCGTACTCGCCGCCAGCGCGCCCCTGATGGTCGTCGCCGGTGTCATGCCCACGACCTTCGGGGTCATGGGCATCGTCGGCCAGCCGCTGCTCTTCGTCATCCTCGGCGCCGTCCTCGCGCTCTTCAGCATCGGCTACGCCGAGATGAGCCGGCACGTCCACAACGCCGGCGCCTTCTACGCGTACATCGCCCGCGGCCTCGGCCCCACCGCCGGCGCCGGTGCCTCCCTCGTCGCCCTCGTCGCGTACAGCGCCATGCAGTGCGGCGTCTACGGCATCCTCGGCTTCGAGATATCCGGCCTCTTCGCCACCTACCTGGAGATCGAACTCTCCTGGTGGATACCGGCCCTGATCGCCGTCGCCGTCACCGGCGCGCTCGGCTGGCTCAAGATCGACCTCAACGCCAAGGTCCTCGGCGTCCTGCTCCTCGTCGAGTGCGTCCTCGTCGTCGTCTTCGACGTCGCCGCCCTCGCCGAGCCCGGCGCCGAAGGCCTCTCGCTGCACGCCTTCAACCCCGAGACCCTCAGCGGAGCCGGCTTCGGCACCGCGCTCTGCTTCTGCATCGCCGCCTTCGTCGGCTTCGAGCAGTCCCCGGTCTACGCCGAGGAGACCAGCAAGCCGCACATCGTCGTCTCCCGGGTGATGTTCCTCGCCGTCGCCTTCGTCGCCCTCTTCTTCGCCCTCAGCGCCTGGGCCCTCACCGTCGCCACCGGCCCCGCCGAGGTCGTGAAGACCTCCGCCGAAGCCGGCCCCGGCCTGCTCTTCCAGCTCACCGAGAGCCGTCTCGGCACCACCTTCACCGACGTCCTGCACGTCCTCTTCGTGACCGGCATGTTCGCGGCCATGCTCAGCTTCCACAACGTGGTCGCCCGCTACGCCTTCGCCATGGGCCGCGAGGGCCTGCTCCCCGCCGCCTTCGGCCGGACCAACACCGGCACCGGCGCCCCCGCCACCGGCTCCCTCCTGCAGACCGGCATCGCCGCGCTCGTCGTGATCGCCTTCGCCGTCACCGACGACATGCCCGCCGGCGACCCCACCGCCCCCGTCCTGCACCTGTTCACCTGGATGGGCAGCGTCGGCGCCCTCGGCGTGACCCTCCTCATGGCCGCCGCCTCCTTCGCCGTCATCGCCTTCTTCGTCCGCCGCGGCACCGCCGGCGCCCAGGTCTGGCGCCTCGTCGCGGCCGGCGCCGCCGGCATCGCACTGCTCGCCATCGCCCTCTACACCGTCAAGGACTTCGGCGTCCTGGTCGGCGCCGAGAAGGGCTCCGCGCTCAGCTGGGCCCTGCCCGGCATCATCGGCGTCGCCGTCGTCGGCGGCCTGCTCTACGGAGCCGTGCTGCGCCGCAGCCGCCCCGAGGTGCACGCCCGCATCGGCCTGGGCAACGAGGCCTTCCGCCTCGATCAAGCGGCAGCGGCCGATACCACCGACTGACCTCGCTTTCGAGCCTCCACGAAGCCCCCGACATCCCTTTCCAAGGTCGTCGGGGGCTTCGGCGTACAGGGGGCCGATTTTGGAGGGTGGCGGACTCATGGTCTCCTGGGGCGACAAATTCACCGGACCGCGACACAGGGGACACCACCCAGCTCCCCTGCGCCGCGGAACGGACCTGCCGTCCGACCCCCACGAAGGCGAAGTCATACATGAGTGACCTGAGTGACCGCACCTTGACCGAGGCCCCCGCCCCGGCGTCTTCCCGCCATGTCGACGCCGGTGACGAGGGCTACAGCAAGGACCTCAAGTCCCGCCACATCAACATGATCGCGATCGGCGGAGCGATAGGCACCGGGCTGTTCCTCGGCGCCGGCGGCCGCCTCGCCGGTGCGGGCCCCTCCCTCGCGATCGCCTACGCGGTCTGCGGAGTCTTCGCCTTCTTCGTCGTCCGGGCGCTCGGCGAGCTCGTCCTGTACCGCCCCTCCTCCGGAGCCTTCGTCTCCTACGCGCGCGAGTTCATGGGGGAGAAGGGCGCCTACACGGCGGGCTGGCTGTACTTCCTGAACTGGTCGACCACCACCGTGGCCGACATCACGGCCGCCGCGACCTACGCCCACTTCTGGTCGATGTTCACCGACGTCCCCCAGTGGGTCCTCGCGTTCATCGCCCTCGCCGTCGTCCTCACCGCCAACCTGATCTCGGTGAAGTACTTCGGCGAGATGGAGTTCTGGTTCTCGCTGGTCAAGGTCGCCGCCCTGGTGATCTTCCTGATCGTCGGCATCTGGCTCGTCGCCACCAGCCACGAGATCGGCGGCCACACCCCGGGCCTCTCCACCATCACCGACAACGGCGGCATCTTCCCCTCCGGGATGCTCCCCATGCTCCTGGTCATCCAGGGCGTGGTCTTCGCGTACGCCTCCGTCGAGCTCTGCGGCGTCGCCGCCGGCGAGACCGAGAACCCCGAGAAGATCATGCCGAAGGCGATCAACTCGATCATGTGGCGCGTGGGCCTCTTCTACGTCGGCTCGGTCGTCCTCCTCGCCCTCCTGCTGCCCTACACGGCGTACAGCTCCGGCCAGAGCCCCTTCGTCACCGTCTTCGACAAGCTCGGCGTCCCCGGCGCCGCCGGCGTCATGAACCTGGTCGTGCTCACCGCGGCCCTCTCCAGCCTGAACTCCGGCCTCTACTCCACCGGCCGCATCCTGCGCTCGATGGCCATGTCCGGCTCCGCGCCGAAGTTCACCGGCCTCATGAACAAGGGCAAGGTCCCCTACGGCGGCGTCCTCTTCACCGCCGCCTTCGGCGTCGCGGGCGTCGGCCTGAACTACTTCATGCCCAAGGACGCCTTCGAGATCGTCCTCAACTTCGCCTCGCTCGGCATCCTCGGCACCTGGGGCATGGTCATGCTCTGCTCCCTCTTCTTCTGGCGCCGCGCCCAGCAGGGCCGCCTGGAGCGCCCCGCGTACCGCCTGCCCTGGGCCCCGTACACCCAGCTCGTGACCCTGGCCTTCCTCCTGACGGTCCTGGTCCTGATGTGGTGCGACGGCGGAGTCGGCCGCACCACGGTCATGTTCGTCCCCCTCATCGCCGCCGCCCTGGTCGGCGGCTGGTTCCTGGTCCGCGGCCGAGTAGCCGAAATAGCGGCCTCCCGCCACTGACCCCGGACAGCCTGGGAGGCCCCCGCACCGGGGCCTCCCAGACCCGGCCCACAACCGCCCCGCAAGACCAGACGCGGGCCGGCCGGCGGGCCGGCCCGCGTCCCGCCCGTCCACCCCGTCCGGCCCGGGGGAACGCAAAAGGCCGACCGGGATTTCTCCCGACCGGCCTTTTGCCGTGGTGTCCGAGGGGGGACTTGAACCCCCACGCCCGATAAAGGGCACTAGCACCTCAAGCTAGCGCGTCTGCCATTCCGCCACCCGGACAAGGTGTCTGTCTCGCGTCCCTCGCGGGCCGTTCCGACGTGGAAAACATTACCAAACATTCCGGGGTCCTCGATCACACCCCCTGACGGCCGGGGATCGCCCTTGGGGACAGGGGCCCGGGGCGGGAGGATGGAGGTGTTCGGTACTGATCAGTGGGAGGAAGCAGCGTGAGCGAGTCGAGCGCGGGCAGGACCGTCTCCGGCGAGGACGAGGTAGTCGACCTCTGCCGGGACCTCATCCGGATCGACACCAGCAACTACGGAGACCACTCGGGCCCCGGGGAGCGCAAGGCGGCGGAGTGGGTCGCCGAGAAGCTCGCCGAGGTCGGGCTGGAGCCGCAGATCTTCGAATCGCACAAGGGGCGCGCCTCGACCGTGGCGCGGATCGAGGGGGAGGACCCCTCGCGGCCGGCGCTGCTGATCCACGGGCACACCGACGTGGTTCCGGCCAATGCCGCGGACTGGACGTACGACCCGTTCGCGGGCGAGATCGCCGACGGCTGCGTGTGGGGCCGCGGCGCCGTCGACATGAAGGACATGGACGCGATGACGCTGGCCGTCGTGCGCGACCGGATGCGCAGCGGGCGCAAGCCCCCGCGCGACATCGTGCTGGCCTTCCTCGCGGACGAGGAGGCGGGCGGCATCTACGGCGCCCGGCACCTCGTCGACAAGCACCCCGGCCTGTTCGAGGGCGTCACCGAGGCGATCGGCGAGGTCGGCGGCTTCTCCTTCACCGTGAACGAGAACCTGCGGCTCTACCTCGTGGAGACCGCCCAGAAGGGCATGCACTGGATGCGGCTCACGGTGGAGGGCACCGCGGGCCACGGCTCCATGACCAACAACGACAACGCCATCACGGAGCTGTGCGAGGCCGTGGGGCGGCTCGGCCGCCACCAGTGGCCGGTGCGGGTGACCAAGACCGTACGGAGCTTCCTGGACGAGCTCTCGGACGCGCTGGGGACCCCGCTGGACCCGGACAACATGGACGAGACGCTCGCCAAGCTCGGCGGCATCGCCAAGATGGTCGGCGCGACGCTGCGCAACTCGGCCGCCCCGACGATGCTCGGCGCCGGCTACAAGGTCAACGTCATCCCCGGCCAGGCGACGGCCCACGTCGACGGCCGCTTCCTGCCGGGCTACGAGGACGAGTTCTTCGCCGACCTGGACCGCATCCTCGGGCCGCGCGTGAAGCGGGAGGACGTGCACGGGGACAAGGCGCTGGAGACCGACTTCGACGGACGGCTGGTGGACGCCATGCAGGGCGCCCTGAAGGCCGAGGACCCGATCGCGCGGGCGGTCCCGTACATGCTCTCGGGCGGTACGGACGCCAAGTCCTTCGACGACCTCGGCATCCGCTGCTTCGGCTTCGCGCCGCTGCAGCTGCCGCCGGAGCTGGACTTCGCCGGGATGTTCCACGGCGTGGACGAGCGCGTGCCCGTGGACGGACTGAAGTTCGGCGTGCGCGTGCTCGACCGGTTCATCGACAACGCCTGAGATTCGGGTAGGTGTGCGCATTCCACTGAGAAGAGTGAATGCACTCATACGCTCGTAGCCCTGGTGATCCCTCCTCGTTACAGGTGGTGCGGTCCGCGGCTGGGACCGCATTGCCTACTAGGAGGAACAATGATCAAGAAGGTTGTCGCCGCTGCGGCTGCCACTGGTGGCCTGGTTCTCGCGGGTGCGGGTCTGGCTGTCGCCGACGCGGGTGCCCAGGGTGCGGCCATCGGCTCCCCCGGTGTTCTGTCCGGCAACGCCGTCCAGGTTCCGGTCCACATCCCGGTGAACGTCTGCGGGAACTCCGTTTCCATCATCGGCCTGCTGAACCCGGCCTTCGGCAACACCTGCGTCAACGCCTGACGCGTTTGAAGTCTTGGGCCCCGGAGCGCATTCCAGCGCTCCGGGGCCACCGGGCTTTCCGGCCCGGATTCTCATCTTCGGCGTACCAGGCGGGGGAGCCAGGACGGCCGGGCCGCCGAGAGACGGCCGAAACGCACACACCAGGGGACGAGTACAGATGCGACGACCGGCACAGGTCACCAGGAAGACCCTGATCACCATGGCTGCCGCAGGGGGTGTCCTCGCCTTGGGCGGGGGCTACGCACACGCGGACTCCGGCGCCTCGGGGCACACCGCGAACTCTCCGGGACTGCTGTCCGGGAACAACGTGCAGGCACCCGTGGACGCACCGGTGAACGCCTGCGGGAACACGGTCACGGTGGTGGGAGGCCTCAATCCGGCCTTCGGGAACCACTGCTCGAACGGGGGCCACGGCAAGCCGAGCAAGCCGAGCAAGCCCGGTCATCCGGGACACCCGGGCAATCCCGGACACCCCGGCAACCCGGGACACCCCGGCGACGGCGACGAGCCCTGCGACGACCACCCGGGCCACCCCGGAAACCCGGGTACGCCGGGTACGCCGGGCGGCGAGAACCCGGGGAACCCGGGCAACCCGGGTAACCCCGGCACTCCGGGCGGAGAGAACCCCGGGAACCCGGGGAATCCCGGTACGCCCGGTGGCGAGAACCCCGGGAACCCGGGCAACCCCGGCACCCCGGGCGGGGAGAACCCCGGCAACCCCGGAACCCCGGGGAATCCCGGTACGCCGGGTGGTGAGAACCCGGGCAACCCGGGCACTCCCGGTACGCCCGGCACGGGCACTCCCGGTACGCCGGCCAACCCCGGCACCGGTTCCGTCACCCCCGTGACCCCGGTCACGCACCCCGGCCCGGGAACCGGCACGCACACCGGGGGCAACCCCGGGCAGGCGGCCGGTCTCGCCGCCACCGGCTCCGGTGACGTCCTCACCGCCGGCCTCCCGCTCGCGGGCGGCCTGCTGCTGGCGGGCAGCGTGCTCTACCGGCGCGCCCGCAACGCCGCCTGACGGCTGCTCACGACGCGGGCCCCGCCCCCGGGGCCCGCGTCACCAGGTCGCGCGGACCTGGCGGATGATCCGGCGGCGCAGTCGCACACGGCGACTGCCGTCCCGGTACAGACTCAGCCGGTCGAGTTCCCAGTTCCCGTACTCGGCATGATCGGTCAGCAGGCGGGTCGCCTCCTTGCGAGGAACACCGCGGGGCACGTACACGTCGACAAATTCGTATTCCGGCATCGCATCTATTGTGCGGGCAGAGCCCTCGTACGGATAGCGTCTGCTCTATGTCTGATGCCGCTCTGCCCACTGTTGCCGAGGTACGCGCCGCCGCCGAGGCGGTCAAGGCCGCGCTCGACCGTCACCTCGCCGCGGTCGAGCGCAGGACCGGGGAAGAGGACCCGGACGTCTACGCCGCGTTCAACGAACTCGCCGCCGCCGCCGAGGAGTACGACGAACTCCTCTACGACCGCTACGACGAGGTCACTCCCTTCGAGATCCCCACGCCCGAGGACGGCGTGCCCTACACCGGCCCCGCCGAGCCCGCCGCCTTCAGCGTGCTCATCCGCCGCGACTACGCCGTCGTCGAACCGCCGCGGCTGATCGCCCAGGCGGAGCGGATCGCCGCGCACGACCGGGACGCCGAGTTCGTCCAGGACGGCGGCACCGCCGAGGCCCTGGGGGTCCTCTTCGGGGAGTACGAGCCCGACGAGATCGCCTCCCGCTTCAAGGACTTCGGGCTGGAGGAGGGCGACTCCACGCTCTGGATCGCCGCCTCGGAGGAGATGGCGGAACCGGGGGAGTGGCTCAACTCGCCCTTCGGGAACATCGACCCGCAGGACGTCCTGCACCGGTTCGACGTCAGCTCCGTCTTCGACGAGGAGTCCGACGAGTTCGACGAGGGCGAGGACGAAGGCGAGGAAGAGGACGAGGACGAGACCGCGGAGCCGGGGCTGACCCCCGCCTGAACCCCGGCCCGCCCCCGCACGCCATCCGTCCGGCATCCGTGGCCCCCTCCCGACGGGCGGGGGCCACGGCCGGAGTCACTCCGCCTGTGCGCCCGCCGTCGCGAGCCCCTTCAGCAGGCCCGTCAGCCGGGTCGTACGCGGCTTCGGCAGCACCTCGGCCACCGCGCGCGGCAGCGCCTGGTCGACGCCGTGCACCACCGACAGGTGCCGCTCGGCCCGCCCGAACGCCGTGTAGACCCAGTCCCGCGACAGCGCCTGCGCCGCGTCACCCGGCAGGACGACGACCACTGCCGGCCAGCGCGTGCCGACGGCCTGGTGCGCCGTCACCGCCCAGCCGTGCCGCACCTGGGACTCCACGAGCTCCTTCGGTACGACGATCCGTACGCCCGCACGGTCCAGGTGCAGCCCCTGCGCGTCGGCCGACACCACCCGGGCCGCCAGCGCCCGCCCGGCGGACGGAACGTGGACCACCCGGTCGCCGGGGTCGAAGCCGCCGAAGCGGCCGGGACCGGGGTTCAGCCGCTCCTTGAGGGCGGTGTTCAGCGCCCGCGTGCCCGCGGAGCCGCCGTGGCCCGGGGTGATCACCTGAACGCTGTCCGCCGGGATCCCGAAGGCCCGCGGGACCGACTCGGCCACCAGCTGCACGGCCCGGTGCACGGCCTCCCCGGCGTCCTGCACCGGGACGATGACGACCTCCTTGCCGGGGGCGTCCACCTGGTTCAGCTCGCCGATCCCCACCCCGGAGACGAGCTCGCCGAGAGGGCCCGGGTCCGGGGTGCGGGAGACCACCTGCGGGCACGTACGGGCCGCCAGCACATCGGCGAACACCCGTCCCGCCCCGGCGGACGCGAGCACACCGGGGTCCCCGGAGAGCACCAGCCGGGCCCCGTCCGGTACGGACTCCACCAGCGCGGCCGCGGTCTCCACGTCCAGCTGCGGCGCGTCCAGCACCACGAGGAGGTCCAGCGCGAACTGCCCGTCCGCGTCCCGCCCGGGCCCCTCCGCCCCGGACAGCAGCCCCGCCACGGTCACCGGGTCGGGGCCGCCGGGCGCGTGCGCGGCCGCGCAGGCCCGCAGCCCCAGCTCCCGGGCCGCCGCGACCAGGGCGAACGCCTCGGCCCGCGCGGCCTCGCCGCCGGTGTGGGCGACCAGGCCGTGGCCCGCGACCGTGCGGATCAGCTCGGCGGCGGACGGTCCCGGCGCGGCCCCGGCAGCCTGCTCCCAGTCCGCAGGCGCGTCGAAGGTGCCGGACGCGAGCCGCGCCAGGCCGTCGGCCAGGCTCTCCTCGGCCATGGCGGAACCCTCCAGGCCCACGAGGAGACGTACGGGCTGCTCCTCGCCCTCCTCGACCGGCGGGCCGAGGGGCTCGTGGAAGACCAGCACCGAGCCTTCCGCGATGGCCTGTTCCAGCGCTCCGGCCGGATCCGGTACGCCGTACTGGGCCAGGGCCTTCTCCAGCACGGGGGCCTCCAGCGCGGTGTGCCCCTTGAGCCCGGCCTGGGCCAGCAGCCAGCCCACCAGGACGGTGGTGCGGCGCTCGTCCCCGGGACCGGCCCCGGAGCCCAGCAGGGAGCGCGCGAAGCCGTCCGCCTGCGTCGGGCGCACGGCGGGGACCGACAGCAGCCGCCAGGGGTTCTCGGCGAGCTGCTCGGCGGCGCCGTCGCCGAGCGCCGCCGCGGCCTGGCCGGCCAGGGACTCGGGGGCGCCACCGCGGGCCAGGACGGACCGTACGCCCTCGACGGCGTCGGCGGAGGGTGCCGCGGCGGCCACCGGCGCCGGGGCGGCCGGGCGCGGCGCGGCGGGGGCGGGGGCCGGCCTGCGGGGCGCGGCCGGGGCCTCGTCGAAGTACACGGCGGGGGGCTTCTCCCCGCTCTCCACGGCCCGTACGGCGGCCAGCAGGTCGGCGGCCTTGCCGCTGAGCTTCGCCCCGGCCTCGACGGGCGCGTCCCGCTCGGCCTTGCGCCGGGCGATCCGCTCCCGCTCGACCTTCTGCGCGGCGAGCTCGGCCTGGGCCTCGGTCAGCGCGGGCGCCGCCGCGGCCTCGGCGGCCGGCTCGGCGGCGCCGTCGCCTCCGGTCCCAGCCTGGCCCTCGGCTCCGGCCCCAGCCTCGGCTTCGGCCCCAGCCTCGGCCTCGGCTCCGGCGTCGGCTCCGGCGTCGGCTTCGGCTTCGGCTTCGGCCTCGGCTCCGGGCCCAGCCTCGGCTTCGGCCTCGGCCTCGGCCTCGGCTTCGGCCTCGGCTTCGGCCTCGGCTGCGGGCCCAGCCTCGGCCCCAGCCTCGGACCCGGCTTCCGCCGAGCCGGTTTCGGCGGGCAGGGCGGCCGGGGCGGTCCCGGGGGTGTCCGACGGGGCTTCGCCCGAGTCGGCCTGCGGCCCGGCCGGTTCCTCCGCGACAGCGGCTTCGGCTTCGGCTTGGCGGTCCGTACTCACAGCGTGCTCCAGTCCTGATCGGGATAGCGGTGCACGGGCGCCGACACATCGTCCAACGCCCGGCAGATCTCCTCCGGAAGACTAAGGGCCTCCACCGACAGCGCCGCCGCGAGCTGCGCCGACGTCCGGGCGCCGACGATCGGCGCGACCACCCCCGGCCGGTCCCGGATCCACGCGAGGGCCACCTCGAGCGGGGTCACGGCCAGCCCCCGGGCCGCCGTCACCACCGCGTCCACGATCCGGCCCGCCGCCTCGTCGAGGTACGGGTCCACGAAGGCGGCCAGGGACTCCGAGGCGCCCCGGGAGTCCGCCGGCACGCCGTCCCGGTACTTGCCCGTCAGCACCCCGCGTCCCAGCGGGGAGGAGGGCAGCAGGCCGATCCCGAGGTCCAGTGCGGCGGGCAGCACCTCCCGCTCCACGCCCCGCTGCAGCAGCGAGTACTCCATCTGGGTCGAGGCGATCCGGGTCCGCACGCCGGGCGCCGCGAGCTGCCAGGTCGCCGCCTTCGCCAGCTGCCAGCCGCAGTAGTTGGACACCCCGGCGTACCGGGCCCGGCCGCTGCTCACCGCCAGGTCCAGCGCCTGCAGGGTCTCCTCCAGCGGGGTCGCCGGATCGAAGGCGTGCACCTGCCAGAGGTCGACGTAGTCGGTGCCCAGCCGGTCCAGCGAGGCGTCCAGCGCGTCGAGCAGGTGCCCGCGCGAGCCGTCGAACCGCCGGTCCGGGTCCGGCACGCTGCCCGCCTTGGTCGCGATCACCAGGTCCCGGCGCGGGACGAGCCCGCCCACCATCCGCCCGAGGAGGTACTCCGCCTCCCCGCCCCCGTACACGTCGGCCGTGTCGACGAGGGTGCCGCCCGCCTCCCAGAAGGTCTTCACCTGCTCGGCGGCGGCTTCCTCGCCGGTGTCGCGGCCCCACGTGAGGGTGCCGAGGCCGATCCGGGAAACGCGCAGTCCGGTGCGGCCGAGATGCCTCTGCTCCATGAGCGCTGAGACTACTGGGGCGCTGACGCGGAGCACCCTGGCGCGCTACAGTCCCCGCACACCAACGTTACTGATCGGTAAACCGGTAAGGGGACGACACATGCGGCTCGGCATCAATCTCGGTTACTGGGGCGCGGGCATGGACGCCGACAACCTCGCCGTCGCCCAGGAGGCCGACCGCCTGGGCTACGACGTCTGCTGGGCCGCCGAGGCCTACGGATCCGACGCCCCGACCGTGCTCGCCTGGGTCGCCGCCCAGACCGAGCGCATCGACGTCGGCTCGGCGATCCTGCAGATCCCGGCCCGGCAGCCCGCGATGACCGCCATGACGGCGGCCACCCTCGACTCGCTCACCAAGGGCCGCTTCCGGCTCGGCCTCGGCGTCTCCGGCCCGCAGGTCTCCGAGGGCTGGTACGGCGTCAAGTTCGACAAGCCGCTCGCGCGGACCCGGGAGTACGTGGAGATCGTCCGCAAGGCCATGAGCCGCGAGCGCCTCTCCTACGAGGGCGAGCACTGGACCCTGCCGCTGCCGGGCGGCCCGGGCAAGCCCCTCAAGCTGACCGTGCACCCCGAGCGCGAGCACATCCCGCTCTACATCGCCGCCATCGGTCCGAAGAACCTGGAGCAGACCGGCGAGATCGCCGACGGCGCCCTGCTGATCTTCCCGGCCGCCGAGCACCTGGAGGCCACCGCGCTCACCCACATCCGGGCGGGCCGCGAGAAGGCCGGGCTGACCATGGACGGGTTCGACGTCTGCCCGACCGTGCCGCTGGCCCTCGGCGAGGACGTGAACGCGCTCGCGGACATGTTCCGCCCCTACACCGCCCTGTACGTCGGCGGCATGGGCAGCCGGAAGCAGAACTTCTACAACCAGCTGGCCCAGCGCATGGGCTACGAGAAGGAGGCCGCCGAGATCCAGGACAAGTACCTGGCCGGCGACAAGACCGGTGCGGCCGAGGCCGTCCCGCACTCGCTGATCGACTCGACCACGCTGCTCGGCCCGGTCGGCCGCATCGCGGACGGGATGCGGGCCTACGCGGAGGCCGGGGTCACCACCCTCACGCTGGCCCCGGCCGGATTCACCCTGGACGAGCGGATCGCCGCCCTGCGGGCCGGCACCGAGGCCATGGAGCTCGCCGGACTGGCCTGACAACAAGGAGTGGTCTGCGGCCGTGGTGGGGGCTCGGGGGGTCTTCCCCGCCACGGCCGACACAGCCAACAACGCCCGGGGTGCCCGCAGGGTTACGCGCGGCGGCCCATCCCCTCGTTTCGTTCATTCGGACGAGTAGGGCGACCCCTCGGTTGCCGGTCCCCGCGAGCGGCGTTTGACTCGGTTCATGCTCTCTGCCCGCAGCCTGTTCCAGGAGATCGTCGACAACGACGACTCCTTCCAGCTGTTCTGCTCCATCGCTGCCAGCGGGGAGTCCCAGGGCGGCTGGGAGAACGCCCGGATCGCGGCCCTGGTGCCGGACTCCATGCGGGACCTCGCGCCCAAGATCACCCGGCACGGCGCGGACGAGGACAAGCACGGGCGCATTTTCAACGCGCTGCTCCGCAAGCGCGGCCTCGCACCGGTGCCCGTCCCGCCCGAGACCGACTACACGATGCTGCTGGAACGCCGCGGCATCGGCCTCGCGCACGACAAGCTGCGCCGCGAGCAGGCGCTGACCGAGCGGGACATCGTCGTCTACCTCGCGCACAGCCGCGTCACCGAACAGCGTGCCGCCGACCAGATGGACATGCTGGTCAGGTACTTCGGCGACCACCCCGAGGTCGGCAAGGCCATCCACATGATCAGCAACGACGAGGACAACCACCTCGCCTACTGCCACGAGGAACTGCTGCGCCTGGCCCGCGCGGGCCACGGCCGGACCATCCAGCGGGTGCTCCGCGAGAGCGCGCTCGCCGAGATCGGCGTCTACCGGGACGTCAGCCTCGCCGTCATGGACCACATGGGACGGGTGCTGCACTGGCCCGCCCCGAAGGCGGCCGCGCTCGCCGTCGGCATCCGCGCCATGTACGCGTACGAGCGGTTCAGCGGCTGGCACCGGATGGTCGACCTGCGGATGCCCCAGCGCCGCAACGCGCTGGGCGGCGCACCGTCCGGCACGCCCGAGTTCGCCTAGCCGTACGCGGAACTAGAGCCAGCCCCGGTGCTTGAACATCCGGTACAGGCCCAGGCACGCCGAGGCCATCACCAGCAGCACCAGCGGATACCCCCACCACTGCCTGAGCTCCGGCATGTGGTCGAAGTTCATCCCGTAGATCCCCGCCACCATCGTGGGGACGGCCGCCATCGCCGCCCAGGCCGAGATCTTGCGGACGTCGTCGTTCTGCCGGACGCCCATCTGCGCGAGATGAGCCGCGAGCGCGTCCGACAGCAGCCGGTCCAGCCCCTCGATGTACTCGTTCGCCTTGGTCAGGTGGTCGGCGACGTCGCGGAAGAAGGGCTGGGCGTGCTCGTGGACGAAGGGGACCTCCCCGAAGGCGAGCCGTTCCATCGGTTGGAGCAGCGGGTTCGTCGCCCGCCGGAACTCCAGGACCTGCCGCTTGAAGCCGTAGATCCGGGCGGCGGTGTTCTTGGTGTCCGAGGGGTTCGGGGAGAAGACCTCGGCCTCCAGTTCCCCCAGATCCGACTGGAGCTCGGCCGCCACCTCGATGTAGTGGTCCACCACCGCGTCGGACACCGCGTACAGCACCGCCGTCGGACCGTGCCGGAGGACCTCCGGCTCGTGCTCCAGCCGACGCCGTACGGCGGCCAGCGCGGCGCCCTCGCCGTGCCGGACCGTGACCACGAAGGAGTCGCCGATGAACAGCATCAACTCGCCCGTGGTCACCGTGTCGGTGTCGTCGTCGTACATCACCGGCTTGAGGACGACGAACAGCGAATCGTCGTAGACCTCCAGCTTGGGGCGCTGGTGTGCGCTCAGCGCGTCCTCGACCGCCAGCGGGTGCAGGCCGAACTCGTGCCGGACATGCTCGAATTCGTCCTCCGTCGGCTCGTACATGCCGATCCAGAGGAACGCGTCCCCGCTCGCCCGCGCCTCGTTGAGGGCGTCCGAGAAATCCTCGGGCCTCTCGGTCCGGCGGCCGCTCCGGTAAATCGCGCAGTCCACAATCACGCGGGCATTGTCCCCCGCCCACGGCCCGCCCGCACTCGGGCCGCACCGCCTAGGCTGGCCCCATGGCCACGCTGATCCTCGTACGACACGGGCGGTCCACCGCCAACACCGCAGGGCTGCTCGCCGGATGGACACCGGGAGTCGGCCTCGACGAGCGCGGCGCCGAGCAGGCGGCCGCCCTGCCCGGACGGCTGGCGGGCGTGCCCCTCGCCGCCGCCGTCACCAGCCCCCTGCAACGCTGCCGGGAGACCCTCGCACCCCTGCTGGCCGCCAGGCCGGAGCTGGAAGTGCACACCGACGAGCGGATCGGCGAGTGCCACTACGGCGACTGGTCCGGCCGCAAACTCTCCGAGCTCGCCGACGAACCGCTGATGAAGATCGTCCAGCAGCACCCCTCGGCGGCCTCCTTCCCCGGCGGCGAGTCCATGCGCGCCATGCAGGCCCGCGCCGTGGACGCCGTACGGGAGTGGAACGCGCGGGTCGAGGAGGAGCACGGGAGCGACGCCGTCTTCCTGATGTGCTCCCACGGCGACATCATCAAGTCCCTTGTCGCGGACGCCCTCGGCATGCACCTGGACCTCTTCCAGCGCATCCACGTCGACCCCTGCTCGGTGACCGCGATCCGGTACACGCCGACCCGGCCGTTCGTGTTCCGGCTGGGCGACACCGGGGACTTCGGCCCGCTCGTACGGCGTCCGGCCGCACCGGAGCCCGTCGCGTCGGACAAGGACACCGAAGACGCGGGGAACGCCGTCGTGGGAGGCGGCGCGGGCGCGGCGTGATCGGACGGCGCAGTAGGGTGGACGGGCCCACTAGGGCGCAGACCTGCCCTGCCGCCGAGACTTGGAGACTGGACGTGCCCCGTCAGGTGTTCCTCTACGACCCCCCGGACCGCTTCGTGGCCGGCACGGTCGGTCTGCCGGGACGCCGTACGTTCTTCCTGCAGGCCTCCTCCGGCCCCCGCGTCACCAGCGTCTCCCTGGAGAAGACCCAGGTCGCGGCGCTCGCCGAGCGGATGGACGAGCTGCTGGACGAGGTCGTGCGGCGGACTGGCGGCAACGCCCCGGTGCCGGCCGTCGCCCCCGCCGAGGCCGCCGACACCGCACCCCTCGACGTCCCCGTCGAGGAGGAGTTCCGCGTCGGCACCATGGCCCTGGCCTGGGACGGCGAGGAGCAGCGGATGATCGTCGAGGCCCAGGCCCTGGTGGAACTCGACGCCGACTCCGACGAGGACCTCGCCGAGGCGGAGGAGCGGCTGCTCCAGGACGAGGAGAACGGCCCGCCGATGCTGCGGGTCCGCCTCACCGGTGCCCAGGCCCGCGCCTTCGCCAAGCGGGCCCTGGACGTGGTCAACGCCGGCCGCCCGCCGTGCCCGCTGTGCAGCCTGCCGCTGGACCCGGAGGGGCACGTGTGCCCGCGCCAGAACGGCTACCGGCGCCAGGCGTGACCGACACGGGGGAGATCGAGGAACTGCTCGCCAAGGGCGAGCTGACCGTCATCGGCCGGATCCGCGAGGCGTCCAACGCCGTCCTGCTGTGCACCGTCACGCACGAGGGCGTGAGCGCCGACTGCGTCTACAAGCCCGTCAAGGGCGAGCGGCCGCTGTGGGACTTCCCCGACGGGAACCTCGCCCAGCGCGAGGTCGCCGCCTACCTCGTCTCCGAGGCCACCGGATGGGGTCTGGTTCCCGCCACAGTGCTGCGCGACGGACCCTACGGCGAGGGCATGGTCCAGCAGTGGATCGAATCCGCGGGACCGGAAGGGGAATCCCCCTCCGGCGGGCTCCTCGCACTCGTCGACGGCGAGGAGGCGGGGGACGGCTGGAAGCCCGTCGCCTTCGCCGAAGTGGGGCAGGGCCGCACCGCGCTGCTCGTCCACGCAGACGACCCGCGGCTGCGCCGGCTCTCCGTACTCGACGCCGTGATCAACAACGGCGACCGCAAGGGCGGCCACCTGCTGCCGGCACCCGACGGCCGCCTCTACGGCATCGACCACGGCGTGACCTTCCACGCCGAGGACAAGCTGCGCACCCTCCTGTGGGGCTGGGCGGGGGAGCCGCTGACCGACGAGGCACGCGAGGTGCTGGCCGCACTGGCCGCCGGGCTGGCCGAGGGAGCCCCGCTCGCCACCCGGCTGGCCGAACTGATCACCGCCGTCGAGCTGGCCGCCGTACGGGACCGGGTGGCGCACCTGCTGCGCACCGGAACCCACCCGCAGCCGTCCGGGCAGTGGCCGTCGATCCCCTGGCCACCGGTCTGAACCGGCCATCCGTCACACGCACAGATCCGGCCAGACCGCAAGAGTGCCGATCAAGACAACACTGCAGGTCCGGTTCGTTTCCGGAACATCCGTCCGGTTAGGCTCGAGACATGCATGCCTGGCCCGCTTCTGAGGTCCCCGCCCTTCCTGGCAAGGGCCGCGACCTCCAGATCCACGACACCGCGACCCAGGGGACGATCACCCTCGCCCCCGGTCCCGTCGCCCGTATCTACGTCTGCGGCATCACCCCGTACGACGCGACCCACATCGGTCACGCGGCGACCTACAACGCGTTCGACCTCGTGCAGCGCGTGTGGCTCGACACCAAGCGGCAGGTCCACTACGTCCAGAACGTCACGGACGTGGACGACCCGCTCCTGGAGCGGGCGCTGCGCGACGGCCACGACTGGACCGAGCTGGCCGAGCGCGAGACCGCACTCTTCCGCGAGGACATGACCGCCCTGCGGATGCTGCCGCCGCAGCACTACATCGGAGCCGTCGAGGCCATACCCGGCATCGTGCCGCTGGTCGAACGGCTGCGGGACGCGGGCGCGGCGTACGAGCTCGACGGCGACGTCTACTTCTCGGTCGAATCCGACGCGCACTTCGGCGGGGTCTCGAACCTCGACGCCGAGGCGATGCGGCTGCTCTCGGCCGAGCGGGGCGGCGACCCCGACCGGCCGGGGAAGAAGAACCCGCTGGACCCGATGCTGTGGATGGCCGCACGTCCGGGCGAGCCGAGCTGGGACGGCGGCTCGCTGGGCCGCGGCCGGCCGGGCTGGCACATCGAGTGCGTCGCCATCGCCCTGGACCACCTGGGCATGGGCTTCGACATCCAGGGCGGCGGCTCCGACCTGGCCTTCCCGCACCACGAGATGGGCGCGTCGCACGCGCAGGTCCTGACGGGCGAGTTCCCGATGGCCAAGGCGTACGTCCACGCCGGCATGGTCGCCCTGCACGGCGAGAAGATGTCGAAGTCGAAGGGCAACCTCGTCTTCGTCTCCGCGCTGCGGCGCGCCGGGGTCGACCCCGCCGCCATCCGCCTCGCCCTGCTGTCGCACCACTACCGGGCCGACTGGGAGTGGACCGACGACGTCCTCGCCGAGGCCGTGGCCCGGCTGGAGCGCTGGCGCGCGGCGGTGTCCCGGCCGGACGGCATCGCGGCGGACGCGGTGCTGGAGGAGGTCCGCGAGGCCCTGGCGAACGACCTGGACGCCCCTGCGGCGCTGGCGGCCGTGGACCGCTGGGTGGAGCTCCAGAACGCCACCGACGGCGACGACGAGTCGGCCCCCGGCCTGGTCTCCCGCACCGTGGACGCCCTCCTCGGCGTGGCGCTCTAAGGACCGGCGAAGCGCGCCCCCGGCCTGGTGCCGGGGGCGCGCTTCGCCGTTTCACCGCCCTACTGCATGACGGTCACCGGTGGGTGCCGGGGATCGGCGGGGCACACGTAGAACTGCAGGGTGTAGCCGCGGCCCACGGTCACCTCCGTGGGGGTCGTGGATGCGCCCTGTGCCTCCTCGACCGGCCGCCAGCTCTCGGTCTCGGCGTCCCACTCGGCGTGGTCGAGGGTCAGCAACGGCTCGCCGACGGCCGAACACCGCGCGCAGCGCAGCTCCTCCGGGCCGCCGGAATCACGGAACGTGAAGGGGGCGGCCCACCCGCCGGCCTTCCAGCCGGGCGCGACGGACAGGGCTCCCCGGTAGCCCGTGGCCCCGTCCTCCTCCCAGCTGCGGATCCGCCCGGCCAGCCCGGGGTCCAGATCGTGCGCGGCCGGGTACTCGCTGACCTCCTCCGGATGGAGCACGCACGGGGCCGGCACCAGCTCGTACGTGCCCACGTACGCGGGCTCCGGCGCGGCCGCCAGGACCTCCGCCACGTCCCCGGCCCGCCGCCAGCGCAGCTGGACGGCCTCCGTGCCCGGCTGGTCCTCGATGTCGATGAACGGGCACCACAGCACCTGGAGCAGGTCCGTGCCCCCGGGGAACGGCAGACCGGGGACGTCCCGGGCGTACAGCTGCGCCACCGGTATCAGCGGGTGCGGGCCCTCGGGCAGCAGCGACGGATCGTGTCCGGCGTGGATCCGGGAGACCTCGGCGTGCTCCTCGTCCGTCCAGACGCCGAGGGCGCGGATCCGCCGGAGCGCCCGGACCTCCTCGGGCGTGTTCAGCGGAAAGGGGGCGTCGTGCTCCTGCGAGCACGACGCCCAGGGCTCGCCGGCCGGCCACAGCAGCGGCCCGCCCACCGAGCTGTCGTGCACGGTGGGCGCACCGGGCCGGGGGTGCAGCCGGGTGGCGGTCCTGGACATCCCCGCGAGCTCCGGGAACACCGAGGCCACGTCGAGCGGGCGGGGCGGGGTGGTACGGGTCATGCTTCCCTCTCTCGGAACGGCAACCCGTATCCAAGCAGGGCGCACTGACACCCCGGCAGCCCGGTGCCGCTAGGTCCCGGGGGTCTCCCCCTCGCCCGAGCCGGCGCCGTCGCCCTCACCCTCGGCGGGGCCGTCCTGGTCCGCCGCGTCCTCCGGCTTCGGCTTCGGCTGGGGGCGGCCACCGGACAGGTCCCGGAAGTACGAGCCCGTGTCCGTGGCCGTCTCCGGGCCAGCCGCCGGATCGCGCCGGCGCAGGTACCGCTCGAACTCCCGGGCGATGGCGTCGCCCGACGCCTCCGGCAGGTCGGCCGTGTCCCGCGCCTCCTCCAGCGTCTGGACGTACTCCGCCACCTCGCTGTCCTCCGCGGCCAGTTGGTCCACGCCCAGCTGCCACGCCCGCGCGTCCTCCGGCAGTTCGCCCAGCGGGATCCGGATGTCGATCAGATCCTCCAGCCGGTTCAGCAGCGCCAGCGTCGCCTTCGGGTTCGGCGGCTGCGACACGTAGTGCGGCACCGCCGCCCACAGCGACACCGCCGGCACGCCCGCGTGCGTGCAGGCCTCCTGGAGGATGCCCACGATGCCCGTCGGGCCCTCGTACTTGGTCTCCTCCAGGTCCATCGTCCGCGCCAGGTCCGCGTCCGAGGTGACCCCGCTCACCGGCACCGGCCGCGTGTGCGGCGTGTCCCCGAGCAGCGCCCCCAGGATGACCACCATCTCCACGCCCAGCTCGTGGGCGAAGCCCAGGATCTCGTTGCAGAACGACCGCCACCGCATGGACGGTTCGATCCCCCGGACCAGCACCAGGTCGCGCGGCTTGGCCCCGCCGATCCGGACCACCGACAGCCGCGTCGTCGGCCACGTGATCTTCCGTACCCCGTTGTCCAGCCACACCGTCGGCCGGTTGACCTGGAAGTCGTAGTAGTCCTCGGCGTCCAGAGCCGCGAAGACCTCGCCCTTCCACTCCCGGTCCAGGTGTGCGACCGCACCGGAGGCCGCGTCACCCGCGTCGTTCCAGCCCTCGAACGCGGCCACCATGACCGGGTCGATCAGCTCGGGCACGCCCTCAAGCTCGATCACCCAGGTCTCCTTCCGAAGTTCCCTTGCGTACGTGGGTCAGCCTAAGCCTTGAAACGACGCCAGCCACAGCCCACGACAGAGGGGCGGTTCCCCTCGGAACCGCCCCTCTTCCCCACCTGCGTGAGAGCTATGCCTTGTGGCCCAGCATCTCCTCGACGCGGGCCCGTACGGCCTCGTCGTCCAGGCCGCGGATCGTCACCGTCGTACGGCGGCGCAGCACGTCGTCGACCGTCTCGGCCCACTCGTTGTCACGGGCGTAGGCGACCTGCGCCCAGATCTCCGGACCGTCCGGGTGGATGCGCTCGGCCAGTGCCGGGTCCTCGTTCGCGAGGCGCGCGATGTCGAAGGCCAGCGAGCCGTAGTGCGAGGCGAGGTGGCGGGCGGTGAGCGGGTCCATCCGGGTGCCCGGCTCACGGTCCACCAGCAGCCGGTGCGCGACCGCGTTCGGGTTGGCGACACCGGGCAGCGCGATCCGGCGCACGAGGGACTTCACCGGCTCCATGTCCTCGGTCAGCGGGCTGCCCGGGAGCTTGGCCAGCTTGTCCATGACCACGCGGCCGATGTGGCGGTACGTCGTCCACTTGCCGCCGGCCACCGACAGCATGCCGCCGGCACCCTCGGAGACGACCGTCTCGCGCTTGGCCTTCTCGACACCGCCGGGGCCGCCGGGCAGCACCCGCAGGCCCGCGAAGGCGTACGTCATCAGCGAGCGGTCCAGGTCCGCGTCCTTCACCGAGAAGGCCGCCTCGTCCAGGATCTGCGCGATGTCGGACTCGGTGGCGCGCACGTCCGCCGGGTCGCCCTCGTACACCTCGTCGGTGGTGCCGAGCAGCAGCTGGTCCTCCCACGGGAGGGCGAAGGTGATGCGGTACTTGTCGATCGGGGTGGCCATGGCGGCCTTCCACGGCGACTTGCGCTTCATGACGATGTGCGCGCCCTTGGAAAGGCGGATCGACGGCATGGAGTGCTTGTCTTCCATGCGCCGCAGGTGGTCCACCCACGGGCCGGTGGCGTTGAGCACGACGCGCGCGTCGACCCCGAACTCGGTGCCGTCGAGACGGTCCCTGAGCTCGGCACCGGTGACCCGGCCGCGCGTCTTGCGCAGTCCGGTGACCTCGGCGTGGTTGAGGACGACCGCGCCCGACTCGACGGCGGCGCGGACCGTCATGACCGCGACGCGGGAGTCGTTCATCTGGTGGTCGTAGTAGACCGCGACGGCCTTGAGGTTGTCCGTCTTCAGGCCCGGATTGTCAGCGGCGGCACGGGCCGGCGATATGACCTTGCCCATGCCGTCGCCGAAGGCCGAGAGGGCGGAGTAGGCGAAGACGCCCGCGCCCAGCTTGGCCGCACCGACCGGTCCGCCCTTGTAGACCGGCAGGTAGAAGGTGAGCGGGTTGACCAGGTGCGGGGCCACGTCCTTGGCCAGCACCCGCCGCTCGTGGTGGTTCTCCGCGACCAGCTTGACCGCGCCGGTCTGCAGGTAGCGCAGACCGCCGTGGACCAGCTTGGAGGAGGCCGAGGAGGTGGCGCCGGCGAAGTCGCCGGCGTCCACCATGGCAACCCGCAGACCCGACTGCGCGGCGTGCCAGGCCACCGAGGTGCCCAGGATTCCACCGCCGATGACCAGCAGGTCGTACGTGGCCTTCGCCAGCTGCTCACGGGTCTCGGCGCGGCTCGCGTTCGAACCGGCGGTCGGGTGCGTACCCAGGGTGGGAACGCTCTGCAGGCTGCTCATATCTCTTTAGCTCCTCGTCGATTCGTCAGCCGAGTGCGGTCAGCTGGCGTCTTCGTCGTCGACCCAGCCCATGGACCGCTCCACGGCCTTGAGCCAGCTCTTGTACTCGCGGTCCCGCTGCTCGGCGGGCATCCGCGGGGTCCACTCCGCCGCGCGGCGCCAGTTGGCGCGCAGGGCGTCGGTGTCGGGCCAGAAGCCGACGGCCAGGCCGGCGGCGTAGGCGGCGCCGAGGCAGGTGGTCTCGGCGACCATCGGGCGCACCACCGGGGCGTCCAGGAAGTCCGAGAGCGTCTGCATCAGCAGGTTGTTGGAGGTCATGCCGCCGTCGACCTTGAGGGCGGCGAGCTCGACGCCCGAGTCCTTGGTCATGGCGTCGGTGATCTCGCGGGTCTGCCAGGCGGTGGCCTCCAGGACGGCACGGGCGATGTGCGCCTTGGTGACGTACCGGGTGAGGCCGGCGATCACACCGCGGGCGTCGGAGCGCCAGTACGGGGCGAACAGACCGGAGAAGGCCGGCACGAAGTAGGCGCCGCCGTTGTCCTCGACCGAGGAGGCCAGGGTCTCGATCTCGGCCGCGGACTTGATCAGGCCCATCTGGTCGCGCATCCACTGGACGAGCGAGCCGGTGACGGCGATGGAGCCCTCCAGCGCGTAGACCGGCTTCTGGTCGCCGATCTGGTAGCCGACCGTGGTCAGCAGGCCGCTGTAGGAGTTGATGATCTTGTCGCCGGTGTTCATCAGCATGAACGTGCCGGTGCCGTACGTGGACTTCGCCTCGCCCTCGGCGAAACAGGTCTGGCCGAAGAGGGCGGCCTGCTGGTCACCGAGCGCCGAGGCGACCGGGACACCGGCGAGGACGCCGTCCTTGACGTGACCGTAGACCTCGGCGGAGGACTTGATCTCGGGGAGGACGTTGAGCGGGACGCCCATCGACTCCGCGATCTTCTCGTCCCAGGCCAGCGTGTGCAGGTTCATCAGCATGGTGCGCGAGGCGTTGGTGACGTCGGTGACGTGGTGACCGCCCTGGGCGCCGCCCGTGAGGTTCCAGATGACCCACGAGTCCATGGTGCCGAAGAGGATGTCGCCGGCCTCGGCGCGCTCGCGCAGGCCCTCGACGTTGTCGAGCAGCCAGCGGACCTTCGGGCCGGCGAAGTAGCTCGCCAGCGGCAGGCCGGTCTCGCGGCGGAAACGGTCCTGCCCGACGTTGCGGCCGAGCTCCTTGCAGAGGGCGTCGGTGCGGGTGTCCTGCCAGACCAGTGCGTTGTGCACGGGCTCGCCGGTGTTCTTGTCCCACAGGACGGTGGTCTCGCGCTGGTTGGTGATGCCGACGGCCTTGACGTCCGCCGAGGTGATCTCGGCCTTGGCGATGGCGCCGGCGACGACCTCCTGGACGTTGGTCCAGATCTCGGAGGCGTCGTGCTCGACCCAGCCCGGCTTCGGGAAGATCTGCTCGTGCTCCTTCTGGTCGACGGCGACGATGCGGCCGTCACGGTCGAAGACGATGCAGCGGGAGGAGGTGGTGCCCTGGTCGATCGCGGCGATGAAGGGGCCGGTGCTGCTGGTCATGTGGCTGCTCCTGGCAGGTCTGGTGAGTAGGCGGAATCAGGAGGGCGGTGCGGATCTTACGAACGCGGCCGTGCTGATCAGGCGAACGCGATGTTGTAGAGACCACCGGCGAGGACGGCACCGACGAGCGGGCCGACCACCGGGATCCAGGAGTATCCCCAGTCGGAGCCGCCCTTGTTGGGCAGCGGGAGCAGGGCGTGCACGATGCGCGGACCGAGGTCGCGCACCGGGTTGATGGCGTAGCCGGTCGGGCCACCCAGCGAGAGACCGATGCCCACGACCACGAACGAGGTGATCAGGACGCCGATGACACCGAGGCCCTTGCCGTCGTCCTGGAGGCCCTGGGTCAGGATCGCCAGGATCAGTACGGCGGTGCCGATGATCTCGGTCGTGAGGTTCTGGACGACATTACGGATCTCGGGGCCCGTGGAGAAGACGCCCAGCACGGGACCGGCCTGATCGTGCGGGTGCGGGTCCTCGGGACCGAGCTTGGCGTCGCGGATGTGCTCCGGGTCCGCCAGGTGCACGCGGAACTGACCGTAGTAGGTGATCCACATCAGGACCGCGCCGAGCATCGCGCCGAGCAGCTGGCCGGCGAAGTAGACCGGGGTGTCGCCCCACTCGCCGGTCTTCACGGCGAGGCCGACGGTGACCGCCGGGTTGAGGTGGGCACCCGAGAGGGGCGCGGAGACGTAGGCGGCGATCAGTACGGCGAATCCCCAGCCGAACGTGATGGCGAGCCAGCCCGCATTGCGGGCCTTGGAGCTCTTGAGCGTCACTGCGGCGCAGACGCCACCGCCGAGCAGTGTGAGCAGGGCGGTACCGATGGTCTCGCCGATGAAGATGTCGGAGCTGGACACCCGCGACTCCTTACGTACGTCCAGGGGTGGGCGGACACCGGGTCCCTCCGGTGGTTCCGCGCACTCGGTGAGTGCTGCACCGGTCCTTGGCCTTGTCGCATCCTAGCGCGTATTGCCGTTAGGTGTTCGACAATGCCGACCGGTGAACGGCAGTTTTCCGCCCAAGTGAAGAATGCGTCAAGAGCCCGCCAGGCCAAGGTGTCGGATCGTTACCACTAGGTACGATCGCCCAAATCCAGCCATCCTGCGGTCGGGATATGGCGAAAAGTGGGCAGAAAGCAGCCAGATGGCCGCTCGGAGGTGCTAAAGCAAGGTCAGAACCGGCCCGCACCGAGGTCGCGTGAAACCGATCGCGCACAGTCCCGCACGGACGCCACGAGGGCCGCATGGGGCTCCCCGGACGCCCCGCAGACCCGCTCCACGGCACCCGCCACCGCCACCGCGCCGACCGGCATCCGGCGCCGGTCGTGGATGGGCGCCGCCACGGAGGCGATGCCCTCCCAGGTCTCCTCGATGTCGGCGGCCCAGCCGCGTGCGCGGGTCAGGTCCAGAATCTCCTCGAAACCCGCGGAGTCCGTGACCGTACGGGGGGTGAACGCCTCGCGCTCCACCTCCAGCGCCTGGGTGTGCGCGACCGGGTCGTACGCGGACAGCACCTTGCCCAGCGCGGTCGAGTGCAGCGGCTGCATGGCCCCGACCTCCAGCACCTGACGGCTGTCGTCGGGCCGGAAGACGTGGTGCATGATCAGCACCCCGCTCTTGTGCAGCACGCCCACGTACGTGCTCTCGCCGCTCGCCCGGGCCAGGTCGTCCGTCCACACCAGGGCGCGGGCGCGCAGCTCGTGCACGTCGAGATAGCTGTTGCCCAGGCGCAGCAGCTCCGCGCCCAGCTGATAGCGGCCGGAGGCGGGGTCCTGCTCCACGAAGCCCTCGGCCTGCAGCGTGCGCAGGATGCCGTGGGCGGTCCCCTTGGCCAGACCCAGCGAGGAGGCCACGTCGGAGAGCCCCAGCCGGCGCTCGCCGCCCGCCAGGAGCCTCAGCATCGCAGCGGCTCGTTCGAGCGACTGGATGTTCCGTGCCATCGCGCAGCCTCCTGCTGACCTTGCTGTCATTACTGACCATCTTGATGCGGTTCGACAATGCTGAACAGTATCGGCCGATGCCGACCTTGCGCAGCGAGGGGGAACTGTTCGACGTACCGTCGCCGGGACACCCTTGGCAACCCCTGCCACAGAATGCAGTCCGCCACGTGGGACACCCGCACCGGGGCAGGTGCCTCGCGGTTACGCTGGCGGCGTGCACCCTTGACACAGAGGGGGTGCAAAGCCGACAGCCGTCGCATTCCAGGGAGCACAACCATGGCTTCGTTGCCCAACCTGCCCGCTGACACCCAGACCCGGGCCGATGCCCTCCGAGAGGCGCTCGCGACCCGCGTGGTCGTCGCCGACGGAGCCATGGGAACGATGCTCCAAGCGCAGGACCCCACCATGGAGGACTTCCAGCAGCTCGAAGGCTGCAACGAGGTCCTGAACATCACCCGCCCGGACATCGTGCGGTCGGTGCACGAGGCGTACTTCTCGGTGGGTGTGGACTGCGTCGAGACGAACACCTTCGGTACGAACTACGCCGCGCTGGCCGAGTACGACATCGCGGAGCGGAACTTCGAGCTGTCGGAGGCGGGTGCGCGGATCGCCCGTGAGGTCGCCGACGAGTTCACCGCGAGCACCGGAGCGCAGCGCTGGGTACTGGGCTCCATGGGCCCCGGCACCAAGCTGCCGACGCTCGGGCACATCACCTACGGGCAGATCCGTGACGCCTACCAGATCAACGCCGAGGGTCTGATCACCGGCGGCGCCGACGCGCTGCTGGTGGAGACCACCCAGGACCTCCTGCAGACGAAGTCGTCGATCATCGGTGCCCGCCGGGCCATGGAAGCCCTCGGCGTCACCGTGCCGCTGATCTGCTCCGTCACCGTCGAGACCACCGGCACCATGCTCCTCGGCTCGGAGATCGGCGCGGCCCTGACCGCGCTGGAGCCGCTGGGCATCGACATGATCGGCCTGAACTGCGCCACCGGCCCCGCGGAGATGAGCGAGCACCTGCGGTACCTCGCGCGCAATGCCCGTATCCCGCTGTCCTGCATGCCGAACGCCGGTCTGCCCGTCCTCACCAAGCAGGGCGCCCACTATCCGCTGAGCGCCGCCGAGCTGGCGGACGCCCAGGAGACCTTCGTCCGCGAGTACGGGCTCTCCCTGGTCGGCGGCTGCTGCGGCACGACGCCGGAGCATCTGCGGCAGGTGGTGGAGCGGGTCCGCGGCACGGCCGTCACCGAGCGCACCCCTCAGCCCGAGCCCGGCGCCGCCTCCCTCTACCAGACGGTTCCCTTCCGCCAGGACACCTCGTACATGGCGATCGGTGAGCGGACGAACGCGAACGGGTCGAAGAAGTTCCGTGAGGCGATGCTGGAGGCCCGCTGGGACGACTGTGTGGAGATGGCCCGCGACCAGATCCGTGAGGGCGCGCACATGCTCGACCTGTGCGTGGACTACGTGGGCCGCGACGGTGTCGCCGACATGGAGGAGCTCGCCGGCCGTTTCGCGACCGCCTCCACGCTGCCGATCGTGCTGGACTCGACCGAGGTTCCGGTGATCCGGGCGGGTCTGGAGAAGCTGGGCGGGCGTGCGGTCATCAACTCCGTCAACTATGAGGACGGTGACGGTCCGGAGTCCCGGTTCGCGCTGGTCACCCGGTTGGCGCAGGAGCACGGTGCGGCTTTGATCGCGCTGACCATCGACGAGGAGGGGCAGGCCCGCACCGTCGAGCACAAGGTCGCCATTGCCGAACGCCTCATCGGCGATTTGACGGGGAACTGGGGGATCCGGGAGTCGGACATCCTCATCGACACCCTCACGTTCACGATCTGCACCGGCCAGGAGGAGTCGCGTAAGGACGGTATCGCGACGATCGAGGCGATCCGCGAGCTCAAGCGCCGCCACCCGGACGTCCAGACCACCCTCGGCCTCTCCAACATCTCCTTCGGTTTGAACCCGGCCGCCCGTGTCCTGCTGAACTCGGTGTTCCTCGACGAGTGCGTCAAGGCCGGCCTGGACTCCGCGATCGTCCACGCCTCGAAGATCCTCCCCATCGCCCGGTTCGACGAGGAGCAGGTCACCACCGCCCTCGACCTGATCTACGACCGGCGTGAGGGTGACTACGACCCGCTGCAGAAGCTGATGGCCCTCTTCGAGGGCGTCAACACCAAGTCCCTGAAGGCCGGCCGCGCGGAGGAGCTCCTCGCCCTGCCGCTGGACGAGCGACTGCAGCGGCGGATCATCGACGGGGAGAAGAACGGTCTGGAGGCGGACCTCGACGAGGCCCTGCAGACCCGCCCCGCCCTCGATATCGTCAACGACACCCTCCTGGAGGGCATGAAGGTCGTCGGTGAGCT